>JAMCZE010000014.1 GCA_023485845.1 Patescibacteria group bacterium
GAGACAGTCATCCAAAAGTACATCAGAAACCAAGGAAGACCAAAAGACTATGTCCAAATATCAAAAGACCAACTCAGGCTATTTTAGCAATGCAGATGCCTCGCAGCTTGCTGCGAGGAGTGTCACTTGTCATACATGTATGACAATCTAGGATATTGGTGTGCCTATATTGTCGTCATACCACCTAACAGGGTATATAAATACAATTGAGGTTGGGAACGTCACCAAACGCACTAGGGTGACACTGGGCGAGAGATTTAGCTTCAATCAAGTATTTATAATCCAAACCCCAAAGTGATACTTTGACCAGACCTTTTTCCGCAAAAATCTATATTAGCCATAATTCCTTCTCTTTTGATATCTACATATCGAAATTCAGCTATATTTGGTGTCGGATTCACAATTGGCTGATCTGCTAATACTCCGGCTAAAGCAAGCATGAACTTCAGCCATTCATCATCGTTTTTACAAAAACTACAAGGTAAGCCGTATTCACCCAATAATTGAGTTAATTCAGATCTAAATTCTGGCAGTAGAAGGAAATCAATGTTTCCATTTTTGGGATAAGTGTCTATGGAATCGTCAATTTTGGTCATAATCGCTTCCATAGCAGAAGTAATGTGATCTTTCCGTGTATGAACGGACCAATCAGCATGGAAACGAACTAATGAGTATAAATCTTTGTGGCATGATTCTCTTTCTCTATCAAGAAGTTTTCTTAATTCAACCAACAGGTAAACAACCTCGTGTTCCTCTCTCATTTTATTCTCGTTTAGAAATCTGTTTAGTTTTTCAACTATTTGTATTTTCATAACAACGAACGCATTGGCTTTAACTTTTTAGCTGCTCTATAAACTGTTTAACTTCATCGGGATATCTTTCAGTATCAATATTCTGAAGTATTTTTTCTTGAAATCCCTTATAGGTTAGAGATTTGACATATTGCGAGGTTTTAACAAACTCCTGGTATAGATCTTTAAGAACTTTTTTACCGTCAACTTTTAATGGTTCAGTGAGCGCTTTTTGTTCTACGGTCCCCAAAATTGTATTGATCTCATCAACTGTAAACTCTTTTTCCCCAGAGGTAGATGCTAATTTTAACGCCTCTTTATCTAATAGAAAAAGATTCTCCAAATTTGTAAATGGTGTAGGAATAACATTCTTATATTTTGAGGTATCAACAGTTGGAGTTAAGTCCTTATCGACAAGTGCAAAAACTTTAAGATTGGTTTGATATTGAGAAAGGCTTTCCAGTAAAGCAATAAACATTGTTGTTGCTTTCACAACTCCACCTTTACTGCCTGAACCGACTTTGGCAATTCCTGCTGGAATAAAGACAACCTTACATTTTTTAGGATCTATCAACCTTTGGTAGATTTTATAATCTTCAAGTTGATTGTCAGCCTTTTCTACACCCTCAACATATATAATTTTGGGTATCAAATAGGCCAAGTCGAACCTTTTACCTAATGAGTGAAGTAGCTCTACTCTTGAGCTTAAATTATCTATTTTTTCGATAGATTTTGCATCGGAAGTTATCTGGTAAACATTCTCTGCATTTACCGATATGAGATCGGGAGAATGAGTAGCTATTAAACAGCTGAAGTCTGAAGCTTGAGAAAATACCCCTTTCATAAATTCAGCTAATCTAGTTACGTATTCAGGGTGGAGATGAATATCTGGCTCATCTATTAACACAACTGGTTTATATTCTTGTCTTTCCCATTGTAGGAGCATTCCTGCTAAACCGATAACTTGTCTTTCTCCCGAACTGGCAAATTGTATTGGGTAGCTTTTGTCAATCCTTGTATTTGTCATCTTGAATTTAATTTCACCTTTTTCAATTTGATTTTTATCGTAGTTAAGCTCCAACGGGCTGATAATATAATTAATTCTTTCGAGTGCATTCTCGAGTAATGGAAAGGTTTTATGAGTATTCTTGAAAACATTCCATATATCCATCATTGCTAATCGGTTAAGCAGATTCCCAAGTTGGATATTCGTTCTTGAAGATCTTTGTCTTAGATCAAAATCACCTGATAATACATCCATCATTTCAGTAGCTCTCGGAGTACCTCCTAAAAAAGTTGTTCCACCTTCACTGATATCTTGCAAAGGTTTAATATATGCAACCAATACCTTACTTCTTCCTAATTCAGCATACCAACTAGGTACGTCAGGGCGTGAACTACTTCCTAAAAATGTTCTTGTTGGTCTTTCATCAGGAAAACGTAATGGAATCGCCACTTCAGTAGTAAAATGATATCTATCCGATATTTTTGTCAGATCCTGGCACATATTCTGGAATACTTGCTCAGAAGATGGAAACGCTTGAGGATTTCTTTCTGTTAGCAATCCCGATAAATATTTAATTTCGCTTTCATTAAAAGAACCTGTGATTTTCCATACTGCTTTATCTGCTGTAATTCCATTAACGATGGTTGCATCTATTTGGTTAATATCAACACTGTTTAATATGAAGTTTGTAACCTCAAGGATTGTTGATTTACCAGTACCATTTTGTCCGGCTAATATAATGAATCCAGTTAGATCCGAAGATGTAACCTCAAAATTCTCAAAGCCTCTAAACCCAGTAATTTTTATGTTCTCAATTTTCATAAACTTGCTATATACTATTGCAATTGTTATTTACAAATGCTTATAATAATTTATATCATAATCTCATATGGAAAACAACGAATTTTATACAGTAGAACAGGTTGCTGACCTTCTTAAAGTCCACTGGCAAACTGTGCTCAATTATATTAAAGGCGGAAAGTTAAAAGCTGTTAAACTAGGCAAAGGATATCGAATTTCCAAAGAGGCATTAAACGATTTTGTAAAGGAAAATCAAACACAAAGTTAATCATATTAACCTTTAGTTAATTATGGCTAGAGAAGCATCAAGCAAAAATCTTATAAACGCAAGACGGGCAAAAAACGATGAGTTTTATACCCAATACGGCGATATCCAGAAAGAAATTGAAAAATATCTGGAATATAATCCAGATACTTTTCGCAACAAGGTGGTATATTGCAATTGCGATGATCCGTTCGAGAGTAATTTCTTTCGCTATTTCGTACTTAACTTCAACAAGCTTGGATTAAAACGGCTTATCACCACAAGTTATAAACCTTCGCCTGTAGCTAACACTCAGCTCCAATTGTTTGGCGACGATAAGACCCTACCGAAGTCAAAAGGTCGTCCCAAGATTACCGCCAACAAATTTATTATTAACGAAGTGCACGACATAGATGAGGATGGCGAATTCAACTTAAAGGATGTCGCCAAACAACTAAAAACAAATAAACATAATGAATGGACGCCACTTGAAGGCGATGGAGATTTTCGTAGCGATGAATGTATAAGCCTCCTTAAACAATCCGACATTGTTGTAACGAATCCACCTTTCAGCTTGTTTCGTGAATATGTTAAGCAACTTTTTGATTACAAAAAACTCTTTTTGATTATTGGAAATATTAATTGCATAACTTACAAGGATATATTTCAAAAAATTAAAAATAATGAAATTTGGCTTGGTAATGGTATGGGAAGATGGATTTCTGGATTTATAGTACCTGAATCCTATGACTTATATGGAACAGAGGCGCGTATAGATGAAGATGGAAACAGAATTGTCGCCACTAATAATTGTTTGTGGCTTACTAATCTTGACCATGGACGACGCCATCAACCATTAGCACTCATGACAATGAAAGAAAATTTGAAATATAGCAGACACAAAGAAATTAAAGGTAAAAATACATATGAAAAATATGATAATTATGATGCTATAGAAGTACCTTTCACCGATGCGATTCCAAGTGATTATAAAGGCATAATGGGAGTGCCTATTAGTTTTTTGGATAAGTACAATCCTGAACAATTTGAGATATTAGGAATGGACGATCATAGGATGCAGTATCCTAATTGGAGAGGTAGAGGTCCTGATTTGAATGGAAAGCCTGCTTATAGAAGAGTTATTATTAAACATAAGAATAAATAGTATGAAACCAATATTAAAAAACAATATAACTATTCAAGAGATCTGTGATGGATTTGTTTATAACGAGCTTGAGGGTAAAGGTCTGTTTGGCCTGTCTGGAAAGCTGACCATTCAACCCGAATATCAGCGAAACTATATCTATGCAGAAGAAAAAAGAGAAGCAGGCGTAATCGAGTCCGTTCTGAAAGAATATCCAATTGGCTTGATTTATTTCAACAAGGTGGGCATAGACACATTCGAAGTTTTAGATGGGCAACAGCGAATAACTAGCCTCGGACGATTTATCACCAACAAGTTTGCTATCAAAGATGAAAATGGAATGCCACAGATTTTTGGTAACATGGCTAAGGACAAGCAAAATAAAATCTTAGAAACAAAACTGCTAATTTATGAGTGCGAAGGAACGGAAAGCCAAATAAAAGAATGGTTCAAGACAATAAATATTGCAGGTGTTCCACTCAATAATCAAGAACTACTTAACGCTGTATATTCTGGTCCATTCGTAACTAAAGCCAAAGAGGAATTCAGTAATAGCCAAAACGCCAACATTCAAAAGTGGAGTGCGTATGTATCAGGTAGTGCCAATAGGCAGGAATTTTTGGGATGTGCACTGGATTGGGTAAGTAAAGGCAATATTGGCGATTATATGAGTAAACACCGCCAAGACAAAAATATTGATGAATTGAAAAAATATTTCAACACAGTAATCGATTGGATATCTAATGTATTTGTTGATGTAGAATCCGAAATGCGAGGTCTTGAATGGGGACGACTTTACGAGCAGTATCACAAAAAATCATACGACCCAGTCAAAGTGTCGGCCGAGGTACATAAGCTTTATAGTGACTTTTTTATTAAGGATAAAAAAGGAATTTTCGAGTATATTTTGGGAGGTAATCACGATACAAAATTGCTTAATATTCGTATTTTTGACGAACCGACCAAAAGATCTGTTTATGAAAAACAGACTCGTGAAGCTGTAACTAAAAAGAAATCAAACTGTTCATTCTGTGCAGTTGGACACGATGTAAACAAGGATAAAATTTGGAGTTTTGGCGAAATGGAAGCCGATCATGTGTCATCCTGGAGTAAAGGAGGCACAACGGATATTAAGAATTGTGAGATGTTGTGCAAAACTCATAATCGGGCAAAGGGCAATCGATGAAAACTACCAATGTTATGTATACGAAATACTCGGAAAAAACCCGGGAAATAACATAGTCCGATTTGAAACTGCAATGTAACTCTTCAGAAAAATAATCGATCAAAAACAATAGTTTTTCTATGGGTGTTTAAGATCAAGAGACTCTATCTTCAGAAGACTTTGAAATCAACAGGTGGGTTGTGTTTTTGACTGTTGACCTTACTCTAAAATAATCAAGCAAGTTTTCTCCAGGATACAATCCTAATATTGACGGCGGCCTTGCTGTTTTGGGTATGTCACCAGACGAGCCAGGGTGACACCAGGCGTGTTTTCTTGAACCTAGTTGAGTTACTTATGCCTTATCTCCAATTTTGTTCCATAACCAATATGGTGAATTTACTCACGAAGCGATCTGATAAGCAGGTTGAGGAGCAGGAAGCTGAATATAGGTTTTCAACGTATTGTACTGTAAAATAAGATTATCAAGTAAAGTGTTCCATTTAAGGGACACTATGCTCACAGTCTTAAATATCGCCATTGCCTATGTCTTTATGGTAATTTACTTGATTGGGAGAAAGTTAGAAGCTATATGTCTTGCCTGGTTGCACCTGCGGCATTGATAATTACCCCTCGATCTTCTAATCTGATTGTGGACATATGGCCAAGAAAGTGCTCGACGAAGTCGGGATAAATTTATTGCCGGGGGATGACCTGGAAGGCCGGCCCGGGGGCATCTTTTTGAAGTGGGCTTTAACCTGGGGCAAACGGATTGTCATTGTCACGGAACTAATTGTGATTTTGGCCTTTTTGTCCCGCTTTTGGCTGGATACAACGGTGGCTAACAATTCTGATCTCATCAGCCAAAAACAGGCAATTGTTGCTTCGGAAGACAGTTTTGAAACCCAGTTTCGCACCGTCACCAATCGCATCGTCCAGGCTAAGACCATTGAGGCTCAGGTTTCCCCGTTGGTTGTTTACGACACCGCCCAGGCTCTGATCCCCCCACAAATTGCCGTTAACCAATTTGTGGTGACTAACGAAAAAATTAATTTTGGTGGCCAAAGTGATGCCGCCGCGATTGCCCAACTGGTTAGCAACTTTAAGAACTCCCCGGACTTTTCTGGTGTTAACGTGGAGAAGATTTCTAAAAGCAGCGACGACCCAAATATTATTTTTACCTTGTCAGCCGATTATGTCCATCACTGACCGCTATCAGCGCTATTACACTTATTTGGAACCGGTGGTGGCCGACCCGTTGGTCCGCGGCTATTTTAGTTTGGTGGCCTCGCTGTTTCTGATTGCCTTTTTTCTTATCTTTGCCTTGTCGCCGACGATCAACACCATTTTGTCCCTGCGCAAAAAGATTGCCGAACAGCAAACGACAATCGCTGCCCTGGACGCGAAAATTTCCGCCCTGGTGACCGCTCATCAGAATTATCTTTCAGCACAGCCTTATCTGCCCAGTTTGCTGGCGGCTTTGCCGGACAGTCCCATGCCGCAAACAGCCACCACCACTTTGACTAACGTGGCTTCCGGTTCGGCGGTGATTTTGGGCACCGCTCAATTTAAGGACATAAATTTGAGCGCGGCTCAATATGAGAAAGCCGCTTCACCGACGGTCGGGTTTACTTTTTCTGTTTCCGGAACAATGGTCAATGTGCGCCAGTTTGTCACCGCCCTGGAGGGCTCCCGACGCTATATTCGTGTCAACACTTTATCAATTGCCATTAAAGATAATTTAAATGTGACGGTTGACGGCCGGGCCCAGGCTTACTACTATGCGAAACAGAAATAGTTGGATCATTTTTGCGGCGCTGACTTTTTTGGTGGCCCTCATCTGGGTGGCCGTGACGGCTGTTGGCAGTCTGCGCAAAACGACTGTGTCGGCCGATGTTGCCAAAGCAGCGGCGCCCATGGACCCGACAATTGATGTTATTTTTTTAAAAACACTAAATGCACGCAGCTAAAAAAATCCCTACAGTTCTGGGTTTGGGGCTGGTGATCGTCCTGACAATTGGCGTGGCCCTGACCACCCGGGCGGCAGGAAGTCTGACCAATCTGTTTTCTTCAGCCTCCGGGCAAAAGATGGCCGCGGATGTTGGGGTGGCCAATTTTAACAACAGTGGAGCCACGATCTATTGGACAACGGATACACCAACCACGGGGACGGTGTCGTTTGGTAAAACGTCAGCTCTGGAGCAGGGATTGGTGGTCGACGATCGCGCTGGTCAATATCTCACCCATTTTGTCCGTCTCACGGGGTTGGCACCGGCCACGAAATATTTTTATAAAATCAGCGACGATGTCACCGTTCGGGATTTCACCACCTTAGCCGGTCCTTTATCCGGCACCGCCGATCCGATTTATGGTCAGGTGACCGATGCCTCCGGGGGGCCGCTGGCGGGGGCGATTGCCGTTTGGACCGGTCCGGCTAGTGATCCCCTGGCGGCTTTGTCCAAAAGCGACGGTAATTATGTTTTGCCAGTTGTTGCTCCGGCCGGCAGTGCGGAAACAGTCACTCTTTTAGGGGGAGCCGGTGTCTCGGCCACCATTACTTGCCAGGTGGGGATGGATCGTCCGTTGCCTACCGTGGCAATGGGGGACAGCCTTGATTGCCAGAAAAAGACGACTACCACTTCCCCGGGGTTTAAGACACCCGCTGCCCCAGCCAGTCCCAGCCCCACCGCCGGGTCGGCGCAGCTTAACATTGACAACGGCCAAACTTTTGACACTTTCCAGCCAGTCATTTCCGGCAAAGCCGGTCCTAACCAAGTGGTTAATATCATGATTCATTCCGACACGCCCTATTCGGCCACCGTTGTTGCCGGCCCGGACGGCAGCTGGTCCTGGACGCCGCCAGCTAATCTCTCCGCGGGCCAGCACACTGTCACTATTACCATCACTAATCCTGACGGGACCACCCAGACAGTGACTCGAACCTTCACGGTGACGGCTGGCACATCACTCTTGCCGATCACCTCCGGAACACCGTCGGCCACTCTGACTCATTTGGCTTGCGTGAACAATGCCTGCACCACGATTTCCGGCGCCGGGTCCGATGCTTGCTCCACGGACTCCGATTGTGTGGCGACGGCTGCAGCAACACCCGCCCCACCGCCCCCGCCATCGGCACCGCCCACCACCGGAGCTACTGAAAACACGGTCATTATGTTGACATTGGGATTGATTTTCGTCACACTGGGAGCATGGAAGAAAATTCCGCACCGCCAATAAACTTACCGCCTCCGGTGATTGTCAAATCGACCGGCACTGGCAAAAAGGCCTTCGTCTTTGGAATTCTCTCCGTGTTTGTTTTAGCGGCCGGGTTAGCTTTGGGAGTTTTCTTGGTTTCGCGTCAGCAAAGCCAAGACATCAGGAGCAAAGCCGCCGGTTGTGATATGCGTTGGCCGGCCAAACCGGGGACAGCCTGCGCTAACAAATTGTCACCGGCCATGGATGCCACCAACGTTTCTTTGACGCCAGATTTTATTTGGGACTATGGCGGCTATCGTGATGGTGAGAACGGCGACTGCGTGGAGCCGTCGGGATGCACTGGCTATTATGCTAATGTTATTGTCTGGGAAGGCAGTGATAAAGGGACAGAAGTGATGCGCTGTGGAGCGGTTATTGATTCCAATGGCAACCCGCCAAAATCTTGCAACTGGGTGAGTTTTTATCATAACGAACCATTAAAGCCCAACACTGATTATTGGTGGCGGGTGGAACCGGGAAGCAAAGAGACTAGTTCTCATGCCGACCAGACTTGGGACTATCACTTCAAAACCGGCGGGGAGACGACTGCCCCCACTGCTTCCTGTCAGAATGTCACGGCCGACAAAGATCTGAGTTCCGTTAAAATCGGGGACACGGTCACTTTCACCGGCAAGGGGACCGTGACCGACAGCACCGACTCAATTGACGAGATTAACTTCATAATTCTCAACGGGACGACCAGTGTTTTCAATGATAACGCCCCGGCCACACTAGACTCTGGCAACACCTATAAAGCCACTAAGTCCATCACAATTAATTCCGCCGGCAGCTATAGTGTCCGCATCCGCGTGCACCAGAAGACTGCTGACAAATGGTATGAGTAAAACAAAAATTGCCGTCATCAGTTTAGTGACCCTTCTGTTGGTCGGGATTTTGGGAACGGTGGCGGTGCTCACAGCCATGCGCCAAAACACCACGGCGCCGGTGGCGCCGACCGTTCCTCAAGCGGTGCCCCATGCCCAGGAGCCGACCACCACTGCCACTTGTTCACTGACTTTCACCGTCACGGAGCAGACGCATAAAGAATGCCAAGATAACGCTTGTGCCACCGTTTCCGGCGCCGGGACAGACAGTTGCTCCAGTGACACCGATTGCATTACCTATAAATATAATAAGTGCGAAACCGGCGTTAATAACGCCAAAGTTTGCAAGCAAGAGGATTGCTCACCGAAAAATGTTAATTGCTCTAACCAGTCAACTTGTCAAAGCGACAGCGATTGTCAGCCCCACTATCAGCATAAAGTTTGCCTGACCAATAACACTTGTGGCACGGTGGATTGTTCCCCAAACACCACGCCTTGTTCTGACAGCTGTTCCTCCGACAGCCAATGTCAGCCGGCCACTCCACCGCCTTCGACACCGCCAACCACCACTGTTGTCCAAACTCACCGGGCCTGTGTGAACAATGCTTGCACCACTGTTTCCGGGGCGGGTGCGGACAGTTGCACCTCCGATGTCACCTGCGCACCAAAAGCGGTTGCTCCGGCAATTCCCAAATCTGGAAATGAAGTCTTCACCATCGGCGGCCTGCTTCTCGGTGCCGGTTCCATCCTGGTGGGCGTGCTTTTAATCTTGTAGTTTCTTTATTGCAGGCTTGCCGAGGGACTGGCTAGCTGAGATTGGATGAACTGGTGGACGGCGTCCCAGTTGCCGCTGGTCGGAAGGAGAATCCAACCCCGGTAATCCACCGGCGGGTTAATCAGATAGGTTTCATCCAACACGACACTTTTGATTGCCACCCCCCGGTATTGCAGGGTCACTTTGAGAAAGGCCCCGATTTCCGATGGCGCAATGTCCGTGTCAATGTCGGTTTTCACCTGATTATAAATGGTTAGAATTTTTGCTGGATTTAAAAGGGTGTCGGTGGAAAAGATTTTATTTTTTAAAGCTTCCAGAACCAATTGTTGGCGGGCAGCCCGGGCAAAATCCGAACCTTCATCTCCAACCGCGTGACGGCTGCGGACAAATTTTAAGGCCGTGGCTCCGTCCATATGTTGGAAACCCGGGTCAAAGTGCAAGTGTTCATAGCGGCAGGGGAAAGCGGTGGCAGCAGAAGCATCGTCAACAATGGTGGCGGCAAGGCTAGCAGCCTGTTCGGGAGAAAAACCACAGGAGTCGTTTTCTTTGCCGTCAATAGGGTAAAGATAATCATCCAGCGGATGGGCAACGGTGACATCAATGCCGCCAACCAAATCGACAATTTCCCGAAACACGGAAAAATTGCCCCGGATGGCGTAGTGAATTGGTAACCCTGTCACTTCGGTAGCGGCCGCTTTAGCCATCGCCAACCCCATCGGCGGGTTTTGGTCCTGGCCAAAAGCATAGGCGGCATTGATTTTGCTTTGAAGACTGTCCAAATAAATGTCTCGCGGCAGGGAAATAAGCGTTGCTTGGTGGGTTTTTGGCTGCAACGACAAGACAATCATCGAATCGGTCAAATTTGGTCCGTCATGGCCGGCATCGCCGATCCCCAAAAGAAGAATGTTAGTCCGACCGTTGTCATTTTTTAATGTCTGGTCGGCCAGAACGGCCTTTCCAGCCGAAGCCAGCGGAAGAAACAGTTTTAAAATCACAACGGCAACCGCCAGAAACAGGGCGGCAAAGATGATTAATTTTCGGCGACTATTTTTTGGCATTGGTTAATGATAGCAGCAAAACTTTCCGGATCTAGTGATGCCTGGCCAACGACAAGACCAGAAATTAGGTTATAGGTTCTAAGTTCTAGAAAAGATAACACATTATCTGCGTTTACACTGCCGCCGTATAAAAACTGCCCGGTAAAGTTTAACTTACTTTTCCAGTCGGTTAAAACTGCATTGATTTTCTCCGGGCTTTCCGGGTGATATTGATTCTGCGTTGAGATTGCCTGCGCTGGTTCATACATAATTAAATACTTGTCGGCTGGGATATTCCTGATATTAGCCGGAATTTCTTCCAAGTTTTGGGCGCAAAGAATCGGGATGAGGCCGGCGGCGATTGCCTGAGACATTTTTGCTTCCACTTCCTTGTTAGTTTCGTGCAGATCACAGCGCCGCTCACTGTGGCCCACCAGAACATATTTAACTTTTAAATCAGCCAACAGCCGGGCCGGCACTTCCCCGGTGTGGGCGCCAACATTAAAAGCGGACACATCCTGGGCGGCCCGGATAAACGGCGCGGTAACGGTGTCAATTAATGGAAATGGCGCCGCTACAGCCACCTCGACGGAGCTGGTAGTTAGTAGCTGGTAGCTAGTAGCTAAGACGTTATTGGCTTTTAAATTGGCAACAATAAGCATATGTTATCATGGCAATTGGTATGAATGATTTTCTCAAAGATCTTAATGAGAAACAACAGGCAGCTGTCAAAGAGACCGCTGGCCCGGTGCTAATTCTAGCCGGGGCGGGCTCCGGCAAGACGCGGGTGCTAACCTATCGGGTGGCCTATTTGATCTGCGTTAAAAAAGTGGCCCCGGAAAATATTTTGCTAGTGACCTTCACCAATAAAGCGGCCAAGGAGATGAAGGAGCGGGTTTCCCACTTGCTGTCGGACTCTGCCCAACCGTTTGCCGGAACGTTTCATAGTTTATGTGCCAAGATTTTGCGCCAGGATGGCAAGGAAATTAGTATCGCCCCGCGGTTTCAGATTTATGATGACAACGATAGTCAGGACCTGATTAAAGAAGTGATGAAAAAGATGGATATTTCTACTAAAGATTTTAATCCGGCGGCGGTGGCGGCCACCATCGGCCAGGCTAAGAACCAATTGATCAATTCCCTAGAATATCCCCAATATGCCCGGGGGTTTTTCCAGGAAACTGTCTCTCAAATTTACCTTTCCTACCAGAAGACGCTTAAAGAAAACGAAGCCTTGGACTTTGACGATCTGATCATGGAAACCGTCCGGCTGTTTCGCAGCCGCCCAGAGGTTTTGGAAAAATATCAAGACCGGTTCCGCTATGTTCTGGTTGATGAATACCAGGACACCAACTTTGCCCAATTTGAATTAACCAAGTTGTTGGCAAAAAAATATGGGAACATCTGCGTGGTGGGCGATTTTTCTCAAAGCATTTATTCCTGGCGGGGAGCCGACTTTAAGAATCTGCTGCGTTTCAGAACGGAATTTCCTCAGACAAAAACATTTAATCTGGAGCAGAATTATCGCTCCACCCAGAAGATTCTTGACGCCGCTTACGGCGTGATTTCCAAAAATAAATCGCACCCGATTTTGAAATTATGGACTAATAATGACGGTGGTGACCGGATTTTTTTGTATGAAGCCCGTAACGAGCAGGATGAGGCAATCTTCATAATAAATTCAATAAAACAATTAAGTGATAAAACAATAAATTATTCTGATTACGCTGTGCTTTATCGGACTAATGCCCAGTCCCGGGTTTTGGAAGAGGCATTTTTGTATGCGGGAGTGCCCTACACCCTGGTGGGCGGCACCCGGTTTTATGAACGCAAAGAGGTGAAAGATGTTCTTTCCTATTTGCGCTTAATTCACAATCCCAAAGACACTGTGGCCTTGAAACGAGTCGAGAAACTTGGAAAAGGACGGTTAGAGAAGTATCGTTCTTTGGAAAAGAACGATACTTTATTAAGTCAACCTACCCTTGGCGTTTTGGACCAAGTGTTAGCAGCCACCGGCTATTTGGAGTTGTTTGACGAGGAGGACGAAGAAGACCTGGCCAGGCTGGAGAACATTAAAGAGCTGCGCTCTGTGGCCCAGGAATTTACGTCTTTGGACGAATTCCTCGAAAACGTTGCCCTCGTTGAGAAGGAAAGCAGGCGGTCATCAAGCAGTGAAGCGGTAACGTTAATGACTCTCCATGCAGCCAAAGGACTGGAGTTTCCCACTGTCTTTATGGTGGGGATGGAGGAGGGGCTTTTTCCCCACAGTCGAGCGCTGATGGACATGTCGGAAATGGAAGAAGAGCGCCGGCTTTGTTATGTTGGGATCACCCGGGCCCGGGAAAAACTTTATCTTTCTTATGCCCGTCACCGCCTATTCTTCGGCGCCCGCTCCTCCAACATGATTTCCCGCTTCATCGCCGACATTCCGGAACATTTGTTGGAAGCAAAATTTAGTTCGATGCTAGAATAGATATATGGAAAACGGAAACAGCCTCGTCTCTTTTCGAAATAAAGAAATTCGTCGTGTTTATAACGAGAAGGAAGAGAAATGGTATTTCTCTGTGGTAGATATAATTGCGGTTCTGACTGGGAGTTTAACCCCAAGAAATTACTGGAAGGTGTTGAAAAATCGATTAAAGAAAGAAGGTAGTCAAGTGGTTACAAACTGTAACCACTTGAAGCTTTTGGCAGATGATAACAGGTTTCGTCTAACTGATGTCGCAGATGTCGAGACACTTCTTCGACTGATTCAATCAGTTCCGTCTCCCAATGCGGAACCAATGAAGTTATGGTTAGCAAGAGTTGGTTACGAGCGAGTTCAAGAGGTCTCTGATCCTGAGAAAGCATTGAATCGGTCTCGGGAATATTGGCAGCGAATGGGACGAAGCCAACAGTGGATTCAGCAAAGAATGATGGGTCAGGAGATTAGGAATAAACTGACTGATTATTGGAAGTCGCACAAAATCAAAGAGCAGAAAGAATACGCGATTCTCACAAATATTATTCACCAGGAATGGAGCAACCTCTCCGTTAGAGAGCACAAAAGTCTTAAGGGATTGAAGACGGAAAATTTGCGGGACCATATGTCTGATGCAGAATTGGTTTTTACCGCCCTGGCAGAACTTTCCACTCGCCAGATTGCGGAAACGGAGAAAGCTGTTGGAATGGTGCCGAATAAAATTGCTGGCAAAAAAGGCGGCCAGGTGGCCAAAAACGCCCGTCGGGAATTAGAGCAAAAAACCGGAAATAAAATCGTCTCCGGCAGAAATTTCCTACTAACAAGTGATAGGTAAATTATCTAATCGGAGAGATGTTATAGTAAGAATAGAAATTCTCAATTGCACATTTTGGTTGCCAGACGGGATTAGGAAATGCGTCAATTAATTCTTTCCAAGTGGCTGCTGTTTTAATTTTGGCCATGAAGCGATCGACTAGGTCGTATTTGATACCGCCTTGGCTGTTAAGGAATTGTCCCCAGATGGAATCTCCTTGCAGGGACATTCCGGTTTTCATTCCGTCGGAAACTGGATAGCCCTCAGGCACCAGTCGAACCATGTGGGCGATGAATTCCGGCGGATAGATATTGCGATAGGCGACAGTGTTATAAAGCCAGGAACCGCCAATTACAGTTTCTGCTTGTGGGCACGATTGACTAATGGCGGTGAACATTTGCTTCATCTCCTCTTGTCGCTTATCTCGATTGACACTAGCGAGCTCACTTTTCTCACCCCGTTTAAGGGAAGAAACATGAACTTTGATAACCTTTCCGTTATCTAATGGCTCAAAGCGAAAAATCCCAAAATGGAAACCATCATTTTTCGGAATTGGGTCTTCATATTTACTGTGAGGTTGTGATAAATACCAAGAGTACAAAATGTTAGTAATCGTCTCTGCATCTTGATCCGTGCAGGATTCCATGAGCCCCCGCCACTTAGGAGATTCGGATCCTTTTGAGAATTTATGTCGAAAAAGTCTTCTGTATAAAGCTGTGTTTCTGGTCAAACTTTCTGTCGGAGTGATTCCTTGTATTAATGTTGCTTTCTCGGCGAACACGACTTGAGCTTCGAAATATCCCCGGGGGTGCTCCGGCAAATTCTCCGGTTCTTTTGTTTGCTTGTTTCCTGGCTCTGGGGTCATGATCTCTAATTATAGCAGTTCAGATTGGTTCCGGGCTCCAGGGGGGTGGGGTGACGGGAGAGAAGTTTTGGTAGAGATAGATGCTGCCGAATTTGGCGGCGAGACAGTAGTCTTTTGCTAAAAAATCTTCCAGGGAGGGGAAAGGAAACTGCACCGGCCGGGTGACGGCGATAATTTTTGGCTGGAATTTCACCAGGCGCTCCATGATTAAGTTATAGTTAGACGCCGGAATGGTTGTCAGGTGATGGGCCTGGATGAATTTAGTGGCCGCCGGACGATCGGAGAGGTCATAGATCGACGCTGTGTCCCCCCAAACAAAGATAGAGTTGCTAGGATTCGTGTTCTGGATTATATATTGAGCAGCAGCATAGCCATTTAGCGTTCGGGGGTCGAAATAGCTAGCATAATCAGTCCAGGCTTCCCGCTCAGAAATATAGTTAAAGAAATTTTGGTAATAACTTCTTGGTTCCAGGGCAAAAGCGCCGACAAAGGAACGGGCCAGCACAACAAGGAGTATTATGTATAATGTATTAAGTATCATGTATTGACGTAGGTGAGCAACAAGATAGGTGAATAACAACACAGCCGGGGGAACGATTTGTAAGAGATAATGCCGATAGGGCCGGTTGGAAAGAAGCGCTCCATAAAGGGAAAATCCAAACCACAAGCCCAGAAATAGCAGTTCGGCCGAGATTAATTTTCTCCGATAGCTAAAAGCCAACAGCCCCGAGCCAAAAGCTAAGATAATTCCTTTAATAAACAGGGGATTTGATAATTTGGACAGCGGCCCGGAATCAACGGAAACATAAGAGGCATTCTGGGAAAAAGCGGCGGTGACAAAATCCCCCAGGGCATGGTTAAGGGCAAAGTAGCCAAAAACGGCCACCACCGGAACGATAAACCCGACTGCCATTGAAATAATTTTTCTGGGTTCAAATTTAATTAAAGCCATCGCCAGACCCAGACCGGCAAAGTCAAGGATGGCCGGAACTTTGAGAAGGAAGGCGATGGCCGCCAACACGCCGATCCAAAAACCGTTGCGCCGCTGCCAAATCATAATGGCGCCAAGGGTAATC
Source organism: Patescibacteria group bacterium (assembly GCA_023485845.1). Classification (GTDB taxonomy): domain Bacteria; phylum Patescibacteriota; class Microgenomatia; order JAMCZE01; family JAMCZE01; genus JAMCZE01. The sequence continues at coordinate 16,256 of JAMCZE010000014.1, forward strand.
GGCAGGGTGAAATAGAGTTCGGCGTTGGCGATGGTTCCCTCAAGAATCGGCAGTGACAAGAGAGTGCCGGTTAAAAGGGCGGCGATATAGCTTTTCTTGAAAAGATAGAAAACACCCGTAATTGTTCCTAAAACGGCCGCCGTGGCGGAAAGCTTTGCCCACAGTAAAGTGGGGCTAATGGCGTAGATAACATAAAGCAGTGGGGTTTTGTTGTCCCAGATGTCCCGGTAGAGCACGGCTCCCCGGCGCATCATCTCGCCCAAAACCAAGTAAATTTCCTCATCCCCATACCAATGTGGTTCAAAAAAGCTCGGCAAGCGCAGCAGAAAAATAAAAAAAAGAATTCCCAGGAGCCAAAAGTTAATTTTTAACTTGGGCATTAATTATATTTTACGCCTTTTTCTCTGTGACATGATAGCCCAGATATTTGCCCAGCATTAAGCGCGTTTGCGATTCCAACCCCGGCATGGAGCCCAGGACTAGCCCGGTGATTGGCAGCAGCAGCCATTGAAGATAAGTGACGGGCAGAAGCATGTGGCGCAGTTTATTTCGCAGCAGCAGATCATAGACAGTGATGGCAACAGCGCCAATCATGCAAATCGTCAGGATTAAGCTGCTAGTTCGTGAGAGGTTAAATCCCAGCGTGGTTCTGGCAAAAGCGGGATTAAGAAGGGTGGGAATGGTGGCGCCAAGGGTGATGAGAAACCAAGAGGTGCTCCAGGCGAAATGGGTCTCCAAGGCCAGTGACAGTTTGACCAATTTGTCCCAGAAAGGAATTTCCGGGTGAAGAAAAAAGTTTTTGACCACATAAGGGATGTCCACTGCTCCCCAGGCCCAACGTTTGTGTTGTTGGTAGCCATTTTTAAAAGTTTCCCAATGGGTGCCCGCTTCAGCAGCATCGATGGAAACCGGTAAATAAACCGGCGTAACATAGGTTTTTCCCTTAAGAAAGAAGTAACACTTGTAATAGAGATGGGCGTCCTCAGGAATGACATCCACATCCCAATAACCAACTTGATCAAGAAGCCTAAGAGAAAGCGAATATGTTGAATAATTTAAAAACCGTTGACTATATTTTTGCAGGACAGAAAGGAAATAAATTCCACCAATAATTGAGGGAAGGCGAATGTAGACCGGGACACGTTGAATGTTGTTATGCATAAAAATCGGTGCCTGAAAAAAATTATTGAAGGGGTGAGGCGAAGTGAGAAATTTATAAGTAAGTAGGGAAAAATATTGCTCAGGAAAAACACAGTCGATATCAGAAGTGGTAATTAAGATGTCCTCAATAGGGACTTTAAGTTTTTCCACCAGAGTTTTTTTGGCTTGTCTGGCGGCGTAGGCCTCATTACTGTGTTTGCCAATAGTTTCCCCAGGAGCAAGCGGGTGAGAAGTGACCAAAAAGTGGCCAAATTTATGTTGGTATTTTTGTAACAGAAGTTCAGCTCTTTTACGGTTAAACTCCTTTCCGGCACGCTCTTCCATGGCGATAACGACCATTATTTTTTTTGTCGGGAAACTTTGGGCCAAAAGAGAATCCAGATTGCGCTGGGCCAACTCCAAGGGTTCCTTAACCATGGGAATAATGATGATGTTCCAAACAGAGTTGGGTTTTAATTTTTCTTGCCAATTAATTTTCTTGGTGGCGCGGATGTTTAAATAGCCCAAAGTGGCATAAAAAGCTAGCTGAACGCAGCGATAGAGCCAGTAGATATTAAAAGCGATGATAAAGTAGGCAATGACGTCGGGAATAAAAAAACTGCCGACGATAACGGAGGCGATAATTAACCAGGGAACCAGCCCGGTCAAGATTTCCAACCCTCGCTGGGTGCGGACGGGATGATAGTGGATGTAGTCAACAATGCGATCATTCATATACCAAATAATATTTGCGCGTTTTTAGAGGTGATTTTTGATAACTCCTCTAGACTTATAGATTTAAGATCAGCCAGGAATTGCACGGTAATTTTAACATTTGCGGGCGTGTTTTGCGAACCGCGCAATGGATGGGGAGCAAGGAAGGGAGAATCGGTCTCAACGAGTAATCTTTCCAACGGCACTAATTTAGCCAATTGTTGCAACCCCGACGCATTTTTAAACGTGACGTTCCCGGCAAAAGAGATATAAAAGTCCGGTAATTTTGTCAGGATAAAATTTAAATATCTTTCGTCGCCGGAAAAACAATGAAACACGCCGCGCGTTCCGGCTAAATCCATTTTCATCAAATCATCCTGGGCGTCACGGATGTGAATTGATAGAGGTAAGTTTAATTTTCTGGCAATCCCGATTTGTTTTTCAAAAATTTCTTTCTGGCCCGGCAGTCCCACTTTATAATCCAGGCCACATTCACCAATGGCGGCAACTCTTGGCATCTGGGCTAACTGCTCGAACTTTCCCCAATTGGCACATGATTCTTCGGGATGAATGCCAACGGCGGCATAAACACCGTCATGGTTTTGGGCGATTTCAATTCCTTCTTGGGAGTCTTCTAACGTCGTTCCGATAGTGATGATTTTTTCCACCCCGGCGTCTTTTGCCTGGGCCAGGGTCTGGTCCACATCCGGGCAAAATTTTTTGGTGAGGTGGCAGTGGGAGTCAATTAGCATGAGGCCAGCTTCTCAATAGTCCACATTCGTAACAAAGAAGATGTGGACAACCCAAGATTTCTAGCTATTTTTTCAAGCTCACTTTTTAAGTTTTTTTGTAAGCGGAAAGTAAGAGTTTCTTCTTTTATCGAATCGGTGACCTCAAAGCGAATATTTAAGGGTTTTGAAAAATCAAAATAGTCTGTGAAGCTATGGGTATCCCAAAAAATCGCCTCCTCAAGGCTGGTTTTGAACTTTGGCAAAGGCCTAAGCATTTTCTTTTTCTTTTTTGCTTTGCTCGTATTCATAAAAGGTTTTCCTTTCTTTTTCGTCAGCGTCTCTTGCTGTTTTAAGTTTGAGTTTGTTTCCTGTCATCTCCACAATGACTGATAAGATTCTTCTTCCCACTCGACCAACAAGGATCTTCCTCCTTGAATGTCCTTCTAAAATCAAAGCGTCAGAATTAATTACTGTTTTAACCTCTTCGATTGCAACTCTGTGCAATCCAATATGCTCTCCAATTCCCTTGTCCAAAATTATTTTTTGAATCCTGACAATTGTCATGTATATTGTAATACCTTGTCTTACATTTTGTCAATGGTCTATAACTTAGTATACGACTTTCCGGGCCGGGTTTTGCGGCCAATCTCAGCATTGATCCGGTCCCAAACCGGCCGCATCTTCCAATATGACGACTTGCCGTTAACCCGGTAGTAGATGGCAGAAAAGAGGGGGGTTTTGACAATGTCATATCCCCGGGCCAACATTTCGCAGGCCCAATCGTAATCTTCACTTCCCTCAATCAGTCTTTCGTCAAACGGGTAAATTCTCCAAAGATCTCTTCTGATAAGACTATTGGTGTTTGTCAACCACGGGCAACGATGCTGTTCGCTGCGAAGGCGCATTGCTTTAAGAAATAGTTTGGAATTAGCGAAGTGACTGTGACTGTCAGCGTAATAACCAGTGACTGCTGCAACTTTTTTGTCCGCGAAAAACTTCAGCCCGTCGGCATAGAAATTTTCTCCTTGGGGCACACTGTGGCCGCTGAGAATTCCAATATATTGTCCTTTTGATTTGTTTATACCCAAATTGAGAGCATAGCTATAGTTAAAGTCTCCCGGTTCTATTTGAATAAGTCGGACCGAAAATTTCCTAATGATTTCCAGAGTTTTGTCGGTTGATCCCGAGTCAACGATAATAATCTCAAAATCCTGACGGGTTTGTTTTTTTAAAGCCGCTAAAACTTCACCGATATGTCGTTCTTCGTTTTTGGTTCGGATCACTCATGAGGTGGTAACTTTGGATGTCATGAGATTCTCGGAAACAATGGGTCACCACTTTTGATTTTTCCGGAAAACTGTTGCTGGATTTTTTGCGCCGTTTCCGGAAGGAAGGGCTGCAAATTGTATGCAATTTGGCAAATTTGCGGAATAATTTTTTGCAGAAATTCCGTCAGCTTTTCTCCTTCCAGCTTCCAAGGCTCATTGCTGTCAATTAATGCGTCGGCCGCGGTAATCTTCTGCCAAATAAATTCTAAGGCCAAATCTACCCGGAAACCATTGAGATGAGAAATAACTTCAGGTTCTAGGTTATAGGTTCTAGGTTCTAGATGAAGATCAACTTTCTCCGCTAATTTTGCCACCCGAGCGACTAAGTTTCCCAGCCCATTGGCCAGGTCAGCATTATAAACTTCCTTCAATTTCTCCCAGGTAATGTCCACGTCGTTGGTCAGCGGGCCGTAGCGCAGGAAGAAATAGCGCACACCGTCAGTGGTGTATTTCTTTGTTAGATCCGACGGCAAAATGACATTGCCCAGTGACTTGCTAATCCGCTGGCCACCGAGAGAATAGAAATCATGAACCAGGATAGTTTTTGGCAACTGGTAGCCGGCGGATTTTAACATTGCCGGCCAATAGATGGCATGAAATCGCTGGTTGTCCTTTCCCAAAACATGGACATCAGCCGGCCAACAGTTTTCCTCCACACCGTATGTCAAATAATTTATTAAGGCATCGAACCAGACGTAGATGACGTGATTGGGATCATCGGGGACAGGAATTCCCCAGGATAGGTTCTTTTTTAGCCGACTGACGGAGAAATCCTTCAGACCGCCCCTAATAAAACTAAGGATTTCCTCCCTTTTCTTGTCCGGCCACACAAATTCGGGGTGCTCAAGAATATATTTTTCTAACCAATCTTGATATTTTGATAACCGGAAAAAATAGTTTTCTTCCGTTAAATGTTGAATTTCTTTGGACGGGTGGAAAGGACACTTGCCGTTGACTAGGTCCTTCTTCTCATAATAGGCTTCGCATCCCTCGCAATAGAGACCTTCATACTTGTTTAGATAAATATCGCCGGCGGCTTTGGATTTCAGATAAAATTCCTGGGCAAATTTTTTATGGTCCTTGTCAGTTGTCCGGATGAAACGATCATAGGAGATGTTAAGATTTTTCCATTGCTTTTTGTCTTTGGCGGAAATTTCATCGACAAATTCTTGTGGATCAATCCCGCGGGACTTGGCGCTTTTTTCATTTTTTTGTCCATATTCATCTGTTCCGGTCAGGAAATGGGTCTGGTCGCCAAGCAGGCGATGGTAGCGTGCCAGAGAGTCGGCCAGGATTTTCTGATAGGCATGACCGATGTGAATCACGTCGTTGGTGTAGTCAATAGCGGTAGTGATGTAAAATTTATTCATTTTTTAGCTAGATATAGCGCCAATAATACCAAAAATACCACAAAGAGTGCCAGGTTGAAGAGGGTTAAGAGGCTGACGGCTTTAAGAAAAAGCAAAAAGGAAACAGCTAGGGAAAGTAGCAGCGATTTATCAACGTCTAAAAATAAACTTAAAAACAATAGTAAGGCGATAAATAGCAGCAAACCAAGAAACACAATGTTGCCCAACTCCGGCGGCGTTTGAAAAATTAGGTAGCCAAGACTGGCAAGACAGGCCACCAGGACGATTACTTTTGCCGACAAAACATATTTTTGCAGCCGGCGCAGTGCTACAATGATCTTGGTGGACGAAAGTGTCATCATCATTATCATAGCACTGGTCATTGCTACGGCGACGATTATTTACTTTTTACGGCCCAGAAAGGATGCCACCTTGGTTCAGTGGCTTGCTTCAATGGATAAGCGGTTGGACTATCAAACTCAGCAAATCCTGCAATCACAACGGACAATCGGGGAGATGAGCGAAATCGGCAAGTCCATGAAAGACCTGCAGGAATTTTTAGTTTCGCCGAAGCTGCGCGGTGGTCTTGGTGAGCAAGTTCTCAAGGAGCTTTTGACCCAAAGTTTGCCCAAACAAAGTTTTAATTTGCAATACACGTTTGCCTCTGGGGTTCGAGTGGACGCAGCCATTAAAACCACTTCCGGCATTATTCCCATTGATTCCAAATTCACTATGGAAAACTTCAAAAAAATGCACCAGGACAAATCCTTCGAAAAAGATTTTGTTCGCGATGTTAAGGCCCGGATTGACGAAGTTGCTGGCAAATACATTTTGCCGGATGAAGGGACGGTGGATTTTGCCCTAATGTATGTTCCCAGCGAGGCGGTTTATTATGAAATTGTTAACAGCGAAGCAGGGCTGATGGATTATGCCTACAAGCAGCGGGTCATGCCCGTTTCCCCCTCCACTTTCTATGCCTTTTTGCGCTCTATTCTGTTGTCTTTTGAAGGTCAGAAGATTGCCGCGGAAATTAAAACTATTCAGCAGGCTCTGCGGGCAATCCGCACGGAAACTTCTAAATTTGGAGAGCTGCTGGCCACTCTTCAAACCCACGTTAACAATTCTTATTCCATAATGTCCCGCATTTCCACTTCCTTTGCCAATTTGTCTTCTAAGGTGGATAATGTCCAATCTCTTGGCGCCGGAGAAAAAACTAAAGAAACTTGAAAGTGGAAAGAATATCGGGATCTGGGGATGGGAATTCGGAGAGTGAACCTTTTGCCTGAAGGTTATATCGCATACTAATTTCGTAACCTTTTCCGTTCTTAATCACAAAAATCGTGACAGTTGATCCACCAGCCTGTTTGCTGTAGGGAGTAACGGCCTTTATGGCGTCTAAGCCGTCAAACTTTATTTTGGTTTTTTCTGTATAAACGGTGTTGTTCGTAATGAACTCCTCAAAAGAAGTTGTGACAACGGGTGTTACTTGAAATAAATCAATATTCCCCGAGGCACAATTGTTATCTTTTCTTGCCCAGGGGCACATGACATAGTGTTGGCCCAAAATCCAACCTTTTGGGTATGAAAACGAATAATCTCCCTCGCTACTTACATAGCTACTTACATATGTCATATGTTTCCAATTTGCCATCTCTGCAGAATCAGTTGAATCTCTTTTAGGGTTCATTCCCCGCGGCTTTGCCGCGAGAGGGTAAAATTGTATGCGTGAGTATCTACATACACAAAGCGCACAATGTCTCGGTGCTTTTGTACCATCTGGTTTGTGTGGCCAAGGGAAGGCAACTCGTGATCTCGACAGAGGTGGATGCCCAACTAAAACAGATCTGTCAGGAAATTTCCCAAAGGTACGAGATGCATTTTGTGGAGATTGGGGCCGACGGTGATCATGTCCATTTTTTGATCCAGTCAGTGCCTACATATTCTCCTACCAAAATTGCCAGAACGGTCAAAAGTATCCTGGCCCGGGAACTTCTCAAACGAGTTGCCGGGTTGAGGGAAAGCCTTTGGGGAGCCCAGTTTTGGACTGACGGGTATTTCGTAAATTCAGTAGGACGAAGCAATTCTGAGACAGTCATCCAAAAGTACATCAGAAACCAAGGAAGACCAAAAGACTATGTCCAAATATCAAAAGACCAACTCAGGCTATTTTAGCAATGCAGATGCCTCGCAGCTTGCTGCGAGGAGTGTCACTTGGAGCTAGTGGTCGGTGGCTGCAGGTTTTTCTTTTCTGCGTCGCTGATTGGTTGGGTGACTTCCCTGCCGTCCGAAGTCACGCACCGTCCGGGATACATTAAAAGCATTCTGACACCGGGAATTTTGATGCATTCATCCCAGGTCAGTGGTCCATTATTGATGTTCTGTTGTCTTTGCCACCATAAAATCCCTCCGGTGGCTAGCAAAACAACTGCCATGCAGATCAAGGTCAAAAGCAAAATGTTGCCTCTTGAGGAACGCATGACTTCATCATACAGGACAAGGACTAGGCTTTCAATAATTGAAGGTATCTGTTTCTGGAAATTCCGGCAGTGCGAAGATTATTAAGGACAATGAAAACCGGGATTTCGCTATACATTGGAATAACGACCGGGCGAATTGCGCCGGGTTTCTTATAAACTAGATGGTCGCCCTTTTGGTGGGAGAATTTCCAGCCGTCTTTTTCAAAAACCTTGCACAGGACTCGGTAGTGGGGCGGTTTCAGGCTAGCCATTGCATCTGGGATTTTAATTGTTTGGGAACCTGAAAGAAAAATGGTTCAAAACTGACTTTCGGACGAGTCAGGTGGTGTCCGCTTTTGTTATAACCAACTGACTCCAAATATTCTCCGAGCGTCCCCTCTTTGGCTGCTTCTTCCAAAATAATCTCAATGGCTTCCCTAAGCATTTCGCGGGCCTTGTCCTCTGTTTTCCCGCAGGAGGAAATATCCAGTTCCGGACAATAGGCCACATATGGCGCGTCCCCGGAAGAGTTATCAAAAATAATTTTTGTGGTGATGGGTAAAGTCAAAGACATAAAGTCATTATACTACATTGGGGTATAATCGGGGCGATGGCAAACGAAAAGAAGATTCTTAACCCCCAGCAACAGAAGGCCGTGGAACATAAAGACGGGCCGCTGCTGATTGTGGCCGGGGCGGGGACGGGGAAAACCACTGTCGTTACGGAAAGAATTAAGTGGTTAATTGGCAAAGATTTGGCTAAGCCGGAGGAAATTTTGGCCCTGACATTTACCGAAAAGGCCGCCCGGGAAATGGAGGAGCGGGTGGATCAGACCCTGCCCTATGGGACTTTCGGGATGTGGATTCTAACTTTTCATTCCTTCTGTGATCGAATCTTGCGCGCCGAAGCCCTACACATTGGTTTATCCCCCCACTATAAACTTCTCACCGAAGCAGAAACCTATTTATTAGTCAAGAAAAATTTCTGGAAATTTGAACTAGACCATTTTCGTCCCAGCGGCAACCCCTACAAATTCATCGAGGGGATGATCCAGCATTTTTCCCGGCTCAAAGACGAGGACATCAATCCGGAGCAATATAAAAATGATGAATATCTGGAACTGGTTGGGGCCTACCAGGCTTACGAAAAATTAAAAGTTGATGAAGGGGTGATGGATTTTGCCGACTTAATTTCCAACACTTTGAAACTCTTCCGCCGCTGTCCGGAGATTCTGGCCCGTTACCAGAAACAATTTAAGTATGTTCTGGTTGACGAGTTTCAGGACACTAATTTTGCCCAAAATGAATTGGTAAAACTGCTCTGTGGCCAGGCCCAAAATGTCACCGTGGTGGCCGATGATGACCAAAGCATCTACCGCTTCCGGGGGGCAGCGGTGGCCAATGTTTTGCAGTTTAAAAAAGACTTCCCGGACGCCAAGGTGATTACCTTAACCACTAATTACCGTTCCACTCAGGAGATTCTGGACCGGGCCTATGATTTGATTCAGCACAATAATCCCGATCGGTTGGAAGTGGCGGAAAAGATAGACAAGAAGTTGGTGTCTGGAATCGGGCCCGCCCCAGTCGGGCCGGGGAATAAGGGAGACAAGATAGAAGTCATTTACACTGATCGTGTCGAAGAGGAAGCGGAAGCCGTTGTTAAGAAAATTAAAGGCCCAAATTTTAGTGACTACGCAATTTTAGTTCGGGCAAATAATCACAGCGAACCGTTTGTCCGGGCGCTGGAGCGGGCGCGGATTCCCTACCAATTTCTTGGCCCCGGCCAGCTTTTTCGCCAAAGCGAGGTGAAAGACCTGGTTGCCTATTTAAAGGTTCTTTATGACTTCACTGATTCCGTCTCTCTCTATCGAGTTCTCTCGATGGATATTTTTGGCTTTTCCCAGCGGGATTTGATTTGGATTTTGAATAAGGCCAAAAGAATTAATCTGTGTCTTTTTGAACAATTAGAAAAAGAGGAAAACGAGAAAATTAAAGAGTTTGTCGCGATGGTTCATCGCCACCAGGAGCTAATCCCTAAGGAGTCGGCGGGACAGATTCTTTACTATTTTTTGGAGGATTCGGGAATTTTGAAAAGCATCGTTAATTGGGAAATCCGGGCGGCCCAAAACATCGCTAAGTTTTTTGACAAGTTAAAATCCTTTGAGTCAACCAATAAGGACGCCGGTGTTTTTGCGACTGTTGACTATCTGGACTTGGCCATGGACATGGGCGAAAGCCCGCTGGCGGCAGAAACCGACTGGAGCGGCAACAACGCCGTTAATATTTTAACAATCCATTCCGCCAAGGGTCTGGAATTTCCGGTAGTTTTTTTGGTTAACTTAGTGGAAGGTCGGTTCCCAACGCGGGAACGATCGGAGCAAGTTCCCATCCCGGACAAACTGATTAAAGAGGTTTTGCCCAAAGGCGATTTCCACATCGAGGAGGAACGCCGGCTGTTTTATGTCGGCATGACCCGGGCCAAAGAAAAATTAATCTTTTGTGCGGCCAACTTTTACGGGGAAGGGAAGCGGGAGCGGAAACTCTCACCGTTTGTTCACGAGGCGTTAGGTTCTAGTGATCAGGTTCTGGTGACTAGCAAAGAAAAAGAACAACTACCATTGTTTGAGTGGACAAAACCAGTTCTAGAACCCCCGGCCCGGCCGGGGCGGGCTAGTCACCAGAACCTAGAACCTTACCACGTCGACTATCTTTCCTATTCCGCTATCCAGGCTTTTAAGGAGTGCCCGTTGCATTATAAACTGCGCTATATTTTGCGAATTCCCACGCCCACCACCGCGCCGCTGTCGATGGGCAACTCCATCCATTTGGCCCTGCGGGATTTATACAGAGAACCCGGTGCAAATCTCTTAGAACTTCTGGAGAGAAACTGGGAACCGGCCGGCTACACCAGCAAGAAACACGAGGTCCAAACCAAAGAAAAGGCCAAAAAATTTCTGACAGAATATCTAAAGAGTGAGATTCATAAAACGGCCAAGCCGCTTTTATTGGAACAGCCGTTTAGTTTTAAGATAGAAGATCTTAAGATCGGCGGCAAGATTGACCGGGTTGATGATCGGGGAGACGGCGTGGTGGAAATCATTGATTACAAAACCGGGGCCAATGTGCCGACCCAAAAAGATATCGATGCCGATTTGCAGATGACCATTTATGCCCTGGCCATGGCCGACCGCTACCTCGTTAATAAAATTAAACTCTCGTTCTACTACTTTGACACCCAAAGCCAGGTGACAACAATTCGCACCAAAGAACAACTGGAAGAAGCAAAGAAAGAGCTCTTAAGAATCCGTGACGAAATTGAAAAAAGTGATTTCCTCTGCTCCGGCTCCATGATGTGTAAAAATTGCGAGTTTAAAATATTATGTAACGGCTAAAACTTCCCGGATATTCCACGATTTTTCCCCCCCAGCCCAATTTGAATTTGGTGAAGCCTTGCCAGCGTTTGGTTTGGGAGGAATAGCGGTCGTCGTAGATGCCCTCAAGATCGAGATATTTCAGTCTTTTCTTCTGGCAGAATTTAATTGCCTCCCACAAGGTGAGATAGGCGGCCCCAAGTTTGCGGCCGGCTGCAGTGTTGGCGGCATACATATAGTGGGCGGTGTCGCCATGCCAAATTAAGAGACAACCAGCGATAGGAAGTAGGAAAGCAGGAGAGTAGGAAAGCAGGAGAGTGGAACCGGAGGGTTGGAAGGAGCGATAGAGGTTAGTTACTTCGTGGCGAATCGGCACGGACCAGTGGCCAATTTTCATCGTCTCCTGCAGCATTTTATAGAAGAGTTCAACATCCTGGCAGGGTTCCACCCTGACATTGGCCCTTTCCGCCTTTCTAATTTCATAACGGGTGTCCTTGGGTAAATTAATTTTCTTTAAGTCTAGGATTAATGTTTTTGTTGGCAGAAGTGGCCAGGAGTCTTTTTTAAATCCCGAGATGTTAATTTCTGTCAGTGGTTCAAGTTTGATTAAAAATGGATGGTATTTTTTTAGAATTTCTAAGTTAATGGCGGTCGGACGTTGGATTTTGACTAAAGAAGTGAACCAAAGTTTTTTGATAAACGTCCCGCCTTCCACAATCCAGCCCAGCGACTCCATATATTTGGCGTAGTTTGGCGATTGGTGAATGTCGGTCATCTTAAAAGTTTTCGGAATTTATCGGCCAGGGGGTATAGGGAATATAAGGGGGATAAGGGAATATCAATAGTGGGAGGGAAGTCGACTTCTTGGCCGCCAAAGCCGGATTTGAAACGGTAGATGCCCCACCAGGGATCCGACTCTTCCGGCTTTTCTTTATAGCTGCCCCACAGATCATAAACTTTGCAGCCCAGCTTTTTTCCCAGTTTGATTGCTTCCCAATGGAGAAGGTGCGGGGCCATCATTTCCCGAAATTTCGGGTCAGAGCCGCCATAGGGATAATAGAGGGTGTCTTTGTAGCGAAAAAGCATGATGGCTGCCATTGGGAAAGCGGAGAGTAAATAGACCATTTTTGTTGGGCGCAAAATTTCCCAGAGCTTTCGGTAATAATTTGCCGGGTGGGAATAAAACCCCTGCCGGGATTCCGTTTTTTCCAAAAGATTGATGAAGTCTTCTAAGTCTTTCCTGCTTTCCTGCTCTCTAACTTGCACTCCCTTTTTTTGCGCCAGCCTGATGTTGTAGCGAGTTTTCTCATGCATGTTGGCCAGCAGCTTTTCTTCTGACTGGTTCAGATCAACATAAATAGTATGTTGGGGTAAGACGGAAGCACTTACCGGGAAGCCGGTAGTTTCTCTTAGTGGCTCAACCTTAATAAATAAAGCATTCTCTTTTTTGCAAAGCTCCTGTAGTTCGGCGTTAATTTTAATGTCCGCCCGGGGAATATAGGCCACAGTGAAAGGCAGGTGGGGGACGCGGTGAATATAGACCAGGGTCTTCCCGATTTCCAAGACTTTTTTGACCGTGGGAGTGGCTAGGCGAAACTGGGCCCACTGCTTAGATTGAGTAATATGGTCCGTCATGCTATTCTGATACTAATGGATCTTGGATCGGTAATCAATCGCGTTGGACAAACCGTTTCCGCCGGTCATCCCCCGCCGGAAAAATTCTTGGCGGTGAAACTCTCTTCCGGCTCGGTGGTGGCCACTGTTTGGTCGGTGACAAACGGCCAGGTGACCATCGGCAAAATCGGCTCCGCCGCCCTGGCTCAGGATGACTGGGATCATTTTCTTAAGACGGCAGACCAGGCCGTGTCCACCGCTCTAGCGGCCGATGTCCCCGTAGCCAAGGTGGTTTTTGCTGTGCCGCTGGATTGGGTGACGGACGGCAAGATCACGGCCGAGCATCTGGCGGACTTGCGCCGCTTATGCAAAGAGCTGGACCTGACACCGGTGGGCTTTGTGGTTATCACCGAGGCGCTGGAGAACTATTATAAAGAAATTGAAGGAGCGCCCTTGACGGCAATTCTGGTTGGTTTGGAAGGCGCCAAAAGCACCTTAACGATGTTCCGGGCCGGCAAAAATCTCGGCACCGTGCCCTTGGCGGTGAAGGACCCCTCGGCTCAGGGAATCATTGACGCCATGGAGGAAACGCTGAAAAACTTCACCGCGGCGGAAGTGCTGCCCTCAAGAATCATTCTCTTTGACGGCGGCAATGATTTAGAAGAGCTGGGCGAAAAAATCACTGCCCATCCCTGGTCCAAAGGTCTGCCGTTTCTTCATTTTCCCAAAGTGGAGATTGCCTCCTCAGAGTTGGTGGTCAAGGCGGTGGCGGTGGCCGGAGGGGTGCAAATGGGCGGGCAGGTGACCCCGGCGACAATGGAGGCGGCCTCACAAGAACCTTCCCAACCGAAGGCTTCGCCACCAGAATTGGAGGAAGTCAGTGCCTTGGAAGCGGGATTTACTTCTGAAGAAACAATGGACGAACTGGCTATCATTGCCCCGCCTCCCCCGACCCCCGAGGAAAATTTGCCCCAATTTAAGCCCCGCCTTAATTTTGGGAAAATAACAGCATTGTTGGAAAAAATCAAAATTCCCACTTTGAAAATTCCTAAAGGTTCAAAAAAATTCCCTCTGCTGGCGGCGGCCGGCTTGGCGGCCGTGATAATTATTTTTGCGGCCGTGGTGTACTTTGTTCCTAAGGTGACGGTGATTGTGAAAGTCATTCCTCAGCCGTTTAGGGAGCAGCTGGCGGTGACGGTGACCACCAGTGGAAACAGCGTGTCCAGCACTAATTCGGCGGTGTTGGCCGGCAGTTTTCTGGATGTCGAGGAAGTGGGAACGAGAAAAGGGGTGGCCAGCGGCCAGAAATTAGTGGGTGATCCGGCCAAAGGGAGTGTGACCATCTACAGTGTCAGTTCGGCCAAAACTTTCCCTAAGGGGACCGTGTTGGCTTCAAGCGACGGCCTGAAATTCACTTTGGACCAGGACAGCGCGGTGGCATCCGGGGACGCGGTGACAGCGGCGACCGCCACCGTCACGGTGACTGCAGCGGACATTGGGGATAAATATAATTTGCCGGCGGGCACCAAATTTACGCTTGGCAGCACCTCTTCATCACAGTATCTGGCCAAAAACGACTCGGCCTTTTCCGGCGGCAACAGCCACCAGGCCACCGTGGTGACCAAGGAAGACCAAGACCGACTGATGGCCACTTTGTCGGCAGAGCTGACAGCCAAGGCCCAGGGAGATCTGCAAACAAAACTAGCGGCCGGTCAATCGCTACTGCCAAATGCGATCACGGCCCAGGTGGTCAAGAAAGCCTTCTCGGCTGACGTGGACAGTGAGGCGGACACGATTAGTTTGGATTTGACGATGGATTTTCGGGGAACAGTTTTCTCCCAGGCGGATTTGATTGCCCTGTTTGCCCAAAAATACGCGATGGACATCCCCACGGATTATCAATTGCCGGCCGACTCGGCGCAGATCAGCGTTAAAGACGCCAAAACAAATAAGGACGGCAGTTCCACGTTAACAATTGTCGTGGCGGCTAACCTTTTGCCCCAGGTGGACCAACAGGCTTTGCTGGCCAACCTGCACACCTTGCCGGCCGGGGTGGCCCAGGTGGAAGTGGACACCACGCCGCGCCTCTTTGCCCCGCTGACGGCAATCCATCTTCCGTTTAAGAAGGACAACCTGAAGGTGGAAATTGTCAGCCAATAGCTTATGCTTTACGTCTACACGAAGTCCGACCACTATGTGAATACTTATCTAGTTGATCCCGGCCGCCACCGCCGGACCACCGGTCTGTTATCCACGGTTTTTCTTTTGGTGGGGTTGTTTTTAATCGGCCAGGTGGTTTATCCGGTTTTGGGTTGGTATGTGTTTGCCCTGCCAACCTTCTCCCCGCCGATTGTTTCCCCTCTCTCTGCCAGTGCTTATGCTCCACCAGCTGTTTCCCTTCCCACGGCCGCCCTGATTGCCCCGGTTGATAATAATCCGTCATATGATGCTTCCTCCTGGTTTCCCAACGCCAAACCGTTCACCGGGGTGCTTAACACCGACCTAAGAACCTACACCATTAGTGTGCCCAAATTAAAAATTGATGAGGCAACGGTGGAAATCGGTGGTGATGACTTGAAAAAATCACTGGTGGCCTGGCCCACTTCGGCCGTCCCCGGCAACTACGGCGTGAACATTATCTTCGGCCATTCCGAGCTGCCGCAGTTTGCCAGCCCGAATAATTTTTCCGGGATCTTCACTCATATTATGGAATTGGGGCAAGGGGATGTGATTTATGTGGATTATGACGGCATTCGTTATAAGTATGAAGTGGTCGACAAAACGGTGGTGGAACCCACTGACCTGTCCGTTTTGGAACAGCGGTTTGATGACCGCTATCTTACCTTAATCACCTGCGTTCCTCCGGGGACTGTCTGGCAGCGCGGGGTGGTGAAGGCGGTGATGAGCCAATCTTGACTTGTTAAAACTATGATATAATCGCCTTATGACTACTACTAACGAAGGCGAGAGGCGAGAAATTAAGCAAAACGATATGGCGTTCACAATGGGTGTTGTTGTTGTTGCTCTTGGGGCCTGCGTTTTTTTGAACAATGCTCCGGAAACTGCAAGACATCTTTCATTACTTTCTTCCTTGGTTGATCAAGGCGGCTCCCAGGAAGTTATTAATTGGGAGTTAGTGGAAACATTAAGGCCCGGACTTGTTACTATTATTGGTGGCCTTGGTTCTTGGTTGGGAGCAATACTGCTGAAGGAAACAATTGAAGATGGGATTGTGATAAAAATGAAACACTTATCAGGGACTAACGTTGAAAAAGTCATTGTCCCTGCTAGTAAAGATAAATAGAACTTTTACCTATTATTTATGGTTACTCAAGACACAGAACGGGAAATTAAGAAAGCCGAAAATCGATTTGAGGACGGTGTTGGTTTCGTTATTTTGGGACTATGTATTCTTTTGGCTTCTGTTCCGGAAACCGCTAAAGATTTTTCGGTATCTCTTTTAGAGAGAAACTCTTGGGATTTATTGAAAACAGGAGTTACTCTTACTATGGCAGGATGTGGCATAATGGGGATATTAGTCGGGGTTGGAATGACTAAAGAAGCAACTGTTCAAGAAATAGTAACCAGGGTAGGCGTTTTGTCTCATCGAGGGAAATAAATTGCCTCTTGAAAATGGGAAAAATCTTGGATAAAATTATACGAGGTTATGGATAAATTAATGTCTCCATTGGGCGAGCGGAGGACACAAATAGAATCAAGAGTTCTGGCTGTTGAGCGAGAATTAGGCCATCCAATCTTTTCCCCAGATGGCTATAAAATGGATAATGGTGGATATTTAACAGGATCTCCTTTTGAAAACGTTGGACATGAGGATCCGGGAATTCTTGATCTTGTAATCGTGGATCGGGCAGGCCAAGGAGGTAAATTGGGTAGGGATCAGGCGGAAAAACTTGCGGAAATACCTGAGCAATCAAGACCTGATGTCATGCTTCTGGCAAAGTCGGTGTTTGCGGCAGGGTTCGAGGATATGAAGGCTGGAGAGCCGATGGCAGAGGCTGTCGGTGCATTGATTCTTGCCTTTGGTGATGTCAGGAAATTGCCCATCCCAGATAGCGTCAAAATGGATTTGATGACCGATCTAGTTTTGACAGCCCAAGCAGGGGAAAGTGCCTCCCAGAGAACTTCTAGCTAGGCTTTATGGAGTTGCTTTAAATTCTTAAGTTGGCTACTGCGTCACCCAAAGCAAAGAGTTTTCTTTAGTCAATACAATCTTGTCGGGCAAGGCTCTCACCAATATTAGTAAGCCGCCGATTAATTTGCACTGTTGTGGTCTCCGTTGCATTTTCAGATATATATATTCCTGCACCTGAGTTTCTTCATGGTTAGCAAATTAGTTCCTTTAAATTTTTCTGTTTTATGGCTGTCTTTTTCACTGTGCCTATAGTATAGAGTGCTTGGTTGATTTTGCCAAATACTTCTTGTAGCATTATGGTCAAGCATGATTTTAGGCATTGATTATGGAGAAGTTTGGTGCGGGATGGCGACATCTGAGGGCAGCCTGGCGGCGCCGCTGAAAGCTGTTCCCACTAAAAAAATTTTTTCGGAAGTGGAGGCGATGAAACCGGAAAAAATCGTTGTTGGCATTTCCGAAGGAGCCATGGCCAAGAAAACTTTAGTTTTTGCCGAGAAACTGCGTGATTGGACCCGCGCCCCGGTGGAAACGATTGATGAAACTCTGACCAGCTGGCAGGCGGGCAAAATTAAAAAAAAGAAGGTTGACCAACACGCCGTGGCCGCGGCCTTGATTTTAAACCGCTTCTTGGGTAACATGTAACCACAATGTTTAAAAACCTAATTGCTCCCGTTCAGGCTTGGCTGCTTTCCCAAGGAAAATGTGTTGGCTGCGGCATGGTGCTGGCCAAGGCAAAACGAGACGGTAACCGGGTGGTTTGCAAATGCAAGCGGGTTTATGTTGATGAAGGCAATGGCAAATTCCGTCGGGCAAAACTTGAGGAGGTTTAACTTGAAGAAGGTTTTTTTAGCGGTGGGGGTGGTGGTTTTGGCTGCGGCCGCTGGTTTCTTCTGGTGGACCATTTCCGTTTCTCCGGTTAACTTAGCGGACAACAAAACCCAAACCTTTGTGGTGGCCAAGGGTGACGGAGTTCGGGAAATTGCCAAGAACCTCAAAGACTCTGGCTTAATTCGCGATCCGGTGGCCTTCTTTCTGCTGGTGCGTTTCCAACTGAATAACGGCAAGGATATCCAGGCGGGCACTTTTAATCTTTCTCCTTCAATGCCGGCGGCTGAGATTGCCAACTCGTTAACAATTGGTTTGGATGACATGTGGATTTTAATTCCTGAAGGCTGGCGCAGCGAAGAAATCATCACCTATTTGCAAAGCGTCGGGGTGAGCGGTGATCCCGGCAATTGGAAGGCCGATGAGGGCAAATATTTCCCCGCCCGCTACTCGGTGCCCAAGACGATCACTATGGCCGGGGTCAAAACCCTGATGCGCCAGACGTTTGACCAGAAAACGGCCGGGTTAAACGTTGATGAAAAAACTTTAATTCTTGCCTCGCTGGTGGAGCGGGAAGCCAAAACGGAAACAGACCGGCCGATTGTGGCCGGAATTCTTGAGAATCGTCTTGCCGCCGGGATGCCGCTGCAGGTTGACGCGACGGTCCAATACGCGGTGGGCAAGACCGGGAACTGGTGGAAAAGAGATTTAACTCAGGAAGATTTAGACATAGTCTCGCCGTATAATACCTATCTTAATTCCGGTCTGCCCCCGGCGCCGATTTGCAACCCCGGTCTCTCTTCGATCAAAGCGGCTCTTTCCCCGGCTAAAACTGACTATCTCTACTATCTCACCGATTCTTCCGGCGTGATGCACTACGCCAAAACCCTTTCTGAACATAACCAAAACGTGGCAAAATATCTATGACCGACTTTGAATTCCATTATCGTCTGGCAGGAGTAATATCGCTAATCTTTTTCATCGGTTTTGGTCTGTTTTGGTATTTTTTTGTTGAGTGATAAGAAATGAGCACGGGATTGCCAAGTAACATAAAGACGGCGCGGGAGGAAGCCATTGCCATCGCTGATCCCCGATTTGAAGGCGCGGATAGAAGGGACGTGGTTTTTCTTCTAACCTGTGTCAATTTGGCCCGAGCCGCACTTCGCGACCGACCGAACTTCAATGGTTTTTACGGATATGCCGTTAATAACCAAGAGGAGCTTTTATTACTAGCTCGGCAGTTTGACCAGGCGATTGGGGGATTTAACCAAACAGCCGGCAGCAGTGTTGATCCCAAATTTCAAAACACTTTGGCCGAGCGGGCGGAAGATAAATTAGGACCGGCGGGGACGATTCCGCTTTTTTTGGGCAACGGCGTCGTTAAGTCAAAAGAGGCTTTAACTCAGCTTTCGGCCGGTGAGAAAGCCCTAAGAGCCCAGGGGCAGTTTATGAAAAATAGTGAGCGGGCCATCAATGACCCTGAGTTTCTACAGGAAATTACCGAGAGCGGTGAATGGTCCCGAATTCATCTCACTGCCATCGATTTCAAGCATTTTCTGGCAATGTTTATCATCGATCTCTACCCAATGATGTTACAAAGAACAGGCCAATACCGAGAGATGGATTCGGACGAGTTAGTCCGAGCCCTGTGCGAGCAGCTTGATCCCAAAAGCGAATGCTTCCGGCTAATTAGAGATCAAGGATGGATCAACGAGTCTGAATTCTCAAAAAAGTTTGTTGATGAAACTAAGAGACGTTAATACGTCTTGACAAATTTAATGTGACCTGATATATTTAATGTGCAATGACATATTTAATGACTGTGACTTCCCAAGGGCAAATTAGCATTCCCGCAGTGTTGCGTCGGGATCTCAACATTAAGGCGGGGCATACTTTGACTGCGAACAGGACCAGTGACGGCGGGATTCATATAAAGCCAGTTATTGATCTTCTCGAACTTGGCGGGCTTTTCAAAACTAAAAAGAAATTCACTTCCCAAGAAATTAGAGAAGGGTTTGGTCAATATATGGCCAAGAGGCATCTCAAAAATAGGCCATTTCCGCATGTTTCTCCTTAATGAAAACTTATTTTATCGACACTAATATCTTCTTGCGTTTTTTTCTCAAGGATGTTCCAGCGCAGTTTGTCAAAGCCAGGGAATTTTTTGAAGAAGCCAAAAGAGGAGAATGTAAAATTATTGTCTGCCAGGCGGTAATTTTTGAGATCGAATTCGGCCTAAGAAAATATTATGGCCTTGACAAGAAAGATATTGTCCAGATGATCGGGACAATTTTAAATATGCCTTATCTCGAAACTGAAGACTGGCAAATTTTCCAGGAAGCATTAGTTTTATATGCAAATAAAAACTGGGATTTGGTTGATTGTTTTTTGACCGTCAAAGCAGATCAGGCGAAAGCAGAGGTCCTAAGTTTCGACAAGAAAATTAAAAAATAATCTGCCCCTTGCGTTCTGGGAATTTTCTGGTAGAATTACTTTCATCTTAATAACTTTTTAGGCGAACATGTTGTGGGTTCGCTTAAGTTTTTTTGTCCCGATGCCAAAAAAAACCGCAAAAGTTACTGACAGACTTTACTGGGGTAAACATTACCCCGACCTTCCCCCGCTTAATTTCATTGCTATCCAGCAGGAATCCTACCAAAAATTTCTTCACGAAACTATCGGCGAACTGATTGCCGAAATTAACCCCATCTCCGATTTCACCGGCAAAAACTGGGAATTATCTTTAGGTCAATATTCTTTCGGCAAATCAAAATACACCGCTGCTTCGGCGGCTCTTAAGGGCGTCACCTATGACATGCCGATTCGCATCCAGGCCCAGCTTCTCAACAAACAAACCGGGGAAACGACCAACCAGGAAGTCTTTTTTGGCGAAGTGCCGGTGATGACCCCGTCCGGGACGTTTATCATTAACGGCATTGAGCGGGCAGTCATTAATCAACTGGTGCGCTCGCCCGGCGTTTACTTTTTGGGTGATGTTGATCCGGTCACCGGCCGGCTGCTGCATTTTGCCGAGGTCCGGCCGCTGCGAGGCAGTTGGTTGGAGTTTAATATTTCCCGCAGCAACGTCATTTCCGTCCGGGTGGACCGGCGGCGCAAGTTCCCGATCACCACTTTTTTGCGCGCCATCGGCATCGGCTCCGATGAGGAAATTAGAAAACTTTTTGCCGAGGTGGATCGGCCGGGAGACGACTCGTTTATTGAAGCCACTATCAAAAAGGACACCACCCACGGTTCAGCCGAGGGAGCGATGGAGATTTATAAGAAGATGCGCCCCGGGGAGCCGGTGGTTTTGGAAACGGCTTTAGATTTCATTAATAATCTTTTCTTTAACGTCCGCCGCTATAATCTGGGCCGGGTCGGCCGCTATAAGATTAACAAACGTCTCGGGCTGACAATTGAGAATAAGCCGGAAAACTTTGTTCTCACCCGGGAAGACATTGCCGCCACGATTAAATACCTGATTCGGCTGCAAAAAGGCGACGCCGGCACCTACACCGACGACATTGACCATCTGGCCAACCGCCGGCTGCGCCGGGTGGGTGAACTGGTCGGCAACGTGGCTTTTCGCGACGGGCTGCTGCGTTTGGAACGGGCCATTAAAGAGCGCATGTCCTTGCTGGATCCCAAAACCCGGGTGATGCCTAACCAGGTGATTAACGCCCGGCCGATCATCTCCACCATTAACGAGTTTTTCCGCACCTCCCAACTCTCCTCAATTCTGGATCAGACTAATCCCCTGCAGGAAGTGGACAATTTGCGCAAACTAACGGTGATGGGGGTCGGTGGGATTTCCCGGGACCGGGCTAGTTTCTCGATTCGGGACATTAATTCCAGCCAATACAGCCGGATTTGCCCGGTGCGTTCCCCGGAAGGGCCAAACATCGGTCTGGTGACTTTTCTTAGCCTTTATGCCCAAGTGGATGAGTATGGCTTTTTGCTGGCGCCATACCGCAAAGTGGCCCACGAAAACGGCAAAGTGCGGGTGACCAATGAGATCGTTTATCTGGCGGCCGATGACGAGCGGGATTATAAAATTACTCACGCGGGGGTGGCGGTGGATGACCGGGGCTTTCTAACCGACGCCCGGGTGCCGGTCCGGCTTAAAGGGGAGTTCGTGGAAGTCCCCGCCAATGAAGTGGACTATATTGACGTGGTCCCCCGGCAAGTGGTTGGCAGCGCCGCCGCTTTAATTCCGTTCTTGCAGCATGATGACGGCATTCGGGCCCTAATGGGCTCCAATATGCAGGGCCAAGCCGTGCCCTTGGTTACCCCCCAAGCGCCGATTGTCGGCACCGGGATGGAAGCGGACATTGCCCGGGCGATGGGTTGGGTGGTCACCGCCCGCCACGACGGCCAGGTGATTTTTGCCGACGGTAATAAAGTGGTGGTGAAACTAAAAAGCAAGCCGGACAAGACGGAGCCGGCGGCCAGTGATGAGCGGGTGAAATTGGCCGGAGATTTGGAAACCTACTTTGTCACTAAGTTCTACCGGACTAATCCCAATGGCGCTTGCTATAGCCAACATCCACTGGTTAGCGTCGGTGAGTCGGTGAAGAAAGGCGACGTGCTTATTGATGGGCCGGCGGCCGACCACGGGGAATTGGCGCTGGGAACAAACCTGACAATTGCCTACATGCACTTTGAAGGATTTGGTTATGAGGACGCGATTATTGTTTCCGACCGGCTGGTGCGCGAGGATTTGCTGACCAGCATTCACATTGAAGAATATGAGTGCGAAGTGGTGGACACCAAACTGGGGCCGGAAGAGCTGACCCGGGACATTCCCAACGTTGGCGAGTCGGACCTGGCCAATTTGGATGAGGGTGGCATTGTGGTGGTGGGCGCCTCGGTTGGCCCCAATGATATCTTGGTCGGCAAGATTGCTCCCAAGGGGGAAACAGAACTGTCGGCGGAAGAGCGGCTGCTGCGGGCGATCTTCGGGGAAAAAGCCCGGGAAGTGCGCGACACATCACTGCGCATGCCCCACGGGGAGCACGGGATTGTTATCGGTGTTAACATTCTGGATAAGTCCGCCGGTGATGAATTGTCCCCGGGAACCAATAAACTAATTAAGATCCAGGTGGCCCAGATCCGAAAGATTTCTGTGGGGGACAAAGTGGCGGGTCGGCACGGCAACAAGGGGGTCATCAGCCGAATTGTGTCGGCCGCCGATATGCCCCATTTGGCCGACGGCACCCCGATTGACATTATGATTTCTCCCCTGTCTGTTTTGGGCCGGATGAATTTGGGCCAGCTGCTGGAAACCCATCTTGGCTGGGCGATGCAAAACGCCGATAAGAAGGTGTCTGTGCCGGTTTTTGAACAGATTCCCGAGGATTGGATCATTAAAGCCTTGACCGGGGCCGGTTTGTCTGCCACCGGCAAAAGCGTGGTTTATGACGGGCGCACCGGGGAACCGTTTGGCCAGCCGGTGGTGGTGGGCACGGCCTACATTTTGAAGTTGATCCACATGGTCGAGGACAAAACTCACGCCCGCTCGACCGGACCGTATTCGCTGGTGACCCAGCAACCATTGGGCGGCAAAGCGCAAATGGGTGGCCAACGGCTTGGGGAGATGGAAGTTTGGGCGCTGGAAGCGCACCGGGCGGCCTATACGCTTCAAGAAATGCTGACGATTAAATCCGATGATGTCATCGGCCGAGCCAAAGCGTTTGAATCCATTGTTAAGGGAACGGATATTCCTCAGTCCACCGTGCCGGAATCGTTTAAAGTGCTGGTGAAAGAACTGCAAAGCCTTGGTCTTTCTGTCACCCCCACGGAAGTGGTGACGGCACCCCAGGCGGAGGCGCCGGAGTCGGAGAAAGTGGAAAAAGAAGTGGCGGAGATGGAACAGGTGTTAGAAGCCAAAGTGGAGGAGGAAAAGCATGAATAAACCGCAAGACAACATGAATAATATCTTGGATTTCAAAGGGCTTAAGATCAGCCTGGCTTCCCAGGCGGACATCCTCTCCTGGTCTCATGGGGAAGTCACCAAGCCGGAAACGATTAACTACCGCACTCTTAAGCCGGAAAAGGATGGCCTTTTTAGCGAAAATATTTTCGGCCCGACCAAAGACTGGGAATGTTATTGCGGCAAGTATAAGCGCATCCGCTATCGGGGAATCATTTGTGACAAGTGCGGCGTGGAAGTGACCCAGAGCAAAGTCCGGCGCGAGCGGATGGGCCACATCACCCTGGCGGTGCCGGTAGTCCACATCTGGTATTTCAAAGGCGCCCCGTCAAAGCTGTCATTGCTTTTGGACCTGTCGCCCCGGTCGCTAGAGAACATTATCTATTTTGCTTCTCATTTGGTTCTTTCTGTTGACGAGGGCCGGCGGGACAAAGCGGTTGACCAGCTGAAAAAAACCATGGCCGATCGGCAGGAAGCGATGGAAAAAGACTTCCAGACAAAATTGGATGCGGCTAAGGCTGAAGAGCGTGACAAAAGAGAAGAGCAGCGCAAACGGGTAAAAGATAAGGACCAGCTAAATCTGGTGCTCTCTGAAATTGAACTGGCGGCCAAACAAAAGATTGCCAAAATGGAATCGGACTATAGCCTGGAGAAAAACCGGCTGACCGAAATCTATCGGACGTTGTTGGATTTAGTAAAAAGCGTTGGGCCAGTCACTGAACTAACGGAAGATGAATACCTAAAACTGCTGGAATATGACGCCTCGGACTTTATCCGGATGGGGATGGGGGCAGAGGCCATTTTGGAAGTTCTCTCTAAAATGGATTTGGAAAAGATGGCGGCCGATTTGCGCCAGGAAGTGGCCCAAGCTTCCAGCCAGCGCAAGATTAAAGCGACTAAAAAATTGCGTTTGGTCGATGGGCTACGCCGGGCCGGTGTCCGACCTGAATGGATGGTCATGTCCATCCTGCCGGTGATTCCCCCGGATTTGCGCCCGATGGTGCAGCTTTCCGGCGGCCGGTTTGCCACCTCCGATCTCAATGATCTTTACCGCCGGGTAATTAACCGCAATAATCGGCTTAAGCACTTAATGGACCTGGGCGCCCCGGAAATTATTTTGCGCAACGAAAAACGGATGCTTCAGGAAGCGGTGGACAGCCTGATTGATGCCACCCAGCGGACATCCGGCCGGGCTGCGGTGGCAGAGCTTAAGAGTTTGTCCGACATGCTGCGGGGCAAACAGGGACGGTTCCGCCAAAATCTTTTGGGAAAACGGGTGGACTATTCCGGCCGGTCGGTGATTGTCATTGGCCCCCATCTGCGCCTTAATGAATGCGGCCTTCCCAAAGAAATGGCTCTGGAAATGTTTAAGCCGTTTGTGCTGCGGGAACTAATTGTGCGGGGCGTTGCTCCCAATGTTCGTTCAGCCAAAGTGGTGCTGGACCGGCGCACCCCGGAAGTGTTTGATATTCTGGAGGAAATCACCAAGAACCATCCGGTCCTGCTTAACCGGGCGCCGACACTGCATAAACTGGGCATCCAGGCTTTCTTTCCGATACTAATTGAGGGGTCGGCCATCCAGGTGCATCCGCTGGTTTGCGACGGCTTTAATGCCGACTTTGACGGGGACCAGATGGCGGTTCATGTGCCGCTGTCCAGCCAGGCCAAATCGGAATCACTTAATCTGATGACGCCGCAAAATAATTTGCTCAAGCCGGCGGACGGCAGCCCGGTGTCGGCCCCGCGCAAGGAAATTATTTTGGGAATTTATATCTACACGTCCATTGACGAAAAAATTTCCCCGTCGGCCGGGATCTTTGCCGATTTTGCTGAAGCGGTTCTGGCTTTCCAGGAAAAGAAAATTGCCCTGCGGCAAAGAATTAAAGTCCAAAACGGCAAGGAAATATTGGAAACCACTGTGGGCCGGATTTTAATGAATGAATCTCTGCCCAAGGGTTTGCCGTTTATTAATGAATCGCTGACCACCAAGAAAGTCCGGGCCTTAATTTCTCAAGCCTTTGACACCATGAGTTCGGAGGAAGTGATGGGGATGTTGGACACGTTCAAAGCCGTCGGCTTCACCGGGGCCACCGAGCCGGGCATTTCCATGAGTATTTTTGACTTGGCGATTTACGGCGATAAGGACAAAATTATCGGCGAGTCGGAAACCGCGGCGGCGGAAGTGGAAGGCAACTACAAAAACGGGTTAATTACCGAGGAGGAAATGCATCGATTGCAAATTGACATCTGGATGGAAGCGACAGAGAAGATTTCTGATTTGACTTGGGAAATGTATGACAAGGATAACCCGGCCCGCTTGATTGTTGATGCCGGTGCCGGCCGGGTGAATCGGGACACGGTCAAACAGATTTCCGGAATGCGGGGGCTGATGAACGATCCCACCGGCAAGATTGTTCCCATGCCGACCAAGTCCAATTTCCGCCAGGGCTTTAACGTTTTTGAATACATCACCGGAACGCGGGGCACCCGCAAGGGATTAGCGGACACCGCGCTGCGCACCGCCGACGCCGGATATCTCACCCGCCGGTTGGTGGACGTTTCCCATGATGTGATTATTAGATTAGCCGACTGCGGCACCACTGACGGTTTGGAAATTGGTAAAGCGGACAAACGGGGCAGCCCATTTAGCCAGCGGGTCCTAGGCCGAATTTTGGCGGCGGATGTAAAGTCCGGAAAAAAGACGGTGGCCAAAACTGGCGAAGAAATCACCGACGAAGTCCTAAAGACCATTGAGAAAGATGAAGAGATTAAAAGCGTTATCGTCCGCTCACCGCTGACCTGCCAAGCCTCCTACGGTTTGTGCCAACTTTGCTATGGCCGGGATTTTTCCACTCGGAAACTGGTGGAGATCGGGATGCCGGTGGGTGTTATCGCTGCCCAGTCCATCGGGGAGCCAGGCACTCAATTAACACTGCGGACGAAACACACCGGAGGAACGGTTTCCCAAGATGTGACCCAGGGCCTGCCACGGGTGGAAGAGATTTTTGAAGCCCGGTCACCAAAATTACTGTCACCGATTTCCGAGATTGCCGGAAAAGTGGAAGTGACGGAAACAGCCGACGGCTTTAAGGTCCGGGTCCGCAGCCACGGAGTTAAGCCGGTGGAAGAGCGGGAATATATTATTCCCCTGACCTCGCAACTGTCGGTGGCCGACGGGGATCTGGTGGCCATTGGCACCCAGCTGGCCTCCGGCTATTTGGATGTTAAAGATGTGCTGGCAGCCCGGGGGCTGATTGGCGCCCAGAAATATCTGATCGAACAACTCCAGGCGGTTTATGAATCGCAGGGAATTCCCATTAACGATAAACATTTTGAAGTGATTGTCCGGCGGATGTCCGACAAAGTGCGGATCGAAACTTCCGGCGACACCATCTTTTTGCCGGGGGAGTTTGTGGACAAACCGCGCTTTGAAGAGGAAAACGCCCGGACCATTGCCGCCGGCGGCGAACCGGCCACTGCCCAGGTCACCGTTTTGGGCGTCACCCGCTCTGCTCTCTACACCGATTCCTGGCTGTCGGCCGCTTCTTTTGAGCGCACGACCGAGGTTTTGTCCGATGCGGCGATCCACTGCGCCCAAGACCATTTGATCGGGCTTAAGGAAAACGTTATAATTGGGCGCCTCATTCCGACATCGCCAGAACGGGCCAGACTGGAGAGTTTGAATGTGCCGCAAATAACAAGTTGAAAAGATGCCAACAATTAATCAACTGATTAAGAAAGGCCGAAAAAGCAAGGCAAAAAAAGTGCGGGCCACGGCCATGCACAAGTTTTTTAATGCCAAGGACCGGCAAATGAAAGAAATCCCTGCCCCGTTTAAACGAGGAGTTTGCACCGTGGTCAAAACCATGACGCCGAAAAAACCTAATTCCGCCTTGCGCAAAGTGGCTCGGGTCAGGTTGTCTAATAAGCAGGAAGTGACTGCTTACATCCAGGGGGTCGGCCATAGCCTGGCGGAACATTCCATTGTGCTGGTCCGGGGCGGCCGAGTTCGGGATTTGCCCGGCGTTAAATATCACATTGTCCGGGGCAAGTTTGACACGGCCGGCGTGGCCGGAAGGATGCAATCGCGCAGCAAATATGGCGCCAAAGCTGGTGGGACTCCAGTTATTTCTCAAGCTAAAACTAATGCCCAGGTCTAAAACTATTATTAAGCGTGTCACAATTGCCGATCCGGTTTATAACAGCCGGTTGGTGACCAAGCTTATTAATAAAGCTATGCACGACGGGAAAAAGTCCGTGGCCGCCAAGCAGGTTTACGCCGCTCTGGAAAAATTTGAAGATCCGGCCAAAATTCTGGAAACGGTGATTGCCACCATTGCCCCGAAGATGGAAGTGCGCTCCCGCCGGGTGGGTGGCGCTTCCTATCAGGTTCCCTCTGAAGTCCGGGGAGAGCGAAAAACCCATCTGGCGCTCAAATGGCTTCTGGAAGCGGCCCGCTCCCGATCTAACAAGGAGTTCCACACTTTTGCCCAAAAATTGGAAGTGGAAATGAAGGACGCCATGGCCGGCACCGGGGGCGCGATTAAAAAGCGTGACATGGTCCAAAAAATGGCGGAAGCCAACCGCGTTTTCGCACATCTTAAGTGGTAAGTCTATAGCTTGGCTTGGTGGAGAATGTCCTTCATTACCGCCCTTGCTGTTTACGGCCTCGTCATACAAGCCGCTTAATTTCATATTTGTTCGTATGTTATTTGTTGCGGTCGCTGCAAGCTACATACATCTCTTTTTTACCGGCATTTGCTAAAATAGCCGAGATGGCAAATAAAATACCGGTGATTTCTATCTCACTGCCGGAGTACACTATTGATCACAAGCCGGACTATTCTCTTGGTGCCCGGGTGGATCAAGTTTTGAAAGATAAGTTTGACGTTAGCAGGATTCTCGTTCGGGCGATCAGTTCTTCCGACCACCCAAACTACACGCGTGATGAACTCGTTAATGTCATTTTACAAAACGGAACGGATAAATATGATCCAAATCGGAAAGGAGTGGCTCACGAGGAGTTTGCTCCATATCATGCCGACATCCAAGCCGGACCATTCGGGGTTGATGAAAAAACCGGATCGATGTTCGGCGGCATCATGCGCAATTTCTATGAGAACGCTCCCATTGATCGGGGTTATTCTTTGCGCATTGACATTCTGATTATTTATGACAAGGACCAATTTGTCCCGGCGGAAAAAATTGAGGCTGATAAACCCAGTGTTGATCCGCGCTTCGAGAAATTTCTCTTTCGGTTCAAAGACCCGGAACACAAAGTCAAAGCTCTATTGGATGTGGTAAAGATATTGGCCTAATAGACTTCGTCGTGCGAACCAATGGTGATAAGGAGAATTCCTTCGGGGATATAGGTAAAAGAAACCCGCAGATTTTTCTCAATAGTAACTGCCCAGCATTCCCGCAGGTCACCTTTTAATTTATGAAGTCCCAGCGAGGGGTGGTTGGGAGCAATTTCCAACAGTTTTAACTTTTGTTGAACTTTATTTTTTAATTCCGGCCGTTTTTTAAAGAATTTTTTTGATTTTTGGGCAAAGTAGCTTGAAGGAAACACTTTCATAAATTGGCAAACATTTCATCAATGGAGCCATATCCGCGAAGTTTTCCGGCCTGGTATTCTTTTAGGGCTTTTTCAGTTTCTTTTTCCAAACTTTCGCTCATTTTATAAGTAGGGATTTTCGAAGCCAGATTGTAAACCTCACGACTAACAAGAAATTTGACAAATTTAGTCACGTCATAACCCAAAGCTTGTCCCTGGACAGCCAGAAGAGTGGTTTCCTGCGGTGTTAAAGTGATCTGGATCTTATTCATAAGTAGTTAGTTTATACTACCTTCTAACTACTTTGTCAAGACTTGTCAGGGTCAGACCCTGTCACTGCTAAACTATGTTACCAATTAGGAAATTATTATCGGCTGTGGATTTCGAGAAGGGCGTCGGTAGTTGCTTGATCAATGCCTTGATTAAATCTTTCAACGTCCTCGGCCGTTAACGCGTGCCCGTCAAGATTAACGGTCCCGACTTGGATCGGAAAACCCAACTCTTGAAATGAATTGGCAAGAATCAATCGAGTCTTTATTACTGTTTCTTTTTCTTCGGCAGATAGTTCAGCAGGTTCCATCAATTGTTATTATAGCATTTTCCCGCAAATGTCGGTATAATCTTCCTGTGCCGAAAGACGGCACTCATTTTTTGAAGCATGGCTGATCAAAGTAAAACAGACCGATCAAGAATCTATCCGCTGGAGCGGATTCGCAATATTGGCATTATTGCCCACATTGACGCGGGCAAAACCACCACGACGGAGCGGATTTTGTTCTACACTGGCAAAACCTACAAAATCGGGGACATTGACGAGGGAACCACCCAAATGGACTGGATGACCCAGGAGCGGGAGCGGGGTATCACCATCGTCTCTGCGGCCACCACCACTTTCTGGCGCGATGTTCGGATCAACATTATTGACACGCCCGGTCACGTTGATTTCACCGCCGAAGTGGAACGGTCGCTGCGGGTGCTGGACGGGGCGGTTACGGTTTTGGACGCCGAGGAAACGGTCCAGTCGCAAACGGAAACTGTCTGGCGCCAGGCGGACAAATATAAAGTGCCGCGGATTATCTATGTTAATAAGATCGATAAACTGGGGGCCAATTTTTATAAGACTCTGGAAGCAATTCATGACCGGCTCGGGGTCAAACCGGCCGTGATGGTGCTGCCGGTCGGGGTGGAAAGCTCCTTCACCGGCGTTTACGATTTGCTCAAAGAACAGGCCTATATCTGGGGTGAAGATGAAACTGGCATTAAATTTAAAACCGTTAAGGAAATCCCGGCGGGTCTGGACCCGGAGCTGGTGAAAAAATATCGCCACGAACTTGTTGAACAAATCGCGGAAACCGATGAAGTTCTGCTAGAAAAATATCTTGACGGCAAAGAAATTTCGCCGGAAGAGTTGCAAAGCGCCCTGCGCCGGGCGGTGATTAATTATCAATTGGTCCCCACCTACACGGGAACTTCCCTGCGCAATAAAGGTGTCCAGCCGGTGTTGGACGCGGTGGTGGATTATCTGCCTTCGCCGTTGGATAAGCCGGCGGTGGAAGGGACTAACCCCAAAACCGGAGAAAAAGAAACCCGGGAAGCAAAAACCGACGCGCCCTTTACTGGTTTGGCCTTTAAGATTCAGCTGGATCCTCACGTGGGCAAACTCTATTATGTCCGAATTTATTCCGGAACGCTAAAATCCGGCTCGTATGCGCTTAATGCCACAAAAAACGAACAAGAGCGCATTGGCCGGCTGCTTTTGATGCATGCCAATGACCGGGAAGAAATTGCCGAGGCTTATGCCGGAGAAATTGTTGCCGTGGTGGGGCTTAAAAGCACCCGCACCGGGGACACTATTTGTGATCCGGCCCACCCGTTGGTTTTAGAAGGAATCACTTTTCCGGAGCCGGTTATCTCCCTGGCGATTGAGCCGAAATCCAAATCCGACCAAGAAAAGTTGGGCTATGCCCTGGCCCGGGTGATGGAAGAGGATCCGACCATTCATGTTAAGTCAGACCGGGAAACCGGCCAGACGATTATTTCCGGGGTTGGAGAACTGCAGCTGGAAGTTTGGGTGCGGCGGATGAAGGACGAGATGAGCATGGATGCCAACGTTGGGGCGCCGCAGGTGGCCTATAAAGAAACCATTAAGCGGGATGCCACCGGCGAGGGCAAATATATTCGCCAGACCGGCGGCCGGGGGCAATATGGCCATGCCCTGCTGCGCGTTTCGCCCAAACCGCGAGGTGAGGGCTGGGAGTTTGTCAACGCCGTCAAAGGTGGTTCCATCCCGGCAGAGTTTATTCCCCCGGTGGAAAAAGGGGCCAAGGAGTGCGCCCAAAACGGGATTTTGGCCGGCTATCCTCTGACCGATCTGACGGTCACGTTGTATGACGGCTCCTATCATGATGTTGACTCCTCGGATGTGGCTTTCCAAATTGCCGGGTCAATGGCCCTGCAGGATGCCTGCAAAAAAGCGGAACTGGTTCTTTTGGAGCCGATTATGAAGGTGGAAGTGACGACCCCGGAGGAATTTATGGGCGATGTCATCGGCGATCTCTCCGCCAAACGGGCGCAAATTATGGGCACATCCAAACGGGGCAACGCGACAATTATTCTGGCGATGTGTCCCCTGGCGGAGCTCTCCGGTTACGCCACCAAGTTGCGCAGTATGTCCCAAGGCCGGGCCTCCTACTATATGGAACCATCCCACTATGAAGAAGTCCCCAAAAACATCCAAGAGCAAATCGTGGCGAAGAAATAAAAATAACGTCCATTAGCTAATTTTAACTTTAAGCTCATAATTTCGTGATATAATATCCCCATGACGAAAGTTAATGTTCCCACCAGCAAAATGGGGAAATTTGAAGGTAAATGGGTGGTTATTGATCCCAAAAAGAGTGCCATTATTGCCTACTCCGATAATTTGGATGAAATTTCCCCTCTTGTGACCCGACCGGCAAGTGATACCAGGCAGTCCGGAACCGTGCCATATTCATTTTTAGTCCCGAGGAAAAATGAAGGCCCCTATGTCTTATCGGAATGATTTCCTTTCCTTATTATAAGAGTCTTCAGGACCAGTATTTCCCGGTTATTCCCATTACACTTTCTTCGGGTAAGACAGAGAAATTTGACACCACAGCCTTAATCGATTCGGGGGCAACTATTTCCGTTTTCAAGATTGACCTAGCCAAGCAGTTAAAAATTGACGTGGAAAAGGGGAAAGAGATATTTCTTGGCGGCGTTGGTGGCAGAATCAGAGGATATATTCATGAATTGATTTAATTTACCCTCTTGCATTGTATTTGGGTGATAGTGTATACTCACTTCAGCCTTGACAAGAGGCGCGTTTTTTTGAGAAGATACCTTTATGGCAGATAGCGCAAAATTTATTCGCAATAAGCCCCACGTTAATATCGGGACGATGGGTCACGTGGACCACGGCAAAACCACATTAACCGCCGCGATCACCACGGTTTTGGCTAAAAAGGGTTTGGCGCAGGCTCGGGCCTATGACACTATTGACAGCGCTCCGGAAGAAAAAGCCCGCGGTGTCACAATTAACATTGCCCACGTTGAATACGAAACGGAGAAACGACATTATGCCCACATCGACATGCCGGGCCATGCCGACTACATTAAAAACATGATCACCGGCGCGGCCCAGGTGGACGGTGCCATTTTGGTGGTTTCCGCCGCCGATGGTCCGATGGCCCAAACCCGGGAGCACCTTCTTTTAGCCAAACAGGTGATGGTGCCGGCAATTGTGGTTTTCCTCAACAAAGTGGACATGGTCCAGGACAAAGAGCTGTTGGACTTGGTGGAAGTGGAAGTCCGAGAACTGTTGACCAAATATGGTTTTGACGGGGACAAAGCCCCGGTCATCAAGGGCTCGGCCCTCAAAGCTCTTGAAGGAGATCCGGAAGAAGAAAAACACATTATGGAACTGATGGACGCGGTGGATTCCTACATTCCCACGCCCGTCCGCGATTTGGATAAGCCATTCTTGATGCCCATTGAGGACGTTTTCTCCATCAAAGGCCGCGGCACGGTGGTGACCGGCCGGATTGAGCGGGGAAAAGTTAAGGTTAATGAAGAAATGGAAATTATCGGGTTGCGCGACACGCAAAAAACCGTGGTCACCGGGGTGGAAATGTTTAGGAAGCAGTTGGATGAAGGCCAGGCCGGCGACAACGTCGGGCTGCTGCTTCGCGGCGTTGAAAAAGACCAGGTGGAACGCGGCCAGGTGATTGCCAAACCGGGATCGATTACCCCGCACACGGAATTTGAAGCGGAAGTTTACATTTTGTCTAAAGAAGAAGGCGGACGACACACTCCGTTCTTCACCGGCTATCGGCCGCAGTTCTATATCCGCACCACCGATGTGACCGGCGAAGTGACGCTGCAGGAAGGTGTGGAAATGGTCATGCCGGGAGACAGTGCCAAGATGAAAGTCAAGTTGATTCAACCAGTGGCCTTGGAAGACGGCATGCGCTTTGCCATTCGCGAAGGCGGCCACACTGTCGGCGCCGGAGCCATCAGCAAAATTATTGCCTAGTTGCACTTTAAAATATGCCAAAAGGAAGAATTCGAGTTAGGCTTAAGGCCTACGACGGGCGGGTTTTGGACTCGACCTGTCAGATCATTTTAGACGCGGCCATCAGGACCGGCGCGTCTGTGGTCGGTCCTGTTCCTCTTCCCTCCGACCGCTCCCTGATCACCGTTAACCAATCCCCCTTCACCGATAAAAATTCCCAGGAACATTTTCAAATCAAAGTCCACAAACGTCTTATCGACATTATTGAACCTACCGACAAAACCATTGATAGTTTAATGCATCTCGAACTCCCGGCCGGTGTTGACATAGAAATTAAGATGTAACTATGGAGCAAGTTGACAAGGCAGCCATAGAGAGACAGGCGGCAATTATGGCCGCGAGGATATATCTGTCGGAAGTGGGTAGGATTGGTGAGAGAGCAAAAAGAAATGATTTGGTTGAAATGGGCCTAAAGATCCTCGAGGAGGAAGCAAAGGCCAAAGAAAAAGGTGGGTCTAACACCGCGTAACTTCCCTATCTGCTTGATTTTCAAGTCGTGTTTCTGTTATAATGCCTTTGCATGTTAGTTAGCCCTAAACTCACTAACTAAAGTAGTTGGATGTAGGGAGCAAGAGAGTCCCGCATCGGCGGGATTTTTTAATGTCATGAACACCTTTTACGGATTTAAAATGGGCCAATCACAGGACTTTGACAAGTCCAGGCGGCGCGTGCCGGTGAGCACGATCAAAGTTGAGCCGCTGGCAGTGATCAATGCCCGGCAAGTGGCTTTTGGCCACAAAAAGCACCCCAATAAACCGCTCCAAGGAATGCTAAAAAATCTCTCCGAAAAGATTACTCCCAGATACATTAGAGAAATAAAGGAGATCGGGGACCAAAAAAAAATTATGGTGACGGACGTTTTTGCGGCCGGGGACAAGGTTAAAGTCACTGGCATTTCTAAGGGCAAAGGCTTCCAAGGTGTGGTCCATCGGCATCATTTTAAAGGCGGCCCGAAAACTCATGGCCAGTCGGACCGGCAGCGCCATCCCGGCTCCATCGGGCAGACAACTACTCCCGGTCGGGTCTACAAAGGCAAACGGATGGCCGGCCATATGGGTGCTGAGCGGGTGACCGTTAAAAACCTGACGGTTTTTGCCGTTAAGCCGGAAGAAAATCTGCTTTTAATTCAAGGCCTGGTGCCCGGCGCAAAAAACACTTTATTAACAATTACCAAATGAAAATCTTAGAAAAACCGGTTTTGCCTAGAGAAATCTTTGCCGCTCCCGCTAAGCCGGCTTTGCTGGCTCAGGCGGTGCGCGTTTTTTTGGCTAATCAACGTCAGGGAACGCAAAGTGCTCTCACCCGGGCCGGTGTCAGCCGCACCCGGCACAAACTTTATAAGCAAAAAGGAACCGGCGGGGCCAGACATGGTGATCGCAAGGCCCCGATTTTTGTCGGTGGCGGCGTAGCCTTCGCTCCCAAACCCCGGGACTACTCGATGAGGCTCTCGGCGCCGATGAGAAAGGCTGCTCTTCACGGGGCGCTCACCCTAAAAGCTAAAAGCTCACAGCTGGTCGTGGTCTCCGGACTGGATAAGTTAACAGGAAAGACAAAAGAATTGGCAAAAACAGTGGAGAAAAACACCCTAATTGTGACGGACAAAATTCGGGAAAATGTCCACCGGGCGGGGCGAAACATTGCTGGGGTAACGGTTTTGCCGTTTAACCAATTAAACACCTATGAAGTTCTAAGGGCCAAAAAAATTATTCTGATGGAAGAGATTTTTGAAAAACCAAAGACACCAAAAAAGAAGACAAGATGAACATTTTAATTAAGCCAGTGATCACAGAAAAATCAATGCGCGACGCGGCGGCCGGTCGGTTCACTTTTGCGGCGGCAAAAGCGGCGAATAAAGCGCAGGTTGCGGCCGAGGTGGCAAAAACTTTTGGTGTTAAAGTAGTTAATATTAAGACGATGATTATTAAGGGAAAAATTAAACACGCCGGCCGGGCGCGCAAAGAAATTCAAACCAGCGCCTGGAAAAAAGCGGTCGTGGAACTGGTCAAAGGCCAAAAAATCGATTTGTTTGATGTCACCGAAAAGGAGGCGCCCCATGCTTAAAAAACGCGGCGGATCATTAGCCA
Source organism: Patescibacteria group bacterium (assembly GCA_023485845.1). Taxonomy (GTDB): domain Bacteria; phylum Patescibacteriota; class Microgenomatia; order JAMCZE01; family JAMCZE01; genus JAMCZE01. The sequence goes on from JAMCZE010000014.1 coordinate 52,103, forward strand.
CTAGGTTTATGACCGGTCTAAATTTCCGGACCACTCTCACCGGCGTGGCTCCGGAAAAATCACTGTTGCGGATTTTGCCAAAAACTACCGGTCGGGATAGTTCCGGCCACATCTCTTCCCGGCATCAGGGTGGTCGCAACAAGCGATTTTATCGATTAATTGATTTTAAACGGGACAAGCTAGGGGTGGTTGGCCGGGTGGTGTCGGTGGAATATGACCCCAACCGGACAGTGAATATCTGTCTGGTCCATTATACGGACGGAGAAAAACGTTATATTCTCCATCCGGAAGGGCTAGTGGTTGGCGATACGGTGCTGGCGGGGCAGGAAGCGGAAGTGAAAACTGGCAACGCGCTGCCGATGGGAAAAATCCCCGTGGGCACGGCGGTTCACAATGTGGAGCTAACTGCCGGCCGGGGTGGGCAAATTGTCCGCGGCGCGGGCACATCGGCCACAATCTTGGCGAAAGAGGGCGATTATGTTAAAATTTCTCTTCCATCGGGACAGTTTCGGCTGGTTAATCAGACAAATTTTGCCACCGTTGGGGTGCTGGATAACATTGAGTGGAAAAATGTCCATTTTGGCAAGGCGGGGCGCAAGCGGCATATGGGCATTCGGCCCAAAGTCCGGGGCACCGCCCAAAACCCGCGAACCCATCCGCACGGCGGTGGTGAAGGCCGCTCCGGCGAAGGACTAAAGCAGGCCAAGACGCCATGGGGCAAGCCGGCCCGAGGCAAAAAGACTCGCAAAAAAGTTAGATATAGCAATAAGTTTATTGTCCATGGCTAGAAGCGCAAAAAAAGGACCCTATATTGACCAGAAACTTTTGGCCAAAGTGGTCGCGGCCAAAAACACCGGGGACCGGACACCGATTAAAACTTGGGCCCGGGCTTGTCAGATTTCCCCGGAGTTTGTCGGAGCAACAATTGCCGTTCATAACGGTCGAGTTCATATTCCGGTTTTAATCACCGAAGCGATGGTGGGCCACCGGCTGGGGGAGTTCTCCCCGACCCGGACATTTCGCAGTCATGGCCGAATTGTAGCCCGGGTGCTTAGCAAAACTTAATTTATGGAAACGATTGCCACTGCCAAAAACGTTCGTCTTAGCCCGCGCAAAGCACGGCAAGTGGCGGCGGCGGTGAAAAAGCTATCGGTGCCGGCAGCCCTGGACACGCTGTTGGTGACCAGCCGAAAAGGTGTTAAACCGATTGCTAAAGTTTTAAAATCGGCCATTGCCAATTCCAAACTAAAACCGGAAGAATTAAGGATCAAAAACATTCTGGTTGATGAAGGCATGAAGATGAAACGCCGGGACTTTAGCCATCGCCCGGGCAAAGAAGGGTTAATCCAAAAACGCGCCAGTCATATAACCGTCATACTAGAAAGTTAAAAGTTAAAAGTTAAAATGCAAAATTGCAACTCAAAATTAATAATTAAAAATTTTAATTTTAATTTTTGAATTTTGATTTTTGAGTTTTGAATTAATTTTATGGGTAATAAGATTCATCCTATCGGTTTTCGGTTGGGTCCAATTTACACCTGGACATCCCGGTGGTTTGCTGTCCGGGGACGTTATAAAAATTTGCTAATTGAAGACGTCAAATTGCGCCGGGCGCTGCTTGCCAAACTTAAGCCGGCGGGGGTGGCGCGGGTGGAAATTGAGCGGTCGATTAACAAGGTGAGTCTCACCTTGTTTGTGGCTCGGCCGGGCGTGGTTATCGGCCGCGCGGGGTCCGGAACGGAAGATCTGAAAAAATATGTGGCCGGAATTTTGGGCGATGCCAAGGTGGACATTAAGGTGGAACAGGTCAAAGAACCCAACCTTGATGCTTATCTGGTGGCCGTTGGCATTGCAGACCAACTGGCCCGGCGGATGCCCAGCAAACGGGTGATGAAACAAACGGTGGAGCGAGTGATGGCCGCGGGGGCCAAAGGGGTGCGAGTTCGGCTTGGCGGCCGGATTAACGGGGCGGAAATTGCCCGGGTGGAACATTTGCAGCAAGGGGTTATTCCTTTAAGTTCGATTAAAGAAAAAATTGATTTTGCCGCCGTCCCGGCGCACACCCGGTCCGGTTATGTCGGTATTAAAGTTTGGATATGCCAGCGCTAGCACCAAAACGAGTTAAATATCGCAAAATGTTCAAGGGCCAACGGCCCGGCAATGCCACCCGGGGTAACACCCTGGCCTTTGGCGATTTTGGAATCATGGCCAAAACACGCGGTTGGGTCAGCAGCAAACAAATTGAATCAGCCCGCAAAGCCTTGACTCATTTCACTGCCAAAGGCGGCCGCGTTTGGATTCGGATTTTTCCGGACAAGCCGGTTTCCAAACAGCCGCAGGATCACCGTGGCGGTGGTGGCAAAGGGGAAGTGGCGCAGTATGTGGCCGTTATTCGGCCGGGGCTAATCCTTTTTGAAATGGGTGGTTTGACACGGGAGCAAGCGATGGAAGCCATTCGTCGAGCCGGCCATAAACTATCAGTGCAGACCCGATTTATTGAAAAAATATGAAAAAACAAAGCAAACTAACAGTTGGAGAGATCAGGGACGCAATTATCAAAGCGCGATTGCGCAAAGACAAAAACACTAATATCGTTAAAAATTTGCGCCGTGATTTGGCGCGAGCCTTAACTTATGCAAAGTCTTAACGGAACAGTTATCTCTAATAAGATGCTAAAAACGGTGGTGGTGGCCGTGGATTACGTGGTCCGCCATCCCAAATATCATAAGATCATCAAACGGACCACAAAAATTCACGCTCACAACGAAAACAAAGATCTTAAAGTTGGCGATAAGGTGCAACTTGTTAAATCAAAACCATATAGCAAGACGGTTCACTTCACTGTCGTCGAAATCAAAAGTCAAAAATCAAAAGTCAAAAATTCAAGTAAAAAGCCAAAATAATATGGTACAACGGCATACCGTTTTAAAACCAGCGGATAACACCGGCGCCCACAAATTGCGGGTGATTCATCTCTATGGTGGTTCAACCCGGAAATTTTCCTATTTGGGAGACATTGTTCGGGCGGTGGTGGACGGGGCCGATCCTAATGGTATGGTGAAGGATTCACAAATGGTTTTTGTGGTGGTGGCCCGGGTGCGCAAAGAAAACAAACGGGCGGACGGCAGCTATATCCGTTTTGATGACAATGCCGGAGTGGTAATCACCGCCCGGGATAATAAGGACCCGATCGGCACCAGGGTTTTTGGCCCGATGGCCCGGGAACTTAAGGATGCTGGTTTTAGCAAAATTGTTAGTATGGCAAGCGAGGTGCTTTAATATGAAGCTGAAAAAAGGCGATAAAGTCAGAGTAATGATTGGCAAAGACCGGGGCAAAGAAGCCGCCGTGGAGAAAATGTGGCCAGAAGACAACCGGGTGACACTGGCAGGAATAAATGTTTATAAGCGCCATAGTAAGCCGCGCGGTGAGGGGCAAAAAGGCGGAATCGTTGATTTTGTCCGCCCGCTGCCGGTGGCTAACGTGGCTCTTATTTGCTCGAAATGCAAACAGCCGACCAGAGTCGGCTATAAGATTACCGCCAAAGAAAAAATAAGAGTTTGTCGTAAATGTGGTCAGGAAATTTAAAAATATGACTTTAAAGCAGAAATATTATCAGGAAATCAGACCAAAGCTTCAGGAGGAATTGGGTCTGAAGAATATTATGGCGGTGCCGAGGCTGATAAAAATTGTGGTTAACGTTGGGGCGAAAGAGGCCATCGACGACAAAAAAGTTTTGGAGGCCATCAGTTCTCAGCTGGCAACAATTACTGGGCAAAAACCGATTATTCGTAATGCCAAGAAATCGGTGGCCGCTTTTAAACTGCGGGAGGGCCAGCCGGTGGGAGTTTGCGTCACGTTGCGGGGACAGCGGATGTATGATTTTATGGAAAAGCTAGTGACCATTGTCTTTCCCCGGGTGCGCGATTTCCATGGGACACCAACCACCAGCTTTGACGGCCACGGCAACTATTCCCTCGGTTTGCAGGAACAAATTGTTTTCCCGGAGATTGAATATTCGCAAATTGATAAAATACGCGGACTGGAAGTGACGATTGCAACCAGCGCCCGAGATGATGACCAAGGCATGGCTTTGTTAAAAGCCTTTGGGATGCCGTTTGTGAAGTAATTATATGGCAAAGATTTCTGACATTGTTAAGTTCACTAAGAAAACGCAAAAATATCCGGTGCGGTTTAAAAACCGCTGCAGTCTTTGTGGCCGCAGTCGGGCCTATATGCGCCGGTTTGGACTATGTCGGTTATGTTTTCGAGAGTTGGCCCATAAAGGGGAGATTCCCGGTGTGATTCGCGCATCATGGTAGTTGGCACTGATTCCATCTCGGATATGCTAACCAGAATTCGCAACGGCTATATGGCCGGCCGGGTTCAGGTTGATCTTCCGTGGTCAAAACTGGCGGAGGCCTTGGCGAAGATTTTGACAACCAATGGTTATTTGGAAAAAGTGTCCGTGGACGGGAGTACCCTGTCTTTGATATTAAAGTATAATCATAAGGTTCCGGCCGTCCTAGCCATAAATAGAGTAAGCAAACCCAGCCTGCGCGTTTATGTTCGGAAAAATAATTTGCCCCGGGTTTTAGGTGGCATGGGAGTGGCGATTATTTCCACTCCGGCGGGATTGATGACCGATAAACAAGCCCGGGAAAAAGGCCTGGGCGGCGAAGTTATTTGCGAAATAAGCTAAAAATTATGTCACGAATTGGCAAAAAACCAATCAAGATTCCCGAAGGCGTCAAAGTGGACGTTAATAAAACCGTGGTGACGGTGACCGGTCCAAAAGGGACGTTGTCTTTTACTTTCCGGCCGGAAATGGAAATTAAGGTGGAGGGCGGCAATGTTTTGGTCAATCGCGTGGCAGAGACACCTAAGGCCAAAGCCTTGCACGGTCTGTCCCGGACGCTGGCGGAAAACATGATTATGGGAGTGAGCCAGGGTTGGAACAAAGGACTGGAGTTGGTGGGTGTTGGTTATCGGGCTGCGGTGGAAGGAACAACACTGGTTTTAAATGTTGGCTTTTCCCATCCGGTGAAATTTCCCGCCCCGGCCGGGATCACTTTTGAAGTGACAGACAACACCAGAGTTAATGTCAAAGGAACAGACAAACAATTGGTGGGGGAAACCGCGGCCCAAATTCACCGGATTCGTCCGCCGGAACCATATAAAGGCAAAGGAATTAAATATATCGGTGAAGTGATCCGGCGCAAAGCCGGTAAAGCAGCCAAGGCAGCGGGGGCGGCTGCCGGGGGAGGCGCCAAATGAGACCAAAATTGGTTGTCTTTCGATCGAATAAATATCTCTATGGTCAAGTGAATGCTGCGGGAAAGACCGTGGCGGCCGTGGCCAAACAAACAGACCCCGCCGTTGCGGGACGGCAGCTGGCGCAGTTGGCAAAGAAAGCAAAAGTCACGGCGGTGACGTTTGATCGCAATGGCTATAAATATCACGGCAACGTTAAAAAGTTTGCTGATGGCGCCCGGGAGGGGGGCCTGGAGTTTTAAAACTATGAGAGCTGATTTTCATCAGGAACCAAAAGAGTTTGACGAGAAAGTCGTCCAGGTTAACCGGGTGTCCAAAAAAACGTCCGGAGGAAACAAGATTGGCTTTTCTGTTTTGGTGGTGATTGGGGACAAGAAAAACCGGGTGGGTGTTGGTTTGGGCCAAGCCCCCGATGTGCAAAGTTCCATCCGCAAGGCCGTGGCCTATGCTAAGAAACATTTGTTAACAGTGCCGATGCGGGGAACAACGATTCCCCATGAAGTGTTGGTGAAAGTTGGCGCGGCGAGGATTTTGCTGCGGCCGGCGCCCCCGGGGTCTGGTGTCATTGCCGGCGGGGCGGTTCGGGCCGTGGTGGAAGCAGCCGGCATCCGGGACATTTCCAGCAAGGTGCTGGGGACCAATAATCAAGCAAATAACGTTTATGCGACGATGGAAGCCCTACGAAGACTTAGAAAAATATGACTTTAAATTCTTTACCAAAGATTGTTGACCGACCAAAGAAGCGGCTGGGCCGAGGGCACGGGTCGGGGAAAGTGAAAACTTCCGGCCGGGGAACCAAAGGGCAAAAAGCCCGGGAAACCGTCAGTTTAAAATTTGCCGGTTCCTCGCTGCAAGCCTCGTGGCTCAAGCGGCTGCCGCTGGTTCGTGGCAAAGGGAAAAATAAATCCCTGCGGGTGCGGCCGATGATTGTGAATGTTAAATATCTTAATAGCCTTAAGGCTAACACCGAAGTCACTCTAAAATCTCTGCAGGAAGCGGGGATTGTCGGCAAAACCGTGACTCTGGTCAAAATCCTGGGTGACGGCGACCTCTCCGTCCCTCTGACCGTCAAACTCCCCTGTTCCAAAGGAGCCGTTAAAAAAATTGAAAAGGCTGGTGGGAAGGTTAGTGCCAAAGAATTTCTGCCAAATGGAGGTGATAATGGTGGACACAAAGAAAGCAAAAAACAGAACGCATCTTAAGGGTGATGAAGCGAGGCATCATGATCTGCAGAGGCTTTATGAACTAGTAGATATTCCCGGTGAGATTGATTGGGAGTCGGGCGAGAGAAAGACTTCTAGGCGGATGACTGAAACAATTCGACTTGAGAAAGCTTTACGACTTCGGGAATAGTAGATTGATATTGCGTACGCTGATGAAGGCAGACATCATCCCGAACCCCCGTTTATTAATTTCGAATGGGTTAATTACTTGTGGATTCTTCAGAAAAATTAGCAAAAGGAATTTTTTCCGGTTCAATCCCGTCCTCTTTTCCATATTCTTCCAAAATATTTTTAATTTTGTCCGGCGTTAGATTTTCGAATGTCAGCACTTGGGAAATCTGGGATTTAACCGTTACTGGTTCGCCGGAGTTTTTGAAATAGACAGTGTCACCGGCAGAAATTTTCCCCCACGGCGGCCGTTTGGTTTGATACCAGCGCGATTCAATCGTCTTCTCGCCCGACAAAATCTTAGGCAGCAGTCCCCAGGATTTCTTCATAATTGCCACATGGTCCATGAGACAGATTGTAGCACTTTGTCTATCTTGCAATATCTTGCAATATCTTGCATCATAAACTTGATGAAGATCTTGACTATTCCCCCAAAATATAAAATTACTGAAAATATTGTCCAATACCTTTCGGAAATTGAGTCCAATCGCTCGGTAATTGACCATGTCGACATCCCTTTGGAAATTGAAAAGAACATTCGCGGCCGATCTACTATCGGCAGCGCATTGTTTTCGGCTAGGATTGAGGGAAACACTTTGACTAAAGCAGAGATCCAAAGTTTTAGCGACCTCTCGCAAAAAGACCAACGGAAATTAGAAGTGGCAAACCTTAGTCGGGTCATTGAAAAGATTCTTGAATATTCGCGTAAAAAGAAAGCTATCACCCGGGACGATATTCTCCATTGGCACAAAATTGCCATGAGAAATATCCTCGCGCGGCAATATTGCGGAACATTCAGGCAAAGTCAGGAGGGGATCTTCGATTCGATGGGAAACGTCATTTATCATGCTCCTCCGCCGTCCCAAGTGGAGCCTCTTATGAACGAGTTATTAACTTTTGTTAATGGTCAAAGCGAGAAATTTGTTCTCATCAACGCGATTCAATCGCATTTTATTTTTGAGAAAATCCATCCTTTTGTTGACGGCAGCGGCCGAATTGGCCGCCTTTTACAAATGGCGATTCTTTGCAAAGAAAATTACGGAATGAAAGGCTTGGTCGTGGTGGAAGAGGAAATTGATAATAACAAACAATCCTATTACACCGCTCTGGAAGAGAGCACGAGCTTAGACGCGACACCGTTTGTTGAACTGATGCTGGAATTTTTAAAGGATGCGACGGGGAAAGCTAAGGATATTGTTTTAAATCAAAAAAATAACCCCTCCCGTTTTGATCTTCTCCCTCCCCGGCGGCGGGAAATAGCGCAGATAATCACCGACCAACGAATGGTTTCTTTTGATTTTATTCACCGCCGGTTTCTCAAAGTCAGCCCGCGTCAACTGGCTTACGACCTGGACGCGTTAATTAAAGCCGGTTTTGTTTCAAAGATTGGAAAGACAAGGGGGGCTTTATATTCCCCAAAAATGTGATGGCAAAACCCCTGCCTGCCGGCAGGCAGGCGCGGCGCCCTTTACGCGCCAAAAAGTTAGTGCTAATCTAAGTTATAATGAGACTTGAGTTAACCGCGCCACAACTTAAAGTTGTTTCCACCGTGGCTTCTAATTTTGTCGTTGTCTGGCTTGCGGCAATGTTGGCAACTAGAGATCTATTTACGTTGACAATGAACTTTCTCTTTGCTATCGTGTGTGTATACTTAGCCACCAAAGCGGAGGAGGCTCTGATTTTATGATTGATCTTACACCAACAATCACTCAGGCCCAAATTGCTTTCGCGCTAGGATTGATTGCGCTTGCCACGATTTATTATGTCTTTTCCAATAAACCTCTTCGGCGCAAAAAATGAGTGTAGAGATGTTTATTTATTTATCGGCGGCGGTTTTGGGAGCGGTTGCCCTCTACCTTGGCATCTTCAAAATAAATAAGCGCTAGATTGTGGTAAAATTAGCGCGTGAATAAGATTTTGGATCCAATGGTTTCTGCCTGGCACACGCCGGAGCTTAGAAGACGAATCATTTTCACCGCGGTGATTTTTTTTGTCTTCCGGCTTTTTGCCCACATTCCCGTTCCGGGGATTGATCTGGCGGCCCTGAAATCGCTTTTTGCCCAGAACCAACTGCTGGGCCTGTTAGACATTTTTTCCGGCGGCACCTTGGCCAATTTTTCCGTCATGGCGCTGGGACTTAATCCCTACATTAACGCCACCATTATTTTACAGCTGCTGCAGATGGTTTTTCCCCAATTGGAGGCTCTTTCTAAAGAAGGCGAAGCCGGGCGGATGAAAATTAACCAATATGGCCGGATGATCACCGTTCCCTTGGCGGCTTTGCAAGCATTGGGGACTTATGCCCTGTTAAAAAACCAGAACATCATTACTACCTTAAATCCGCTGACCTTGGCCTCGCTGATTATCACCCTGGCGGCCGGGACAATCCTTTTGATGTGGCTGGGGGAACTGATCACCGAATATGGCATCGGCAACGGCATTTCTATGATCATCTTTGGCGGCATTGTCGGCCGAATGCCCACGATCATCGGCCAAACCGCCTCGGTGGTGGGGACAGACCAAATTTTTAATTTGGTGGCCTTTATTGGTGTTGGTTTGGCGGTGATTGCCGGCATTGTCATGGTTAACGAGGCCACCCGGCAAATCCCGATTGTCTATGCCCGCCGGGTTCGGGGCAACAAAATGTATGGCGGCCAGTCCACTTTTTTGCCGCTGCGGGTGAACCAGGCCGGGGTGATCCCGATTATCTTTGCCGTTTCCTTGGTTTTAATTCCCTCAATGTTGGGCCAATATCTGTCCCAGATTCCTAATCCTTTTATTTCCCGTCTGGCTCAATCTGCCAGCCAACTCTTTACGCCGACCAGCGTGGTTTATAACGTTGTCTATTTTATTTTGGTGATCGGCTTTACCTATTTCTACACGGCGGTGATTTTTAATCCGGCAAAAATTTCCGAGGAAGTGCAAAAATATGGTGGCTTTGTTCCGGGGATCCGGCCGGGAACGCCGACGGCCAATTATCTTAACTATATTCTGACCCGCATCACTCTGGCGGGGGCAATTTTTCTAGGGCTGATTGCCGTGCTGCCTTCCCTTGTTCAAAATGTCAGTAACGTGGCCACCTTAACAATTGGCGGCACGGGGATTTTGATTGTTGTTTCCGTGGTTTTGGAAACGGCGAAACAGTTTGAAACCATGTTGGTGACCAAAAACTACGACAAATTTCTGACATGAGAATTGTGATTATGGGCCCGGTGGGCTCCGGCAAAACTACCCAAGCGGAACTCTTAGCAAAAGAACTTAATCTCCCTCATATCCAGACCGGGGAGATTTATCGCACGATAAGCCAGGAGGATTCACCGGTGGGACGAAAAATTAAAGAGATTTTGGAAAAAGGCGATTTGATTGATGACCAGACGACTTTTGAAGTGGTGGATAAACACCTGGCTCAAATCAGTGATGGATTTGTGATTGAAGGCCTTCCCCGAACTTTGGTCCAGGCGCAGCGGGAACTTTTTGAAATTAATAAAGTGTTGTATATTCATATTTCTGATCAAGAGGCGGTTGCCCGGCTCCTGGCTCGGGGACGGGATGACGACAAGCCGGATATTATTTCTGAACGATTGAAAGTTTATCACCAGAACACCGAGCCAATTCTTGACTACTATCGGGCTTTGGGAAAACTGATGGAAATTGACGGTAGCGGGACGATTGAAGAAGTTCACCGTTTAATTATGCAAGCCATTGATGATTCAAATTAAAACCCCGAAAGAAATTGAAATAATGCGGGAGGGCGGGAAAATTCTCGCCCGAATTTTATCGCAGACGTTGGAAAAGGCCGTCCCCGGTGTTACCACTTGGGATTTGGACAAGTTTGCCGACGCCCAGATTGCTGCCACTGGGGCCAAGCCATCGTTTAAGATGGAGAAGGGCTACTACTTTGCCACCTGCATGTGTGTTAACGATATGGTGGTTCATGGTTTGCCTGACGACCGACCGTTGGAAGAAGGGGATATTTTAGGAATTGATATGGGTGTTTATTACAAAGGTTTCCACACCGATGCGTCGTGGACGAAAGAAATCCAAAATTCAAAAGGCAAAAGTCAAAAGTCTAAATTTCTTAACACCGGGGAGGAAGCATTAAAAAAAGCCATTGCCCAGTGTCGGCCGGGGAATCACATTGGTGACATTTCCCAAACGATTCAGGAAATAGTGGAGGGCGGGGGATATAGTTGTGTTAAACAACTGGTGGGCCACGGCGTGGGCAAGAGTCTGCATGAGGACCCGGAAATTCCCTGTTATCTGCGGGGCCAAATTAAAAACACGTCGGAAATAAAAGCGGGAATGGTTCTGGCCATTGAGATAATTTATAACCAGGGGAAAAGCAACGTGATTTATAGCAATGATGACGGCTGGACCATTGTCACCCGGGACGGTGCCCCTTCCGGCCTTTTCGAACACACCGTCGCCGTCACCCCCTCCGGCCCCCAGATCCTCACTTGCACTTAAAGAGACAGTGTAATAATATCGGTTTAAGTATGAAAAGCGAGCGGTCGGCCATTTTAGATTATGAATGAGGAAGTAGTCTGGAAGACGAAGAACAGTTGGTAGCAAAACTTAAACTGGCTCGTGAGAAAATTACTGCCAGGTTTCCAGGTGTGGCATGTGATGCTTACCCAACATATGGGGTTTACGAACAATTTCAAGTTAAATTGCGAGGGAAAAATTCAGAAGCCCTGGGACCAGCATTAGATATATTATTTACTATTGCAGGAACGCCATCATTCGTACCTTACGGATCAGATAGACAGCGTGTAGAATTATCACTTGGAAAATTTAATAAGCGCCTACAGATAAGATTTCGCGGAGGGCTCGTTGGCAGACAAGTTGTTGATGCTTAGTGTAAGTTCTTATATTGGTCCGGAGAAAGTTTGGTGTCATAGAGGATCTTTTTTAGCAACCCCTGGTGAATGTTTTCGCCGGAGTGAATTGGGGACAGTTTAGGCATAAAGAGGAACGGCAATATTCTCCACGGCGACAAACTGTTATAGTTGCCCTGATAATTTAGTTCACATTTCTTGACGTCTTCATCTTCAAGCACTAACTCGATTACTTCTTTAATATTTTTTCTTGCCTCTTCGTGTCAAGTACCCGATTTTTGGGACACGGTTTCTGCGTCTAGGAATTTTCTTCTAAATTGAGCTGGGGACATCTTTAAGCTGGTGTGAATTCGCAGATTATTGTAGTACCAAATGTAACTGTAAATTT
>JAMCZE010000001.1 GCA_023485845.1 Patescibacteria group bacterium
AAATTTACAGTTACATTTGGTACTACAATAATCTGCGAATTCACACCAGCTTAAAGATGTCCCCAGCTCAATTTAGAAGAAAATTCCTAGACGCAGAAACCGTGTCCCAAAAATCGGGTACTTGACAAAAATCAACAGAAAATAACAAAACTGGAAAGAAAACAAACACTGTCTCTGTTTCTGAGGCTGGGAATTTATAACTCTTGGAGTCCAAGAAGCTATGCGGTATTTGAAAAGCATCTCAATCGGGCGGAAGACACATCGTTGTCGATGGGAGAAAGAGTTAGAGCAGCTAATAACATTGATCAGATGTTTTATAGGAGGATAAAAAAACATGAGCAAAATAAGTGAACAATCAGAAAAACTAACCACCCCAAAGATGCCTGGAGAGACAGAAAGCCAGTATACAGCTTTCCTGCTGTATTGCGAGGTCGGGAGCGTTTCCAAGTTGATGCAGGCATGGCAACAAATATGTCGGAATCCTGTAGGAGAGTTGTCGGTGATTTTTGGCACTAAACTTGGGAATTTACCCTCAGAAAGGACGATTGAACGCTGGTCGGTCAAATACCAGTGGATTAAACGGGCAGACAAGAAGCTGACAGAAGATTTAGAAGGCTTGAAAAAGAAGTCAACTCAAATCAGACAGAAAAGAGCATATCTGATCACGGAAGCATTCTGGAGCAAACTGCAGGCATTAAAAAAGCAAATACAGGCAGGTGAACCAGCAACTGTCCAGGAAGTTAAAGCATTATGGGAAATGCACAGAACAGAATTTGGAGAATCAATCGGCAAGCACCAGATAGTGGGAGGCATCGACGAAACAGAGCAAAGACCCCTTACTCCAGAAGAAGAAAAATTGTCAAAGGAGATAACAAAGTTAGAAATGGAATTTAACAAAAAACAATTAGAGGACAACCAAGATGATAGTTCAAGTTGATATTACTTGAAGTTTCATTTATGTGTTGTGTTAGCAACAAAAACCTATGAAAGCTGTCCTACTCTGCCGAGTATCAAGTCGAGAACAAGAAGAAACAGGCTACTCTTTACCAGCCCAGGAGAAGCTGCTGAAGGGGTATACCCAAAAACAAGGCTATTCAATCGCCAAAATCTTCACCATCTCAGAAACGGCAAGCGGAAGGAAACAACGAGAGATTTTCTCCTCCATGATGGCGTATGTTCAAAAAAACAACATCAAAATTCTCATTTGTGAGAAAGTTGACCGTTTTACCAGAAACTTTAAAGATGCAGTTATGATTGATGACTGGTTAGAGGAGGATGAAGAACGGCAAGTCCATATGGTTAAAGACTCTCTTGTCCTTCATAAAAACTCCCGTTCGCAAGACAAGCTAAACTGGGGAGTCCGCATTATCTTTGCTAAAAATTACATTGATAACCTCTCTGAAGAGGTAAAGAAAGGGCAGAAAGAGAAATTGGCACAGGGCTGGCTGCCGTGCCGACCCAAGCCAGGATATAAGACCATCGGAGAACGAGGGCATAAGACCCATGTTCCAGACGAGACGACTGCTCCTCTAATGCGCAAATTCTTTGAGCAGTATTCGGATGGAGACTGCTCGGTCAAAAAACTGGCTGATATAATGTTTGAGGCGGGACTTCGCTCGTCAACAGGAGGCAGAATCTACAAAAGCCGAGTCCATCAACTCCTCAAAGACCCGTTTTACATCGGGAAGATTAGGTGGAACGGCGAGATTTACCAGGGTAAACATGAGCCTTTAATAAGTCAGGAGATTTTTGATAAGATACAGTTAGTGTTAGCTGGTAAAAATACACCTAAAATAAATAGACATATGTTTCTCTTTAAGCAATTACTCAAATGTGCCGAGTGCAAAGGCACGGTCACCTGGGAAATCCACAAGGGTATCATCTATGGGCATTGTAACCACTACCGCAACTGCTCCCAGAAGAAATGGACAAGGGAGGATGAAATCGAAAACCAGCTATTAACAGGATTTGAGGGATTACAGTTGAAAAATAGCCGTATAGCAGAGTGGTTGAAAAAAGCTCTCAAAGAAAGTCACCAGGATGCCACCAACTACGAAACAAGCAGCCTCAAAGAGTTACAAGACCGTCTGGCACAGGTTGAGAAGCGCTTAGATCGCCTCTATGACGACAAGTTGGATGAGAAGATCACCAAAACCTTCTATGATCAGAAATTCAAGCAGTATACCCAGGAGAAGGCAGATATTGTGGTAGCCATCGAGAAACACACCAAAGCCAAGAATAACCACTTTGATTTGGGGATAAACCTCTACGAACTCTCCCAGAGAGCCAGAGAGATATACCTGCGAGCCAAAGAATGCCACCTTCTGGAAGAACAAAGACGGCTCATCAGTCTGGTATTTACCAGCATGACTCTTGATAAAGGAATCCTGGCTTACGAGTATTCCAATGCCTTCAAGTTGATACACAATGCGGTGGTTGAGACTAACGGTTCGAAAGTGGCGAATTTAGCAAAAAATGGAGCGAGGATTTTCGAACCTAACGAATTGCCCGATAAATCAACCCAAAAGGGGTCTTTGCGACCCTCTCGTCCTACTTGGCTGCGGGACTTGGATTCGGACCAAGATATCAACCTTCAGAGGGTCGAGTCCTACCGTTAGACGATCCCGCAAAATTACCCCTTAATTATACTGCATCTTTGGGGAGGATGGTGTTTATACTGTTATGGCAATCTATTACTAGTATAATGCGGGAATGAGGATTGAACACGCGGAACTTTTAATAAAACGATCGGATAAAAAAATTGATGTTCTTGAGTTAAGAAGGGCAGATGGGGGATTCTTCACAGCAGTATATTTGCTGGCAACCAGCAACTGGATTGATGCCAATAATCCGATATATCAGGCAATGGGTTGTCTTGAGTGCCCATTGCTAAAGAGAATTGCGGAAGAAGAAGCAAGATCGTATGGTAGCCCCCGGACAACAAAAAATGTATTGGGTAATGACAACGCAAGGGCTAGACCTTTTTCCTACAATAGCTCTGATGCTGGCAGGACCGTTTTACTTTTTGTGTGCGAGTTACTAAATCCAATGAATAATCATCCGGATTTGCGAAGTATTAGGCCTCCTTGTCTGAAAAAAACAAAACTTAGTTTTGATTGTGAAGTTTGGGAGTAGGAAGATTATGATAAGCGGAAGTAATATAATCGGGCTGGAGGGGGTGAAGTATGGCAGGCAGCAAAGTGGTTCATGTAAATGTTGGAACGGTTGAGAGTGTGCATCTATTGAGTGAGATAACTAGGGAACCCAATGATAAGGCGCGCGTTGTGGATGTCAGGTTAACAAAAGGTGGTTTTGATCAAGTTAATATTGGTGCAAGAGCTGATATTAAACCTGGACAAAGAGTTCGAGTGGTAACACGGCAACGAATCGAAAATGGTGCAACAGTAATTTGGTCCAGCATTTGGCGAGCGAATTAATAGGAACTATTTCTTTCTTGCTCTTTTGATCTCGTCAAGGAGTTCTTGTTTGGCGGCGGCGGCGGCGGCGCGGATAGCCGCTTCAATATCCACCGGGGTTTGCGCCTGCAGATAGTTCAGCAGTTTTGGGTCATGGGGGGCTTGGTGAAACTTCGTCAGAAATTCTTCGTGTTTGGCAGCGGGCAGGTGGGTGAGAATCACGTCCAAAACCCGGTGGTGCAGAGTTTCATCAACCAATTCAATAAGCTCTTCCCGTTCTTCCACCGCAATTTCGTGTTTGTCCAGAACGGCAATAACCTCTTCTCGCAGAACTAGATGGTCATAGAAAATCTTTACCATAATTTAAAATTCAAAAATCAAAAGTCAAAAATTCAAGTTAAAATTAAAAATTTTTACTTTTAAGTTTCATCACTCCGGCTGCGAGCATACTTGCGATTTCGGAAACTTCATCAATTAATGTTTGCGTGCCTTTTCCGGCAGCCAACCCGGAGTCCCTTAGTAATAATAACCAATATCTTGTTTCGTTGGCACTCTTAAGTGCTATTTCGTAAAACTTCTTGTATTCAAGGCGAGAGCTGGCAGCGCCGCCTTCAATTAAATTTGCTCCTATTGACATGGCAGACCGAAGGAGTTGATCAGTAATAACCCAGGCGGATCTTTTCTGGGGCAGGCTGTCAACAAGGGTCATTGTTGCCAAACTAAATTTGAAGCAACGATCTTTCAAGTCACTTTTATATTTTGAATTGTAATTTTGCATTTTAAATTTTGAGTTTTGACTTCATGGTTACGCTTGCTTAGCAGTTAGTTCTTTATTGACTTCTATATTATATTCTAATGGCCCTAACGGGACTTCGTTGTTGGGGTCATCAAGGAAAAACATCACCACCGGATGATTTTGCATGCCGGTGTTGATGCCCAGATATTCCAGCACTTCCGGGGATCCCCCAAAATGTTTGCCGGTCCAATCGGCTGGCCCGGCATCAGCCACGGCGCTGACTATGGCTTTGCCGTTGGCAGGATTAACCACCACCATCCGGCGCCAGCGGTACCAGTCAACATAATATTTGGTCCGCTCCCGCCAGTCCGGCAGGTAGATAATCGGGACAGCGACATAATATTTTTCCACCGTGGGATCGGTGACATAGCCCCAACCGCCCAGCCCCGGGGCCATGTTGGGCACGTTGTCGCCCGGGAAACGGGCCAGATGTTGTTCGGCCCCCATGCGGCCATAATCATGGGGCAGGCGGTTGCCGTCCAGTTCGGGAACAGCGTTCACGCCGAAAGCCGCTTTAATTTTTTGGCTGATTTCCTGTTCCTGGTCAGGCGAAAGGCTCCATTGGCCTTCCGGCGGCAAAATGTTTTGCCAGGTCAAATTATTGGCGGCAATGGTGGTGTTGGCCTGGGTCGGCAAACCAGTGTGGGCGGTTAACAAGAGGCTGCCAGCCAAAGCTCCGGAAGTCAGCAGCCGGGCGGCATGCTGGCGGATTTTGCCCGGGCGCAGTTTAAGGTGGCCGAAGAACTCGGCGGCGGTTGGGTGGCTGACCAGCAGCTTTTTCTCCGATTCAAAACTGCGCAGTTTAAGGCGGGCCCTTAAATTTTCGCTATCCAGTCTTGGTTTATTTTTGTCCATGGGCAGATTGTAAGCGGGATATGGTTTCCTCTTTCCCGAGAATTTTCATGATATCCCAAAGCGGCGGGGTGGCGGTCTGCCCCGTGACAGCTTGGCGCAGTGTCATAAAATAGTCGCCAACTTTAATATTTTTTTGCGCGCAGAACGCCCGACTTTGTTCCTCCAGAAATTTTCCGTCAAAGTTTTTTTCTAAGACAGATATAGCGTGGGAAATAATCGCGGCGTTTCCTGGGACAGGCGCTGGGGCAGTGAAGAAATAATTCGTCAAAGCATCAAAATCTTTCAGGGTCACCAGCCGGTCTTTGACCAAGGGAATAAGTTTGGTTATTTCTGCCCCGGTTTTATCGGTGAACTTTGCCAGCATCTTAACTAGTTTGGTGTCGGCGGTTTTTCGGATGTATTGTTGGTTAAACCAGTCCAATTTTTCCGTGTGGAAAACCGGGTTGGCCTTTTGAAAGCCGTTTTCATTAAAATTTTCCACAAACTCGTCAAGAGTGAACATTTCCCGGTTGTCTTTGGGCGCCCAACCAAGAAGAATGATGAAGTTTAAAAGAGCGGCCGGTAAATAGCCATGATCAAGAAAACTGCTGATGGAAGTTGACCCTTTTCGCTTTGATAATTTGCCACCCTCCGGTGATTGCACGTCGGTTAAGTGCCCGATTTCTGGCGTTTCATAACCCAGATATCTATAAACAAGTAAATGGATGGGTGTGCTCGACATCCAGTCATAGCCTCGCAGCACATGAGAAATATTTGTCTCGTGATCATCAACAGCTGCCGCTAGATGATAAGTGGGGAAGCCGTCGGATTTGAGAAGAGTGGCATCAAAGACTTTGTCTGTATTCCAACTGATTTCCTTTTGAAAAACTAGATCTCGGAACGAAATTTTTTCACCATCAGGCACTTTGAGTTTGATTGCCCCCACCGTTAATTTTTTCTCACGGCAGGGATCCCGCAGGATTTGGGAGTATCCGTCCTTCTTGGCATTTTTTCCTGGGCAATTGCAATAGAAAGCATGGCCGGTGGCCACCAATTCCTCGGCAGCGGCTCGGTAAAGATCGAGGCGCTCAGACTGGACATAATACTCGTCCCAATTCATATTGAATGTTGTTAACATATTTTTTAGGCTAGTCACGGCTTCGGGGACATATCTTTTTTGGTCAGTGTCCTCAATACGAAAAATAAAATCGCCATCACTATGTTTGGCTAAGGCGAAGGCATAAGCAGCGGTTCGCAGGTGACCAATATGCGGTTGTCCGGTGGGCGAGGGGGCGAAACGGGTTCGGACTTTCATACGAGAGAATTCTATCATAGAATAAGAGGGAACTGCCCATATGGCAACACTGACACAAACGGCATATGTCACCCGTAAGGCGATTAACATCGGATTAATCGTTCTGGCAGCGCTTTTTGTCTTGAGATTGGCCTTTGGTTTGGTGGTGGGCCTGTGGAACCGGATCTTTCCACCCCCGCCTCCGGCGGCCACCTTGGCTTTTGGCCAATTGCCCTACCCGGCGGCCCAAAATGACGTGTCCACCCCTTCAGCCGCCATTTCTTATTCTCTGGAAACGGCCGACGGCGGTTTGCCGGCCATGCCTGCCACAATTGAGGTTTTCTTTATGCCCCAACCCGGCCCCACATTTGGTTCTTTTGACAAGATGAAAGCCTTGGCAGCCAAAATTGGCTTTGCCGACGTGCCGGTTAAAACTTCCAGCACCGCCTGGCGTTTCACCGACGCCGCTAATCCTTTGCGCACTCTGGACATTGACGAGGTCAGCGGGAATTTTCGCTTAACCTACAATTTTTTGTCCGATTTGTCGCTGTTTAATGATAAGAATTTTTCTTCCCAGGATCAGATTGCCGGTGATGCTCGGTCATTTTTTAGCAATCTCGGACTTTTGCCGGCGGACATTGCCACCGCCAGCCCGACCCTGTCCTATTTTAAACTTGATTCCGGAGCCCTGATTCCCACCACTTCGCTTTCCGACGCTGATGCTGTTGGCGTCACTTTGAACCGGGCCGACGTCGAAGGACTGCCTGTGGTGTCTCCTGACCCCAATCAGGGACTGGTGTCGGTGCTGTTTTCCGGCTCCAACGAGCAGAAGAAGAAAATTTTGGAGGCGCGCTATTTCTACACGCCGGTGGACCAGGAAAACTTTGCCACTTATCCGGCCATCTCCACCGACACGGCGTTTAATAATCTAAAGTCCGGCAAGGCAATTTATGCCAGTTTGGCAACTCCGACCCCGACGACGGTGACAATTCGCAAGGTCTATTTAGCCTATCTTGACCCCTACCCGTCGCAAAGTTTTCTCCAGCCGGTGTTGGTTTTTTCCGATGAGAAGAGTTTTATGGCGTATGTGCCGGTGGTGAACTACTGATCCAGGTGAAGTTGCGAAAGATCCACTCGATTAACCGGGCGCTGTCCCCAAACCGGTCGGTGCTGTCCAAAACCACGGCAACCACTCGGTGACCGTTGCGGGTCACAGAACTAACCAAACATTGCCCGGCCAAATCAGTGTAGCCCGTTTTAACCCCATCGGCCCCATAGAGATAGCCCAAAAATTGGTTAACATTTTTGAGATTATAGGTTTTTGTTCCGGTGGCGTCGGTGACAGTGATGCCATAGGTGGCCACAATTTTGTTAATCAGGCTGTTTTTGAGGGCAGACATCGCCAGCAGGGAAATGTCATGGGCGCTGCTATATTGGGTGGGGCCGTCAAAACCGCTGGGATTTTCAAAATGAGTATTTTCCATGTGCAGCTGTTTGGCCTTTTGGTTGGCCGCATACAAAAAGTTTTCAATTCCGCCGGGGAAGTTGTCGGCCAAAGTGTAAGCCGCGTCGCCGCCGGAAGGAACCAGGAGGCCATAGAGTAAACTGCGAACACTTAGTTGGTCGCCAACGGCCAGACCCATGTCTGATTCAAAGGGAACGGGACTTAATCTCTTAACAATCAACACTTGGTCGGGGGAATAATAGTCCAGGGCGACCAGGGCAGTCATCAACTTGGTGATGGAAGCCGGGTAGAGCCGCTCATTGGGGTTAACTTCAAAAAGGGTGACGCCGGAGTCAAGATCCCGGGCAACAACGGCTTGCGCGGACAAATAAGGCGGCAATTCCACCCCGGTTTTTTGCGGATAGAGCGAGGGGGTGAAGTTGTCAAACTGCGTGTGGCGCAAAACCAATGGCTCGGGCGGGGGTTTGAGCTGGCTTGGGGCAGCGACAAAAAGCAGCGACAAAGCGACAATAATAAGAGTTGCCAGCCGCCATTTATCCCGGCTGATCCTCTTTCTAAAAGAAATAAACACCTGCAGTTTCCTTGACAATTTTAGATTTCGTGATATCATATAAATACTGTTGGATGCTCTAGTGACCAGTTCTCATAACTGAAACTCTGAGCTAGAGATTATCTCGACTAGATCGGGATCTCCAACACTTTTTTGTGCCATAAATAACTTCAAGAAGCTCTTTTGTTCCAACCTTGATGTCCGGCTTAATCTCACGGTTAAAAACTCCAAGAGCAATTTTGTGAGCCGCAGCTTTTTTGCCGATTTCGGTAAAGCTGATTTCCGGGGCGTTTTCTTCCTCCCTCTCAAATAATTGGATTATCATGAGTTTAATATCTGCTTCGTGACCAGGATATTCGCGGTCGATTATTAAACTATCTGTAGCCTCGCTCTTTAGGAGAAGGAATACTAGTGCTGAAAAAATCTTATAGATAAATGTTTTTTTCGGAAAGTCTGTCTCCCGTATTAATCTAATTAGCTCTTGTTTCTCTTTAGCGCCAATCTGGATTGACTTTGATTTACTGTTGGAAAATGCGATCACCGTGACCTGTCCGGTATGCTCGATCTTTCCTGACTGATCAATATAAAATGCCACGTTCTAATTGTAGCAGTTTTATTTGGAGCTCACGACGGTCTCTTACTCTTAATAGATATTCCTAATTCATCAAGTTGTGATTTGTCGACGATTGATGGGGCGTCCATGACGGCTGTTCGCCCTGAAGCGGAAGTTGGGAAAGCAATCACTTCGCGCAGTGTTGGCTCGCTAAGAGCGGCCATAATGAACCTGTCGATTCCCGGCGCGATTCCACCGTGCGGCGGGACACCATACTTAAACGCCTGAAGCAAATGTCCAAATTTTGTCTGGATGTCTTTTGGTGAGTGGCCCAGAATTTCAAAAATTCGCGATTGTAGTTTTGGGTCAGTTATCCTGATGCTGCCGCCACCAATCTCAAATCCGTTTAGGACAAAATCATATTGATCTGCCCGCAATTTACCAAACTCCTTTGGATTACCAAGGTAAAGAAAATCAATGTCGTCCGCTTTTGGGGCGGTAAAAGGATGATGCATAGCGTCCCAGCGTTTTTCTTGTTCCTTCCATTCAAACAATGGGAAATCAATGACCCAGCAAAAAGCTAGTTCGTTTTTATCTTTCTTATCGGCTCGTAAATCAGGTTTGTCAGTGCCGTATTTTTCTATTGCCTCGGCATAGGAAAGAACCGGGAATGGTATTTTGGAAATTCTTTTATCTGGAAAAACTTCCTTAACAATTTCCACGTATAAATTCTCAATAAGAGAGCGGATTTCTTCCTGGGTGGGGAAGGACATCTCCACGTCCAGTTGGGTGAATTCACCATAAGCACGGTCGGCCCTGGGGTCCTCATCGCGGAAACATCGGGCAATCTGAAAATATCTCTCCAGTCCGGCCACCATCAAAAGCTGTTTATATTGTTGCGGCGATTGGGGCAAGGCATAGAAATTTCCTGGCTGCAATCTCGCGGGCACAAGAAAATCCCGGGCGCCTTCCGGGGTGGCCTTGGTTAGAATTGGGGTTTCCACTTCCACGAAGTCCTTTGCTAACAGATAGTTGCGGATTTTTTGAACCACTTTATTGCGCAGGAGCAAATTTTGTTTCATTCTTGGTCGCCGCAGGTCCAAATAGCGGTATTTAAGACGAAGTTCTTCGTCAATATCCAGCCCCTCGGTGTCCAGGGGAAATGGTGGTGTTTCGCTTTCTGCCAGCACCTTGATTGATTTTGCCTCAATTTCCACCGTTCCTGTTGCCAGATTTGGGTTTACCAAATTTTCCGGCCGTTTTTTAACCAACCCGGTAATTTCTACCACCCATTCGGAGTTAATCTTTCCGGCGATTTCGTCCGTGGCAACAACCTGAACAATGCCCCAGCGATCACGGACATCTAAAAAGACAATTTTGCCGTGGTCCCGGCGGGTTTGCACCCAGCCCTTAACAAGAACAGTTTCTCCAACCTTCTCGATGGTGTCAGCAATCAGCGTTCGCTCCATGCCTCAAGTTTACCCCTTGACGAGCCGCTTATCAAGGTTATGCTGGTGTCCTCAGGCCTTTTTGGATCTCCTGTTTGGCAAGATGAGTGGCGACAAATTTCAACCAATCAATTTTTGGCTTTCGCGGCTCTTTAGTTAGCAGCACCTCGCAAACGTCACCGGATTTTAATTGGTAGTCAAAAGGAACAATTTTGCCGTTAACTTTTGCTCCGGTGGCCCGGTCACCCATTTCGGAGTGGACAGCGTAGGCGAAATCAATCGGTGTGGCTCCAGCCGGCAAATCTTTGACGTCACCGTTGGGAGTTAGGACAAAGATCCGGTGTGACAGGGCGTCAAACTTTAATCCCTGCATAAATTCCTGGTTGTCCACTACCTCATTTTGCCAATTGGCCAATTGTTTCACCCAGGACAATTTGTCAGCAGCGGCAAAGGCCTCGGTCTCCAATTTTTCGCCACTAACGCTTTTTGATTTAACGGCCGCATAATTGAAATGGGCAGCCACGCCATATTCCGACTCTTCATGCATGGCGTGGGTTCTGATTTGCACTTCAATGATCCGCCCGTCGGGGCCGAAAACCTTAGTGTGGATGGAGCGGTAGCCATTGGGCTTCGGCAGAGCAATGTAATCGGAAACGCCCAATGACGGCACCGGTTTGTATATTTTGTGAACTGCTCCCAGGGCGGTGTAGCATTGCTCGACGGTGTCCACTAGAACGCGCAGAGCAACCAGGTCGTGAATCAGGGAAATGTCTTTGTTAATTTCCGGCCGCAAAAGTTTTCGGTATAAGCTATAGATGTGTTTGGCCCGGCCGGCGATTTCCGGCTTAAGTTTTTCTTTGGCCATTTCTGCCAGGAGTTTCCTTTTTGCCTCTAAGATATGTTTTTGTGCTTCTTTATAGGCGGGGGCACTGTAGTCTTTCAGCCATTGGTAATCTTGCGGATAAAGATATGGGAAGGCCAGGTCTTCCAGCTCTCCCTTAACCTCACCCATGCCTAACCGGTCGGCCAGTGGCGCATAAACTTCCATGGTCTCCCGGGCGATTCTGGCTCTTTTGTGCTCAGGAAGATATTGTAAGGTTCGCATGTTGTGCAGTCGATCGGCCAGTTTAATGATGACGACCCGCAAATCTTGGGCCATGGCCAAAAACATTTTGCGCAGGTTTTCCACAAATTCTTCTTCCGTTGAGCCGCGCAGCCTAATTTCTCCGACCTTAGTGACTCCGTCCACCAGGGCGGCAATCGTCGGCCCGAATTCTTTTATTAAATCTTCATTGGTGGCTGCTCCGTCTTCAATGGAGTCATGCAGCAGTCCGGCGGCAACGGAATAGTCATCCATGTGCCACTGGGCAAGAATTTGGGCCGTGGCTTCCAAATGGGTGATATACGGTTGCCCGGAAGCCCGCTTTTGGCCGGTGTGGGCTGTTTGCGCAAAACTAAGAGCTTTTTTATAAAGGTCAGTCATAATGAATATCTTTAATTTTCAACTGTAATTTATGATTGCCGTTAAAGGTGTCAAGGGCGAGGCAGTAGGCCAGGGAAATTTCCTGGCCTACTTTTAATTTAGCGGCCAGAGGCCCCTGGTTAAAAGCGATGGCGTCAAAACCGTCAACGGCTAATTTAAGGTGTTTACCGTCAGCCCCAACGGTTCGCAGATTTTGAATTGTCCCTTGGCTGGCAAAAACCGGTTCGGGGTTGCCGATGCCAAATGGCGCCAATCGCGCGAGATCATCATATAAATTCATGTTAATTGCTTGCAAATCAAGCCGACAGTCAACTCTAAGTGTTTTTTGCAGCATTTCCTCAGAAATTTTGTCCCGCGCTAAATTTTCAATTTTTAATTTAAAATTTTCAATTTGCGCAGTCTCGATGGTGAATCCCGCCGCCATCGGGTGGCCGCCGGCGTTGATGAGCAAATTCTCAAAAGCGCGGATGGCCTCAATGATGTTAAAACCGGCAATCGAGCGGGCGGATGCTTTGCTGACGGTTTCTCCTTTGGCAATAACAATGGCCGGCCGGTAATATTTTTCCACTAACTTTCCGGCAATCAGGCCGATCACACCTTGGTGATAACTTTCATGGCTGATAACAATAAGACTTTCGTTAGCTTTTAGCTGATAGTTGGTAGCTTGCAGCGCGTGTTGGGTCTGTTCTTCAACCATTGTTTGCCGGTCTTTGTTTGTCTTATTAAGCAACGTTGCCAACTGTCTGGTCTTGTCGGCATTTTTGGTGCATAGGAGACGAAGAGCCGAGAGGCCGCTTTCGATGCGCCCGGAAGCATTAAGCCGCGGTCCGATTAAATAGCCAACTTCATAAGGCCCGACGTGTTCGATGCCGGCAATTTCAAAAAGAGCTTTAAGTCCCGGTCGGGTGGTTTTGTTTAGGGCCTCCAGGCCATATTTAACAATTGACCGGTTCACTCCGGTCAGCGGCATTAAATCGGTGATCGTGGCGATGGTGGCCAACTCAAGAAAAGGCTCTAGGTTATAGGTTCTAGTGACTAGGGACCTGGCCACAAAGTAGGCAATGCCGCTGGCGCAAAGCTCGGTGGTATGAATGATTGCAAATGCTTTGGGAAGTTTCCTTGGCTTTTCATGGTGGTCGAGAATAATGACGTCAATGCCTAATTTGTTGGCGTAGTCCACCGCGGCATTGGCGACGATGCCGGAATCCACAACAATAATCAGTTTTGCTTCCAGACTTTTTATTCCCTCGATGGAAAGTCCGTAGCCCTCTTTTTCCCGCTGGGGAATAAACGGCAGAGCTTTAGCCCCTAAACTATTTAGAGCTTCCCACATGATGGCCGTGGCACAGATGCCGTCGGCGTCATAGTCGCCATAAACCACGATTTTCTCTTCATTCTTGATGGCCTTCTTAATCCTGGCGATGGCCTTGACCAGCGGCAGTTTAAATTCCGGAAACGGCGGATTTAAAAACTCATTCTTATTTTTGATTTTTCGATTCGTCAACAAAATATCCAATATTTTGCCTTTTGAATTCAAGATGTTCCACTTCATGTTAGAATATTACCATGATCACCTTGCCTTCGGAAGTGAAAAAGTTCATTCAGACAATCCGGGAAGTCGGTTTTGAATGTTATGCCGTCGGCGGCAGCGTCCGGGACACGATTTTGGGCCGGCCCACCCATGGCTGGGATTTCACTACCAGCGCCACCCCACAGGAGATTCAAAAGATTTTGCCCGACAGTTATTATAATAACAACTTTGGGACAGTGGGAGTGAAAGTGGCCGACGACATTTTTGAGATTACGACTTATCGGCGGGAAGGAAAATATTCCGACGTGCGTCATCCGGACGAAATTTCCTGGGCAAAGACCATTGAAGAGGACCTGGCCCGGCGGGATTTTGCCATGAACGCCATTGCCACCGACGGGGAGAAGATAGTTGACCCCTATAATGGTCAAAAGGACATTGCTGCTAAGATTATTCGTTGCGTTGGTAACCCTGGTGACCGATTTGCCGAAGACGGGCTGCGTTTGATGCGGGCAATTCGTTTTGCCAGCCAATTGGGGTTTACCATTGAAGAGGCTACCTGGCAGGCGATTACCAAGAATTTGGGATTAATAACCAAGGTTTCGTCGGAACGGGTTCGCGACGAACTGATTAAAATTCTGGCCAGCGATTTTCCCGCTGACGGGGTGAAACTGCTGCACACCGCCGGATTATTAGATCACATTTTGCCGGAGCTAACTAAAGCAGTTGGTGTGGACCAAAAGGGGACCCATCATGTTGATGATGTTTTCACCCATTCGCTCAAGGCCCTGGCGGCTTGTCCAAACCCTAATTGGGTTGTCCGGTTGGCTGTGCTACTCCATGATGTTGGCAAACCGGTGACCTACAAAGAGGTGGCCGGCCGGGCCACCTTTCATGGTCACGAGGTGGTGGGGGCGAGAGTTGCCAGAAACATTGCTGACCGGCTGCATTTTTCCAAAGAAGACCGGGAGAAACTCTATATGTTAGTGCGCTGGCACATGTTTTCCGTGTCGGAATTTCTCACCGACGCAGCTATCCGCCGCTTCATCCGCCGGGTGGGACCAGATAACACCACGGACATGCTGGACTTGCGCACTGCTGACCGGTTAGGATCGGGGACGCCGAAAACCAGCTGGCGCCATGAACAATTCCGGCAGAGAATTATCGAAGTGCAAAAACATATTCCCTCCGTTAACGATTTAAAAGTTGACGGTCACGATGTGATGAAGGTTTTGGGCATCGCCCCCGGTCCCCGTGTCGGCATCATCCTTTCCAAACTTTTCGCCGAAATCTCCGAAGACCCAGCAAAAAATGACCGAGAACACCTATTGAAACAGATAAAAGCCGTAAAATAATAATGGATATCTTACCCCCGATTCTTGGTTTTTATTTTGCTGCCTCGCTGCCTCTTTCGCCGTTAGCCATTTTTCTGTTGGCATTCTTATCGGGCAGTATCGTGCAGGGATTGACATATAAAGACTGGCACAAAATCTGTTCTTGACAAATAAAATTTGTAATCTTATAGTTGACCTATAAGCGTATGAGAAAGGCAGAAGAAATTCGTAATGATTTTCCCGGTGCAAACGGGTTTAAGTTGTTTTTTGGCTTAATGGCAATTACTTTGGCTGCTCCGGTTTTGTGGGGCCGACCGGAAGTATCGGCTGCCCTGGGAACAGTCGCGATCGCCGAGGGCCTTCTCGCTGCTGCTTACTGTGCCCTAACTCCCCGGATGGGACGAGTCTATAAATAACTTTATAGAAGGTTTTCTTCTAGATTTTTACTAAAATTATTTCGTGTCATATACGATAAGATGTAACTATGCTGAAGCATAAATTTGTTTATACAAAATTTGGGAAAATACACTACCTAGATAATGAAGTGGGCAGCGAAACCATCGTTGCAATTCACGGCTGGTTGGGCAGCCCCAATATTGGCTTCTCCCAAATAGTCGAAGCTGTTGATGAAGCACTTATTAAAATTATCACAGGCCCAATGTACATTGTCGGTCATTCCTATGGTGGGGCCATAACTGCAGCCCTTAGCCATAGAAGCAGATTTATTAAAAGAGTTATCATTTGCGACCCGTTCTTTGGAAAAGCAGGCCGTTCCACTGCAAATATTCTCAGAGATTTAATCGGTGATTTAGTTTATGATAAGACTCTTAAATTATCACTTAGAAGTAAAGTTGAAATTGGAGGCCCCCAGTTAAGTGCTTTATTGGGTTGGGCTAATATTTCGAAGATGTCCGAGAAAGATTTTAATTTCGGTCGAATCCCTGTTCTTGCACTTTGGGGCGATCGAGACAGAGTTACCCCGTGGGATAAGCATAAGGATATTATCGCAAAAATTCCTAATTTAACTGTTAAATCATTCCCTGGAGGGCACTACTGGTATGTGAATCACCAGCGGAAATTTCTTTCTGAAATTGAGGATTTTATTTCTTCTTCTCTTCCCACAGCACCAGTAAGGGCGCGGCGTTGAAGATGGAGGAGTAGGTGCCGGAGAAAACGCCGATGAAAAGGGCAACTACAAACCAGTGAATAGACTCTCCGCCAAAAAGAATCAGAGCCAATAGGGTTAAAAGCACGGTGATGGAGGTCATCAGTGATCGACCCAGCGTTTGCAGGACAGATTCATTAACCACTTGTGTGAACGGGGCGGATGATTTTCTCAAATTTTCCCGAATCCGGTCAAAAACTACAATCGTGTCATGGACAGAAAAGCCAATGACGGTTAATAAAGCGGTGATAAACAGCGAGTCGATCTGCACGTTGGCAAAGTGGCCCAGCAGGGAGAAGATCCCCACCACGACCAGAACGTCATGAAGCAGGGCGACCACGGCGGCAATGCCGAATTTCCAGGGAGAGTAGGGTTTGGGGATTTCCCGGAAAGCGTAGGCAATATAGAGGATGATTGCCAGGCTGGCAACGCCAACGGACTCCACGGCATTAATGGTGGTTTCCCGGCCGATCACCGGACCAACGGTGTCCGAGCGGATAATCTGTCCGGCCGCGTTTTTTTCCACCACCGTTCCCCCGGTGAAATCAATGGACGGCCGCAGTCCCCAGCGGGCCAGAGAGAATAACCCCGGCAAGATCACTAGTAGAGAAATTCCAAAAAACACGTATTTAAATTTCATCAAATTAAACATTTTTTCAATCAATCCAATAATCCAATTTCCAATCTTTCAATGTCCAATCCTTAATGACCAATTAACAAATTGAGAATTGGTTGATTGGTGATTGATATGTATTGGATATTGATCATTGGTTTTATTGAATTTTGTTGAATGTTCTCAACAGCGTTCTTGTAACGGTGACTGCGGTAAATAACGAAACAATGATGCCGATGGCCAATGTCACGGCAAAACCGCGGACAGAGCCCGTGCCAAAATAGAACAGAATGGCACAGGTGATAAGCGAGCTGGCGTTAGAGTCACGAATGGAGGGAAAAGCCCGGGCAAAACCCAGCTCAATGGCAGCTATTTTGCTTCGGCCCCAACGAATCTCTTCTTTCATCCGTTCAAAAATGAGAATGTTGGCATCAACCGCCATGCCGATGGAAAGAATGAACCCGGCGATGCCGGCCAGGGTCAGGGTTACAGGAATTAATTTAAATATGGCTAACACCACCAGGGAATAAATCATTAAGGCTAGGTCGGCAAAAATTCCCAACCGGCCGTAGTTGGCAATCATAAACAGGGCGACAATGGTTAGACCCACCGTCCCGGCCAACAGGCTTTTGTTAATCGAGTCTTGACCCAAAGTGGCGCCGATAGTGCGCTGTTCAATGACGTGGACGGGAGCGGGCAGGGCACCGGAATTAAGCAGGATAGAATATTCCTTTGTTTGGGCAGTGGTGAAGTTGCCGGAAATAACCGGTTGGCCGTCAGTAATAGCGCTTTGAATGGTGGGTGCCATTAGGAGTTGGTCGTCAAGAAAAATTGCCAGATGCTTGCCCACGTCGCGGGTGGTGATGTCGGCAAACTTTTTTGTCCCTTCAGCATTAAAAGTTAATTGGATAATCGGTTCGTTGGTGCTTGATTGGAAGGCTGGCTTCGCTAGTTTTAGGTCTTTGCCTGACAAATCGGTTAATTTTTGATAAGGCCCGTAGAGCTGGGCGGAGATCGTGGAAATGTTTGCTGATTCACTGGCGCTGACTTCTTCTCGGAAGGTAAGATTGGCGGTTTTGCCGACCAAGTCAATGGCTTGGTTAACGTCAGTAATTCCGGCTAACTCCACAATCACCCGGTAATCATTGCCTGATTTACTACTTTGCACCACCGGTTCAGAAACACCAAAAAGGTTAACCCGCCGCTCGATAATTCCCTTAAGTGATTCCAGAGCGGTGTCCCGGTCGGCACTGTTCACTTGGCTCATGTCAGCCTGGAGCACTAGTCTGGTCCCTCCGGCCAGATCCAGACCTTTTTTTAACTCCAGCACCCGGCCAAAAAAACTGGGAGTTGGTAATTCGTGTTTAAATATGGTGGCGTTAGTTGGCAAGTCAAAATAGACCGCGATGGCAGTTATAAGGACAATAATGCCGATAAGGAAACGGTTGTTCATCAGGAGATTAACTCTTCTTCGTCACCGATGACCATGATCCGGCTGGTTTCCAAAATTCCCAGGATAAACGAATCGCGCTTTTTTTTGCGAAAGGCAAACTCCTCCTCCGTCATGGGCGTAAAAAAGATTTCCCGGCCGCGGTGAATTTCATCTTCCCGCACCAAGGCGGCCACTTCGGGAATCACCACGGTGCCGACGATTAATAAATCAACTTTCTCCGCTGAACCGGGGAGATTCCGGGCAAGTTTGCCAGAAAGCATGGCAAACTTGACTCGCCCCAACTTGTTACGATTTTTCAAAATGGCGGCTCCTAAGCCAGTGGTTTTAGTGATCAGTTCCAAAAGGTCAAAGTAGAGGGGATAGTCCTTGCGAAAAGAGTAATATAGCCGATTGGCCCGGTGTTCTTTAGTCACCATCCCGCATTTTTCCATGTGGGCCAGCTCCCGGCGAACGGCATTGATTTCTTCCTTGCTTTGGCGCACCAATTCCCGGACATGAATAATCTTGCCCGGATTGGTGAGAAAGAGCGTGAGCAGTTTAACGCGACAGCGTGAGACGATTAGGTCCGAAAGTTGCATAAGCCTATTGCACCGTGACCGGCTGGCCGATGGGCAGGACCTCAATCCAAGTTAAGCCACGATTCATCTTTATCTCTACACCATTTTGGTCCAAAAATCTAGTCCTGGCTGTGCGGCTGGTTTTTTGCCAGGTGCCGTTGATCACTTTACCGTCAGAAAGGAGCATAGCTTTGCCGGAACCTTTGGTTCCATAAAGAGTGTGCTGGCCATGACCTTCTTCGTTATAGCCGTCATCGGCCACCGTCATAGTGGTGAATTCAATGACCACGTTTTTGGCCAACAGTTGTTGGTTGGTGTCCAGATCCATGTGCGGCTTGCCGCCGTTAAAGCGTAGATAAGAATTGCTGTCGTGGTCATACTGCCATTTGACAACATAGTCGTCGGCATATGAGGCTTGTTGGCCGGAAAGGGCAAAGGTGGCGGAAAAAGCCGCCGGACGGGAATCTACTGGGGCATCGTCCTTAAACTGCCAGGGCACAAAGTTGACGTCCCAGGAAGTCTGCTTGCCGGTTTGGTCATTAGTGGAAACATTAGTGAGATCTCTTTTGGTGGCGGCAAAATCCCAAAGCTTCGTGGTGGAAGTGTAAACAGTGTGTTCGGTGGCGGTGTCCGGTCCTAGTCGCTCATAATCGCGCCAGAAGGTGGGAAAGCCAATGCTGAACTGGTTCATATCATTGTAGGCGTCCCAGCCATATTGACCAATTTGTCCGAGCGCATCCGCCGGGCCGGGCGTGTTGGCACCGCCAACGTGGGCATAGAGCGGATAGTCAGCGTATTCGGAAATCCAATCAAGATAATAGGTTCGGGCGGAGCGGACCGGGCCGACAATTTCTGAAGGCTGGCAATAGAAAATGGCCATCAGTCGGGTGATGCCGCCTTCGGCCACCGCTTCGTAGACGATGTCGGCGCTGGAAACTCCCGATTGGGGTCGGGCGGCAGCGGAATTTTCAATCATCACGCCCAACGGCCGGCGTTTTTCCCACAAGTCCCGTTCCGGTTTGGAATACATCTGCCCGTTTAGCGGACAGGCCTCGGTTTTTGGCAAATTAGCATATTGGGCGGTGGGGGAGACAAACTTGCCGTTTTGGGTGGTGGTGGCGGGCGTGATAGTGCCAGTTGGGCGCAGAACCGAGAAGGCCGCATAGGACAAACCGGCGGACAGAAGGTATAACACCAGACCTAAACCAAATAAGAGCAGTTTTTCTTTATTCATTTTCAATATGATAATCATAAACGACTGGACTTCCCTTCGTCAATATGTTAAAACAGGGTCATGCCTAAAAAGACCAAGAAGGAAAAGATCATGGCGCAGTATCACCGGAAACTGCAGCAGATCAGCTATAAAATTCCCGAGCAAAAAACTCCCACGGTTATTGTTGCGGTTCCCAGTTTCCAGTCGCCAGTTTCCAGTCATTCGGACTATTCATACGTGCTGTCTGACCTAAAACGAATCGCCATTTTAACGGCCCTTGCAATTTGTGCTCAAGTCGTGCTATGGTATAGGTATCACTAACTGCCAAAAGGGGGTGAAGAATAATGAAGCATCAAGGATATTGTGTTAAATGCCGAGCCAAAAGAGACATTACCGATGGGAAAGAAGTGACTTGGAAGAACGGACGCCGCGCGTTTGTGGGCAAATGCCCAGTTTGCGGCACCACCGTTGCCCGTGTTTTGGGAAAAGCTTAAACTAGTGGCTAGTTACTAGTAGCTAGTAAAGAATCGTTCTTTTTAAGAACGATTCTTTTTTGACCACATATAAGGGTGCAACCCTATTATGGACTGGTGTAACAGTATATTTTTAATAATCTATTTTTCTAAGACTAGAAAATTAAGATCAATTGGCTCCTTGATTTCATCACCGACAAATTTCTGATAATTAGGGATCTTTCGCATTTCCGCGCTGGAAAAACAATCTAGAATTGGTTTAGTGTTAAGCCATGCCGTGTGTCTTTCCCCGAGGTAGTCCCCGTAACTGCTATAGAGATAATTTTGAAAATTATCTGGGTTTCGATGAATGTAGCGACTAACCCAAAGTAAATAATTTTCATCGTCGATATCTACCGCCTTAAAGATTCCTTGAAAAAGTGAGCCTACGCGCTCGTACTTCTTATTAAAATACATAGCATAACAGGTGCAGATCGACCGCATGAACTCTGTCATCACTGTTGGTGTAGTTTGCCTAATCAGGAAATGAAAGTGATTTGGCATTAAGCAAAAGGCGAGCAGGTCCATTTTTAGGTAAAAGTTTTTCTTGACAATCGGAATAAGCCTTCCTGATGCTACTTTAAGGGTTGCACCCTGTTTTGGAGCAGGAGAAAGGGCCATCTTTAAAAGATGCAAAAACGTCAGATAATCGTCACGATCTAGAAAGATATCCCGTTTTTCAACACCGCGATTATAAATATGATAGAAGCCGTTTTCGTAATAGTGCTTAACCGAATTTTTCTGTGGCATGATTCTATGCTACAAAATAGGGTTGCACCCTGTAAAGTG
Source organism: Patescibacteria group bacterium (assembly GCA_023485845.1). Classification (GTDB taxonomy): domain Bacteria; phylum Patescibacteriota; class Microgenomatia; order JAMCZE01; family JAMCZE01; genus JAMCZE01. The sequence goes on from JAMCZE010000001.1 coordinate 21,004, forward strand.
GTAATTTGATAATTTGTCTAGGAGTGATTTTGTTGTGTCCTGCGGAGGTTGTGGATGAATTCGCTAATTTTCTGTCTCGCGGATTTTTTCGGTTCAATCACTGGCATTCTTGCCATGATTTCCAGGCTAACAGGTCTTGTCCATAGTCCAGGCCTGATTTCTGTCCAACCGCCTTTTGTTGTCATAAATATTTTACTATTTTTGCTTGGGATTGAAGCTGTGAGAAAAAGCTTTGGAAAGCGGCGTTTTGCTTCTGGGAAATCAGTGTTTGCCGGGCTTGGGCGGCCTGGCTGGCCGGATCGGTGGAGGTTAAGCTGGCAGCGTTGGAAGCAATGTAGTCAGCCACTTGCGCATCGGTGACAGTGATTTGATCAGCCGTCAACTTTTCCAACATCAGCTGCAGTTCCACTTGGTTGCGAAAATCCGTCATGGTCATGCCCTGTTGGGCCAAGGCGTCATTGATGCTAATTTGTCCGTTGAGGGATTTTTCGATGTCGGCCACTTTGGCATCAATTTCGCTGGAAGAAACGGTCACGCCTTTTTTGGCGGCCGCTTGTTTAATCAAGTTCTCATTGGTGATTTCCTGCAGGGTTTGATCGCCATAGTGACTAAGCATCCGACTTTCCAGCTCCCAACGCCAAACGGGCTGGCCGTTAACGGTGGCCACCACCAAGAGGCTTTTATTTCTCCAGGCAAAAACGGCCAAGAGAATCACTAAAGCCAAAATGATCAAATTTCGGGGAGAAAAAACTTTGTGATAGTCAACGGTCGGTCGCGTTGGGGTCATGGCAGCTATCGGTTCCGGCATTTTTACCGTCCGCGGTGTTCGGGTTCGAGTGTTTTTTCTGGTTATTTTTGTCGGCATAATGTTTTTATTTTATATGATTGGCGGGAATAATCAATGGGGAAAAACGGCCGTGTGTTCTCCCAGAACCACGCTGTGATCAGGAAGGAAACCTTGGGTTTTGGCATAAATCACCAAAACTAAACAAACCAAAAACCAGATAATCACATTTCTCAAGTCCTTCATTTTGTGCTATAATACCACTGCTCTCTAAGACAGGGCAATGACCCCGCGAAGCTTTATGCAAAGTGGGGAGGAAAGTCCAGACAGCAGGAAGCAGGGTGCTCCGACCAAATATCGGAGGCGCCGGCCTAAAGCCGAGCGACGGTGAAGCTACAGAGACGAGTGAAATGCAACGAAGCAATTCCCCCCGCTGCAAGGTGCCGACTGGGTTTAATGCCGCTTCCCAAAATTCCCGAAGCAGCACCGCCTAGATAGATTGTTGCAGCGCCTCTAACGTAGCTGCAAGCGGAGTGGGGCTAAAACCCCCCTTCGCCAAAGGTTTCGGTGGGGTGCAACAGAATCTGGCTTACTCGTCTTAGGGAGCTTTTATGTGGTCTAAAATAACTCGAACCGAGGCAACAACGGGGACCGCAACCAGATAGCCCACCACTCCGAACAAATGTCCCCCGACAATCACAACCGCCAGAATTATCAGGGGGTGCAACTTCACCATTCGCCCCATCACTTGCGGAATAACAAACAGATCCTCTAGTTGGCGAAGAACAGTGTATAAAGCGGCCACGGCCACGGCGTCAATAAACGGATTAGCGCTGATGCGCGAAGCCTGGTCGGTGAAAGCCACTATCACCGCTACCCCAGCGGCCACCAGCGGCCCGACAAAAGGAACAATTTCCGCCAGTCCGGTGAAGACGGAAAGGATCAGGACAAAACGAACCCCGATTATTAAAAGCCCAATATAGGTGGCAAGGCTCATAATGGCCACTAAAAGGAGCTGGCCGCGCAAATAGTCGCCCAACACTTTGCCAATCTTGCCGCGGACGATTTCGACCTCTTTTGGTAAATTTTTAGTGAATTGGCTGCCGTCGCGCAAAAAATAAAAAGTGGCCACCAGAAAAATTAATAAGCTAACAGTGCGGTTAATGGCCCCAGGGATGTAGGTCGTCATCCGGCCGCCGGGAAGAGTGAGCGAGGTTCGGGCCGAGGTGAGAGTGTCCCGAGCCGCCGGAACCAACCAGTCTGGCAAAGTGGTAATTTGCAATTCTGCCTGGTTTAAAAAGACATGTGTTTCTCTTAAAAACTCTGTTGATTCTTCGCTTAATCGCAAAGCCAGATTTAAGCCGGCGGCAACTAAGAGTCCAATAGTGACAGTGTAAATTAAAAGAATTGCCAGCGTTCGTGGCATTCTAGCGCGATGGGTTAGCCAATTAACCAGGGGATTAAGCAAATAAGCCGCCAGGGCGGCCAGGATAAACGGGGTTAACACGGCTCTGGCCAAATAGGCCAAGACCACAGTGACAACCACCACTGTCAGATAAACCAAATGGCGACTCTCCACTTTCATGGGGCAATTATACCTTCTTTGTGGTGCAGAACCAAAATGGCCCCGGAAGTGAGAATCATCCCCAGGCCAAAAAGAACCATTATCACAAGGGAGAGATTATTATTCTTGGTTAATGCCTTAGCTGATTGACTGGCGCCAGACGAAGCGGGCCTGGCACTGGTGGTCCCCAAAACCAAATTAATTTCCGGCTCTTTAGTGGCGGTTTTTGTCTTTGCGGTCACAACGGGCGGGTTGATGGTGGCAGTTGTCACTGTTGTGACGGTGGGCGCCGGGGCGGGGGCGATAAAGCCCACCGTTTTATTGTTGGAATCGGTGTTGTCACCGGTTTGGCTATGGTGAAAACGCAAACCGATTTGGTAATCGCCCGGATCGTTTTCCGGTTTAATCCGGCCATAAATTTCTCCGGAAGCGCAGCCAGAGCCGTCGGCGGTGATTTTGGGGAATTTTGTCCAGCCGTCATTAGATGACAAATACTCACCGGCACTTTGCGTTTGGCCGCCGAGCATCTTAATAAAATAGTCCACGTTTTGATCAAAGTTTTTGATGGAGAAAGTCAATTTAAAAATGTCCCCGATTATTCCGTTGTCAACCGTGTCCCAGGAAATTTCCGGATCGGGAGTTGTCTGCTCTTCGGTTGTGTCATCGGATTGGTCCGATGGCAAATTCATTGTGGCGGAAATAGAAGCGGCATTGGAGTTTTGATGACTGGTGGGAGAACTAATATATTTCCAAACGAACAGGTTATAAATTCCCGGCCCGGTGTAGCCGCTATCGTCAATATCGAATTTCGCCTGGATCTCTGCGTTCCATGAACTGCCGTTGGGAGTAAAACTATATAGTGTCGGCAGGTCCGGGGTTGTTTGGTATCGGATCCAGTCTCCGGACGAATTTTTGGTAAAGCCAAGATAGTTTGAAGGCGCCCCATCTTTAGTAATAGCGACCTGGAGATATTGTGCGCTGCCGCTGGATATTCCGGTTATACTGACGGGAATTGTGATAATGTCGTCGGGAGAGTTAATTGTTGCCGGGGAAACATTGGAAATTGTCACGGCGGCAAAGATTTTTTGAGGAAAAAGAAACAAGAAGAAAAGTAATCCCAGCAGCCCGATGGTTCCCCATCGCCACATTAGTAATATGGTATCACATTGTGACCTTGTCGATTTCGGTCATGCTGCCGAGACTGTAGTGGGAGGTGAAAGAAATCTCCTGGCCGTTTTCCACGAAGGGATCATTCATTTTATAGTCCCCGTTGGAACCGCTGACTAAAACTACAAAGTGACTCGGCCCGGCGCCAATGCCCACCACCACCGGATGCCCGGCGGACAGTTCGCTGTCAATTTGCGAATAGGAAATTGACTGGCGGTTCATATTCACTCCATTGGCAGTGATTGATTTATTCAAATAGGCCGGATAGTAGACAGCAAAGTTATCCGGGTTGCTGTTGATCGAAATCGGGTTGATGTCTTTGTGACCATAGTGGGTGGCCACCATGGCCATTGACGTAACCAAACAACCACTGTTAGCCAACGTGTAGCCGGTGTGATTGAGGGCCATGGCTCCCCACTGACTGTCCCGTTGGTTATAGTAGCAGCCCCAATCATTGCATTTGGTTTGATTGGAAAGAAGGCTGGCGCCGCCTTGACTAGTGACGAAACCTTGGAAAGCAGCCAATTCCGCCTGAGCTTGGGCCAGCAGCTGCTGATAGGTGGCCTCGCTGTTTTGAGTCACGGCCAACAGTTGTTGCTTATCCCGGTTTTGCTGGTCCAGTAGGTTTTTTTCCGCTTTAAGCTGGGCGGAAAGTTCTTCGACCTGCTTCTTCTTGTCAACCAATAGGTCCTTTTGGTCGTTATAATTTTTTTGCGTTAGGGCCATTTGCGTCATTAGTTCCTTATCGTGCTTCTGAACAATGCGCAAATAGTCAAATCGTTGGAAAAAATCATCAAAGTTCGCCGACAAAAGCAAATAGGTTATCGGGTCAGTTCGTCCGGCAATGTAGGTTTCGCGGATTCGATTAGCCAGGACAACGGAAGCATGGGCCAGGGAATCCTGAATAACGTTAATTTTGCCGGAAACGGAGGAAATGTCATTATTTAACCGGTCGAGCTTATCCTGAGTTTGTTGAATTTGGACCTTAGTGAGGGCAATTTGATTATTAATTAAGTCAATTTGCGAGGATAAAGTTTTTTCCTGGCTCTGGGCATCGGCGATTTTTTGACGCAGTTGATTAATTTGGTCCTGGAGGTCACTTTGTTGATCCGCGGCCGCCGGCCAAGTGGGGGCAAAAATAATAATAACGGCAAGGATGATGACAATCAGTCTTTTCCACATTAATTTTTTAGGTAGTGCCAGACGGCCAAGAAACTTCCGCCCACGCCGACGATGGCGCCAGAGCCCACCGCCGCGGCTAAAATCGCCAGCATTGCCAGAGGGCTAAGCGGCAAAAGCGATAGTCCGGCCAAATAGGGTGTTAGGGCCGGGGTGGACAAAAGAATTATGGTCATCAAAATTGCCCAGGAGGCTGTGCCCCCGACTAGGCCGTAGAATAAACCTTCCAAAAGAAAAGGAGAACGAATATACCAGCCTGAAGCTCCCACCAAATTCTCCACGTCAATTTCTTCTTTGCGTAGGGCAATTTTCATCCCGATGATGGTGACGATGGTAAACAGTGAGGTGGCGGCCAGAAAAATCATTACCCCGACGCCAAACTTGCGCGTTTTGTCCAAAATGCCGATGAGATTATTAACAACGTCCTGCTGATAGGAAACATCCTCGATGTTGGAGGCCTGTTTAATGATGTTATAGAGGGTGGGCAAATCGGCAACGTTGGTGGCAGACACTTCTAGACTGGCGGGCAGGGTGTTGGCCGTAACTAATTCCAAAAGGAGGGGGTCATTCTGATTGCGCTGTTTATAAATCTGCAAAGCCTCGTCCTTGGAAACAAATTTCATGCTGGCAGCTTTTTGGGTGTCCACCAGTTTTTGTTCCACATCGGCCACCTGGTTTTCGGCCGTGATGGTGTCATTGAAAAAAACAATCACCTGGGGTTTTTGTTCCAAATAGGTTAAGAGCCGCTGTGACCCCAGGGACAAAATTAAAAAAGACAGGCCGACAAAGGTGGTGAGCATCATAATCATCACGGCCGCCGCCGCTTGATAGGGCGATCTTCTAATGTGTTGCCAAGTGACGGTTAATTGATGAGACATTTAATGGTATTTTCCTTTCTTATCAGAAATTATATGCCCGTCTTCAAGTCGCAGCACCCGTTTGTTCAGGGTGTCGACAATTTCCGTGTTGTGGGTGGCCATCACCACGGTGATGCCGCTCTTATTAATCTTATCGAGAATCTTGACAATTTTCCAGGCGTTGGCGTCATCCACGTTGCCGGTTGGTTCGTCGGCCAAAAGATATTTCGGATCACCGGCTAGGGCGCGGGCAATGGCCACCCGCTGCAACTCGCCGCCGGAAAGTTGCGCCGGAAAAAAGTCACTTTTGGCGGATAGACCCACCAGGGCCAATTTTTCCGCCACTTGTTCATCAACTTCCTTTTTGGTTTTTCCTAGGACCCAGAGGGATAAAGCCACATTTTCAAAAACGCTGCGGTCGGCAAGCAGTTTTAAGTCCTGGAAAACCACACCAATCTTGCGCCGCAACTGGGTGATTTTGCTGCCGGAAATCTTGGTGAGGGCGTGCTCATCAACGGTGATTTGGCCGGAGGTGGGAGAAAGTTCCCGGATGATCAGGCGCAAGATGGAGGTTTTGCCAGCGCCAGACGGGCCGACCAGAAAAACAAACTCCCCGTCGCCGATCTCAAAACTCAAATTAGTCAGCGCCGTCGTCCCGTCAGGAAATTTCTTATTAACTTTCTCGAAGATGATCATTAAGGATCATTGTACCACTTTAATTCTTCCCACATCCATGAGCCAGCCGGCTTTCTGGCCTTGGAAGGTCTCGCCCCAAACCTGAACCTTTTTCCCGTTATATTTGGATAAATCAATCACCGAAGAGGTGAGGTAGACATTTTGGGAAACGTCACCGCGAACCAGAATGTTGGTTCCCTCGGTGGTGATTTTGCCATCGTTTGGTTGCATCGTTCCGGTGGCGGTGTCTTTGAAAGTGGAAGCGTCTTTGACGCCCTCTTCGGTGGGGGTGTTGACAATCTGAACATCCTGGCCGGCTAGGCGCACTGTCCCGGCCGTTTTCCAGCGATAAAGTCCAAACCCGCTGGTTAGTCCAAGAAGGATAATAACCACTAGGGCAATAAGGATTTTTTTGTCAAAGTTCAACTTGGGCAAACCAAGTTGCCTTTTGGCGCTCTCCAGTGGTTTGACAACATTAATTTCTTCCATCTGCAAAGAAGTGTAACTCACTTTGGATAAATCCGTCAAGATGGCCGTTGAGCACAAAGTCGGAGTTGGTTTCCTCATAATCGGTCCGCAGATCCTTAACCAGGTGGTAGGGATGGAGAACATAGGAGCGGATTTGGTTGCCCCAGCCGGGAGTGAGATGTTTGCCGCGCAGTTTTAACTCTTGTTCACGGACTTTTTCTTCCTGCCGCGCCAAGAGTTTCGCCCGGAGGATTTTTATGGCAATTTCCCGGTTGCGGCTTTGGTCCCGTTCTTTTTGTGAGGTCACAATGATTCCCGTCGGTTTGTGGGTAAGCCGGACGGCACTGCTGACTTTGTTGACATTTTGGCCGCCATGGCCCCCGGAGCGGAAAAAATCCCACTCGATATCCTCCTCATTAATGACTGCTTCCTGATTTCCTGTGGTCCTATCTTCCTGAATGTCCGGCATCACTTCCACCAGAGCAAAGGAGGTTTGGCGCAAACGGTCGGCGTTAAAAGGGGACTGGCGCACCAGGCGGTGAACCCCGGCTTCATATTTTAAAAAGCCGTAAACATAGTCGCCGGTTAGTTCAAAAGTGGCGGTTTTCAGGCCGGCCTCCGGCCCCGGTTCAAAATCCACCTCGTCCAGTTTCCACCCTTTTTCCATCGCTAGTTTGGAATACATTCGGTAGAGCATTGACGCCCAGTCCATGGCTTCCACGCCCCCCTGGCCGGAATGGATGGAAACAATCGCGCTGCTGGCATCATAAGGGCCGGACAAATAGAGCTTTAATTCCATCTCCTCAACCAATTCCGGGGTGGGGGTGCTGGCCAGTTTTTCCAGTTTGGTGATTTCATCCTGTAGGCCAGCCAGCCGGCGCATCTTGGCCGCCGCCGTCTGGTTGTCATGCCAAAATTCCGGTTTCTCGGACTCCACTTCAATAGCGCGCGCCCCCCGGCGCTTCCCATCAACATCCATTTTCCCTAAAATCTTCTTCACCCGCTCGTTTAAGTCTTCCATGATAGTGATATAATAGCACTATGAAGGTTAAAAAATTAGATTATCTTATTGAACTGACGTACGACAAAGCCTACAAGGGCTATGTTGCCGATGTGGTTAACCTTTATGGTTGCATGTCTCAGGGAAAAACTAAACAAGAAGCATTGGCAAATGCCGACAAGGCAATTAAAGCCTATATGGAAGCGGTGACCCAGCCAAATAAAGATATCGAACTTGTCGAGCGAAGGGTCGAAACGCCGATTCCTATGGCTTATGCCTAAGTTGACAAATATCTCCGGCAGAGATGCAGTTAAAACTTTTCTAAAATTCGGCTATTCGCACGTTTACACTTCCGGCGACCATGCAATCTTGCAAAAACCTGGATTCCCAAGTTTGTCTATTCCTTTGCACAGAGAAGTAGCCCCCTTTCTCTTAAAGTCCCAGATAAAAAAGGCAAGTATCCCCTTAGATGATTTTATCGAAGCGCTGAGGTGACGGCAGTTTCGAGGCCGGAGGAGCCGACGAGGCGAGCCCCGTTGATAAAGAAAGTGGGCGTGGCGTTAACACTTAAGGAATTGCCGTCATTTTGATCTTCCAGCACCCGTGCCCGGGTGGCATCGGAATCCAGGTCCTGATTAAATTTCGTTATGTCCAACCCGAGGTCCTTGGCGGCCTGAATCAGATTGTCTTGCGACAAGCTTGGAGAAATAGTAAAGAGCTTCGTTCTCATTTCCCAAAACTTGCCTTGCTCTCCGGCTGCTTGGGCTGCCTCGGCAGAGCTAAACCCGTCCGGATGGGAGGGCAGGGGAAAGAACCGGTAGACGAACTGGATTTGGTTACCATATTTTGCTAACAGGCTGTCCACTGTTGGCTCGGCCGCTTGGCAGGCGGGGCATTCAAAGTCGGAAAACTCCACCAAGGTCACCTTGGCGTTGTCCGGACCTTTCTTCCAAGAATCCGGCCGGATCAAAAGCTTTTGGTCGGCGCTGCTGACGGCGCTGGCTCCCAGGGTGGCCGGGGAACCATTATTATTTCCCAACATCATCGCCGCGCCAAAAATCAGGACTAACGTTCCGATAATTACTCCCAGAAATATTTTTGTTTCCGTGCTCATTTGGTTTAGTAATAGTAAACCAGACTTAACAGGGCCATGCCCGTTCCGAGAAAAAACCCCCCGATCACATCGCTGGTCCAATGGGCGCCCAGATAGACTCGGGAAACTGCCATGATTATAGTAAAAACCGTCAGAAATGTGAAGGCGGCAATCCGCCGGGCTTTGTTTTTAATGAACTTGCCGGCGAGAAACAGTCCCAGGACAGTGACGAAAATGGTTCGGGCTTCGTGGCCCGAGGGGAAAGAAAAATTTGTCCGGACATAGTCGGTGGGCAAACTAAACGGCAGTTCATAGTGGAAAAAGATATGCGGCGGGTTAGGGTGATAGAGAAGGAATTTGCCGATAAATTCAAAAATAAGAATCATGCCAAACAATGCCAAGGACCACAACGCTAGGTGTTTTTTGCGCCAGAGCCAGAGGAAAACGGCAATCACGGTGAGGCAGGTGAACTCAAAGCTGCCAAACAGGGTGAAGATGGACAAAGGAACGTCAAGACTGCGGGGAAAGATCGCTTGCAAAGCGGTGGAAACTGCCAAATCAAGATGGGAAAAGGTCATTCTTGTCTCCAGGGAAAAGACAAAGAGAAAAAGGAGAAAAGACAAACTGCCGGCCGCAAAGAACTTAAAATTCCTAGGCTTCATGTTTAAATTAGCCATTTTATGATGATATCACAAAGCGCAGCGGGGCATCCTTCCAAGTGCCGGCGTAACTGATTCCCACCCGGGGCAACACCGAAATCTTTTTTGGTTTGGGTCCATCGGCAATAAATAGCGGCCCCTTCTTGGTTAAATCGGCGCCGTAGAATTTTTTGTTGATGGCCAGCTTTTGGCAAACCAGTCCCGGTCCGGGAGCTGTTTGCGTGGCCCGGATCAAAACGGCGGCGCCCAAGCCCGGCCGGCCGGTGACCACATTAAAGCAAAAGTGCTTGCCGTAGACTAAATAGACATAAGCAAATCCCGGCGGGCCAAACATCACTTGGTTGCGGGCTGTTTTGCCAAAACGGCTGTGGGAGGCCAAATCCTGCGGCCCGACATAGGCCTCCGTCTGGGTGATTTTTTCTGTCAGTTTTCCCCGGACAATAATTTTGCCCAAAAGCGCCCGGGCCACCACTTTTGCCGGCCGGTTATAAAACTCCCGCGGCAGCGGTTTCATGGGGGAATTCTACCATTTTTCCATTGCGCCCATTGCGCGATAATCTGCGCGATTCTTGCGCGATTATTAAAATATTCTGCCCCAGAGGAGCCTTGGTTCCAGCCCCGGCTACTTTCTAAAATCCCCCGGGGGTCATAGACACACCGTGGTTAACAGTTTTTAAATGTCTTTAGCGTAAAAATCGACTCGAGCGTCTCTGTCGCTTGGGAGATCTTGTTTGAACTCTTTGCGGCACTTCGCCTAACAATAAACCTGCGAGTTCTTCAGTATTGATTAGTCCGAGCATTAATATACTAGAGGTACTAATTGGATCCTCGCTAATCTGTCCTTCTTCTGGAAATTCCTTTACTTCCTGCACGATTAATCCTCTACTCTCGGGGTAAAGTTCTTTGAAGGCGGGTTCAATGTAGCAAAAATGCCCCGGGGTAGGTGCTTCCAGGTGAATTATCCTTTTGGGGTTCTCTTTATCATAAATAACCATCTTGACTGTCTTGGGTTTGACATCAGGAGTATTCATATGCTGCGCATCTTATGATGTTTGGGCTGTTATGTCAAGCTGTTATATTATCTGCCTACTAGGTATACGATTTATAGACTATTCTAACCTAACCTAATTTTGGAAGTGGGGAATTGGTTCGATGTAGTAAACAGATGCCCCACCGTCAGCCATCACGATAGCCCTCACCATTCCCGCTGGTAATTCTGATTTGAGAGCAGGGGTGATATCAGGAACTACACTGCTAAGATATTCAATGAGCACTTCCGCTCGTGCTGTACCTCGTGCTACCGGAGTTTCTCCTTTATCACGAAATTCTTGCCAATGAGACCCGGGGACGTCTGGCATCAGAGCCTCAACGACTTCAGTCCAGGCTGGGTCATCAACATCAATTGCCACGGCAACAAATTCTTCTCTGGATAACCCTTTCCTTACAGCCCGGTCGGCCATGTGTTCCAGGCGTTCACGTTGGGGTTGGAAAAACCGATCGCGGGTTTCTGCTGACATATAGCTAATTATATTAGGGACTAAATATAAAGTCAACTATAGGTTGCTTGGTTCCAAAGTGTGTTTTTGAATCCAAGTCTTTTTTAGTGTTATTATAAATTAGATGGAAACACATGCCAGGGTGTCATCGCTGCGGGATTTGATTCTTGGCGGCCAGGACGGGTTGGTTAATGTTTTGGGGATTGTGTTAGGCGTTTCGGCGGCGAACGGTTCCACACAGATTATTATTGTTGCCGGTTTGGCGGCCGCTTTTGCCGAGGCGGTGTCCATGGGGGCGGTGGCCTACACGTCCACTTTAGCCCAAAAAGACTACTACGAAAAAGAACTGGAGCGGGAGAAAAATGAGGTGGAAACCAAACCGGAGGAGGAGAAACAGGAAATTCGCGAGATCTACAAAAACAAGGGTTTTTCCGGCCAGGTGTTGGATGACATTGTGACCACCGTGTCGGCCAACAAGGATGTTTGGGTGAACATTATGATGAAAGACGAGCTGGGTTTGGAGCCGGTGGACATGACCGCGCTTCGGCGCACGTCGGCGATTGTTTTTGTCTCCGCCCTGCTGGGCTCTTTTGTCCCAATCGTGCCGCTATTTTTCTTTCCCCGGGAACTGGCGGCTATCACCGGCGTGTTGGTTTCCTCATTAGTTTTATTCGCCATTGGGGTTTATGAAGCCAAAACCTATGTCGGTAATTGGTTGGTTAAGGGAGGCCAGATGGTGGTTATTGGCATCGGGGCGGCCATCGCCGGCTTTGTCATCGGCCGGGTTTTCCAGGTTGGACCATGATCCGGGCATAGAAAAAGGACTTCACGGCCTGAGCAGCAAACATATAGCCCACAATAATGGTGTTAATGGCTAAAACCAGGAAGATGGGCAGCGGTTTAAAACCAAACACCGGCCCGAGCAAATAGGGAGCCAGGTGGGCGGCGATAACAACCAATAGGGTGGTGGCCAGAAGATAGATGCTGGGTCGGCTGGAGAGAAAAAACTTCCGGCTGCGAATCACCAGGACAATCACGGCGGCGGAAATCACCGATTCCAAAAACCAGCCAGTGCGAAACTGCATTACCGACACGCCAAAGCCAAGCAGCAGGGCAAAAGTGAGATAGTCAAAGGCGGAGGAGAGCGGGCCAAAAATGAGCATAAACCGGCGGATAAAACTGATGTCCCAGCGCCGCGGCGCCTCCAGATCAATGGCGTCCACATTGTCGGACGCGATGGTCATCTCCGGAAAATCCGTCAGCAAATTTAAAAACAGGATCTGGCCTGGCAAAAGCGGCAAAAACGGTAAGAAGAGAGAAGCGCCGGCCATGGAAAACATGTTGCCAAAGTTAGCGCTAGTGGCCATAAAAATATATTTCATCGTGTTGGCAAAGGTTCGCCGGCCCTCAACGATGCCTTCTTTGAGAATGTGCAGGTCTTTGTGCAAAAGAACGATGCTGGCCGCTTGTTTGGCCACGTCCACTCCGGTGTTGACGGAAATGCCCACGTCAGCAGCGTGCAGGGCGGGGGCGTCGTTGATGCCGTCGCCCAAGAAGCCGACCACATTGCCGCCCTTGCGCAGGGCCAGAATAATTTGTTCTTTTTGGTTTGGTTCCACCTGGGCAAAGATTTGGGTCGTTTGGGCTGCCGCGACCAGGGCGGCTTCTTCCATTTTGGTGATCTGCTGTCCGGTGAGAATTTTTGTCGCGTCCAGCCCGACTTTGCGGGCCAGAGCGCGGGCAACTAGTTGATTATCACCGGTAATAATTTTGAGCCCCACCCCCAGTTTTTGCAGGTTAGCCAGTGTCTGGGTCACCCCGTCTTTAACTGGATCGGAAAGCACCAGAAAACCGGCAAAAGTTAAGCCTTGCTCATCAGCCTGATCAATTTTGTCTTGGGAGATTTTTTTAGACGCGACGGCCAAAATTCGCATGCCGTCCCGGCTGTATTTATCCGTTAGTCTTTTTATTTTTTCGCGGTTTGCCCCGGGACAGATTTCCAAAATATTAGCCAGCGCCCCTTTGGTAATAAGCAGTTTGCCAGCTTTTGTCTGCACTAAAACGCTTAAGCGCTTGCGAACAAAGTCATAAGGGATTTCGTCCAGTTTGGAAAAATCACTAAGATCCAGCGGGTGGTGGATTCTAATGGCCTGGTCAATCGGGCTATGGAAGCCGGTTTCAAAAGAGGAGTTGATAAACGCCAGCTGCCAAACCGCATCGCTCTCCCGGCCATCGGCGCCAAGAACTTTCTCCACTTGGATTTTTCCTTCTGTCAGGGTGCCGGTTTTATCGGCACATAAAATGTTCATGCTACCGAAGTTTTCAATGGAAGCCAGGCGTTTAACAATCACTTTGCCGGCCGCCATCCGTTTAGCCCCTTTGGCTAGATTAATGCTGATGACCACTGGCAGCAATTCCGGGGTCAGCCCCACGGCCAGGGCCAGGGCAAACAGGAGTGATTCCAAAACCGGCCGGGCAAACCAGACGTTAACGGCAAAAATGCCCAACACCAAGATTAAAGTGACGGTCATCAACAGATAGCCAAAGCGGCGGATGCCTCGTTCAAATTCCGTTTCCGGTTCCCGAGCAGCGAGTCGGGCGGCGGTTTGGCCAAACTTGGTTTGTTTGCCGACAGTGATGACTTTTGCCTGCGCCTGGCCGCTGACCACGTGAGTGCCCAGATAAACCGGATCGCCGACGGCTTTTTCCACCGGAAAGGTTTCCCCGGTTAGGCCGGCCTGGTCAACGAAAAGGTCTTTGGCGCTAATCAGCTGACAGTCGCCAGGAATAATGTCTCCAGCGGTAAGTTTGACGATGTCCCCGGCAACAACCTTTCCCACTGGCACTTCTTTGTCTTGGCCGTTGCGAACGACAGTGGCGGTCACTTGCACCAGCCGCAGCAATTTGACGACAGCGTCGCGGGCCCCCTTTTCCTGCCAAAAACCCAGACTGCCGCTGATGCCGACGATCACAGTTATAATGCCGGCATCAGCCCGATCCCCGACTAAAAAAGCCACCGCGGCGGCCAAAAGAAGAATGATAATCACCGGACTTTTGAATTGGGACAGGAAAAGCTTAAGCACTTCCATCAAATCCAGTGTAGCACTAAAATGGGGGGATGATATATTCCCGTCTGATCCGGCCGGTTCTTTTTCATCTGGACGCCGAGTTTGTCCACAGCGCAGCCATTCTTATCGGTGAGCACTTTCCTCCTTTCCCGCTCTCTTACTCGTCTTCTTCTCTCGTCCAGAAAATCAATGGCATCACTTTCTCCAACCCCATTGGCCTAGCGGCCGGTTTCGACTATGACGGCCATCTGGCGGCAACGATGAAAAATTTCGGGTTTGGCTTTAGCACCGTGGGAACGGTGACGGCAAAACCTTACGCCGGCAACCCCAAACCACGGCTCGGCCGGTTACCGAAATCGCAGGCAATTTTTGTTAATAAAGGGTTTAAGTCTGAAGGGGTGGCGGCGGTGGCGGCCCGGCTTGACACCAAAAACCTTGCTGGTGCCACCGTTGGTGTCAGTCTGGGCAGCCGGGACGGTTCCATCGAAGAAGTTGCCGCCGGTTTTGACTATTTAAAAGACCGTGACGATATCAAATATTTTGAACTGAATATTAGTTGTCCGAACATTCCCGGCACGGGTGTCTTTGCTAATCCCAAAAATTTGGAAAAACTGTTGGCAGCGATTAAATTTTCCAAACCCACTTATTTAAAAATGCCCAATGAAATTGAATTTTCTTTGGCCGATGCCCTGTGCCGAGTGGCCTTAAAACACAGCCTAGCCGGCTTTATCTTTTCTAATCTTGTTAAGAAACGAGATAATCCGGCCATTGACCGGGGGGAATTAAAAAAGTTCGAGAATTTGCCGGGCAACTTTTCCGGCCGGCCGACATGGGAAAATTCCAATCGGCTCATTGCCCATGCTCGCAAAAAATTTGGCAAATCGGTGACAATCATTGGCTGCGGGGGAGTCTTCACCGCCACCGACGCCTACGAAAAAATTAAACTTGGCGCCAACCTGGTCCAACTGATCACTGGGCTGGTCTTCGAAGGCCCAACTCTGGCCAGCTCCATTAATCGTGATCTCGTTCGTCTCCTTGCCGCCGCCGGCTACTCCTGCCTCTCCGAGGCCGTGGGAAAAGGCTTGTCAAGGGGGTAAAAAGGGGCAAAATAGGCACGAAAGTAATTAATAAATATATATAAATATATCAGTAATATAATCGGCTTCGAGGAGGTCAAGTATGTCCAAAGATGATGAAAGAATTGCGTATATGAATCGGGTCCTGGAGGGTCTTGTTGAAAAGACTAATCAAGAGGAGGCGAGAGAAAATGCCAAACTGGCGCCGCTTTTTGGTAAGGTCATTGCGCTTATTGACAAAAAAATCCTAGACAACGGGACATATTCTTTTTTGAGAAAAACAGGTTATGATGGTTGCGAGGTTGCCTTGGTTGAAGCGGACGGTTTGCATCACCGCCCTGGCTTTTACACCCATACCCTGAATGATAAGCATAGGGTTGATGATAAGGACGCAATTCCGGGGGAGTACACTCTAGTTGGAATTACTTTTCCCAGACGTATAGTGTCGGTGGTTGTCATCCGTAACGACTGGGAGGGAGAGCTATGGGGTCATTATGAATTTAGAGCTAGGACAATAGAGTTTGATTATGCGCAGCTTCGCCGCGGACTACTGGAGGTTGAGCCATACCCTCCACAGGAGAGAGCGTGGCTCAAGGAGCGGTTGATCAAACGTGGTGATCCGTTGCCTGGGCAGGATTGGGAAGAGGGAAGATCTCTGACTGAATGCTATCTATTGGGTCTGGTAGCTGATATCCCCACCTGGGTTCCGGAAAAGAGCCGGGGAAATAATCATTTGTCTTCAACCAAAGCAATCTGGTTTCCTTCGGAGTCATTAAAATAAGCGGCTTCCCCCCACGGATAGTAGTTTATATTGCCGACCGTTTTTATAAGATTTGGCTCGTCCTTCCCAACGGCTAAGAATTTAACGTCCCTTTTTTTTAACACCTTGACTTGTTCTTCTAGGTCAGACGCGCGAAATTCCATGCCGTTTTTGGTCCCGCCGTGAAGATAAAGATGGATCTCGGCGCCAAATGCTTCAAAAGACGCCCAGTCGGTGTCTTTATGAATAAGAGTCAATCCCAAGGTCTTCCCATAGAAACTGGTTGCCCGATCCAAGTCGCGCACCCGAATGTCTAGAATTAATTTCCTAAGACCTAGTTTCATTTTTTAGTTCGGATAGTGACACTTCTTGAAATGCTAACCAAATAGAGTACCATATCTATTCAAATAGAATATTTCACCCAAAATAGTTATGTTTTGAGCACTTCTTTAATATCTTGCTTTTCTCCTTTGTTGTATGCTCCAAGAAGTTTTGATACTGATTCTGGTTCCCTTCCTATGAACATTAATGGCGATTGGTCACTAAGGACGGGGATTAGATCTACGCCGTCTTCGTCAAGGGTAACAATGACGTCATTTAGCCCCGCAGGTATAATTGGGGCTCGAACTCGCGCATTAAGATTTCTCGATAAAGTTTGTGCAAACCCACCTTCAGCTCCAGTGCTGCAGGAATCTAAAAGAAATGTCGGATGATCTACAAAAAATTTCTTCGCACTATTTGCTGTTGGGCCACCAACCTGCTCCTGGGTAATTCTACCAGAGTTAAATGCTTCTCCGAGGGTAATCGCGTCACTGGTTCCATGTCCCATGGCTACAAGGAAAGAAATTTTGTGCTGTTCCCCATACTTTTTATCGCTTTTAATCAGGTTTTTAGTTAATTCATAAGGGCTGTCACATTCATACACTCGGAGATAATAGTGTCCTTCAAGACCCTTCAACATCGATTCAAGACTATGTTCACCTTGGTAAAAAGCTCCGTTCCAATCTGCTTTGGCGGCCATAATAACACCGTAGGGTTTGTCATTTTTTTCATACTCCTGAAATTGTTTAACCAACATTTCTGTTGGATAACGATAAAAATGACTAACACCAAACTTATCATGAAGGAATGAACATATTCCCGGTTTTTGATTTTCGAGCTCTTCTATCTGACGAAAGTTTTCGCTAATCTTGGCACGATCCGTTTCCAACCAGCCTTCAGCCATTTCCAAACCCTCCTTTATTCCTTTATCTCTTAGAAGCTCACCCGCGGTTTCCGCAATCAATGTTCTGACGGATCCTGCGTACGAAGCGTGTTTCATGTTGCCTAAATATCCTGCGGCTTCTGTCAATTTCAAACCACCCTCTTTAACGCCATTTACTAAGAAATTCCTTAAAGTCGAGGCCGCTTTACCATTAACGGGATTTTCCTGGGTATCGTTATTGTTATACAAATTATCTTCGATACTGACAATTTGATTTATGACCGAGATAGCTTCGTTAGGTTTATGAAGATACACCATGGGATCTGGGTCTTTGATGTATCCGGCGGGTGAGCGGAGAAAACCTTCAACAACATTCCAGTGGCGATAAACCATATCTACTGCCGATTGCCAATGGTTTTCGTCGCAGCCTTCTAGAATAACGTCCAGGCATCTTGCTTGAACTACCGTATCGGTTGAAGTGGCCAGCAAGTTCTCTAAAACATCTCCGTTTTCCGCTACAATGGACTGAATTTCATCTCGCACCGGAACTAAGCTGTCGTCGGCAAGTGTCCACATCATTGTCAGGGTTTTACGTTGAAGGTCTGGATGTTCCAGGGCTTCCCTGAAAACCCCTCCGTTAACTCGGAGTTGCTGGGCAAATTCATTGGCTCTTTTTGACTCCTCTTTTCGGTCTGGATCGAAAGTAATTGTAGGATCAACCTCACGGTTTTGGTAGTCTGTATAGACTTTACGTAGATTTTCGAATCTTTCGGAAATTGGGGGTGGAAGAATCTCCACTGCCGGAGCAATTGTCTCAATATCAACCGGAAACTCGCTTCCTCCTGATTCGTTAGGCATATATGGAAAAGTATATATCACTTCGACGGATTCTCAAATCAGCTAATAAATGTCCTACTTTGAATTCCTAAAGCCATATGGTGGCCGGTGGTTAGAAAAAAGGCAAAATGGAGTGTTTTACGCAAACTTTATAGAGATATAAATGCAGTTTTATATAGAAAAAATTATCTGTTATGTGGTGTTAGAAATTGAGGTTCAGATTGTATTAACGGCTATTGTCTTTATCCAAGTGGCAAAATTTATACTTCTTGCCTGATCCGCACCAACAGGGGTCGTTGCGGCCGGGCTTTTGTGAGGGACTAGTGGCTAGTGGCTGGTTACTATGAGAAGGAACGGGCGATTGGTTTTCCAATTGATTGGCGTTGGTCATCAACTGCTGCATTTGGGCCACTTGTTCCGGAGTAGCAACAGCAATTTTGAAAATGCTGTGGACGATTTCAAAATCCATGGCGGCAATCAGTTTTTCAAACATGGCGAAGGCTTCCGATTTATATTCCACGAGGGGATCGCGTTGACCATAGCCGCGCAGCCCGATGCCTTCACGCAGATCATCAATGGCTTCCAGGTGTTCCATCCATAAGCCGTCAATCACCCACAGCATTTCCTGCTGTTCAATGTAGCGGGCCATTTTGTCGCCGATCTGTTTTTCCCGTTGTTGGTAGACATCATGGGCTATTTTAACGAGAAAGTTGCTAGGTTCTAGGTTATGGGTTCTAGAAATTTGTTCGAGAATTTGTTTTTTTGAATTTTCATCAAATGGGACGATCGTAGTGAATTCCTCAACTAGTTTGCCTGGGTCTTCGGATCCTGGGGTCGTATACATGGCTGTTAGAACAGTAATCTCCTTGTCGATTTTTCCCAAGATTTCATTTCTTAATTCTGACCCCTGACCACTAGCCACTAGAACCTTACTGCGCATGTCGTAAATAATTTCCCGCTGCTTGTTCATCACGTCGTCATATTCCAACAGGTGCTTGCGGGAGTCAAAATTAAATTGTTCCACTTTCGATTGGGCTTGTTCGATGGCCCGGGTGACCATGCCATGTTCCAGCGGCTGGTCCTCGGGAATGTTAAAAAAGGTCATCAGTTTTGAAACTTGTTCACCGCCAAAGAGGCGCATAATGTCATCGTCTAACGCAACGAAGAACCGGCTGGAACCCGGGTCGCCTTGCCGGCCGGCGCGGCCCCGCAATTGGTTATCAATCCGGCGGGATTCATGCCGCTCGGTGCCAATAACATGCAAGCCGCCGGCGGCCACCACTTCGTCATGGTCGGACAGCCATTTTTTCCACTGCGGCGTTTCGGTGAGTGGCCGGCCGTCCTCTCCTTTGGGTGTGTCGCCGCCCAAAACAATGTCCACCCCGCGCCCCGCCATGTTGGTGGCCACCGTCACCGTGCCTTTTTTGCCGGCATTAGCTAAAATCATGGCTTCTTTTTCGTGCTGTTTGGCATTAAGCACCTGGTGGGGAATGTTCCTATGGTGCAAAAATTGAGAAATAATTTCGTTTTTCTCAATTGAGGTGGTGCCGACCAAAACCGGCCGGCCTTTTTTATAATTTTCTTCAATGTCACGCACCACGGCGGCATATTTGGCCCGTTGGGTTTTATAAACTTGGTCGGGATGGTCGGAGCGCACCAGTGGCCGGTGGGTGGGAATGACTACCACCGAGAGGTTATAAATTTTATGGAACTCTTCCGACTCCGTCACCGCTGTCCCGGTCATGCCGGCCAGTTTTTCGTATTTGCGAAAGTAATTCTGCAGGGAAATTGTCGCCAGGGTTCGCGATTCCTGTTGAATGGTGACGTGCTCCTTGGCTTCCACGGCTTGGTGAATGCCTTCGCTCCAACGCCGGCCTGGCATCAGCCGGCCAGTGAACTCGTCCACGATTATCACTTCACCTTCTTTGACAATATAGTCTTTTTCTCGTTGATAAAGTGTCCGGGCTTTGAGGGCCGCTTCAATGTGATGGACGGTGGCGAAATCCTTTTCATAGATATCTTTAAGGCCCAGCAGTTGTTCCACTTTGCCGACGCCGTGGTCGGTCAGATGGGCGGTGCGCAATTTTTCGTCAATAACAAAATCCAGCGTGGGGGTTAGTTTTTCCACCAATTGGGCGTATTCATAATATTTTTGCGTCGGCTGCGCGTCCGGGGCGGAAATGATATGTGGAGTGCGGGCTTCATCAATTAAAACCGAGTCCACCTCGTCAACGATGGCATAGTGGAATTCCCGTTGGACCACGTCGTTAAGGCTGCGGGCCATGTTGTCGCGCAAATAATCAAAGCCAAATTCACTGTTAATGCCGTAGGTAATGTCGGCGCCATAAGCCTCTTTGCGGGAAATCGGCCGCAGATGGCGCAGACGCCAATCGGTGGCGGTTTCGTCAGTGAAGTCAGGATCAAAAAGAAAAGAAGCTTCGTGGACCATGGCCGCGGTGGACAAACCAAGAAAGTGATAAATGGCGCCCATCCAGCCGGCATCCCGTCGGGCCAAATAGTCATTGACGGTCACCAGGTGAACGCCGCGGCCGGTGAGAGCGTTAAGATAAAGGGCGGGAGAGGCGGATAGGGTTTTGCCTTCTCCGGTTTTTTGCTCGGCAATTTTTCCCTGGTGCAGCGCCACCCCGGCCAGAATTTGAACGTCAAAATGCCGTTCGTTGTTGACCCGAAAACTGGCTTCCCGAACAGCCGCAAAGGCCTCCGGCAGCAGATCATCGAGACTTTCGCCCCGTTCCAGCCGCAGTTTTAGCTCCGCTGTTTTTTTGGCAAAGTCCTTGTCTTTGAGTTTCTTGACCTTCGGTTCGAAGTTGTTGACGGCCTCCACCAACGGCCAAAGCCGCTTGACTTCTTTGTCATTAGAGTCTAAAAACTTAGTGAGGAAGTTCAACATAACCTGCCCATTTTAACAGGTTTATGAGTAAGAAGGGAAATATCGGAAAACCTTCTCAGCCGGAGCTCCCTGGGTTGGTGTCACCGGGAGCTTTAAAGGACAGAAGAACCGGTGTGCCAAAAAGAACTCGAGTATTGGCAATGTCAGTTCCGGATGTGACTCGCCATCTTGCCTATCTTAAGGAGCATGGCGACCGAGTTTTATCAAATGACATTAAAAAGTTTGAGATCCGCCCAGAAATTAAAAATCAGAATGCTAGGGAGATTGCGGAAGGGAGAAAATTTTCACCGACAGAATGGAATTCCTGGCGGACAACTGTCCGATTCAAAATTGATCTTATTAGACAAAGGACTGGCCAGCCAATTAGAGAGGGATCAGACGAAGAACAGGAAGTTTTTCAGGCAGTAGCTAAATTTAGAAGTCTCATCCCCGAAGACCGTCTCAGAATATTAGATAGCAATAAACTTCTCGCTCGCCATGTAATGATTGATCTTCGCAAATATCGTCCTTCGGAATAGGCTTGACACTGGAAGTATAATTTTGATATGGGAAGAGAAAAAATTGTTCGTCTACGTCAAGGGCAACGGATTATTGTCGAAGCAGCGCGTCGAAGACCTCGATCTGAGCCGCCACCCCTGAGGGATTTGGCAAGGTATGTTGAAACCCATGCCGATTTACTTCTCCGGGCCAGGGGCGGGCGGTATGCTGATAATCTTGATCTGGCGATGGATACTGGTGGTGTCCCGGAACAGCTAGTCAAAAATCTTCACAGAGCTAAAATTGGCTCAGAAAGGGCATTAAGAAGAGTAAGAAGAGTTCTAATTAGCTCCGGACAACAACCAGAGGTTGCAGATACTTTCTCGGAGTTTATTGTTTATGAGCACCTTGGGATGCCTCAGGCTGGTAAGAGATAGAGCTTTTTAGACCTTCAAGATGATTGGTGATTATCAGGCCGTTTTTTGTCAGAAGTTTTTTGGGAATTTTGATAGTTTCCCGTCTATTTCCGATATAGGCATCGGTGAGGATTAGGTCAAATTTCTGCTTGGTTGACCGGAGAAAATTGGTCGCGTCCGACTGGATAATTTCTAGATTGGGAATTTTGGCCAGGTTAAAGTACTTTTTTCCTAAAAAAATCATTACCGGGTCGATTTCCACACCGGTGATTTTGGCGGCGGGCCACTTTTGGGAAATGATTTTAGCAGCCGTTCCTCCACCTAAGCCAAGGATTAAGACATTCTTTGGAACAAAGGAAACTTTGGCCAGCGCCTTTTTCCAAAGCGGTCCCACATGGGCGTTTCCGGACTGCTCAAAACCGCCAGCCCACACTGACGGCCGGCCGAAAAACTGACGGAGTTTAATTTCGCCGTTAAATTTAGACTTAAAAATGATTTCCTGCCAAGGCCACATTGATGATTTTTTGCAAAAATTCAGGATAGGAATAGCCGGCGGCGGCTCCGGAGCGGATCACTCCCGAGTCTGGCGCCAGACCCGGGTTGGCGTTGACTTCCAGGATGTAAAGTCGGTTAGCGGGGGAAAGGCGCAGGTCCACCCGGCAATAGTTTTTGCACCCCGTGATCCGGGCGGCCGCCAGGCAGATTCTTTCTAGCTCTGATAAAATCTTCGGACTTAATTTTGCTGGACAGACACCGACGGTGTCTTTATAAGCAATCGTGTCTTCTTCCCATTTGGCAGCAAAGTTAACCATCTTGTATTTATTCTGAAACGATTTGCCAAAAATGATTTCGGAGACGGGCAAAACAGTTTTGTCAAGAATGGTGACATTTAATTCCCGGCCGTCAATATATTCTTCCACCAGGGCCGGTTCTTGATAGGTTTTCACCAAAAAATCCACTTGGTCCAGGACATCGACCGCCGTTTTTAAAACCGAATGGCCGTTAATGCCAATGCTGCCGTCTTTGGCCACCGGTTTAACCACCAAGGGAAAATTTAGTTTTTCCAGTTTGTCACCGGCGTTGGCCACTTGGAATTTTGGGGTGGGCAAGTTATTCTTTAGCAGCAATTTCTTAGTGGCGGCCTTGTCGGTGGTTAATTTCAGGGTCTTAGATCCAGAACCGGAAAATGGTTTGCTAATTTTTTCCAAGACCTGGATCACTTCATATTCTGTGTCTGGCAAATTGGCAATGCCCTCAGCCAGATTAAAAAAGAAATCAGTGGTTATTCGGGAAAGCTTCTTAAGCGTTTGCTGATTAACTTCAAAAAGCGAAACGCGGTGACCAAGGTTCGCCAATGCTTTGGTAACTGCCCCGGCGGTGGTCACCGTGTCCTCGTCAGCCAGAATTTCTTCCGGGCGGCCAAACGGCAGGGCAGCGACGCGGTTAAACAGAACGGTGATGTTCATACCGATCCACCGCCAATGAAGCAATCTCGCTGATAAATTGGCTGTAGTCTAACCCCATTGCCTTGGCCGAACGGGAGGCGCCCATGTCCGGTGACAAACAGGGATTGGCGTTAACTTCAAGAAAGTAGGGGGTGTGGTCACGGGAGAGGCGAATGTCGATGCGGGCATAGTCCCGAGCACCGCAAACCAGATAGGCCTGAATGGCCAGCCGCTCAATTTTTTGGCGCAGTTTGGCGGAGAGTTTGGCCGGACAAACGCCGACGGTCTCCCGAAAGTTAGCGGAGTTTTCCACCCATTTGGCTTTAAAATCTACCACTTTCGGCTTGGCGTCATATTTATAGGAATCACCGAAGATAATTTCCGAAACGGGCAACACGGTGACATTTTTCCCATTGCCCATCACGGTGATGTTTAGCTCCCGGCCGCGGATATATTCTTCCACCAGTGCCGGCTCGTGATATTGGGAAACGATTTTGTGGACCACCCGGCGCAGCTGTGTCAGATTTTCCACCACCGAGTTAGTGTCGATTCCCAAACTGCAATCTTCCGCCATGGGTTTGACGATCAGCGGATAATACAAATTTTTTGGCAGACTAGCCGGCGGAGCCTCAAAAAGAGCATAGGCGGGAGTGGGGATGCCGTTTTGTTCAAAAACACGTTTTGTCAGCGCCTTGTTGGTTGTCAAAAGCAGCGAGGAAGCATCGGCGCCGGTGTAGGGCAATTTTTTTCGGTCCAAAATCTCCGGAACTTTGTGTTCTGTTTTCGGGAGACTGCCGATGCCGTCACAAAGATTAAAATAGAGGTCGGCGTTTTTTTTGCCCAACTGGCCGATGGTTTTCATTGATAACTCCAGGGTGTCGGCTTTATAGCCGCTAGTCTTTAAAGCCTTGGCAATGGTTTGAGCATCTTCCTTTGCCCCGTCCTCCACCATGATTGCTTTGTCATCGGCAAAAGGGAGTTTTTCCACCTCGTTATATAGGACGGTAATTTTTTTCACTAATCTACCTTACCGGAGAGATTACGGTTTTGTCAATATATTTCTGCAGCACTTTGGGAATCGTGACACTGCCGTCTTTATTTTGATAGTTTTCCATGATGGCAATAATGGTTCGCGGCCCGGTTATTCCGGTGTCGTTAACATTATGAACATACTTTTTTTGCCCGTCTTTGTCAATAAATCTAGTATTAAATCTTCTCGCTTGGAAATCCCGGGCATTGGTGTCGCTTCCCATCTCCACAAAGGTTTTTTGCACCGGCATCCAGACCTCAAAATCATATTTCCTGTTGGTGGCAAAATAACCGGCGTCTCCACTGCACATCAAAATAACATGATAGGGCAGCTCCAGTTTTTGCAAAAGCCATTCATTAATCGATAAGAGATATTCCATCATTTCGTTTGATTTTTCCGGAGTGGTGATGGCGTCCATCTCCAGTTTGTCAAATTGATGAACTCTCTTAATTCCGCGAACATCCTTACCCCATGATCCCACCTCTGATCGAAAGCACGAGGTGACGGCAAAAAATTTCTGCGGCAGGTTGGCAAGATCCAGGGTTTTATCCATATAGTAGGCAAATAGTGATGGTTCGGAAGAGCCGACCAAGAATAAATTTCTGTGTTCCTCGACATATTTATTTTCAATTTGATAAACCTGGTCAGCGTCACCCGGGAAGTGGGATGTTCCATAAAGCACCCGGTCGCGAACCAGTAAGGGAACGATCATTGGTGTGAATCCTTCCTGCAAAAGTTTTTCTTTCAGCAGCTCAAAAACGGCATACTCCAGAAGAGCAGCTTCGTTTTTCAGATAATAGAACCGGCTGCCCGAAACAATGGCGCTTTGCTCCACGTCAATAATGTCTAACTGTTTTCCTAACTCGATGTGATCTTTGGCGGTAAAATCTAATTGTGGCATCCATTGCTTGGAAAAATCCTTCATTCCCAATTGGTCTTTGCGAAGGTATTTATCTTTAGGAGTCCAAGCTTTAATCTCAATGTTATCGTTTTCGTCTCTCCCGATAGGAACATCACTGGCCAGCATGTTTGGCATCCAGTCCATGGCAGACTGCCAGTCTTTGGTAACGGCGGCCAGTTCTTTTTCCAAAACCTCCAGCCCATCTTTTAGTCTTTTCCCTTCCTCGATTTTTTCCGGTGTCCGGTCGGCGGCATTTTTCAGCTTGTCAGCCAGTTTATTCCGACCGGCGCGGATTTTCTCAATTTCTTTTTCCAGCTGTGTTTTGCGGGCGTCTAAAAGAAGGAGCTTGTCCACATCGGCCCTAGCTGGGTCAACATGACGGTTGGCAATGTTTTGTTTGATTTTCTCCGGATTTTCCCTAATGAATCTTATGTCCAGCATGCTACTGTGAGTTTAACACAAAATATCCTTCTTGTTGAGGACAGAACTTCGGAGTGTGAATTTTATTAGATAGCGGTCTCGGGGGAAAACCGGCCGGACCCGCCGACATCAAAATAAACCATGTGAGAAAAGTTTATCACAGCCCAGTTTTGTTTGCAAGGGGGTTTCTTAGTGGACTAGACTCAAAATGGTGAGAGTGAGAAGGACAAAAACAAACAAGGTAACCGTGCTTGAGGCGATAACTTTGAAAGCAGTCGGCAGGTCTTTTTTCTCCCAAAAAAGATAAAAGGGATAACCGAGAAACATTGCGGCACAAACAATGGCGGAGAAAACAAACAGGGTCAGGAAAAGCATCGGACCCAAGAAACTGGGCGTCGGCCCGAACCAGCGGTTGCCGTTGAGCATCACGGCGCCAACGGCGGCGCAGTAGGCAATCAGCCCAGTGGCCTGCGCCACTCCGATAATGACCGGTGATATTTTATTTTTTTTCATTAGTCGGCCGCAACAACGGAAACATAACTGTTTCGCGAATGGGCAAATTTGCCAAAAATGAAAACAGCCGTTCGCTAACACCAAAACCGGTGACCGGCGGCATACCATATTCTAAGGCGGTCACAAAATCATTGTCAAGCATCTGTGCTTCAGTGTCCCCCTTATCCCGCATTCTCTGCTGTTTCGTAAATCTTTCTTTTTGGTCGATGGGGTCATTAAGCTCCGAGTAGCCATTACCCATTTCACTACCGGCAATGATCACTTGATACCGCTCAACCAACTCCGGCCGGCTCTCCAGCCGTTTTGCCAGGGGAGAAACCGCCACTGGATGGCCGGTTAAAAACACCGGCCCGGTAATTTTCTCCCGGATACCTTTCCAAATTTGGTCAATTTCCCGGCCGTTATCCATTTTTGTCACGTCCACTCCGGCCTCTTTTTGAACTGTCTGCGCGTAATCAATGCGTGGCCAATCCTCAGCAAAGTCAACTTTGTGGTTATTAATTTCAAATTCCATTTTCCCAAAAGTTTTTTCAATCACCGCTTTATACATTTCTTCCACCAATTTCATGGAATCTTCAAAGTTAGCGTAGGCCCAATAGAACTCCATTTGGGTGTAGTCCTGCAGGTGCTCTCGGCTGATGCCTTCATTGCGAAATTGCCGGCCGATTTCAAAAGTTTTCTCGAAACCGGCAACCATTAATCGTTTTTGCCACAACTCGCCCATGGAAATGCGCAAATAGAGGTCGATGTCTAAAGCGTTATGGTGGGTGACAAAGGGATTGGCGTCGGCCCCGCCGGCAGTGGTTTCCAAAACCGGCGTTTCCACTTCCAGAAAGCCGCGATCCGTTAAAAATGCCCGCATGCTGTTCCAGAAAACCGCTTTTTTGGCCAGCAGTTGTTTCAGATCGTCGTTAAGCAGCAGGTCCAAATAGCGCTGACGGTAACGGGTTTCTTCATCTTTAATTCCGAACCATTCCGACGGCAATGGGCGAAGGGATTTTGTTAACAGTTCAAAGTCGGTGACATCAATGGTTATTTCTCCGGCTTTGGTTTTAGTTACGGTTCCTTGTGTTCCCAAAAAATCGCCGATGTCAAAGAGCTTAAGCAACTCGAATTTTTTATCTCCTAGTTTTTCTTTTTGAAACCAAAGCTGAATTTTTCCCGAGGCGTCTTTCAGATCGGCAAAAACCAAACTGCCATGCTCCCGCCAGGCGGTGATCCGCCCTTCCACAGCTTCTTTTTGACCCGGACTTTTGACGGCTTTGGCAATGGGCGTTGCCGACTGAGAATATTTTGACGGATAGGGATTAATTCCAAGGGAGCGCAATTTTTCCAACTTTCCGTTGCGGATTTTGATTAGTTCATCAATTGGCGCGGCCATAAGAAGATGATACCACTTACTCGATGGAGACAATAGTGTAAACCACTTTGCCGGCGGGAGCGGCCACTTCGACTTTTTCCCCGACCTTTTTGCCCAGAAGAGCTTTGCCCAGTGGGGAACTGCCGGAAATTTTCATCTCGGCCGGTTTGGCTTCCCAGTCGCCGACAATCTGGAAGGCTTGGGTTTTCCCATTGATTTTGACGGTCACTTTGCAGCCGACGTCGATGGCCCCTTTCTTGCCGCTGGCCGCAGCCGTGACCATGGTGGCATTTTTAAGAATGTTTTCCAGTTCATCAATTCGGCCTTCAATAAACTCCTGCTCCTGTTTGCCAAATTGATAGGCGGAGTTTTCCGACAAGTCACCGTCGTCCCTGGCATGGGCCACGCGCTCCACCACGGCCGGAAGTTTGGCGTTTTTCAGTTCATCCAGCTCTTTTTTGAGGGCCCCCAAGCCGTCCTTAGTTAACATGACTGTGTCCGTTTTCATAAACTTTCTTTAACAAAAAAAATCGCGAGAGGTTCCTCTGGCGAAGTGATCCTATTCTACCATCTTTTCTTGCTTTGTCAATGGGAAAAAGCTAAAATCTAGCTGCAGCCGCGTTCGTCTAGTGGTCTAGGACGGTTGGTTCTCATCCAACAAATCATCGGTTCGAGTCCGATACGCGGCACAAACTCCTTCTTGCATCTTGAGCAGAAATAATTTAACTTTAACTTGTGATTCGGTTTGCACCACTGCTGGTTGCCCTCACGGTTTTCGTCACTACTTTGGCTTTTCGCGCCCAGGTGAACAGCCAGGTGGCCGACGAGCTTTCATCAAAGGCGTTTATTGACCGGATCTTGTCTTCCACCGGCAAGCTTGATCCCAACGCCACCACCGGCGTTTGGTTTAATAAAAATGTCGGCGTGCCCACGGCCGATTTGGCGGCCGCGCTTCTTGACAGCGCGTCAACAAACGTTCTTGGCACCAGCTCCGACAAGTGGATCGAGGTCGATTTGACCACCCAACATCTTTATGCCCATGAAGGGGGCCGGGTGGTTTTTGATTTTCCCATCAGCTCCGGTTTGCCCTGGTTTCCCACTGCCACCGGGGAGTTTCACATCTGGGCCAAACTGCGGTCCCAGGAAATGATCGGCGGCTCGCGCGACAACGGCACCTATTATGATTTGCCTAACGTGCCGTTTATTCAATATTTCTACAATGGTTATGGTTTGCACGGAGCCTATTGGCACCATGACTTTGGCCATCCCCGGTCCCACGGCTGTGTGAACATTGATATTGCCGATTCGGAAAAGCTGTTTAACTGGACTGACCCGCAGCTGGCCCCAGGTCAGTCGGCCGTCTTTAATATTGATCCTTCGGTGGGAACCCGGGTGGTGGTTCATGGAACCACGCCGGCGCCATAGTGATAAAATAGCCCCGTGACAATTAAAACCCACAGCGGCGCCCAAACGCAAAAGTTTGGGGAAGAATTTGCGAAAAAAATTGCCGGCGGGGCAGGCCTGCCTGCCGGCGGGCAGGTAGTGTGTCTTTATGGTGATCTGGGCGCCGGCAAAACCACTTTTGTCCAGGGGATGGCCCGGGGGTTGGGGATTAAGAAAAGAATCGTCAGCCCGACCTTTATCATCGTTCGCCAGTACAAAAAACTTTTCCACATTGACCTTTATCGGCTGGATTCGGCGGCTAATTTGGGACTGGAAGAAATAATGGGGGAGTCGGGCAACATTGTTCTAATTGAGTGGCCGGAAAAAATCGAGAACATCCTGCCCAAAAATCACTGGGAGATAAGATTTAAAATAGTGAATGAAAAAACTCGGGAAATAAGTGTTAAGCATTATAAGCATTAATAAAATAGTGAAATTATATATCGACACATCATCAAACCAAAGAACCGTCGTTCGGCTAGGGGAGAGGGAATTAGTGCAAAGCTCTCGCGCCTGGCACTCACAAGTCGTCTTGCCGATGATCAAGAAATTGCTAACAGCTAACAGCTGTCAGCTAAAAGCTATTGATGAAATTGAAGTTAATCCTGGTCCTGGATCGTTCACCGGCTTGCGGGTGGGCGCCGCCATTGCCGGTGCTTTGGGTTATGCCCTAAAAGTTCCGGTTAACGGCCTTCGGTTTGACAAATCCCCTGCTTCGTACTATAGTATTAACTATGGCAGAAACGCTTAGGAAGATTCTGGCCGCGGTCATCGGACTATTAATTATTATTGCCTTAATTATAGCGGCAAAGTGGACCGGTGACCAAATCCGGCAAAAGTTTTTCACCCCAAAAACTCCGACCATGGTCGAGCAGACCGTGCCGGCACAACAAACTCAACCGTTAGCGCAAAACTCACCGACGGCAACTTATTCGGCAATTCCCTCCACCGGCCCGCGCGAAGACGCGATGGTTCTTTTGGTGTTTTTTGCCTTAGCGGGTGTGGTTACATTGCGGTTTGCCAAGTCGCCAACGGCTTAAGACAGGTGTCGCTGCTATAGACATAGCGAAAAATCTGGCTCCCTGCTTGCCAATAAAGATCGCTTTCCACCCCGTTAGTTTTAACAAAGGTGTATTTCACCGCCGAAAGGCTACTGACTTTGGCCCCGAATTTCCACTGCAGAAGAATATTTTTGGCGGTTTTAAATTCCACCTGGTCGACTTTTTGGGATGATTTTAACAATGTTAACTGACAGGAGATCTTGTCGGGACTAAGAAAGACCACTTCTTGTTTCTCATTATCGCCTGGTGCTTTCTCTTGGGCCGTCCAATCCGGCGGATATTGGATCTGATAATGATATTTGGTGCTGACAAAGGTCGGCCAGTCGGGATGGGTGGCAGCGTCAATAATTGTTGTCCCCGTCCAGAGCTGGCGCAAAAAATAGCCGGCAACCAGTCCCAAAATCACGATTAAAACAATCGCTAAAGGAGTCTTTTTAACAA
The DNA here is from genome assembly GCA_023485845.1 of Patescibacteria group bacterium. Lineage (GTDB taxonomy): Bacteria > Patescibacteriota > Microgenomatia > JAMCZE01 > JAMCZE01 > JAMCZE01. The sequence goes on from JAMCZE010000001.1 coordinate 51,309, forward strand.
CAACAGTCACAATTCCATTATATCTGTTACTCAAAAAATTTGTTTAGACCGTTGCTTATTGACAATTTGACTAACAATGACTATAGTAAGTATGCTGAGAGATAACTGATATTAATTTTCCTGCCCGGCAAAAAATATGCCGAATAAAAATCCTCAAATATTTCTCAATCTTCTGCCGAGAGGGGGTGAAAATTAATGAAGCGGATTTTATTAAGCTTGGTAATGATTCTTGCCGCAGCGACAATGGTTGCTGGTGCAACACGAGCCTACTACACGGATTCAGTGACCTTATCGGGAATCACTTTTTCAACAGGTAACGCTGACCTGAAGCTTACCCAGATCATTACACATCAATGGTGGGACGGAACAGTTTCTTATACAACCCCCGCCGACAGTGGTTGGACCACCTATGCTTCGGGACAATTTAGTGAAACAAATTGGTATCCCGGACAAACAGTCACTGATGGATTCTATGTGGGTAATTTCAGCACTGCACAGATCGGGCTTACACCCACTGTTTCCTTAACGGGTTACTCACAGAGTGTTGGGGGAATGGATAACGTCTTCCTGATGAGAATTCACGGTACTGGCTATGATTCTGGATGGCAGACAATCAATTGGTGGCGGAATAATTCCTTCACCATGCCCAATATTGCGTGGGTAGCAGGTACACCTCCCAATCCAAATGGGAGCTACTCTGGATATATTGATGTCCAGATGGATCCGAGCGCTGGTAATTCCTACCAGAGCGCGGCGATGAGCTTTAACCTACTGTTTAATGCGGCACAAACACCGTAATCCGTAGGCTTTAGCTGGGTTGCACAAGGGGGACTTTGTGCAACTTACTAAGTCCTATGAGAAAAAATCTTAACGCGTTGCTGAAGAAGACTAAGCAATTTGCCCCATATGTATATTGGGGAATATTTGTTGTACTTGCAGCAATTGCCATTTTGGTAGCATTGTCTGGCATCAACACGCCTTTTAAAATAAGAGTTTTTAGTGTTCAATCGGGGTCAATGAGTCCAGCAATTCCTACGGGTAGCGTTGTGATTGTCCGACCAGAGACTGACTATAAGAAAGGTGATGTTGTTACCTTTAAGTACTCCCAGGACCGCGAGTCTAAAAATCCCAAAGAGACCGTAACTCACCGAATCGTTGAGGTTAAAATAATTGATAGCAAAGTCTCTTACATGACAGAAGGTGACGCTAATAAATCTGCCGATCCAACCCCAGTCGACAAGGATCTGGTGATTGGCAAAGTGGTCTTGTCGATCCCTTTAATTGGTTATCCAGTGGGGTTCGCGAGGACTCTGCCGGGCTTGATTTTGCTGATAATTATCCCCGCAACAATAATTATCTATAGTGAACTGGTGAACGTAAAGAAAGAGATTGGGAAACTTCTTAAACAACGTGCCAAAAATAAAAAATGAGAAATTCTTTTTTTAAATTACTGTTACTTTTCGTGATTCTCTTTGTCCCAACGATTGGGGGAAGTAATGCTTCATTTCTCGACTTTGTGACGTTATCTGGGATCACCATTACCACTGGTTGTTGGGTGGCGCCAACGGTGCCGGTGCCAGTCTACCCTGCCGACCCAACCTATGCCGGGGCGGCTTCCGCTTGGAATCTCAATCCCTATTTCGACTGGACCGATTCCACCAGTTCTTGTCCACAGCACCCGGACATCGCCTATGAGTTTCAAACCTCGGTGGACAGTGCCGGAAACACCGTGCTCTATACTTCCAATTGGATTACTGTTTCGCAAACGCCGCCCTTCAGTTTGCCCGACGGGGTCTATTATTGGCGCGTTCGGGCCCGGGATTCGTTCCATAACACCAGTGCCTGGTCGGCACCGGCGCTTTTGGTAGTGGACCGAGCGGCGCCGACATCAACTTTCACTTCCCCGGTGCCCAACACCGATGTAACGGCCAGCCCAATTCATTTTGCCGGCAACACCCATGACGATTTTGGAGTGGTTAGTGTTGATTTGCTTTATAGTCAATATGCTGGCAGCTGCAATTCCAGCTATACCTTAATCACCACTTTGGTCAATTCTTCAGTGAGCAATGACTTTTCTTGGAGTTATGACTGGACACCGGGTTCTTCCGGCAGCTACTGCTTGAAGGCCGAGGGCCAGGATCAGGCAGGTAATAAGGAGGCCAGTCCGGTGGTGGCTAACATTTCCTATCATCAAGCCGCTGATCCGGCGGCGGCACTAAGCCTTTCCGGCGATCAACACACAATTACTTTCACCGTTAATAATCTTGCTAACTTTAAACATCTGGCTTACCAGTTAACCTATGACACCAGCAGCGCCCCCCAGGGGGTGACGGGTGATTTTGATTTAAACGGTGACGTCAATGTTTCCCGGGACATTTTGTTGGGCACTTGTTCCACCGGCGGAACTTGTGTTTATTCCCTCGGCAGTAAGAACTTCGTTTTGACGGTGATGTTGACAGACAGCGGTGGGGCAACAACAAGTCTTAGCGCACACTTATGAGAAAACTACTTCCTGTCATCTTGGGATTGACCGCCCTATTTTTTTTGTTTTTGCCGCGGCCAACTTTGGCAGCGGACCTGACAGTTAGCTGTAATGACAGCGGTTGTTCTCCGGCCACCTCACCCAGCATCTTTCCCACCGACTTTTGGTTTCCCGGCCGCTCGGTCAGCCGGCAGGTGGCGGTGACCAACACTGACAGTAACCCGTTGACGGTGAGTAATCAAGCTCAAAACACTGCCGTCACCGGCAGCTTGGACACAGTGATGCTGCTTTCCATTATTAGGGACAGCGACAGCACGGTTCTTTGGAGCGGAACCTTGCATGATTTTTACAGTGCCGGAAATGTGCCTTTAGGGGTGTTGGCCGGCGGCCACAGTGAAAGTTTTGACTATGTGGTGACGATGGATTCCTCGGCCGGAAATGAGTATCAGGATAAAGAGACCAGTTATGATTTAGTGCTCTATTTTTCCGGTGGAGCTGCACCAGCAACGATAACAACTGGGGGCGGGGGGACGGTGGCCGGGGCATCCACGCCGGTTTGCAATGACACGGCGCCAGCCGGCGCGCCGGTGTTAACGGGCATTGTTGCCGGAACCAATAGTGTGACCCTGTTCTGGAACAAAGCCGCCGACCCGGTGACTTATTATTTGGTGGCCTACGGCACTGATCCGGCGGCCGACCAGTTTGGTAATCCCAATGTTGGCGGTGCCGGCACGACAAGCTACACGGTTGGTGGTTTGTCCGGTGGTGTGACCTACTATTTCAAGGTCCGGGCGGGCAACGGGTGCGCGCCGGGACCGTTCTCAAACATTTTGTCCGTTACACCCGGCGGCGGAGTGGTTAGCGGCCCGGCAGCCGGATTTATCCCCGGTGTGTTGGGGGAAGCCACCCCTTCGGCGGTTTTGTCAACTCCCAGCGGCGAAACCAAAGGAGCGGCGACCCAAGCGGTTTGTTCCGAGTGCGTTTGGTGGCCATTTCTTCTACTTGAGGTCGTGACTCTAGCTCTTCTGATTAGAAAACGGTGGTTAGTCCGAGCCCTGGTCCCGGTTGCGGTCTTTATTCTTTGGTGGTTTGTCAACCGCTACGCCTGTCCAAACTTCTTTTGCCAGTGGTTTTGGCTGCTGGACATCTTAGTTTTTCTGCTGGCCATCCCGGTTGCAAGATGGCTTAGAAGGAGATTACAATGATTGTTAATGAGGAAAGTCTTGGAACCGTTTTTGCATTTTTTCACTCCCCGGCACACTAATAATCATAAGGCTAGGGCGCTGCATTTCTCCTCACTCACCACCTACATTGCCGTTCTTTTGGTGCTGCAGATCGTTTTTTCCGGGGTGGCCAAGTTCCGGCCGCAAATTCTTGGTTATGCCAGCAACATCACCGTTTCCGATTTATTAACGGACACCAACAAAGATCGGGCGGCGGCCGGGGTGGCGCCGCTAACACTCAATAGTGAACTTTCCCAGGCGGCGACAGACAAGGCGCATGACATGTTCACCCACCAATATTGGGCTCACACGTCTCCCCAGGGTCGAGACCCCTGGTCTTTTATTATCGCCGCCGGTTATCACTATCTTTTTGCCGGAGAAAACCTGGCCCGGGATTTTGGTGATTCGGCGGGCGTTGTCTCCGCCTGGATGAACTCCCCGTCCCATCGGGAAAACCTTTTAAACGATAAATATAAGGATGTGGGTTTTGCGGTTGTTAACGGCACTCTTAACGGGGAAGAAACCACGCTGGTGGTGCAGGAGTTCGGCGCTTTGCCGTCGGGGGCGCCGACGGTGGCGGCGCCATCGACACCGGTGCCGGCTGCCTTGCCGGTGGCACAGACGCCAGCCCCGGGCCCGGAAGTTTTGCCGGCGCAAACCATTCAGCCAAAGTTTGATTTGATGACCGTCACAAAAACCATCTCCATGGCGTTAATCATCATGCTGGTGGGAATTTTGGTAGTGGACAGTTTCCTGGTTTCCCGGCGCCGGATTGTTCGGCTGTCTGGCCACAATCTGGCCCATCTGTTTTTGTTATTGGCCGTTTTGGTGGCGATTAACGTCATCAGCCGGGGAGTGGTGCTATGAGACACGCCGTTGATTTTTTGATCTTGCTGCTGATTATTAGCCTTGGACTTGGCGGAGTGCTGTTTTTCCGTTTTGACATTGCCTCCCAAGTAGCCGTGGTCATTTTAATGGCGGTTTTCTATGTTTTTTGGGGCATTGTCCATCACCACCATGACGGCAACTTGACCTCGTCAATCGTCTTGGAGTATATTGGCATGGCAGCCTTAGTAACTTTCATTTTAATTATCTTCCTGCTCAGAGTCTAGACGATGAAAGGAGTTATTCTTGCCGGTGGGTTGGGAACGAGACTTTACCCTCTTACGTGGGCCACAAACAAACATCTTCTTCCGATCTACGATCAGCCAATGGTTTTTTATCCGATCCAGACACTGGTTAAAGCTGGTATCACCGAAATAATGGTGGTGATTGGTGGCCCCCACGCCGGTCATTTCGTTTCCGTTTTAAGAAATGGTAAGGCGCTAGGTGTGAGACATTTGGAGTTCGCTTTTCAAGATTCAATTGTAATCAATGGTCAGAAGACGGAAGGCGGAATTCCTCATGCTCTGGCTCTGGCGGAGGATTTTGCGGACAAAAAACCGGTTACGGTTATTCTAGGTGATAACACGACTGATGCGGATATCTCTGTTGATGTGAAGGGTTTTAAATCAGGGGCGAGAATTTTTTTAAAAAAAGTTCCTGATCCGGAAAGATATGGTGTGCCCGTTTTTGCTAAAACCGATCCACAAAAAATCACTCAATTCATTGAGAAACCGGAGCACCCGTTAACAAAATATGCAGTCACCGGCTTATATATATTTGACGACAAGGTTTTTGACATAATTCGCGGCCTAAAACCGTCGGAGAGAGGAGAATATGAGATTACTGATGTTTGTAATGCCTACTTGGCCAAAGATAAGCTGAGTTGGAGTGAACTCAAAGGCTATTGGAGTGATGCCGGAACGTTTAGGAGTCTTTTTATGGCCTCCAAGTATTGGGCAGAAAAAAATTGCCCATAAGAAATGGATTTTTTAAAAAAATACTCCGGCATTTTGTTTATCTTGTTGACTCTTGGTTGTTTGGCGGTGGTTTATCGGGAAGTGTTGGTGGGGCAAAAGATTGTTTTTCCGACTAATTATCTGGCCGCTTTTTATTCCCCGTGGGCCGTTAAAATTCCTTTCAAGGCCATTGGGGGCGACACCATCCGGTTGCTCTATCCCTTCCGCACTTTTGCCAATTCCCAGTTGTTGGCCGGGAAAATGCCTTTGTGGGATCCTTATATCTTCTCCGGTTTGCCAGCCTTGGCTAACTACCAGACAGCGGTTTTTTACCCTTTTAATATTCTTTATTTTTTCTTGCCGCAAATCACCGCCTGGTCAGCCTTGGTTTTGGTTCAACCGCTTCTGGCAACCTGGTTTGCCTATCTCTATTTCCGCTCGTTAAAACTTAGTAGTTTGGCCAGTTTTTTGGCCAGTTTTTCTTTTGGCTTCTCCGGTTTTATCATCAGCTGGACCCAGGCGGCCGCGGTGGTGTCCCAAACGGCCATCTGGCTGCCGCTGCTGCTTTATTTTTTGGAGAAACGGTCCTATCGCTGGCTGGCGCTTTTTCTGGCGGTCTGCTTTTTCGCCGGCTATTTTCAAGTGACCTTTTATATCGTGGCTCTGTTGGCGGTCTATGCTCTGGTCCGGTCGCGCCTAACCGGTTTCCTGCTTGCCTTGGCCTTTAGTTTTTTAATTGCTGCAGTGCAGATTATCCCCACCGCCCAGGCGCTTTCCCTCTCGCCGCGGCTTTCCTCGGAAATAGAAAAGGTTTTTGCCACCTATCTATTGGCCCCCACCCATTTGCTTCGTTTGCTATCTCCCGATATCAATGGTAATCCGGCCACCTGGAATTACGCCGGGCCGGGGTCATATGAAGAAACCGCTCTCTATCTTGGTTTAGTGCCGCTGGCCTTTGCCCTGTTTGCCATCCTGAGGCGAAAACCTACTTTTCTGCCGAAGTTTTTTCTGGGCGCAGCCATTATCTCATTTGCATTAACCAGTAATTTTTTCCTGACCCGCTGGTTTTTGCACTTGCCGTTGCCGTTTATTCCCACTTTCCAGCCCAGCCGAATTTTAATTCTCACCACGTTTTCTTTATCCGCCCTGGCCGCGTTCGGGTTTGACCGGTGGCTCAAGAACAATGACCGTCGGAGACTAATAAAGATTTTCCTGTCTTTTATTCCCCTTCTTCTGGCGGCAGGGATTTTCGCTCATAGCCCGGTTTCCTGGCGAAATCTCGTTTTGCCGCTGGCGATGGCGGCGGCCGCCGTGGCACTGCTGTTTTTAAACCGGCGCCGGCTGACAATTTTTGGTTTGGTGGGAATCACGCTCTTGGGTCAGGTCTACTTCTTTAATAAATATCTTTCCATTGGTTATCCGCAGCTTCTTTATCCGGCCAGTCCCGTTTTTGAATTTTTGCAAAATCACAATGATCTTTCGCGGTTTTTGACTTTTGGAGAAGCGGTCAAGCAGAACCTTTCCCTGCAAACTCAAACCTATTCACCGGAGGGTTTCGACCCCATTTATCCCCTGCGCTATGGTCAGCTGGCCTACGCCGCTAGTTTTAACGGCCAACTGGAAACGCAAAAGATCTCCCGGACGGAAATCACTTTGTCGGAAATGGGTTCAACCGAGTCGGCTAAAACCAAGCCACGGCTGTTGCGGCTGTGGGCGCTCTTAGGAGTGAAATATTTTCTTTATTATCCTAAACCGGACGTGCCCCGGCCGGCGCAGGACATTTTTTTGCCGGATCTGTTTACCCCGGTGGCCAGCTTTTCCGGTTGGTCGGCTTTTGAGTTTAAAAACGTTTTACCCCGGGTTTTTTTGGCCGATCGGGTGACGGTGGCAACTGACCCCCAAACCCAGCTGGACACAATTTTTGCTGACGATTTTAATTTGCGCCGCGACCTGGTTCTAGAGGAGGTGCCAGCGCAGTTGCCGGTTGCTGGGACTGATCCTGGCCAGGCAATAATCACGCAGTATGAACCGGCGCGAGTGACCATTAAAACCCAGGCTGATGGGCCCAGATTCTTATTTCTTTCCGATAACTTCTATCCCGGTTGGCAGGCCACATTGGACGGCCAGCAAACAAAGATTTATCGGGCGGATTTTTCTTTCCGGGCGGTTTATGTCCCGGCGGGGGACCATGTGGTGGTTTTTAATTATCAACCGGAGTCTTTTGCGATTGGCCTGCGGCTTTCTGTTTTAGGCTTGCTTGTTTTCGCCACGCTGCTATTTTTTGGTGGTCGCCGGAAAGCAAAATCTCCGGAACTTTCCAGCCCTTAAAATCTTCCGGGCGGGTGTATTGGGGGTATTCATAAGCACGAGAGCCGGAGAGTAGGTAAGCGGGAGAGAAGGACTCAATTTCGGTAGCCTCAGGTTTTTCCAGAACTCCGGGAACAAGGCGGGTCACAGCGTCAACAATGACCATGGCCGGTATTTCCCCGCCGGTGAGAACATAGTCGCCAATGCTGATGCTTTCATCGACTAAGTGCTCCCGCACCCGCTCGTCAATGCCTTCATAGTGGCCGCAAATCAGAATTAATCTGTCTAGTTTTGAATATTCCCGGGCAATTGCTTGGGTAAACTTTTCTCCGCGGGGATCAAGAAGGATGGTTCTTTGATTTCGGATTTCGGATTTCGGATTTCGGATTTTTTGTAAAGCGCGGTATATTGGTTCAATTTGCATAACCATGCCCACCCCTCCACCGTAGGGCCGGTCGTCAACCGTGCCCCGCTCGTCTGTTGCCCAGTCGCGCAGGTTGTGCAGGTTAATGGTGACTAACTTTTTATCCTGCCCCCGTTTAACGATGCTCTGGTCCAGCGGCCCAACAAACATTTCCGGAAAAAGAGTAATAATGTCAAAAGTCATGCCTATATTTTACTTCTTTGCCCTGATATACTCAAAAGCATGAGTAAAATTGTGATTTGCATGCCGACATATAACGAAAAAGATAATGTCGGGCGAATGATTGACATTCTCTTTAAAGACGTGTTCCCTAAAATAAAGAATCACCAAATGGCGCTTTTAATTTTTGACGACACGTCACCCGACGAAACTTGGAAAGTGGTTCAAGAGAAGATGAAAAAATATAAAAATTTGTACCTTTCCCTAGCTAAGGGCAAACAAGGTTTAGGCTATGGCTATAAACGGGCCTTTCGATATGCAATTGATAAATTAAAGGCTGACGCAGTGATGGAGATGGATGTCGATTTCCAACATGATCCTAATGATGTCCCCAGATTTGTGCAGGCTTTTGATGAAGGAATCGATTATGTAATCGGGTCGCGATATGTGCCTGGTGGTTCGATTCCCCGAGAATGGGGAATTGAGAGGAAATTTTTGTCGGTTGTGGGCAACCTTTTTTACCAAGTCACGCTTTTTATGTGGAATGTCCATGATTTTACCACTGGGTTCCGGTTAGCCAGGGTGAGCATTTTAAAAAAGGTTAGTTTTGACAGGGTTTTTATTAGGTCTTTTGCCTACAAAACACTTTTGCTTTATGAAATGATGAAGCAGGGAGCCAAAGTTAGAGAAATTCCTTTAAATTTTCAGCTGCGCAAGCTAGGAGATAGTAAAATGACGACCAACACGATCATTGAGCAGCTTAAAGTGATTGGAATTATTTGGGCCGACCGTTTAGGGCTAAATCGATGAAAAAAGTCGTTGTTGTCGCTCCCACGTTCAATGAGGCCGAGAACATCACCGCGTTTATTGCCGCCGTCTCCAAATTTAACGTCGACGTTCTAATCTCCGACAGTCATTCCACCGACGCCACAGCACAGTTGGTTAAGAAGTTCAGGTCAAAGAGAGTTCATTACCTGGATGTTAAAAAGAGAGGACTGGGGCTTGGCTTGTCTGCCGGTCTTGATTATGCTGTGAACAAATTAAAAGCCGATTATCTGGTGACGATGGAGGCGGATTTGTCCTGTGACCCAAAACTTCTACCCAAATTTATCGCCGGTCTTAAAAATTATGATGTGGTCATCGGCAGTCGCTACGCTCCCGGCGGCGGGGTGGAGAATTGGTCCTGGTGGCGAAAACTGTTAAGTTTGGGAGCAAACTTTGTTTTGCGCTGTTTGCTTCTGTTTCCAAAACTTCACGAGTTCACTAATCTTTACCGGGCGTTTCGCAAAGAAGTTTGGCTAGGACTTCGCAGTGAGGTAAGTGTTCATCGGGGCTGGCTGTTTGTGCCGGCATTTGCTTTCGAAGTGGTTAGCAGCAAATTCAAATTCACCGAGCTTCCCTTTGTCTATTTTGACCGTTTTGGCGGCCGGTCAAAAATGCGCACCCTTTCTTACACTAAAAATCTTTTGCATTATGCGCTAAGATATACTTTGAAGAAATATGTCTGACACCATTATTCGTTTTCTGAAGTTTGCCGTTGTCGGCACCATTGGCTTTATCGTTAACACCACCGGGCTGTTGGTGGGGGTGCGCATCGGCATTCGCCCTTCGTTGGCTGGGCCGGCCGGGGCGGAGTTTGCCATTATTTCTAACTTCATTTTAAATAATATCTGGACATTCTCTGACCGCAGTCTGGCCCTTTCCGACATCCCCGGCAAATTTGCCGCTTTCAATGTCCTCTCTCTGGGGTCAGTTGTGATCCAGTTTCTTTTCTTGCGGATCGGGGAAATGATCTTTGGCCTGGAAGAGTTTAAAAAGCCTTTCCCAAACCTGCCATTTCAAAAAATTTCCCCATATATGTTTTTCTATGTGGCCGGAGTCGGAGTGGGACTTATTGTTAATTATGTCATCTATAGCCAAATTATTTGGAAATAAAAAACTCTGGCTCCTTCTGATTTTAATCCTGGCGGCTTTCCTGAGATTCTATAAGTTGCCGGATTATCTGCAGTTTTTGGGGGATGAAGGCCGGGACGTGCTAGTGGTGGAACGAATGATTGTGGACCATCAATGGACACTTCTTGGCCCGACCGCCTCTGTCGGCGGGTTCTACACTGGCCCGATCTACTACTATTTCATGCTGCCGTTTCTCTGGATTTTTAACCTTTCCCCAGTGGGCCCGGCCGTGATGGCGGCCATTTTCGGTCTGGCCACGGTGGTCCTGGTCTATCTGGCCGGCCGAAAGTTTTTTGGGGAGAAAGCCGGTTTGATCGCCGCGTTCTTAGTGGCCGTTTCCCCAAGGATGGTGGACATTTCCCGGTTTTCTTGGAATCCGAACCCGGTGCCTTTTTTTGCATTGTTGACTGCTTTCCTTCTTTATCAGCGCAAAAGCCGTTTCACTTTTCTGGCCGGCCTAAGCTTGGGCGTTTTAGTGCAGCTGCATTATATGGATCTTATCTTTCTCCCAATCATCGGGCTATCGCTGCTGCTGCTTTTCCCTTGGCGGGAGTGGCTAGTCCAAATTGTCTTATTGGCAGCAGGGACAATGTTGGGTGATTCAATGTTTCTTCTGTTTGAATTGCGGCACGGTTTTCCTAACACCCGCAGTGTTTGGCAGTTTATCAACCGTCACGGGGCGACAGTCTCACCGCGCAGCGATAATTTCCTCTGGTTGTTCAATGACATTGCCCGCCAGCTTTATGAAATTGTTCTAGGCTTTCGCGGTGACATTCTTAATTTATTCTACTATTCTTCGTTGGCGGCTTTTGTTGGTTGGGCAACAGTGAAATTCCGTCAAGAGAAACCAAAGGTCATTGTTTTGGGCAGTTGGCTTTTGATTGGTGTCTTGGGCGTCGGCTCATATCGGGGAACGCTATATGAGCATTATTTTAATATCCTCTACCCATTGCCGTTTTTGTTTTTAGGCCTAGGCGGCAGTTGGTTATTAAGCAAGAAATATTTATGGGTAATTTTTGTGATCGCCCTGGCCGGTTTGATCTATTTACAGCAGCCAAAGATGTTCTTCTATCAGCCGCCGAACAATCTTCTTACCCAAACACAGGATATTGATAAGATAGTTCTAGCCGAGGCTGACGGCAAGCTCTTTAACTTTGCTTTAATTGCTCCCGGCAACAGCGATCATGCCTATCTCTATTTTCTTGAAATTTGGCACCAATCCCCGGTAACAATCTTAAATTCTGATTTAGATCCGCAGCGAAAAACCGTGACGGACCAATTGATTGTGGTCTGTGAACAGAAAGATTGCGCTCCGCTGGGCAATCCGGCGTGGGAAATTGCCGGCTTCGGCCGCGGAGAAATTGTAGACAAGCTTATCGGCCCCGCTGGGATTATGATCTATAAATTGATACACTACACTGGTAAATGAAAAAAGTTTATCTTTCCGTGGTGATTCCCTCATATAACGAGACGGAGAATTTGCGCCGGGGGGTGTTGGAGGAGGTTAAAAGCTACCTGTCCAAGCAAAAATATTCCTGGGAAGTGATTGTGTCCGATGATGCCTCGCCGGATGAAGAGTCGCGCCGGCTGGCCAAAGATTTTTGTGATCGAAATAGGGGTTTCACTTATTTGCAGAACCAGCACGGTGGCAAGCCGCTGGCGGTTTGGGCCGGAATTCAAAAAGCCGTTGGGGAATTAGTTTTATTCACCGATATGGACCAGTCAACCCCCATCGGCGAGTTGGAAAAGTTGCTGCCGTATTTTGACCGGGGTTTTGACGTGGTCATCGGCAGCCGGGGATTGGAAAGGAAAAACTTTTCCCTGTTCCGCCAGTTGGCCTCATTTATCTTTCGTAACATTCGCCGCTCGGTGCTGTTGCGAAAAATTGTGGACACCCAAGCCGGGTTTAAGTGTCTGCGTGCCAGTGTGGCTAGAGAGATTTTCCCGGTGATGGACGTGATCGCCAGTGCCGGAAAAGGATCGCAAGGTTGGACAGTAACGTCGTTTGATGTGGAAATGCTGGTGATTGCCCAAGACCGCGGTTATAAAATTGCCGAAGTGCCGGTTTCCTGGGCGGATCGGGACATCTCGGTGGCTAAAGCCGCCGAACGGGGCCAGGGGAAATTTATCAAAGAATCCATCGATATGCTCCAGGAAGTCTACCGAGTCAAATTTAACCAACTGCGCGGCCGATACAAAAAATGATTATCTTTTTCTATCTTCTTGTCTTAGCCGTCCTTGGCGTTTATTCCTATTCGCAGATTGACCTTAATCTAACTCTTCTCCAAACACCGTGGTTCCTTTCTTTCCAGCACTTGATGATTCAACTTGGTTATTTTAATCGTCTGCTCTCGACGGCCATTTTTGCCGGATTGTTGCTTTTGCTCTTTTTATTCTACCTTCTCCTTTTGCGACAGAAACCGAATTTGTTCATTCTGGTTGCCGGGGTGGTGGTCCTGACGCTGTTTGCCTACCCGGCTTTCTCCCATGATTTTTTTAATTATCTTTTTGACGCGAGAATAGTTACCCACTATGGCCAAAATCCTTACTTTTTTAAAGCCCTGGATTTCCCCACCGACACTTGGACGCGGTTTATGCAGTGGACGCACCGGACCTATCCCTATGGCCCCATCTGGCTGGCTCTCACCGTGCCGCTTTCCTATCTTGGCTTTGGTAAGTTTATTCTCACCGTTTTTAATTTTAAAATCATGTTTGCCGCGGCCTATGTTGGCTCGGTGGTTTTGATAAAAAAGTTGTCCGGAGTGAAGAACGCTCTTTTTTTTGCTGCTAACCCATTGGTCATTATTGAGGGACTGGTTAGCCCGCATTTAGATGCGGTAATGGCCTTCTTTTTTCTTTTTGCCCTTTATCTTTTGCCCCGGCAACGGTTATTGGCAATGATTTCTGTTTTACTCTCCGGGGGGGTTAAGTTTTTGACCTTTGTCACCCTGCCGTTTTTTTTCTGGCCGAAAAAAATAGTCGAGCGGTCCTTAGTTATGCTTTTGCTGGTTTTAATTCCGGTGATCATACTACGAGAAGCCTATTCCTGGTATTTCCTGCCACCATTGGCGGTGGTGGCGCTGATTAACAATCGGACCCTTTGGATTCTGGCGGTGGCCACCACTTTCGGATTACTGCTGCGTTATTTGCCCTTTCTCTATCTTGGCCAGGAAAGTTTGGCCCCGGAGAATCTTTTGACAATTGTTCCGGTGGTGCTATGCGGTTTAGGTCTTACCTTTTACCGGCGGCGCTGATTATTTTTGGTTTGGCGCTGCGGTTCTATCAACTCCAAACCCGGGCGGGATTTGATTTTGATCAGGAAACAGCGGCCTGGTGGGTGCGGGATTTGTTGGTCAACCATAAATTCTCTCTGATCGGCCAAGAAATCTCTGTCGGCGGAGTGTTTATTGGCCCGGCCTTCTATTACTTGTTGGCAGTTTTTTATGCTCTTTTTCGCTTTGATCCGGTGGCCGGCAATGTCATGGTGACGGTGGTTGCCGGAGCGACAATGTTAATGGTATATCTTGCCGCCCGTCGGTTGTTTGACCAAAAAACAGCCCTTTTATCCTTATTTCTTTATGCCATTTCTTCCTCACTGATTTTTTATGACCGGACAGTGGCGCCCTCAAATCTAATTATGCTCTTGTCGGTGGCAGCGCTCTATTTTCTTCTTCGACAATCATATTTTTGGTTAGGGGTGATTACCGGTCTGTCATTTAGTGTCCATCCGACGGCCGTGCTTCTTTTACCAATCATTTTTCTTTATAAAATTAAAATTACCAAAAGGCAATTATCGCTGTTCACTATTCCGGTGCTGCTTTTGGTTTCTCCGCTAATTATTTTTGACCTGCGGCACCAATTTCTTAATATTCTCGGATTGGTTCACGGACTAGCCTCGTCGGGGATTGTTGACAGTGCTTATCCGGTGCCGTTTAAATTTTTGATTAATCTGCGGATTTTATTTGTTTCCTTGGCCCAGGTTGTGCTGCCGATAAATAACTGGTTAGTGAAATTCGCCATGGTTGGAATGGTGGGGTGGGCCATAAGAAAAAAGCGGCCGGCATGGTTATGGATTTTAACGCCGGCGGTGGCTTTAAGTTTCTACCGCCTCCATGTGCCGGAATATTATTTCTTAATGGTTTTTCCGGTGGTGCTGATCCATTTTGGAAACTGGCTTTCTCGTTGGCCAAAAGTTTTTCTGGGGCTGTTTCTGGGCGTCACCGTCTTTTTTAATTTGCAGAATTTCTTCGCCTTTCGCAATCCAGTGAATCTAGCGGACAAAAAGGCGGCCGTTGCCACCATTGCCGCCCAGTCTGCCGGCGCCACAGTGGCTGTTAATGTTAACGCCGACCTGGGGCAAAATAACGGGTTTAATTATCTGTTCACTTTCTACCATCTGCGACTCTCGAGCGACGCTGATAAAAAATTTACGATTTTTGTGCCCTCACAACGATCCACGGCCAGTGGGGAAATATTTGGTAATATTAAGGTGGTCCGATGAAGAAAAAAACTTTTGCCATAATTTTTGCTTTAATTCTCTTGGTTGGTTTGGGATTGCGGACGTGGCGGCTCAATGATTTACCGGTGGGACTGCACTTTGACGAGGCCCAGGCGGGCTATAATGCTTATCTTCTTGGCCTAACCGGCAAGAACATCCAAGGCCAATTCCTGCCGATCTATATTGATTCCTGGGGAGACTATCGCCCCGCGCTGGTGGCCTATGCCTCCATCATCCCAGTGAAGCTTTTCGGGTTGTCTCCTTTTTCCACCCGGTTGCCCATTGCCCTAACCGGAGTGCTCTTGGGAGTGATTGCTTATGTTTTTTGTGTCAAGTTTTTTAAAAACAAAATCATGGGGCTATTGGCGATGGCATTGGTGATGGTCTCACCATATGGCTTTATCACCAGTCGGGGAACTCTTGAAGGCATCTTTGATGTGGTCCTTAGTCTCGCCGCCGTCTTGCTGTTGGTGCGGTTCTTTGAGACTAAACATACCCGTTGGCTACCGGCAGTTTATTTCCTTTATCTCCTGGCCTATTTTTCCTATCAAACCTCCCGGGCCCTCACGCCGTTTTTCTGGCTGGCCACGGTGGGCCTCTGCTTTTGGCAGTTTCGGCCCAATAAAAAATTACTGCTGCTGGTGGTGCTGCCATTAGTGGCTTATGTGGTCTTTCCTTGGTTTTATTTTTTCCGCACACCGGTGGGCCTGGGCCGTTTTGACCAGGTGAGCGTTTTCACCTATCCGGAAGTCCAACATAATTTAAACACGGACATTGCCGAAGATGGTCCGAACGCTAACCCGCTGGTGGTTCGAGTGTTTCATAATAAAGTCCTGGCTTATGCCTTCGACATTGGTCAGCGCTATGTCACTTTTTTCTCACCCAACCCGATGCTCTTTTCCATGCGGGAGCCGGGGCGCCACTATGTGGAAAATGTCGGGGCAATCACGATGGTGGAATTCATCGGCTTTTTGCTGGCGGCGGCTATCTTCCTTAATCGCCGTTACCCACCCTTAACTTATTTACCGCTGGCCCTACTTTTCCTGGCCCCTTTGCCGGCCGCTCTCACCATTGAGGGTTTTCCTAATTTTTCCCGGATTGTGTTTTTTGTTCCCCTTTGGCAGGTGGTGGCCGCATTTGGTCTGGTGACTTTTTTGAAAAACAAAAAATTGCTTGTTTTACCGTTAATCCTTCTGGCTGGTTGGCAGTTTATCGCCATGCTCCATGCCTATTTTGTCCACGAGCCGGTGCATTATTGGTCAATTGACACCCGCAGCACGGAAATGAAAAGTCTGGCTCTCTTTTTGAAAAAAGAGAGAGATGAGAATAAAAATATCATCCTCTCTCAATATGACGGCGGCTATATCTACTATCTGTTTTATAACCAAATTAATGTTTTCGATGTCCCCGTCGTTAAAACCAGACCATATTTTACCGGCCGGTTTTCTCTTGATGTCATTGATTTTTCCAAGAATGACTGTGTTGACCCGGATGATCTGATGGCCAAAAAATATGATGTTTTAGTCATGCGGGCTGGCTGCTTCCAACCAAGATTTGGCCGGGAGATTAGCCAGTTTAAGCGTTCCGACGGATCGCTGGTGCTTCGCGCCTACGATCTAACCGGATCGGCCTCCCAGATTTATCTTGATTATTTTGAGTCAGTGCCAAATAAACAGACAATTAATAATATCCGTGGAGCAATGGGCTTTTCTCTCTTGCCATGAAGATTTTTGCTTTCCCTCTTAGCTTAGCAACGGTTATTTTTCTGGGCTTTCAGCAACGCTGGCACTACACTTTAAGTGGGGATCTAATTAACTACTACTATCCGATTGCCCGGCATGTTTGGACCGCAGGCACACTGATTTATCCGCCCGGGGCCAATCTCTTCTTTCTGTCTTTGCCGGCGATGTCTTTTAGTATTTATCAAGTTGCTTTTATTTGTGTCGATATAATTTTTCTTTTAATTTTGTTGGCACTGACCAAGAAACCGATAATGCTCGGGCTATTAATCCTGGCAGCCGGACCGATCATCCTGTTTCGCTTTGATCTTTTGGTGGTCACACTAATGGTTGCCGCCTTAGTGTTTTTTCAGCGGCTCCGTTATGGTCTTTCTGGATTTTTCTTGGGGCTGGCCGTGGCCACGAAAATTTTCCCCATCGTTCTGTTGCCATATTTGTTGTTAGTGGCTGGGCGAAAGTTCGGGAGATTTCTTCTGGCCTTTGTCGCTGCCATTGTTTTGGTTTTTCTCGTTTATGCTGGGACCACCGGCCAAAGTATGCCGGCAATCATTGCCAACATGGGTTTTGTTTTTTCCGGGACGGTGCATATGGAATCCGTGCTGGGAACGGTGCTAACCATGGTGACGGCCTTCACCAATCCCGGACCGCATGGTGTCAGCTTTGTGGCTGCTGTTTGGGCCCTGGATCCGCTGTATTATTTGGGTCATGAGCGGCTTTTCCGGCTTCTTCTCCCCGTGAGCATAGCTGTAATCTATTTAATTATCTTTCTGCGCCGTCCGAGAATGCTGGACATATCCGTCTGCTTACTGCTTATCGGCACGATGATTGCCGCTTCGCAACTTTTCTCACCGCAATACATGATTTGGCTGGCCTTCCTCTTGCCGCTGGCAAAGAACAACAGGGTCAACAGTATTCTTGTGTTGGCGGCGCTGGTTTGCACCCAATTAATTTATCCTTTAAACTATGGCGAATTGATTGACTTTTTTAACAAGGGGGCCAATTTACATTTATTTCTAATTCTGGCCGCTAGGAATTTTCTGTTAGTTGCCTTTGTCTGGCGCCTGGTAAAATATGAACTCTTGCCGATTCTGCCGGCGAAAAAGTCTTAAGTTGCTTTTTCCCGCTAACAAAGAAGAAATAATCTCCGATCCAACGGCGTTTGCCTGCACCAATTGTGGCTTTGGCTCTCACGGGCCGATTGTGAGATGTCAGTTTTGCAAAATGATCTATCTTGATGAAAAAATTTCCCAAAGGCAAATCAGCACTTACTATGAAGTTGCAAAAGATCCACTATATTTCTCCGAACAAAATGCCCGGAGAAAAACATTTAGCAGTTACCTGAAAAGATTGGAGCGGGCATTTCCTGAAAAGGGAAGATTGCTAGATATCGGGACCAACACCGGACTATTTGTCCGGCTGGCCCTGGATCAAGGATGGCAAGCCAAGGGGTTAGAGCCCAATCGTTGGGCGGTGGAGTTCGCCAAAAAGAACTACCAAATTAATCTAATAAATAAGCCGTTTGAGAGAAACACTTTTCCCAAAAATAGCTTTGAAGTGATTACCATGTGGGATGTGATTGAGCATTTCACCGATCCGGTGGCGGAGATAGAAAAAGTCTACCATCAACTTAAGCCGGGGGGGTTGTTTGCTTTTTCCACAGTTGATCCGGAGAGCCTGTTGGCAAAAATCATGGGAACGAAATGGTCCTGGTATATGGACATGCACCGGGCATTTTTCAGCCACCGGGCAGCAAAGCATTATTTAAAAAAGATTGGATTTACAAAGGTTGTTTTCCAATCACATTGGCGATTTTTGTCATTGGGCTATCTGGCGACGCGGCTGGCGGCAATTAATCCGTTGGTTGCGAAAGCGGCCCAGCGGACAATTAGTTTCCTTGGGCTGTCTAAAACAGTGGTGCCTTATTACGCCAATGATCTTTTTGACTGTTATGCGTATAAGTAAGGTATTACTCATTATTGTTCTATTTGTTCTGGCGGCTTATGTCCGTCTTCTTCCGGCCTTCTCCGGTAATGTTCATTTTAGTTTCGATCAGGGGTTGGACATGATTATGACCAAACAATTGGTGGTGGACCACAAAATTAATTTAATCAGCCGCTATAGCGGTTTGCAGGGAGTGTTGATGGGGCCAGTGTGGACCTGGACCCTGGCGATTCCTTTTGCTGCCAGCGGGGGGAACCCGGCGGCCAACATCGTTTTTCTGTCGGCGCTTTGCTTAGGAAGTGCCCTATTAATGTTTTTTTTGCTGCGGTGGGAATTTGGTTGGCCAACAGCTTTTCTAACCCTAATTATTGCTCTTTTCTCACCACAATTTGTTTCTAATTCCCAAGTGGTCTTAAGCCCTAACCCACTAACGTTCTTATTTTTCTTTTATCTCTGGGGGATTAATAAGAAAAATTGGTTATTGACTTGGGTGTTAGTGGGAATTTTTTTTCAATTAGAGCTGGCTTTTGCCATCATCACCCTGTTCCCACTGCTGATTTATTTTTTCTTGTCTAAGCAATTTAAGTCAAAACGGTTTTGGCTGGGAGTGGGGGTTTTTGGCCTAACGCTTTTGCCGCAGGCGGTCTTTGACCTTCGCCATAATTTCCTGATTACCAAAAGCCTGCTCACTTTTCTTTCGGGCAATGATAGCAGCTTATATAAAGAGGGAGTGCCGTTAGTTAGGCGCTTTGGGGAGCGGCTAGCAACTTTCCGGGAGGATTTTGCGGCCATGGCGCTTTATTTTCAAGTCGGGGTCTTATCATTAATCACCTTAATTGCTGCTGGCGGCGGTTGGTGGAAAGTTAAAGTGAAACACTTGAGTAGGGAAATTGTTTGGGGAAAAATGCTACTCATTGTTTTGGGATGTTTCTTTATCGGCTTCACACTTTACCCCGGTTCGCTTTGGGGATGGTATCGGGCCGGACTGCCGGTTGTTTACATTTTGCTGTTAACAATCCCCATCGGGCGAACTTCAAAGATTTTGGTGGCCGGCTTTGTCCTGGCGTTTCTTGCCCAGGGACTATTGCTTGTCAACACACCACAAACCAGCGGTTCCAACCTGTCGGTCCAGGAGCGGGTGTTGGATTATGTTTACACTAGTTCCTCCGGCCAAAATTTTTTCTCATTTGTCTACACACCACCGGTTTATGACTACATCTGGCAGTATGACTATTGGTGGTATGGCCGGCAGAAATATGGCCGGTTGCCGGATAATTGGCAAATGTCCGTGCCGCTTCTGGGGGTGGGAACCCAATCGCCGGGGCCGACCGGGCAGGAAAAGTTGATGTATTTAATCATTGAGCCAGATTTTGAGCGCCCCTGGGCCCCAGCCGGTTGGTTGGAAACCTACATAAAATCCGGTCGTCCCATCTCCCGTCAAACTTTTCCTGGGGGAATTGTTGTTGAGAAGAGAGTGGCCGCGTTATAATGAAATTGTGAAGAAGTTTTGGGTGATTGCGGTTTTTGCGGCAGCCAATGTTGCCTGCTTTTGGCAGCTGTATCTGAAAGGGTTGGTGCCGTTTCCCGGGGACCTTTTAGTTTCTTTTTTCTTTCCTTGGAACAGTGGGGGATTTGCGGCTTACAGCCCTTGGACGACCCACAAAGAATTTTTGGCCGGGGATGCGATTCGCCAGATCATGCCTTGGAAAGCACTGGTGGTTGACCAGTTGAGACATTTCCAATGGCCGTTGTGGAACCCGTATAATTTCTCCGGCAATCATTTGCTGGCCAACATTCAGTCCTCAGTTTTTGCCCCCAGCAATTTATGGTTTTCGTTTTTGCCGTTTAACACTGCCTGGGTTGTCAACGTGGTGACACTATTGACCCTCTTTGGGCTGTTCACCTATCTTTTCCTGCGCAGCTTGAAGCTGTCCCGGCCAGCGGCGCTTTTGGGCGGCCTCGCTGCCGCGAATCTGGGCTATCTTGTTGGCTGGCTGGAGATTATTGTCAATGCCCAGTCGGCCTTATTTTTCCCCTTGGCCATGTGGGCAATTAATCGGTTTAGCGACACCAAAAAGAGGATCTATTTAGCGGCGGTTGCCCTATTTTCAGCTTTTAGCGTCTTTGGCGGTCATGCCCAAACAACGGTTTATGTCTTAGCGGCCACCGGTCTCTACTGTTTTTTTAAGAAAGTCCCCGTAAAAACAATTGTCGTCGTTTTTTCTTTGGCCGCGATGCTTTCGGCTGTGCAGTTATTGCCAACACTTGATGCCTATCAGTTTTCGGCTCGGGAAACAACGGCTAATTGGCAGGTGTTTGAACGAAGTTTGTTTCCTTGGAGCCGGGTGATCACGGCTGCAGCGCCAGATTTTTTTGGTAATCCGGCCACCGGCAATTTTGTCGGCGAGAGCTATGAGGATAACCGGATCTATTTTGGTTTGGTGGCTCTGGTGTTTGCCACTGGCGCCGGTTGGCTTCTTTTCAAAAAAAATTCGGAAGTAAAATTTTTCACTGCCTTGGCCACCGGCAGTTTGATTTTTTCCTCCTGGCCGCTGGCTAACATTTTTCCTTTATTGAAAATCCCAGTGCTGTCGTCTTCTGCCCCGGCCCGATTATTATTCCTTTTTCAATTTAGCGGAGCGGTGCTGGCTGCTTTTGGCCTAGAAGTCTGGCTGAAAGAGCGGGAAAAATTTCTAGCCGTGGCTAAAAAAATAGTTCCCGTGATTTTTATTCTGCTGGCGGCCGCGGCCGTTGCTTCACGATCGTCGGTTTCTCTTAAAAACAGCTTCTTGCCGCTGGCGATGCTAGCCGCGCTCTTTTTATTACTGCGTTTCCGTGGCCGATTTGTCTTGACAGCTGTTTTTCTTCTGGTTATCTTGGAATTCGGTTTCTACTTTTCCAAGTTTCAGCCGTTTGCTGATGCCAACTTCATATTTCCCGATCATCCGGTGATTGATTTTCTCCAACAGCGAGCCGGCGTCAACCGCTTCTTTGGTTTTGGCACGGCCTATATCGACAATAACTTTGCCAGCGAATATCGAATTTTCTCGGCCGAGGGCTATGACCCGTTATACATTAAACGCTACGGGGAGCTGATAGCCTCGACACAAAATGGCCAGTTGCCGGTGACCGTCCCCCGTTCCGATGCCAATTTTACCCATGATGATAATTTCAATCGCCAGCGCCTGTTTGACATTTTGGGGATCAAATATATCCTGGACAAAAACGATAACCCCCAGTGGAACTGGGAACCGGAGCCGGCCAAGTTTCCCCCGGACAAATATCAACTGGTCTGGCAAAGCTATAAATGGAAAGCCTACGAATGGAAATCCGCCCTGCCCCGGGCTTTTTTGGCCGGAGGGTTCGAAGTGGTCGCTGACCCGGCCAAAATCATCAGCCGGCTCTACGACAAGAATTTTGATTATCGTCATAATTTAATTCTGGAAAGGGATCCGGGGGTCAAAGATTTGGCCTCCGGTTCGGCACAAATTGTTTCCTATCAACCGGAACAGGTAACAATCAACACCGATTCGTCCGGCCCCAGCTTACTTTTCCTCTCCGATGCTTATTTTCCCGGCTGGCAGGCCACGGTGAATGGTCGGCCGACTGAAGTCTTGCGGGCTGACTATGCCTTGCGCGCCGTTGTCGTCCCTCCCGGCCCCAACACGGTTATTTTCACTTATGATCCGCTTAGTTTTAAGGTCGGGTTAATTATTTCTTTATTCTCGCTGCTATGTCTGGGCGGACTCGTCATCTTTTAGTATTTATATTATTACTGATTTTTATTTTGCCGGCGATTTGGCCGTTGGTGCAGCCGGGATTCTTTGTGACCGATGATGGCGATTGGATGATTATCCGCCTATCGGCTTTTCACCAGACCCTGCGTTCCGGCCAGTTCCCCGTTCGGTTTCTTGACCGACTTAACTTCGGCTATGGCTATCCAGTTTTAGACTTTCTTTATCCGTTACCTTTTTATTTTGGTGAGGTCATCCACTTACTTGGTTTTGGTTTTATGGACTCGGTAAAGATTCTTTTTATCGCCAGCATTATTTTCGGGGCGGCATTTATGTATCTTTATGCCGGCTTTATTGCTGCTGTGGTGTATACCTATTTGCCTTATCGGCTCTTTGATATCTATAAGCGGGGCTCCCTGGGGGAGGCAGTGGCCTTTGTCTTTTTACCCGTGATTCTTTATCTAATTGATAAAAAGAAGATAATATTAGCCGCCATCGCCACCGCCGGTTTGATCACGGCTCACAACGTGATTGCCTTTCTCTTTTTGCCGGTGGTTTTTCTCTACAGTCGCAACATTAAATTAATTTTGTTAGCGCTGCTACTATCCGCCTGGTTTTGGCTGCCGGCCTTATATGATTTGCAATTTACCAAAGCGGCGATAACAACCGTGGCTGATTATCGTCAATATTTTCTATGGCCTTTCTAATCTCTCTTATTATTATTTCGTTATTTTTTGCTTTGCCGGTGTCTGCGCCGGTTTGGCAACACTCTTTGCTGCCCAAGGTTGTCCAGTTTCCTTGGCGGTTTCTCTCCATCACTATTTTTGTCCTGGCCGTTTTAATCGGGCGGATGCCCAAAAAGCTTGGCGTAATATTGATGATCATCACGATTGTTTTTGCTGTCCCTTTTTTGCGAGTTGTCCGAACTTTCCATCCCGAGGGGTTCTACACGACTAATGACGATTCCACAACCGTGAAGAACGAATATGACAACCGTTGGTTGACAGTTAATCCAGTCAGCCGGCCGGACAAAGAAATGGTTTGGCTGACGCCGACAAAAATCCAGGTGAATAAAATGTATTTTCCCGGGTTGGAGACTTTCGTTGATGGTGTTAAAACCCCCATTGACTATCAAACTAATGGCCTGGTGCAACTAACTGTCTCTCCTGGTTCCCACGTGGTAACCACTCACTTCACCGAAACTCCAGTTAGGCTGTTTGCTGATTTATTAACCGTTTTGGGAATCCTGATAATTTTTGCGTCATGGTTTTCAAAAACTGTTTGGCCGGGGAAAAGATAAAAAGAATATTTTTTTGGAAGATAGAGATAGTCTACTTGGGAATAGTCGGGGTGGGCAAGGCGGGCGGCAGCGCCGGGAACTTGATGATCCTGTAAGACCCCGATGTAGCCGGCAACATAAAGCGGGCGGTTGGCTAGGAAACTGACATAGAGAGAAACTTCCTGTCGAGCCAGATCGGGCGGCAGGGCAACCACCGCATTAGCCGGTGTTTGGTTTTTTAAGTAATTAAGAGCCGCCATCTCGTCGGCCGACACAAAAAATCCTTGGCGGGAAATTAACATCTGCATGTTACCCCAGACTTCATGAAGGGGTCTGGGCAAAGTTAGCAAAATTACCACTAGCCCGATGATTAGCGGCCAACGGGAAACGGCCAGGGCTGCATATAAGGCGCCGACAAAATAGAGGCTGATAAGGAATTGAACACTGTTAAGTCCGCCGATGTTTTGCACAAAGAACAACCCGACAATGGCCGTGACCGTGGTGGCCGTTAGCAAGAAGATGTTAAGTTCTCGTGGCAAAAATCTCAGTGTTTTTCTCGTCTGAAAAAGCGCCAGCAGGGAAGTGCCATAGAGGAAAATTAAATAAGCGGCAAAAAAGAGCGGCTCCAAATACCAGGCACCGGCTTTTTCCCACAATTCCAAATTGGTGAGGCCAAAAACCGGTTGGGAGATGAAATCATCAAAGCGATAGGAGCCGTTGAAGATCAACCCGCCGGTCAGGCCATTAACGGGTAAATAGACGGCTAGACTAACACATAAGACCATCAGCGGAGGAAGAATCATTTTCCAATCCCGTCGAAATAGATAGTAGGCACCGATTGCGGCCATCCCGGCCATGGCAAATAAACCGGTATAAACTTTAAAACCGATTAGGCTGCCAAAAATGATAGCTATCAAAATGCCGGAGAGAAGATACCGCTTTTTGATCCAGATAACAAATAAGGCCAGGCCGGTGAACAAAAGAAGGAGGGAAAACGACCGTGGCGGTCCGGCCAAAAGTTTGGTGGCGTCATCAAAAATGGTGACGTCAAAATTGAGCCCCTTGCCCCGGAGAAACAACAATAGGTACAAAATGTCGCCATTAAAATAGAGGAAAATCAGCCACCAGCGAGTGATTTTATTACCCAAATCCAAAAGTTGGGCGATGACAATAACGGTTAGTCCCATTAGCACAGACACGAGGACGGCAAAGTATTGGTAGACACTGGCTGCCAGTGGCAGATGGAAAATCCTGATGAAGTCAGCCATCACCAAGTTGGCCAAGTAGTGGTAGTTTTTAACAATCACGCCGCTTTCTCCCGGTTCCTGCGGCGGGAAATGGGAAACAAGTTCGTTAGTAAGAGCCAAATGATAAATGTCATCGGGCACGCCCCGGCAGCAAAAAAAAGTTCCTCCGTTGAGACTTGAGCCCAAGAACCAAACGGCCGAAAGTTGCAAAATAACGCCGAAAGCAATAATCGCTAGTGTTTTAACCATATAAGAAAGGCCACCGTAAGATAAACATAAGTCAGATTGCGCAAGTTCAAATAGCCAAGAATAAAGCCCTGCAGGGCCCAGAGAACCAATCCTAGACCAAGTGCAAGGACCACCCGCTGAAAGATGGTGAGATTCAGTCGGCGAATAAAGATGTCCCCGGGGATGAATAAGGCAACCAAACAGGCAAAAAGAAAGACCACCATTCTTGTATAATAACAGTTATGCTGTTAGTTGTTCTACTTTCTCTCTTGACTGTGGTTCCCCTGTTTCATCCCGGTTTTTTTGTTATGCATGACTTCCAGCAAGTCGTGCGCCTGGCCCAATTGGATAAGGCCCTCTCGTTTGGTCAATTTCCGGTCCGCTGGGTGGCCGATCTAGGCTTTGGTTATGGCTATAATCTCTTTAATTTCTACCCACCGCTGGTTTATTATCTTGGTGAAATCATCCACTTAGTTTTTGAAACTTCGTTCTTGGATGCCACCAAAATTATCTGGGGGATCGCTCTGGTCGGATCAGCCCTGAGCATGTATTTTCTGGCGAAAGAATTTTTTGGGAAAGTCGGCGGGCTAGTTAGCGCCATGTTTTATCTTTATATTCCCTATCATGCCGTTGATGCTTATGTCCGCGGCGCCCTGGCGGAACTCTTTTCCTTTGTCTGGTTGCCATTAATTCTTCTTTTCTCCTATCAAAAACGAATAATCCTAACCGGCATCACCCTGGCCCTGTTGATGATCACTCATAATTTAGTTTTCCTGCCGTTCTTTGGCCTGTTTGCTGCCTGGTATCTGGTCCTCCACCGGGACATTAAGGGGTTAGCCCTAATTACTTTAATAACTTTTGGCCTATCGGCTTTCTTCTGGTTGCCATCTTTGGCACAGAAGCAGTTCACGCTGGTGGATCAATTCCTGACCACCGGTTTGGCTTCTTATTCAATTCATTTTGTTTGTCCGGCCCAGTTATGGAATTCACTCTGGGGGTATGGGGGGTCGGCAGCCGGTTGCGTTGACGGGTTATCTTTCAAGATAGGCAAACCGCAAGTGGTTTTAGCCCTGGTTGCATTGCTGATTGCCATTTGGAAGCGGTCCAAAATCTTACTGGTGACATTTACTCTTTTTGTTTTCTGTGTGTTTATGACCACTGATTATTCAAGGTTTATCTGGGACCACGTCAAGCTGTTGTGGTATTTGCAGTTTCCCTGGCGGTTTTTGGAATTTGTGGCCCTTTTCTCCTCACTTTTGGCCGGAAGCTTTGTTTTGGTTGTCAAGAAAACCCGCTGGCGGCTAGTTCTAGGGGCGGTGTTAATTGCCGCGGTTATTTTTCTTCATGGCAAATATTTTGTTCCCCAAAGCTATCTTCCTCAGGCCACTGATGCCACCCTGCTTTCCGATAGCCAGGTGAAATGGGTGGTGAGTCAAACATCGTTTGAATATATGCCGGCCGGAGTGGCCGTTCACCCCACCCCCCAAGGGTCGTATATGTTAGACATTGCTGCTTACCCGACAAGAAAGTATGTGGTCACGGCCGGCAGTTTTGGGGAAACCAAATCTCAATTTGGGGCCGATCGTTTTTTGCTGGCCGGAATCGCTACCCAATCCTCGCAGATTCAGTTCCAAATCACGAACTTTCCCGGCTGGAAAGTGTGGGTTGACGGCAAGGCAACGGCCATCACCGACAACAATAAACTAAAATTAATCACCGTGTCGATCCCGGCAGGGCAGCATCAAATCACCGGCCAATTCACTAACACCCCAGTGCGCACCGCCGGCAATTTAATCACCCTTTTTGCAATAATAGTTTTGATGGCAATTTATCTATATGGAAGAAGACGAACTTAAACACAAGGCGGTCCGCAGTGTCATTGCCCTGACTTTCCGGACAATTTTTCTCCAGTTAATCGCGGCGGTGGCACTCTTTTTGCTGCAAATTTTCCTGTCCCCATCGCAAATCGGTGTTTTCTTTGTCGTCACCTCGCTGTTTCAAATCTTCACCCTTTTCACTGATGTTGGTTTGGGGGCGGCCTTAGTCCAGCGGCATGAGGAAATTGAGGACAAAGATCTTAGAACGGTTTTTTTCATGCAAGAGATTTTGGTGGTGATGGCGATTGCCTTAGGGGTGGCTGTCACACCGCTAATTAGGGCTTATTCCCATCTGGACGCGGCTGGCATCACTCTTTATTATGTCCTGCTTTTCACCTTATTTGTCTCTTCTTTGAAGGTTATCCCTTCAATTTTGATGGAGCGCAAACTGGCCTTTGAAAAGCAGATTATGCCCCAAATTTTTGAGAGCATCGTCTACTACATAATTGTCGTCTATTTGGCCGCTAAAGGTTTTGGGGTGGCCTCATATTCCTGGGGCTTTTTCGTCTCCGCCCTGGTCGGCCTGCCAATTTATTATCTCCTATCTCCCTGGCGAGTCGGTTTTGCTTTTGCCCGCGACCGGGCCAAGCATTTCCTGTCTTTCGGGGTGTTTTACCAGGGCAAAAGCGTGTTGTCGGTGATTAAAGATAATCTTTTTACCGTGTTTTTGTCCGGCGTGGTAGGCACCAGCGGGGTGGGCTACTGGGGGACGGCCCAGCGTTGGGCCTATTTTCCCTATCGCTTCATGGTTGACAGTGTCACTAAGGTCACCTTCCCGGCCTATTCCCGAGCCCAACATAACACGGATATTTTGCGGGCCGGAATTGAGCGGTCACTCTTTGCCATCAGTGTTGTTCTTTTTCCGCTTTATGCCGTGATGACCGTGAACATTAACAGTCTGATTCAATTAATTCCAAAATACACCAAGTGGGAACCAGCGGTTATTTCTTTCTACTTTCTTTGCGCTCAGGCATTAATTGCCGCTCTAACTAACATTCTCGTTAACGTTTTAGATGCCACTGGCCGGGTGAAAACTACTCTTTATTTGATGATTCTTTGGATCATCGGCACTTGGGGGCTGACGATTCTTTTAATTGGCCGGCTGGGATTCACTGGGATCGCGGTGGCCCAATTTTTGGTGGCCATAACAATCGTGCTAGTTATCTATCTGGTGAAGCGGTTTGTTAATTTCGATTTTGTCGGCAACGTCCTTTGGCCACTTTTGGCCACGGCATTGATGACAGCCGTTATGGTGGCGATGGCAAAAACTCTTCCGGTTAGCTTTGTTTCCGTTATCGCCACCGGGGCAGTTGGCGGTATAATCTATCTAGTCATTATCTGGCTATTGGCATCGGCAAAAATTCTTGCCACTGCCCGGCTAATTTTAAGAGCATATCACCGATGAAACCATATTATTCCATCGTCGTTCCGGTTTATAATGAGGAAAAGAATCTAGAGGAGTTATTCTTGCAGTTGATGGCCGCGCTTAGATCTTTGGCCAAGCCTTGGGAAATTATTTTTGTTAACGATGGGAGCCGTGATCAGTCGTTGGAAATGCTGACAAACTTTACCCGCAAGGACAAAACTGTCCGAGTGGTGTCCTTGTCCCGAAACTTTGGCCAGCAAGCAGCGGTGACCGCCGGATTGGCCAACAGTTCCGGTCAGGTGGTAGCCTTGATGGATGCCGACCTTCAAGATCCGCCGGAAACACTATTAAAACTTTTAGGAAAGGTTGACGAAGGATTTGACGTGGCCTACGCTGTTTCTAAGAAACGCCATGACCCCCCCTTGCGCAAATTCCTAATTAATAATTACTACCGGGTAATGAATTTGGCAGCGACCTATGAAATTCCTCCGGGCGCGGGGATTTTCTCAGCCCTATCGCGCCGGACGGTGGACACCCTGCTGGGCTTGTCAGAGCGCAACCGGTTTTTGCCGGCCTTGCGTTCCTGGGTTGGTTTTAAACAGATTGCCGTTCCTTTTGAAAAACCGGCCCGATTTGCCGGCAAAGAGAGCCAATCGCTGGCCAAACTATTTAAAATGGGTTTTGATGCTCTCTTTTCTTTTTCTTATTTGCCGCTGCGCTTGGCCACGATTCTTGGTTTATTGGTTTCCACCGTGGCGTTTGTGTCCATTGTGGACGTTCTCTATCAAAAACTGGTGGCCGGCACGGCCATCTTGGGTTGGGCATCGCCGTTGGTGGCCACTTTATTTATTGGCGGCGTGCAGCTGCTGATTCTAGGAATCATCGGGGAATATCTCGGCCGGATTTATGACGAAGTGAAGCATCGACCCTACTATATTATTGCCGAAAAGATCGGATTTTAAAATGAAACTTTCCGCGATTGTTTTTGTTTTTTGGCCCGAGGAAGAAAATTATGTTGCGGCATGTTTGCAAACCGTATCTTTTGCCGACGAGATTATTGTTATTGATAATGGGGCCACGGCAAAAACGCTAGCGGTGTGCAAAGAATATACCCCAAAGATTTTCCACACGGACTCTAAGAATTTTTCTGACCATCATAATCTTGGAAAACAGAAAGCCACCGGAGACTGGCTGCTTTATGTCGATGCCGATGAACGGGTTTCCGCTGGTCTGGCAGACGAAATTAAAAGTGAACTGGCCAAGCCGTCGGCGGCGGCCTACGAGCTGCGCCGGGTGAATTTCTTTTTGGGAAAAAAGGTTCGTTTTGGTGACCGCTACCCCGACTATGTCACCCGGCTTTTTCAAAAAGATAAGTTGGTTGGCTGGAAAGGGGAGATCCATGAAAGTTCCAAGGTTGATGGGGAAATCGGCCGGCTAAGCCAACCTTTATATCATTTAACTCACCGTGACATCTATTCGATGCTTGCAAAGACGGCGAATTTTGCCGAACATGAGGCTAATCTCCGGCTGGCGGCCGGCCATCCTCAAATCTCCGGCTGGCGGCTGCTGCGGATTTTTGCCACCGAGATGTTTAATCGCCTGATTAAACTTCAAGGTGTTCGTGGGGGGACGGAGGGTTGGATCGACGGCATCTTCCAGTCCTTCTCCCTGTTTATTGCCTATGTTCGCCTCTGGGAGCTCCAGCGCAGGCTATCATTAGCCGAGACATATAAGGAAATTGACAAAAAGATCATAAGCGGAGAATTATGAAAGTGGGGATTTTTAGTCCGTATTTTGCAACCACGATTGGTGGGGGAGAGCGCTATGTTCTCACCGTCGCCGAGTTTTTTCTTAAGCGTGGTGATCAAGTGGACATTTTTTGGACCGGCGACCACAATGTGGCCGACATAAAAGAGAAATTCAATCTGGATTTAGCCGGTGTCCATTTTCGGCCGGATGTTTTCTTTAATAAAACCAATCGTTTCAATAAGGTCGTTGTGACGGCTGCTTATGACTTAATGTTTTTCCTGTCTGATGGCAGCATTCCCCTAAGTTTTGCCAGGAAAAACATTCTCCACTTCCAGACACCGTTTCACTATGACAATCAACGGACGCTGACTAATAAACTTAAATTGGCCCGATTCCAGTCAGTGGTTTGTAATTCCGCATTTACAAAAAGTTTTATTGATAAAACGTATGGGATCAACAGCAAGATTCTTTATCCCCCGGTGGATGTGGCGAAATTTTCTGTTGGCAAAAAAGAAAAACTAATCGTCTCCGTTGGTCATATTTATGGTCATATTCGCCCCAAGTGCCAGGACATAATGATTAAAACTTTCACTGCCATGGTGAAAGAAAAAAAATTAGCTGGCTGGAAATTGGCTTTAATCGGATCGGTGCACAATGATTCCGAAGATGAGCTGGTGATGCTCAAGCGCTTGGCTAAAGGCTATCCGGTCGAGATTATCACCGATGGACCATTTCGGGTAGTTAAAGATTATCTTTCCCGGGCGGCCATTTATTGGCATGCGGCCGGTTTCGGGGTGGACTTAGAAAAAGAACCCGAGAAAGCGGAACATTTCGGCATGTCCACTGTGGAAGCCATGGCCGCCGGTGCTGTGCCGGTGGTTTTTAACGGCGGCGGGCAGCGTGAGGTCGTAAATGACGGTGTTGACGGGTTCTTTTGGAACACAACCGACGAGTTGTGTGACCGGACACTTCAGCTGGTGAACAACCCTAAACGTTGCCATGCTTTGGCCAAACAGGCTGAAGAAAAATCAAAGACCTTTAGTAAGGAGAAATTTTATGCCGCGCTTGAAAAAATTTTTTAAATTTTTTCCGCTGATTTTTCTGGTCGCGTTCGTTATCATTGTTTTTCGCCAGTTTTTCTTTTCCGGACAATTGCCAATCCCGGCGGACACCATCGTTGGTCTCTATCATCCTTGGCGTGATGCTCTGGCCGGTCAGTACCCTAATGGGCTGCCCTTTAAGAATTTCCTAATTACTGATCCGGTTCGCCAGACTTACCCCTGGCGGCAGTTGGCCATGTCCGTTCTTAAAAGTGGGCAGGTGCCCTGGTGGAATCCCTACTCGTTTTCCGGGGCCCCATTGTTAGCTAACTTACAGTCGGCAGTTTTTTATCCCCTAAACCTGCTTTACATTTTTGATAATTTTCCCTTGGTTTGGTCCTGGCAGATTGTCTTCCAAGTTATCCTCGGTGGGCTGTTCATGTGGCTTTATCTGCGTCACTTTCGGCTTCACCTTTTTGCCCAAGCCCTGGGGGTTCTAACCTGGGTGGGCAGCGGATTTTGGCTGTCCTGGTTGGAGTGGAACACCCTGGTTCAAGCCGTTCTTTGGTTACCGTTGTTGTTGTTATGTGTGGAGAAGTTAAATTTTAAATATGGATTAATTTTTGTTTTTGCTCTGACGGCCAGTTTTTTGGCCGGTCACCTGCAAACCTTTGCTTACGTGTTCTCTGTTGTTTCTTTATACATCATGGTGCGCCGGCCGCGTCTTATTGCCAGGTTCTTGCTTCTTTATCTGTTATTTTTTGCTATAACTGCCCCGGTGTGGTGGCCGGCCTTTGGTTTTATCCAACAATCAGCCCGCAGTGCCGACCAGTCGGCAGTTGGCCGGGTCGATTGGTTTTTGCCTTGGCAGAACCTGGCCCAATTTGTTGCCCCGGATTTTTTTGGCAACCCGGCAACGCTAAATTATTTTGGGGTTTGGAACTACCAGGAGTTTATCGGCTATACCGGCATCGCTGGTTTGGTCTTTTCGTTGCTTGCCGTTTTCTTTCGACGGGATAAGAAAACACTTTTCTGGGGGACCTTGGCAGTTCTTTGTCTGGCGTTGGCCTTGCCGACACCATTGGCAAAGATTATGCCCCAACCGGCTCAACCAACCAGATTGTTGTCGATTATTGATTTTTGTCTGGCCATGTTGGCAGCCTTAGGGTTGGATCTCTATCTGCACCGGTCGCGAAGAATTTTCTGGTTGGTCCCGATTACAGTTTTAATGATAGTCCTGGTTCTTTTTGTTGTTGCCGCAAAACTTTCTTTAGCGGTAAGTTTACATAATCTCTATCTGCCGATTGCTCTGGCGGCAATGACATTAGTCTTGTTCATTAACAGGAAACTTGCCATCTTGATTTTGCTTTTGGCCCTCTTTGACCTGTCACGCTTTTTTATTAAATTTGAATCCTTTTCTAATCCCACTTGGCTTTTTCCCCAAACGAAAGTGGTGTCTTTTTTGCAAGATCAAACAAGGAAAGACACTTTTCGCATTGCCGCCACGGACGACCGGATTTTCCCCCCAAACTTTTCGGTTGATTATAAACTTCAGATGGTCTCCGGCTATGACCCGCTATATTTGTTGCGTTATGGGGAATTTGTTGCCGCCATGGAGCGGGGGAAGCCGGACATTTCTGCCCCACTAGGTTTCAACCGAATTATCACGCCGAAAAATTATCGTAGCAAACTCTTTAATTTGCTCAATGTTAAATATTTGTTATCGCTTGACCCGGTTGCTGATCCTCAATATCAGTTAGTTTTCCAGGAGAGGGAAACAAAAGTTTATGAGAACAAGGCAGTTTTGCCTCGGGCGTTTTTCGTGGCGCAGGTGGTTAGTTCATCTGGTGAGCAGGACACCATTAATAGAATGTTTGCCGCTGATTTTGATCCGGCTAACACGGCCGTTGTTCAGAACCAAAGTTTTTTTTCTCATCCCGGTCAGGCGCAGATAAAAATTTATAACGAAAATTCGGTGGTAGTGGAGACCAGCAACACTGATGCCGGCTTTCTGGTGTTAACGGACAACTTCTATCCTGGTTGGCAAGCAACTATTGATGGACAAAAAACCACAATCTATTTAACCGATTTTGCTTTCCGGGGGGTCGTGGTTCCCGCTGGCCAACACGTCGTGCGCTTTTATCTATATAATAGTGTTCTATGAGCAGGAAAGTTGGTGTTCTTTTAATTTTGGTCACTTTTCTCGGGGCGTTGCTGCGATTTCGCGACATCACCATTAACCCGCCGAACATTAACACTGACGAGGCGGCTATCGGCTACAATGCTTATTCAATTTTAAAAACCGGCCGTGATGAATATGGCCAGCCCTTCCCGTTAGCCTTTCGATCCTTTGATGACTATAAACCGCCGCTCTACATTTATATGACCGTTCCGTCAGTGGCAGTTTTTGGCCTTAATGAATTTGCCGTTCGATTCCCCTCGGCTCTGCTAGGCATTCTTGCTATCCCCATCGTCTTTTTCCTAACTAGGGAGTTACTGGACAACCTGCCTGCCAGCAGGCAGATTGGGTTACTGTCTTCATTTTTGTTGGCGATTTCTCCCTGGCACATCCAGTTTACCCGAACGGCTTATGAAACCGGAAGCAATGCTTTTTTCACAGGGCTTGGTCTGCTGCTTTTTTTGAAGGGTTTAAAAAACAAGTGGTTTTTGGTTGGGGCGGGCATCGTTTTTGGCCTGCAAACTTATCTCTATCAGGCCAGCAAAGTTTTTGTTCCGATGCTTATTCAATTTTAAAAACCGGCCGTGATGAATATGGCCAGCCCTTCCCGTTAGCCTTTCGATCCTTTGATGACTATAAACCGCCGCTCTACATTTATATGACCGTTCCGTCAGTGGCAGTTTTTGGCCTTAATGAATTTGCCGTTCGATTCCCCTCGGCTCTGCTAGGCATTCTTGCTATCCCCATCGTCTTTTTCCTAACTAGGGAGTTACTGGACAACCTGCCTGCCAGCAGGCAGATTGGGTTACTGTCTTCATTTTTGTTGGCGATTTCTCCCTGGCACATCCAGTTTACCCGAACGGCTTATGAAACCGGAAGCAATGCTTTTTTCACAGGGCTTGGTCTGCTGCTTTTTTTGAAGGGTTTAAAAAACAAGTGGTTTTTGGTTGGGGCGGGCATCGTTTTTGGCCTGCAAACTTATCTCTATCAGGCCAGCAAAGTTTTTGTTCCGATGCTGCTGGCCTGCCTGCTGGTAATTTTCTTTCGCCGGGTGCCCTGGCGGCAATTTATCTGGTTGGCGTTGCCCCTTGGTCTTCTTCTAATCCCGGTGGTCATAACCACTCTTTCACCAACCGGAATTCTTCGGGTTCAGGGAACCAGCATTTTCCAGGACCCCAAACCACTAGAGCGCTATGGGGCCCTGGTGAAGACCGATTGGCTGAGAAATGATAATAAATCGGTGCTGTTGTTTCATCCGAAAGTGTTGACATACTTCCAGGACATTTTGGCTGGCTATCTGTCCCATTTCCGGCCGGATTTTTTCTTAGTTAGCAACGGCGATCCAAAAGTAACCTACGTTCCCCAGGTGGGCCTGATGAACTTGTGGGTCTACCCGTTTTTCCTGGCCGGTTTTTATTTCCTATTTAAAAGGCGTGATAAAACGGCCGCGGCAGTGCTTGTTTCCTGGTTCTTAATTGCCCCGATTCCGGCAGCGGTTACTATTGGGTTGCCTAATTCTGTCCGCAGTGCGGTTTTTTTGCCCGATTTGCAGATTATTGCGGCCTATGGTTTGTTTAGTCTTTTCCCCAAGCTGGCGGGGATTTTAAAAACTGCTTTATTTCTTGCGGCAGTTTATCTGTTTGCTTTTTATGTCCATATGCTCTTTGTTCATGCCCCTGTTGCTTCCGCCCAGCAATGGTATTACGGCTATAAACAGATGGTGGAACAAACGCTTGAACTTCAAAAAGATTATAAGCAAGTTTACGTTTCCACCGATCTGGACCAGCCGCAGATTTTTTATCTTTTCTATCTTAAATATGACCCCCAACATTATCTTAATGTTGACGGCGGCACCAAGGGTGGAGGGTTTGATGAACAAGGGAATCGCTTTGCTAATTATTACTTTCGCTCTTTGGATTTTGGGCAAAATCGCTCAAACTTCGATATTCTTTTCGTTGGCCCGCCAAAGGAATTTCCCACCACGGTTAAGCCAATAAAGATTTTGTATGATCCCGACGGTCAGCCCTTTGTCTATTTTGTCAAACCCAGCTTGCCGACATAATGAAAAAGTTTTTACTGCCCGCCACGTTTATCTTAATCATTGTCCTGGCATTCTTTCTTCGGTTTTACCACTTGACTCTTGACCCGCCCCATCTTTATTGGGACGAAGCCTCGATTGCCTATAATGCCTACTCAATTAACCAGACGGAAAAGGATGAGTGGGGAGCAGCCGCCCCGGTGCTTTTTAAGGCCTTCGGGGAATACAAATTTCCGGCCTATATCTATCTCACAGCGGCGTCGCAGCGGCTTTTCGGCCTCACCGATTTTGCTGTCCGTTTCCCCTCTGCCATCGCCGGGGTCTTAATAGTTGTCGTGGTGTTTTTTCTCACCAAAGAACTATTTGGTAATTTGATCACGGCCTTATTGTCTTCATTTTTTGTAGCGGTTTCTCCCTGGGCACTGCAATTTTCCCGGGCCGGCTTTGAAGCAAACCTGGCCGTCCTTCTCATCGTCTCCGGAATCTATTTTTTCCTGCGCAAGGCCTATCTTATTTCCTTGATGCTAATCGCCGCCGCTCTCTACACTTATCAGGCTGCCTTTGTTAGTGTTCCTTTGGTTTTGCTGTTGCTAATTATCTCTTTTTCTCACACAAAAAGATTAATCCTGCCGTTAATTGTCTTTGCCGTTGTTTTGCTGCCGCTGGCGAATGCCTATCTTTTCTCTGGCGGTCGTGCCCGGGCGGCCAGTGAAAACTTTTTAAATATGGCCGGCAATCCGGTGACAAATCTCACCAATAATTACGTGGCAAATTTTTCCCTGGATTATCTTTTCTTCCATGGGGATCAGGACGGCCGCCACTCGGTGAAAAAAATCGGCGAGTTATATCTTTGGCAGCTGCCGTTAATTTTGGCCGGCTGCTATGTTCTTCTTCGCCGGCCATCCAAAGCAGGAGCGCTGGTTTTTGGGTTGATCTTGGCCGGCAGTTTGCCCCCGGCTTTGACCACTGTTTCTCCCCATGCCCTGCGCGGGCTGCTGGCAATGGTCGGCTGGCAGCTTTTGTCTGCCAGCGGCGCGGTTTGGCTATTGGCAAAAACGCCGAAGTTCTGGCGCCTTTTAGCTATTGCGGTGATTGGATATGCCCTGATTATTTATCTAAATCTCTATTGGGTTAATTACCCAGCAGCCTACGCGGCTGACTGGCAAGATGGCCAGCGCCAGACTGTGGAATACTTGAAGCGGGTGGAAGGAAATTATAGCGAAATCTTAGTTAGTCAAGACCTAAATCCGATTTATATTTTTCTCTATTGGCCCGTTGACCCAAGGGTTGTTCAGGACAGCGGTCACAACGAACAGACTTTTTTGAAGTTTCATTATGTTGATCTTGGTGGAGGGTTTGACCCGGTTAAACAATATGCCGGCAGAAAAGTTTTGGTGGTGACGCCGGGGTGGTATAACAATGAGTCTTGGACCATTTTACGAGCGATAAAGTCTGCCAGTGGAGACTATGTCTTTCGAATTTATGAATTTTGATTTTGCATGTAACATCGGACACATTCAACTTGATGTTCCCCATCAGGTTTGGGAAGCTGTGGTGGCCGGAGGCAATGTCGACCCTTTGATTTCCCGGTTTTTACACTCCACGCCGTCTTTCTATGCTAATAATCTTCTTCGTTGCTATCTTTCCTATTTTTCCCCGGACTTTCTAACCCAAGCGTTCACTCTTGTTGGCCTGATTCTTTTCGGCCTGGGGTTATGGCACCTGGTGATCAATAATCACTGGAAACTTCTCGCTCTCGTTCTTCTCGCCCCGCTCTCACCACTTTTCAATATCCCCCAAAGCGGACTATATCAAGGCGCCATTCTCTATTTTACTCTCGTCCTAGTGATACTTTTCGGGATTTATAATTTATTTGTATGGTTAGTAAAGATAAAATCCTCCTGGTGGTAGTTGTTTTTTTGGCGTTTGTTTTGCGGTTCTACCAGTTGGGGAGTAATCCGCCAAGTTTATATTGGGATGAAGCGTCACTAGGTTATAACGCCTTTTCTATTGCCACCACCCTGCGTGATGAGCACGGCGAGTTTTTACCCTTAACCCGCTTTATTGCCTTTGGTGATTATAAAGCGCCCGGCTACATTTATGCAGCCGCTGCCGCCGTCAAACTTTTCGGCCTTTCCGAGTTAACCGTCCGTTTGTCTTCCGCTCTGGCCGGCACCTTATTGGTTTTAGTGACCTATTTTTTAGTTAAGGAGTTAATTAATGATAAGCAGATAGCTTTAATTTCTTCGTTTTTGGTCGCCATTTCACCGTGGTCATTGCAATTGAGCCGGGGAGCTTTCGAGGCTAATCTCGCTACCCTTTTCTCCACCGCTGGCGTTTGGTTTTTTCTTATTGCTCTTCGCCGTAAATCAGCTATCAGCTATCAGCTATCAGCTATCAGCTTCATCTTGTCAATGTACACCTTCAATTCTCACCGGATCTTCGTGCCGCTGATGATTGGAGCACTACTACTAATTTTTTCCCGTCGTCTCTGGATGCAGAAAAAACATGTTGGCCTGTTTCTTGTATCTTGTTTCTTGTTTCTTGTTCCCTTGTTATTGTATGCCCGGACCCGAGAAGCCCAGCTGCGTTTTAATGAGGTCAGTTGGCTTAATGATTCTGCCCCGATTGAGTTGTCTAACCAACGGATCGCTTATGATCATGATGTCTGGTGGGCAAAAATTATTCATAACCGCCGGGTGGTCTACAGCCTGGAGTTTCTCAAACACTACACTGACGCTTTTAGCACCGACTTCCTATTTATAAAGGGTGACGTTAATGAGCGGTTGTCTATCCAAACCATGGGCGAGCTATATTTAATTGATCTGCCGTTTTTGTTGGCTGGCCTTTATCTGTTGGTTCGGCGCCCCAATAAATCGACGGCCGTCATCTTGGCCTGGGCATTATTGGCACCAATTCCGGCGGCCATGGCTCGGGAAACGCCCCACGCGCTGCGGACACTTAATCTTTTGCCGATTCCCCAGATTATCACCGCCATCGGAGTGGCGTGGTCTATCAAGAAATTTCCTAAATTCCTTATCCCCCTGACCCTCCTAATCTCCCTTAGTGTCTTATTTTATCTTCACAGTTATTATATTGATTATCCGAAAAAATATGATCTGGCTTGGCAGTATGGTTATAAACAATTGGTCAGCTATGTGGCGGCGCATGAGAATAACTACGATCATATTAGTGTCACCGAGACCTATGGCCGGCCTTATATTTATTTTCTCTTCTACGAGCAATACCCCCTGGAGAAATACTTGCAGACAGTGAGCACAGACCGGGATTGGTATGGCTTTTGGTATGTCCACGGCTTTGATAAACTGGTTTTTGGAGACACAGCGCCGGGGCAGGGGAGCACGCTTTTTGTCCGCGGGCCGGACGAAGCTCCGGCGGGCGCAAAATTGGTCGATACAATTGATGATTTGAATCATAAACCTGTCTTTTTGTTATGGGCATCGCGTTAGTAATCAGTTTTGTGTTTTACACCCTACTTTCCTGGGCGATTTTATTTCGTGATGCCTGGACGTTAGAAGTGTTACGAACAAAGTTTTACCCCGGACAAGCAGCTTTAATCAACCAGATTGAACTATTCCTTCAGCCATTAAAACTGAACACTATTCCTACCCTATTATTTGCTGTTTTTGCCATTTTTGCGTTTATTGTTTACTTTTTGGCCCTGCGAAAACGAATAGCAGCCTCGAAAATCTTGATTTTCTCTTTGCTTTTCCAAATTATCGTCTTTTTCTCTTATCCCATCCTTTCCACTGACGTTTTGAGTTACATCCTCTCGGATCGGATCGCCGTGGTTTATCATCAGAGCGTCTGGACCACTAAACCGAATGTTTTTAACCACGACCCCTACTATTATTTGGTTTATCCCATTTATGCCGCTTCTGATTGGACAAACCAGACTCGGATCTACGGCCCGGTCAATCAGGTGATCTACTCGGCCGTGACCGCGATCTCCGGGAATGATTTTCTGACTAATCTAGCGGCGCATAAGTTAGTGGTGTTGGTTTTTAATCTGCTGACAATGGCCCTGGTCTATAAGATTTTGAAGGAGCATTTCCCTGATAAATTAAATTTTAGCCTGGTGTTGCTTTTTTGGAACCCGTTATTTATTTTGGAAACAGTCGGTTCCGGCCACAACGACATCTTGATGGTTTTCTTTATGTTGCTCTCCTATCTTTTCTATCTTGGAAAGAAGCCAATTTTGGTGGCGCTGGCACTGGCACTGGCCGTTAATGTCAAGTCCACCGCCTTGCTCTTGGCCACGTTTTACACTGTAGTCTTTCCTCTAACATTTTTTGCGCCCTTTTGCGCCTTTGCATTTGCTGGATTTTTGACAATGGGAGTGAGTTTGTCGGCCTTTATCAGGCGGACGGCTTTTAGCACCACCCTTTATTGGCAATCCCTGCCGCAACAAGTGGCAAGGGTCTTGCCTTTTGGCACGCGCGTTCTCACGCCGGTCTTTTTGGTTATTTACGCTTTTCAGTGTCTGCGCGGCTGGCTGACCCGGCGCGATCCGTTAGTTTTGTATGGCCAGGCAATTCTTTTTTATCTTCTTTTTGCCCTGGGGGCCTATTGGAATTGGTATAGTCTTTGGGTCCTGACCGCATTTGCCTTCTTGGGGCGGGGACTTTGGAGCCGGATCGCAGCCGCTTTCACTTTCACTTCAGCCCTTGCCTATCCGCTCTATTGGCTCTCATTGCGATTTAACTACCAACATCCCCTCTGGCCCGTGATAATATATTTAGTGATTGCCGGGGGACCGGTGGGGGTTTTTCTCTATGATAAAGTTAAAGCGCGCTGATATTTTTGCCTGGGTTCTTCTGACGTCTGGTTATCTGATTAGTCGTCTGGTTAACTTGGGAATTATTCCCATCTTCACTGATGAGGCCATCTATTTGCGCTGGAGCCAAATCATGGCCAATGACGCGGCGCTGCGCTATTTGCCCCTGGTTGACGGCAAACCGCCGCTATTTATGTGGCTAACAGCCGTGGTGATGCGCCTTTTGCCTCGCCTTGACCCACTTTTAACCGGACGGTTGGTTTCTGTTGGCGCTGGTCTTGCCAGCACCATCGGCATCTTTTTTGCTTCTTATGTGCTCTTTAAAAACAAAAAAATCTCTTATCTTGCTTCTCTATTCTATATACTCACCCCTTTCTGTTTTTTTTACGATCGTTTCGGCCTTGATGATTCACTCTTGGCGATGTTTGGCATCTGGAGCTTGGGTTTGGGTGTTTTATTGGCGAAGAAACTCCGCCTGGATGTGGCGATGATTGATGGAATCGCCATCGGTTTTGGGCTCTTGACCAAAACCCCGGCCAATTTTTTCCTGGTGCTTTTGCCGACCCTGCTACTATTTTTTGATTTTCGCAATAAGAACTGGCAGTC
The DNA here is from genome assembly GCA_023485845.1 of Patescibacteria group bacterium. Lineage (GTDB taxonomy): Bacteria > Patescibacteriota > Microgenomatia > JAMCZE01 > JAMCZE01 > JAMCZE01. The sequence continues at coordinate 92,017 of JAMCZE010000001.1, forward strand.
TAACCTGTTAAAACTGGCCGGATTGTTTATGGTGGTAGTGGTTTTTGCCCAGGGCATTTTCTCCGTCTTGCGGCTTTTTCCGCTGTTTAGCATGATTGGTCAAAAAAACCTGGAATTTGTTGTTCCTTTGTCAGTTTTGATCACCCACCCATTGGAATTTTTCCCGGGCAATTTGCACAGCCTACTTAGTTGGGAATTTGTTTATCTAACCCCCTTAATCTCCCTGATATCCCTTATTGGTCTTTGGGTTGGCCTGAAGAAGTGGCCGCGGCAAACTCTTTTCTTGGCTGCCGGTTTTGTCCTCCCTCTGGTGGCCATTGCCTTGTTCAATAAAGTTATCTATCCGCGTTATCTTTCGACTTTCACCCCGGTTCTTTTAATCCTGGCCGCCGTCGGTCTGGCCAATTGTAAGAAAGTTTCCCTAATCTTTCTGATTTCCCTTATAGTTTTTGCCTGGCCAATCTACACTGATCTTAAGTTGATCACTGACCCGGTTCATGCTCCGCTCCTGCAGGCGGACCGGGACCAATATCTTGACGGCTGGCCGGCCGGCTTTGGCGTGATTCAGATTCGCAAGTATTTAGCGGGCAAAACCGGGGTCATCGCCACCGAGGGGACCTTTGGTCTAATGCCTTATTCACTGGAGCTTTATCAAAAAGACTATCCGAATGTGGAAATAAAAGCTTATTGGCCGCTGCCGGCAACTGCCCCGGCCGGATTGAACTATGTGATTGTCTACCAGCACCCCGGTGCGCCGGCCGGCTGGCACGTGGAACTGCTGGCGAAATACCGTCAAGGCCTGGGCGATAGCTATTTGCGGCTGTATAAAGTGCTTCCCCAATGAAGAAATATGCGCTTTTATTAACCATTGTTTTTCTAGCGGCATTGCTTCGCCTCTGGCAGTTGGGAGTCAATCCGCCCAGTCTGGATTGGGATGAAGCCTCGTTAGGCTGGAACGCTTATTCAATTTTAAAAACCGGTAGTGATGAGTTTGGTAAACCCATCCCGGTTTCTTTGCGGTCGTTTAATGACTATAAACCGGCCATGTATGCCTACGCGGCCATTCCGTCGATTGCCGTTTTTGGCCTCAATGAATTTTCCGTTCGCCTGCCTTCGGCAATCGCCGGCATCTTGACGGTGTTGGTTACTTTCTTTCTGGTCAAGGAACTCACAGACAATGATCTATTGAGTTACTGTGTCGCTGGGTTACTGGCGGTTTCTCCTTGGTCGATTCAGTTTTCCCGAGTGGCTTTTGAAGCCAATCTTGCCCTTTTTTTCTTTGTTCTCGGGGCCTACTTTTTAATTAAGTTTCTCCACCGCCCCAACATTCTATTTTCTATTGCCTACTGTCTGTCGTTTGTTGCCTCTATTTATTCCTATCACAGTCCGCGGGTGGTGGTGCCGGTGTTATTGGTCGCAATAGTTTTAATTTATCGCCGCATCTTTCTTTCCCACTGGCGTTTGTTTCTTGTTTCTTATTTCTTATTTCTTGCACTGCTTTATCCCTTGGCGCGCAACACGGTTCACACGGGGTCACTTGAGGCCCGCTATCAAACAGTAGCCGCCAAATTAGATCCAATGGTGATCACCGGCAACTACTTGCGCCATTTTAATTTTGACTTTCTTTTTCTGACCGGGGACGACCAGGACCGCCATCACGCGCCCGATATGGGCCTTCTTTATTTGTGGGAGTTTCCTTTTCTTCTAGCTGGCCTTTATTTTCTGGTTAAGGATCGGCCAAAGTTTTTGCCCTTTTTGGCCATATGGTTTTTTGCCGCCCCGACTGCCTCGTCTTTAGCTAACGATGCTCCCCATGCCGTCCGCTCCCTTTTATTCTTGCCCACCTGGCAAATTATTACCGCCTATGGTCTGGTGAATCTCCTTCGTGGTCGTCCCCTTCTGGTTTGTCTGATCAGTCTGGTTATCTTCGCTAATGTTTTCTATTTTCTCCATCAATATTTTGTTCATTTGCCGGTGGAGGATGCCCCCGCTTGGCAATATGGCTACAAACAAATGGTCAAAAACGTTTTGGCGGTCGAGAAAAATTATGACCGAATTTATGTCACCGGTGCTTATGACCAGCCCTACATTTATTTTCTCTTTTATGGCCGCATCGCCCCGACGATCAAAAATGATGGCTATTTCTACACTGGCTTTGACAAATACCAGTTTTCCACCACCGACGTAGTCGACCTCAAGGGCCTCTACGTCCTGGCCCCGAAAGACAACCCTCCGGCGGGATATAAATTAAATGTTTTAGAAACGGTTAATTTCCCCGCTGGCGCCCCGGCGTTTGAAATTGGTACAATACAAAAATCATGAAGCCATATTTGTCGGTTGTCATCCCTGCCTATAATGAAGCCAGGAACTTTCGGGATGGAGTTTTGGACCAGGCAATAGGCTATCTAAAAAAACAAAAATATTCCTGGGAGGTTTTGCTGGTTAATGACGGTTCCACCGACGACACTAAGGTCCTTTTGGAAGGATTTTGCAAAAAGAATAGGAACTGCCGATTGATGACAATTTCCCACGGTGGCAAGGCAGCAGCCGTGACCGCCGGAATGCTGGCAGCGGGAGGAGAAATGGTTGTTTTCACCGACTTTGACCAGTCAACACCGCTTAACCAAATAGAGAAGTTTATTAAGGAGCACAAAGCCGGGGCAGGCGTGGTGGTCGGTGATCGGGGAGGAATGGGCAAGATGAATAACACCCTCTTTCGCCGGATCAGAAGTATGGTTTTTGTCACCTTAGTAAATATTATCCTTTTGCCGGGGATCCGTGACAGCCAATGTGGGTTCAAGTCCTTCACCGGTGGCGCCGCCAAAGAGATCTTCAAGAGCTTGAAGGTTACCCGGACAAGGAAAGTCACCGGGGGCTACATGGGGGCGTTTGATGTTGAGGTTCTTTACTTGGCTCGAAAATTTGGCTATAAAATAGTTCAAGTCCCGGTAATTTGGAAAAATGTCGAAGGAACCAGGCTTAATCCTTGGCTGGAGCCACTTAAGATGTTGTGCGACACCGTTAAAGTTCGTTTAACCAATTATGATTATCACTCAAACACCGCTGCGGATTAGTTTTCTTGGGGGCAACACCGATTTCCCGGATTTTTTCAGGAAACACGGCGGGGCGGTGCTGACCACGGCTATCGATAAGTATATTTATTGTATTCTCACTGAACGCTTTGATGACAAGATTTATGTTAACTGGAGTAAGAAAGAAATTGTTGACAATGTTGATCAGATTGAACATGAACTGGTGCGGGAGGCCATGAAGAAAACCGGCGTCACCAAGGGGGTGGAAATTTCTTTTTTGGCAGACATTCCTTCCGAAGGTTCCGGCCTTGGTTCCTCCGGCTCGGTGTTGGTGGGAGCCTTAAACGCTCTCTATCACCATGTTGGTCACACCCCAACCCCAGAACAGCTAGCAGAAGAAGCGGTGGAGATTGAGGTGGAGAAATTGGGTAAACCGGTTGGTGTCCAGGACCAGTACATTGCCGCTTTTGGCGGTTTACGCTTTTTGGAATTTCACAAAACCGGAGATATTTCTACCGAGAAAGTGAACTTAACCAACGGTCGGCTGGCCGATCTGGCGAGCTCTCTGATGCTTTTCTACACTGGTCGATCCCGACTTTCCAAGACTATTTTGGTTGATGTCCATCAAAATCTTGACAAAAAAACACAAGTTCTCTTGCAAACTAAGAGGCTGGCGCAGACGGGGCACCGGGCACTGGTCAGCGGCAACGTGCAAAAACTTGGAGAACTAATGAACGAATATTGGCAACTGAAAAAGGCGATGGCGGATAATATTTCCGACCGGGAGATCGATCGGATGTATTCTCTGGCAAAAAAGGCCGGGGCCATCGGCGGAAAAATTGCCGGCGCCGGGGGTGGCGGGTTTTTGGTGTTAATCGTTCCCAGCCAGAGGCGGGAATCAGTCCGCCAAGCCCTATCTTCTTATAAAGAGCTTCCTATTGGATTGGAGCGGGATGGCAGCAAGGTCATTTTTAATGTTCGCCGCTATTAGAACATGAAAGACTACATTGCCAATTTAAAGATATACCTGGATAAGATTAATTTGGCAAAGTTAGAATCCGCTGCTAAATTGCTAGCCGGTACTTATCAAAAACGCTCAACTGTGTTCGTGGTTGGTAATGGCGGATCAGCTGCCACCGCTTCGCATATTGCTTGTGATTTGGCCAAAACAGTTCGTGGACATAAAGGCGATTCCCCCTGGCTGTCTTTCAAGGTGATCACGCTGACCGACAACGTTCCCCTGATAACTGCCTGGAGCAATGATGTGGGCTATGAATCAGCTTATTCCGGTCAGTTAGAGGCCTTGGGAGAAAAAGGAGACTTGTTAATTGCCATTTCTTCTTCGGGAAACTCACAAAACATTCTAAACTGCGTTAAGGCTGCTCGGAAAATGGGAATCAAAACCATTGGAATTTCCGGCTTTGGCGGGGGAAAACTAAAGAAAATTTGTGATCTTTCTTTAACCACGGATGCGGCCGCCTATGGTCCGGTCGAGGATATACAATTAATTATCAACCACATGTTAACAGACTATTTTTTAAAAACATTGTCACAGGGAAAACTAAAAGTTAATACCCCATAAACTTCCGGGCGGACAAATAAGTGATAGTTGGGTTGCGATTATCCGGCAGTTGCGATAAATAGGCTACTTGGTATTTTCCCGGGTAAAAAACGGCAAAGAAATCCTGATTTGATAGGTCTAATTTTAACTCGCTTGCCGGGCTCCAGGGCAGTCCGGCATCCGCTGGTGTGTCATAGAAAACGATATTTTTGTTTCCTTGGTATGTTCGGAAATATGTTTCCACCCGTTTGGCCACCTGGGCTCCCTGAACGATCCAATGAGTTTGGGCAGTTAGCCGCAAAGTGAAAAGGGAAGTTGCCAGCCAGGCTCCGCAAATAATTAAGAGGAATTTATTATTTTGTCTGGCCATCAACCAGCCCAGAAACAAAACCAGCCCGACTAGGGGAACGCCCAGCTCATAGGTGAACTTGTGCCAGGGGAGAAAGGCTACTGGGACCAGTGTCAAGAAAAACCAGCTGGCAGCGATTATGGTTATTGCCCAGTTCCCTTTTGGTTTTTTAACCAGGGCAAAAAGAGCACCGGTCACGGTAACGGCGAAAAATGCCAGGATCACCATTGTCTGTGTCCCGTGGAAAGCCCAAAGATTAGGGTTAATATGTAATCCCGGGCCGATGTAGTCAACCAGTAGCTCGGGAAGATTAAAGGCCCAAAGCAGATACCAACCCAGGGTGTTGAGAACCTTCGGTGAAAACTGCAAAACATACACGCTTCCCGGCGGCAGGCCAAAGAAAAGCAAATGGATAACTAGATAGGCGGCCACCAGCACATAATGGGGAATCAGGCTAAAAAGCCGGCGCCAAGATCTTTCCAAAAGAACCAACACGGTTAGCATGGGGGGATCATGATGGCGGTTTCCTTGGACATTAGCGCTGCCACTAGAGCCAGGAAGGACAGAATACCCCGTTTTTCTAAAAAAAGAATTACCGAAAGAAGAAAGAATAAGATTAATCCTGTTTCCTGAAAGATTGCGGTCCAATAGAGGTGGGCAAAGTGAGTAGCGGAAACGGCGTAGAGAAAGGTGCTGATCAAAGCCGATTTCTCATTGCGAAGAATAATCTTTGCCAACCGGTGGATAAGATAGATGTCGGCAAAGAAGACAATAAAGGAAATAATGTGCAAAGGAATGGGAGAAAGGTTAAACAGGTGGCTGACAAAAAAATAGGCTTGGGTGGTTAGCGGCCGGTAGGAGCCCATTCGTTCCGGGGCATGAATGGGGTCAAAAAAATTTAAAAACCCGGCAACGCTATGGACATCGGCCAGCCGCAGTTCCAAAAAATCATCCCGGGTGAAGAAATTACCCAAGGACGGCAAAAAGAGCAGGAAGGCTAAAAGACAAATCAACTTAAGTTTCATCTAAAGCTATGATATCATCAAATCGTGAAACTTTGTGTCACCTTGGCCACCTTTAATGAGGAGAAGAACCTGGCCCGCTGTCTGGAAGCGGTCAAGGACATCGCCGATGAGATTGTGATTGTGGACGGCACTTCCACCGACAAAACCCGTGATATCGCCAAAAGCTTCGGGGCAAAAATTACCATGGTCTTAAACCGGCCGGAAAATTTCCACATAAATAAAGAGAAAGCTCTTCGTCTGTCGAAAAGCGAATGGATTCTTCAACTGGACGCAGATGAAGTGGTCTCTTCCGATCTTGCTAAAGAAATAATCAAAGTGGTTAACATGGATCCGGTGAGTCTGGAAAAATATCAAAATACCCTGCTGAACAAAGAATTATTTCTTAGGCACCAGTTGGTGGTGGAACAGCGCGATGGAAAAATTGGAAGTGATAGCGGCCCATATACGGCATTTTTTATTCCCCGCCTCAATTTTTTTCTGGGTAAATTCATCCGACATGGGGGTATTTACCCGGACGGAGTCATTAGACTAGTTAAGAATGGGCACGCCCATTTCCCCCAAAAAAGTGTTCATGAACAAATTAAAATTGATGGTCGCGTGGGCTGGTTGACCAATAATCTCTTACACTATGGCAATCCAAGTTTTTCAACCTACCTGGAGAAGCGGTTTAATCGATACACGAATATTATGGCGGTGAGTTTATCCGGCGGATTTATAGAGAATGTTATTTGGCGGCCATTGTTTGATAAATATCAAGGCTTTTTCTTTATTTATTTTCGCCATCTGGGTTTTTTGGACGGTTTCCCGGGGTTTGTCTGGGCGCTTTTTTCCGCCCTGCATTTCCCGATTGCCTACTTTAAAAAGATGGAGAAAAAATATGGTGCGCGTTCAACTCATTAACCCGCCAAATCTCGGCAACTCTTTCCGGGGTGTGGGTTTTTATGGACAGAATCTAACGGCCGCTTTGGAAAAGATTCCCGATTTGGACTTAACCGATCAAAATCCGCAGGTCATCCACTATCTCTATTTTGACCCGTTTTTTCTGACTTTGCCGCCATTTCACCGGGCAAGAACCGTGGTCACTATTTTTGATCTCACGCCATTTATTCTTCCAACACTTTTTCCCCGCGGCCTCCGGGGGGAAATCAAATGGCAAATTCAAAAAAGGCTGGTGTCCCAAGCAGATGCCATTATCACCATTTCTCAATCCGCGAAAGCCGACATTGCCCGCATTATTGGTGTCCCCAAAGAAAAAATATTGGTCACCTATTTAGCAGCCGGCAAAAGCTGTCGACCAAAAAAGGTTAAGCAGGAAAATTTTATCCTTTATATTGGCGACGTCAACCCAAACAAAAATCTTTCCAGTCTGATTAGGGCGATGGTCCAGCTGCCAGACGAGAAATTAGTCCTTGTCGGCAAGGCCTTCACGGACATGAATCTGCCGGAGACCAGGGCAATCAGGGCCGAAATTAAAAATTTGGGACTTGAAAAAAAGGTTTCCCTGCCGGGATTTATTAGTGAGGAGGAAAAAGTGAGCCTTCTTAATCGGGCGGCGGTCTATGTTCAGCCGTCAATTTATGAAGGTTTTGGACTGCCGGTTTTGGAGGCCATGGCTTGTGGCACGCCGGTGGTTTGCGGCCGAAATTCCAGTTTGCCGGAAATTGCGGGAGAAGCGGCCGTGTTTGCGGATGTTTCTGATTCCAGTGATCTAGCGCGAAAGATTTTGGAAGCAAAGAAGGGGAAGTTAATTCAAAAAGGACTAGCCCAAGCGGCAAAATTTAGTTGGGAAAAAACTGCCCGGGAAACTGCCCGGATTTATGAAGACCTTTGTCATCATTCCCGCTTATAACGAGGCCGAAACCATCGCTAATGTGATTGCCGATTTGCGCCGCTTCGGCTATTGGGACATTGTGGTGGTCAATGACGGTTCCCGAGACGACACGGGCAAGATTGCCCGCCGGTTAAAAGTCACGGTGCTGACCCATGTGCTCAATCGCGGCTTGGGGGCGGCTTTGGGCACCGGGTTTGCTTATGCCCAAAAGACGGGGGCTGATGTTCTGGTCACGTTTGATGCTGACGGTCAGCATAAGGCAAAAGACATAAAGAAACTTCTCGATGTGTTGGTGAAAAAAAATGTTGACGTGGTGATTGGCAGCCGGACTCGGCAGCGGGCCAATATGCCGCTTGGTCGCCGCCTGTTAAATTTTCTAAGTAACGTTCTCACGCTTATTTTGTTCCAAGTTTGGTCCAGTGATTCCCAATCAGGCCTACGGGTGTTTAACAAAAAAGCCCTGGAATGTATTAATATTAAGACGGACAAGATGGAGGTCAGCAGTGAATTTTTTAAGGAAATAAGAGATAATCATCTAAAGTTTGCCGAGGTGCCGATTTCCGCCGTCTACACGGCCTATGGGATGCTCAGCAGCAAACAAGGGGAATTCGCGTCAGCCAGAATTTCCTGGAAACTTTTTTTGCGGCTGTTTCGCTAAATTATGTTTTTATTTCAAATCATCACTATCTTTTTCCTGCTGTTTGCTCTAAGCCGGGTTTTTTTGCGGGCTAAGGGAGGTCAGATTAAAACCGGGGAATCTTTTTTCTGGGGGGTGGTTTTCACCGCCGCCGGATTGGCCATTGTTTTCCCCCGGGAGCTAACGTCGCTGGCAAATTCCTTGGGCGTTGGTCGGGGAGCGGATCTGGTGGTCTACATTTCCATCATCGCCCTCTTCTATTTGGTTTTTCGCATCTATGTGATGATGGAGAACATCCGTCACGAAATCACCGAACTGGTCCGCAAAGTTGCCCTGGAAAAGAAAACTAAATGAAAACGCTCTCCGTAATTATTCCTGTCTACAATGAGGAACAGACGGTGGCGGAGGTGATTGAACGAGTGGCTGCGGTCAAACTGCCGCGGATAAAAAAAGAAATTATTGTCGTCAATGATGGCTCAACCGACCGAACCCGGGAACGGATTAGACTAACTCCGAAAAAGGGCAATGGGTTAATCGTTCATAATCAACTAATAAATTTGGGAAAGGGAGCAGCCGTCCGAACCGGTTTAGCGCTTGCCAGTGGAGATTTCATTATTATCCAAGATGCCGATTTAGAGCTTAACCCGCAGGAGTATTACAAGATTCTTTCCCCGATCGTCTCCGGAAAGAGTCAGGTTGTTTACGGATCCCGTTTTGCTAAAGGCCAAAACGCCATTTCTTTGCGGACCAAAGTTGCCAACGGCATGCTGACCGCTTTGACAAATTGTCTTTTTGGCGGCCATCTGACGGATATGGAAACAGCATATAAAGCTTTTGACAAAAAAGTCTTAGGCTTTTTAAGTAAAACAAAACTTCGGTCTCTTGAATTTGAATTCGAGCCGGAAATCACCGCAAAATTGTTAAAAAATAAGATAAAGATTTTAGAAGTGCCGATTGAATATCACCCGCGCACTGTCGCCGCCGGCAAGAAAATTCGGCTCAAGGATGGCTTGGAAGCGATTTTAACTTTGTTGCGTTGCCGATTTTGGTAAGATTAATTTAATGAAGATTCTTTGGTTCACGGATTTCTTCCCGGAAAGTGATAAGGCGGAAATCACCGGCGGGGTGGAGGCCCGCTGTTTTTTTGTCCGGCGCCATTTGGAGGCCGCCGGCCATCAGGTGCAAATCATCGCCCGGCCGACCCACGGTCAGGTTTGGAAACCGGCTTCATTTGGCTCAATGCCGGAACGGTTTCTCTTTACGATAAAATCCATCATTTGTGGGTTGCAGTCAGATTTCGATATTGTTGAAGGAACAAACTTTGCCACCTATCCGGTGGCCTGGCTGGTCGGCGTTCTTAAGCACAAGCCGGTCGTCCTTTGGTATCCGGATGTTTTTCTGGGTTCTTGGATAAAGACCGTTGGCCCGGTAGGGACGATTGGCGGGCTAATTGAGTGGCTGGTTCTTCGCCTGCCTGTCAACCACTATCTGGCTATCAGCCAATCAACGAAAGACAAGTTGGTTAAAGCCGGCGTTTTGGCAAAAAAGATCAGCGTGGTCGATTGCGGTGTTGAGCCAGCAGAATTTGTCGGCTTAAAGAAAACAGTTAAAAAATTTGACGTTTGTGTCGTCTCCCGGCTGGTTGGCTATAAGCGGGTCGACGCGCTGGTGGCTGCCGCGCCGCCAGATTTAATAGTGGCAATTGTCGGCCAGGGACCGGAAAGGTCAAAGTTAGAGAAACTGGCGGTTGGGAAGAAAATAATTTTTTTTGGCCACGTGGCTTCGCATAAAAAAGTCTTGGAAACCATCGCCTCTTCAAGGATTTTCTGTTTGTTGTCAACCACCGAGGGTTTTGGGATTGTGATTATTGAGGCGGCGGCGTTGGGGGTGCCGTTTGTCGCCCGGGACATTCCCGTGATTGCCGAAATCACCGCTAACGGCCGTGGGGGGCTGTTATTCCATGACGATGATCTGTCCAACCAGATCAACCGATTATTAACGGACAAAAAACTTTATCAGCAGAAATGCCGGGAAGCAACGACCTTGGCTAAGAAATACACCTGGGAGAAAGCGGCGGCGGAAACAGAAAAGATTTATGCTAGAATTTTAGAAAATGTCCACTAAGACATTGGTCATCTTGTTAATGCTGTTCAACACCATGGGGACGGCAGTGGCCCAGGTTCTTCTGAAACTTGGCGTTAGTGACCTTGCAAAAAGTTGGCCGTTCGTTTTGCTGGGAATCGCGATTTACGGCTTAGCAATGCTGGTTTGGTTATTTGTTCTAAGTAAAGCGGACTTATCTTTTGCCTACAGTCTGGTGGCGTTAACGTTTGTTTTCCTTCTAATTTTTTCCCGGTTGTTTCTGCATGAAACCCTGAGTGCTCTCCGGCTGTCTGGGGCAGCATTAATTATCGTGGGAATTTTCCTTGTTGCCCGCTCGTAATTATATGAAAACCTGCTTCCTTATTGATGATCCGTCGCCAGTCGGCGGAGGGCCGGAGCACCTTCGGCGGGTGAGTGCCATTTTGCGCCAGAAATACGGCTGCGCTATTGATGTCGTCACTCCGCTGACAATGGACCAAAAATTTAATGTTCATGACTTTTGGCAGCGGGTGAAATTCACGTTCTGGGTTATGTGGTTTCTGTTTAACTCTGACTATGATGTTTATCATAGTCATGCGTTTTCCGCTGATGCTTTCCTGCCGGCCGTTAAACTGCGCGGCAAAAAATGCGGCATCACTGTCCATGGCCAAGGGCAAAGTTTAGTTGGCGGGGGAATCCTTAATCGAACCGGTTTGCCGCGATTGCTGCGCTGGTTAGTTTTGCGCGTTTGGCCCTATGATTTTCGCCTGTCGGCGGCCACTTTGCCTGGGTTTGTGCGGGTTGGCAACGGGGTGGACTGGGAAGAATTTAAAAAAGTTAAAAGAAAAAGCGGCGGCCCGTTCACTGTCCTTTGCGTCAGTCGTCGGGATCCGGTTAAAGGAATTGACGTTTTAGAAAAAGCGGTCGGGAGTCTGCCGTGGGTGAAACTTAATTTAGTTTCCGGCCGGCGGCGCACCCTGGCCGACTTTTCCGCTGCTGATATTTATGTTCTTCCCTCACTGTCCGAGGGCTTGCCCATTGTTCTCCTGGAGGCGATGGCGGCCAAGCTGCCGGTTGTCGCTACCAATGTGGGTGACTGCCGGGAAATTGTGGAAGCGGCCAAGTGTGGGCTTATTGTCCCGCCGGGGGATTGTGCCCGGCTGGCCCAGGCAATTTGGCAGCTGAAGCAAGACAGAAATCGCGCTAAAATGGGGGAGCGAGGCTTTATTTATGTCCAAAAGAATTTTAGCTGGGACAAAGTGGCCGCTGCTTGTTATTCTGCTTATCGGGGGGCTGGCACTCTCCTATAACCTTGACAAACCTTTTTGGGGTCACCATGACTGGAATGGAGTTTATTGGGGGACGGTGGCCCGTAATTTTGCCCGTTTTGGGCCAATTAATCTCCATTTTGCCCAGATTCTTTCCCCGGGCGACTATAATTTCCACTTTTTGCCGCTATTCACTTTGATCTGGTCGGCATTTTTTGGCGTGTTTGGGGTGGCCAATTGGGTGTCGCGCTTTATGGCGGCGACGTTTTCCCTGGCGGCCGTTGCCGTTTTCTATCAATTGGCGCGGCGCTATTTTTCTCTCCGGGTGGCCGTGATGGGGGCAATCTTTTGGCTGGCCACTCCGATGTTTATTTATTTCGGCAAGATGCCGGTGCACGAAATCCCCCTAATGTTTTTTGTCCTGGCGGCACTTTATTTTTATCTAGGCGGCCGCGATCGGCTGATGTTTTTTTTCATCATTCTGGCAGAGCTGACCACTTGGCCGGGTTTCTTTTTAGTCCCGGCCATCACAATCCATTATTTTCTTTTCGGTCGTCATTCTGGCAAGCGCAGCGCGGCCAGAATCTTAATTTTGTTGTGGTTTGTTTCTTTCGTCCTTTTTGGCCTTCACCTAACCCACGACTATTTGGTCACCGGCTCCTTTTTCGGCGGGGGACTGGCACAAATTTTTTTCCAGCGGGTTGGGGGCGTGCCGCTGGTTCCTTATCTGACTACCTTGGCGCACTGGGCCTGGACGTATTACTCGTTTTTGATCCCATTGTCATTGGTTGGGTTGTTTTTAGTCAGGCGCCGAGATATTTTATTGCTGCTTCTAACCTACGCCCTTTTCTATCCAATTATTTTCCGTGATGCTGCATTTCGCCATGACTATCTCCTGATTTATTTCTGGCCGTTTCTGGCGCTGTCGTCAGCTCTAGCTGTCAATCGGCTATTTTCCAAAAAGCCTGTTCTAATTTTTTCGTTTCTAGCCATTGTCGTGGGCATGGTGGCTTTGCGTTTTCAATATATCCTGGCTTTGGAAAACAGTGATCTCTACCGGGATAGTGTGGTGTTTGGTCAATATATTCATGACCACACGGCTCCAGCGGACAGAATCCGGGTGGTCACGGCCGATCCAAATGTTCCTTGGGACGGCTGGTTTATTGGTTATTATGCCGATCGGCCAATTGTTTTCTCCGGCTTTAACAAAACGGCCACCTATTCCCCCGGCGGGAAAATGACGGTAGAATAGCATTAACCATGAAGTTGCTGGTTATCACAGAATTTAACCCGGAAAAGCTTGGGGGAGCAGAGATGCATGCCAGCCAAGTTTTAAAACGGATCAGGCCAAAGTTTTCCGCGGTTATTGTTCCCAAGATTTCCTACCCCTACGTCCCCAATTTTTCCTGGATTTTTTATATGCTTTTTGCCACACCGGTTATTTTCTGGGAGACGATTCGATCTAAGCCGGATTTGCTTTGGGCCACCCTGGATTTTCCCCAGGCCCAGGTGGGAGCAGTTATTAAGGTGCTCACTAGTAAGCCGCTTTACGTCACTTCGCAAAATCCCCTGTTGGGGGAGGAAGAGTTTGTTGGTTTGGGCGGGAAATTAGTCAAATATTTGGTTTCCTTTGCGTTTGCCCGGGCCGATGTGGTGGCCGCTGTCAGCACTTATTCCGCCAACCTGGCGAAAAAACTCGGGGCCAAAAAAGTGGTTATTATTCCCAACGGCGTATGATTAAAATCATTACCACTTCATCACTGATCCCGCGCAACGGCATTGACGTGCTAATTAACGCCTGTAAGCTATTAGCTATCAGCTATCAGCTCGTTATTGCTGGAGACGGGCCGGAGCGAGCAAAGTTGGAAAAGCTGGCTGCCGACATGCCGGTGAAGTTTCTTGGTCGTGTCCCCAATAATCTAGTCCCTAGTCTACTAGTCACTAGTCACTTATTTGTCCGTCCGTCCCGTTTTGAGGGCTTTGGCAGTTCATTTATTGAGGCAATGGCCGCCGGATTGCCGGTGATCGGCACGCCGGTCGGGGGAATCGTCGATTTTCTTAAAGACGGCCAAACCGGGCTTTTGGTTCCGCCGGATGACCCACCGGCCCTGGCTGCCGCCATCACCCGGTTGACAAAGGACAAAAAGCTGGCCAAAAAACTGTCCGAAGACGGTCGGGAGCTGGTGGAGAAAAAATACCGCTGGGACAAAATCGCCGACCACGTCTATTTGGAAATGAAGAAGCTATGTGGTTAAGAATCCTGCTTGGTTTTCCCGCCGTCTATTTTTTGTCGGGCTTTCCGCTGGCCCGGTTGTTTTTGCCGCAAGAGAAAACCTTTTCCCTAAAATTATTACTTACCTCTTTTGCCTTCAGCTGTTTTCTCACCTATCCGGCGGCCGTTTTAACCACAATGATCGAAGGCCAATCGGCCGCCGCCATCTACAGTGTTCATTTGCCACATTCTCTGCTGTCCCTGGCGATTATTAGCTTGCCGTTTTGGTTTCTTCTCTGGAAAAAGAGGCTCCCGCGTCTTCATCTGCCCAGTCTTCGTAAAGTTCATCTTTTATTGGCCCTATTCTTGATTCTTTATTCCCTATTCGTCTTTGTTAATCTGAACCGCGCCGATGTTCTGGGTGATGATTATGATCTGGGCTACCAGGCCTACAATCTCCAGGATGGCATCCTTGATGCCCGCCGGGCTTACGTGATTTCCTTTAACACCCATCCGCCGCTAATGATGACCATAAAGCATTATGGCATGCAGCTTTTCTATCCTTGGGGTCTTGACGGCCTTTCTGACTGGATGTTTCGGGGAGTGGAAGGCATGATGGGTCTGGGGGTGATCCTGACATCATACTTACTGGTCCGGGACTTTTTTAGTGAGCGGACTGCACTATTAACAGCCGCCCTCCTGGCGGTGAATAATTATTTGATCTTTATGGGGCGGATTTTTCTCCGGGAAATATACCTCACGTTTTTTCTGGTTATCGCCCTCTATTTTTTCCTGCATAAGAGAGTGTTCTTAGCCGCGTTTTTTCTTGGTTGCGCGCTTCTTGTCAAAGCCTCCGCCGTCATCTTGTTGCCGGTTTTTATTCTCTGGTTGTTAAAGGAGAAGAGAGTTAAAGAATTGGCTGTGGTGTTCTCAACTTTAATCGCTGTTTATGCACCGGTGGTTGTTTATAACGTCGGGGCTTACCTGGTGACTGGACATATGGATGCCACCTTTTCCTGGCTGTTTCACTTGCCAAACCCTTTTTTAACCGGACAATCCGCAAATCCTTTGTTAACCAACCCATCGGCCATTATTTCCATTTTAACGGATTTGTACGGTTGGCCGGTGTTTGCCTTTTTCCTCCTCTGTTTGGTAATTTTCCTTTTTCAGCGTCGGCACCAATATCTGCTGGTCTGGTTGGTGTCGTCCTTAATTTTCTTTTGTCTTGGCCCGCTGCGGGAATATTACCTTTTGCCGTTGACAATCCCCCTGGTTATTATTTTGGCCGATGTTTTTAAAAAATTGCCGATTTTGATTGTTTCCATCTTAATTTTTTCGGCCGTTTATTCATTTAGCTCCGATTCCGCTATCGTCCGAGCATACAGTGCAGATCGGGGATGGAAAAATCTTAGCGCAAATCTATCAAAAGTCTATCTGCCAGGTGATTGTCTAATTGCTGGCCAGGGAGTCTCCGACTTGCCATTGCGTCGCTACCTGAAAACCGACGATGGTGTTAAGACCTATCTTCTCGGTCCAAATTACCCTCACTATTACAAGATGTGCACGGAAGTTAAAGATCCAGAAAGAGAAATTGTGATTACTTATAATAATATTGGTAAAGTGACTTATGAAGTTTATTAATTTTCTTATTGATTTGGTTGTAGTCAGCCTATTCTTGTTTAATATCATCCCTCAGAAATATCATGTCATGGGCTTCTCTTTCCATAATGGTGGCGATGATGTCACTTACTTCAAGTTAGCCCAGAGCTTTGCCCAAGGAAATCCTTTTGGATGCGGCTGTTCAATCGGATATTCATTGACTTTAGCCCCGATTTTAAAATTGATGCCAAACATGTCTCACGATGATTTTCTTGTTGCAGTTTCGTTTATCACTTCAATAGGGCTCTTCCCACTCGGACAGATACTCCTATTCGAAATAAGTAAAAAAATGACCGGGTCAACTGAAACTGGGTCAGTAGTGGTGTTATTTTGGACGCTGTTGCCAATCGTCACCTTCTTGTTGTTAAAATTTATTATCCACGATCCTAATGCTGGAGATATTTCGTCACATCTAATCTGGGCCCAAATGCTGACCGAGGGAATAACAACGATGGTTTCGCTTCTGGCATTAAATTTATTTTTAGATTTGCATAAAAAGCAAACCATCTCAAACATTATCCTGTTTGGAGCAATGTCTGGTTATATATTTCTCCTAAGAATAACTGGTGTTGTGGCAATTGTGGTGTTTGCTTTAATTTTTATTAAAAGCAAAAAATGGAAACAACTATTAATCTTTCTCACTTCTGCTTTTGTAATTGTGCTTCCCCAGTTGATCTATAATTACACATTTTTTGGATCTCCACTTACTAGCGGATATGTAGTTAATAATCGTCTCGAGAGTGGCCTTTTTAGCGCGAAATATTTACTTGATGCTCTTATTAAAACTTGGACAAGGTTTGGTCCACTGGTGTTAGTAGTGATACCAATTACAGTAATGATTTTTTGGTCAAGCCTTATAAAATTAAAACGTTACTGCCAGGACGGCGCTCTGGTAATTTTTCTCTGGACGATCGGGACAGTGGCAATATACTCCCTGTACTATTATACTTATACTGGTGACTACGTTCGGTTCATGATCCCAATTCTGCCATTCCTGAGCCTAATTTTTATTTCCGGAATACCTTATGAGAATATTATCAATCGGCTTAGATCGCGCGCTATTTGATCAGGAATCAGACACTTTCTGGCGAGTGTCCACCTATGCTTCGTGGTTTGTGAACTACACGGTAATTGTGACCACACTAAAAAGTGAAAAGAGAAAGGAATTCTCGCAAAAAAGCCTCCGGGTCATTCCGACAAATAGCACAATTAGACTTCTTTATCCATTAGATGTTTTGCGCATTGCCTGGCAAAATCGAAAAGAAAGTTTTGACCTGGTTACCGTCCAGGACCCCTTTATCTGCGCTATTGCCGGGGTCCTCGTTAAATTTTTACTTCACATTCCGCTTAATATCCAAGTCCACAGTGAGTTTTTCAACAGCAAATATTTTAGGGAAGAAAGTAAATTTAATCGTATTCTTTACTATATTGGCTTGGCCACCACCCATTTTGCGGACACAATCCGCGCCCGGAACCGTCGAATCGCCGCCTATTTCAAGAACAGGAAAACTTTTTATGTGGCGGCGCCGATCAATCCAATCTATCTCCGGCCGCTTTCCCGAGCCAAGCGTGATAAAAATCTGATCATTTCCGTCGGCCGCGATGTTCCCCAGAAAAATTTCGCTCTGCTTCGGGAAGCCGTCGGGATGGTTAAGAAAAAGTTCCCCGGTGTGCGTTTAGAAATTGTCACTGGCGGAAAGTCCTCGGCGGAATTAAAAAGGCTATATGAGCACGCTGGTGTTTTTATTCTGTCCAGCAACCATGAGGGTTGGGGATTGGTGGTTCTCGAAGCCCTGGCCCGTGGCTGCCCGGTGGTGATGACGGACACCGGCTGTGCTAGGGAAATAGTGATTGATGGCCGGACTGGCTACGTAGCCCCAGTTGGCAATGCCAGAGCATTGGCTCAGAAAATTATTTTGACGTTAGGAGATTATCAGCACTCGCTGGCGATGGCTAAAGATGGTCGCAATCTGGTGACAAAAGATTGTTCTTTTAAAACTATAAAAAAACAGACGGTTTTAATGTATGAAGCTACTCTACATCACTAATTCTCGCTTGCCAACAAGCAAAGCCCACGGTGTTCAGATTGCCAAAATGTGTGAGGCACTGATTGAAAATGGAATCAATTTGCAGTTGATAATTCCCAGGAGGAATAATTCGATTAAAGAGACAATTGAGCAGTACTATGATCTGCGAGTAAAAATTTCATTCAGAAAACTTTTGGTAATTGACCTTTTCCCAAAATTTGACTCTTTTGCTTTTGTAGTCGAATCATTAACATTTTACTTGGGTGTTTTGTTAATCACCCTTGTCGATCAAAAGACGAAGGTTTTCACTAGGGATAGCTACTCTCCTTTGTTCTGTTTTTTTAAGGGGCGTGTTACCTGGGAAGTCCATGAATTGCCAAAGACAATTTTTGGTAATATTCTGACAACTTTTCTAATAAGAAAATGTCAATTGATCGTTGCACCCAACAAAGCAGTGGCGCAATTTTGCTTATCCCGTGGCGTTTCTAAAGATAGAGTAGTCTATCTTCCTAACGGCGTGGATCTGAAAGCATTTTCCATTCCCTTGTTGACGAATAAGGCCCGGCAATTGTTAGATCTACCCCCAAAATACTTCCTAGTTGGTTATATGGGTTCACTATATCAAAGAAAAGGTGTTGACATCCTGATCAAGTCGGCTGCGTTGTTGCCGGCTGGTTTTAAAATAGTGATTTTTGGTGGCCCAGACAACGAATTTAGAAGAATTAAGGATTTAATTTACAAGCTTGGTGTTAATAAAAGAGTTCTTATCTTCTCGGCGATTCCCTATAAACAAGTGCCGATAGCACTTCGAGCAATGAATGTCCTTGTTATTCCCAATAGTGCTAAGGAGCGTCTCTCCAGTGATGAAACCTCTCCGCTAAAATTCCGGGAATATTTGGCATCAAAAAAGCCGGTTGTTGCCTCAGATGTCCCTAGCCTTCGCGAACTGAATCCTATGACCGGACAAGTTCGCTATTTCCTTTCTGATGATCCAAAATCCTTATCGCAGGCAATATTGGCAGCCACAAAGATGCACAAAGTGTTTGAAATTGATAAAAATATCTCTGTTAAGGAAAGGGCAAGAAAACTTATTCTTAAACTAAGATGAAAATTTTCTACGTTACTAATCTTAGGTTACCCAATGAGCGGGGAGTTTCTTTCGGCGTGGTGACAATGTGTAAGGCTCTGTCCCAGGCTGGGAATGAGGTGGAACTAATTGCCCCAAATCAAGATCAACCCTCAACAATGAAAGGAGAAACAATTTGGCACTACCACCAAATTGACCCAAAGACATTCACTCTCACCAAGTTGTCTTTCTGGGATATTTCGGTGCCGCACTTACATAATCTGGCATTGAATTGGAGCTTTGGATTGAAAGTAATCATCTACCTTCTTAAAAAGAAAGCAGAAGTGGTTCATTTATTTAATGACACTAGAGAAATCCTATTTCTCTTGAAATTAATTTCCTGGTTCTACCACCCCTTTGTCATTTTTGAGCTTCATATCTTGCCAATTGGTAGGTATGAAAAAATAATAGAAGACTTAGCGATTAAAAGAGTTGATCTGTTGTTAGTAACTACTAATAGATTTGCGAAGTACTACCAAGACCATAATTTTGAAAAAGGGAAAATTCTTGTTTTCCCAAATGGAATTGATCTTAGTGAGTTTGACTACGGAACATCAAAGAAAAAATTGCGCAGCGAGTTGAATCTGCCGCAGGATGCATTTATTGTCGGCTATGCCGGTCGGTTTGTGACCATGGGGATGGAGAAGGGGATTCCGGAGTTAATTATTGCAGGCAAGTCCTTAAAAGCAAGATTTCCCAATATTCAACTTGTCTGTGTTGGGGGGCCGGAGGAGTACGTCGCAAGATATAAGCAGCTTGATGAAGGGGCTATCTTTATTGGTAATGTTCCCAGAAAAACTCTCTATAAATATATGCGTGCCTTTGATGTTTGTGCCATGCCCTTCCCTTGGACAGAACATTTTGCCTATAATATGTCTCCATTGAAAATGTTTGAGTATATGGCTAGTAAAAATCCTATTATTGCCACAAAGTTGCCGTCTTTCGGAGAAATATTAGCTGACCATAAAAATGCTTTACTGTCCAAACCGGGAAGCTGGAAAAGTATTGCCTGGAACATAGAAGAATTAATCAGAGATAAACGTCTTTGTAATAAACTTTCTGGAGCGGCCTTTACAGAAGTAACACAGAAATACACTTGGGAAAAAAGAGCCGATAGCGAGGTTGCCCGCATTATTCTATAATCAAATTTATGACGAAGGAAATAGTAATAAAGCCCAACGGGTCTTTTTTAGATGTTGATCTTCGAGAAATCTGGCGATATCGAGAGCTTTTTTATATTTTTGCGTGGCGGGATATCAAATTACGATATAAACAGACTGTGTTGGGTATAATTTGGGTTCTTTTTCAACCATTGGTCTCCACCGGTATTTTTAGTATCTTTTTTGGAAAGATTGCAAAAATCCCCTCTGACAATTTACCATACCCCCTTTTTGTGCTCGCCGGGCTGGTGATTTGGAATTTTTTTTCTAGCGCATTATCGGCATCAAGCCAAAGTTTGATCGGAAACGAAGGAATAATTAAAAAAGTATATTTTCCCAGACTAATTCTTCCGATTTCCTCGGTTGTCACCGCCGGTGTTGATTTTTTTATAACATTTCTGGTTCTTTTGGTTGCTGTTGTTTATTTTGGTTACCTTCCTAGTCTATTAATCCTACCGGTTCTCCCGGTTCTATTAATAATCACGATTCTTATGGCCTCTGGTCTTGGAATGTTTATGGCATCGCTCAATGTTAAATATCGGGATGTGCGATTTATTCTGCCTTTTTTTATTCAGATTGGACTCTTTGTTACGCCGGTAATTTATCCCCTATCGATAATTTATGATTGGAGGAAATGGTTTTTGATCATTAATCCCCTGACAGGAGTTATTGAAACACTACGAGCATTAATAGTTGGCAGAGCGCAACCTGATTTTAGTTTGTTGATTATCGGTCTAATTGTGTCAATTCCGGTTTTTTGTTTCGGGCTTTTTTATTTTCGGCGAACTGAAGCCTATTTTGCCGATATTGCGTGAGTGCTTATGGATTCAATAGTCGAGGTTAATAAACTATCCAAAAAGTATCGCCTTGGCGGTCAGCAGCCATATCTGACCCTTAGGGATACCCTGGCGGAACTTGTCCGTCACCCAATTATCAAGAGGGACAATCATGAATTTTGGGCCCTTAGGGATGTTACTTTCCGGGTTGCTCCCGGAGAGGTGGTTGGGATTATCGGGCGTAATGGAGCCGGTAAGAGCACTTTGTTAAAAATAATCAGCCGCATCACTTGCCCAACTGCGGGGGATGTGAGGTTACAAGGCAACGTCTCCAGCTTGCTAGAGGTTGGCACCGGTTTCAGCCCCGAGTTAACAGGCCGGGAGAATATCTTTCTTAACGGAGCAATATTAGGAATGAGCCGGTCAGAAATCAGGCGCCGCTTTGACGCCATCGTTGATTTTGCCGAGACAGAAAAATTTCTTGATACACCAGTTAAATATTATTCCTCGGGGATGTATATGCGCCTGGCATTTTCCGTGGCTGCCCATCTGGAGCCAGATATTTTACTAGTCGATGAAGTGCTTGCAGTCGGTGATGCTGAATTCCAAAAAAAATGCTTAGGGAAGATGGAGGAGGTTCGTAATAGGCAGGGGCGAACGATTCTTTTTGTCAGTCATAATATGAAAACAATTGAGCAGCTGTGCAGCCGGTGTTTGCTTATTGACAAGGGAAAGATTGTTATGGATGGTGACAGCCAAAAAGTGATCAGTCATTATCTTAACAAACAAAAGATTCAAAGTTCGGCAATGCTTTTCCCAGTTGATAAAAACAAAATCGCGCAAATAACAAAAATTGCTATTTTAAATTCCAAATATCAGTCCCGGTCGGAAGTGCCCATCAGTGAAGATTTTTACATTAATATTGAGATGAGAGTCAACCATAGGGTTAAGAAAGCATTAATAAGTATTTATTTTTATTCCCAAGGTGACTTACTACTATTTTCAACGGAGGGCGATCATAGCGGACAATTGCTTAGTTATCCTGCTGGAAAATACAAAACCATGGTCAGAATTCCTGCGTTTTTATTTGAATCGGGTAATTATACTATCGATGTGGCCATTCAAAATCCGGGAGTGGAAATTATTGATAAGGTATCTGAAATTGGCTTCGAAGTTCTTAACCAAGATAATCCCCGAAGTCTTCTGATAAATGGCGTCGCTCATGATAAAATAGCCGTCATCTTAGACTATGAGACGAAAAAATCTTAATAATCTTCGCAAAACAATCGTTGAGGCTGCATTTCACAGTGGGGAGGGGCATATCCCCAGCGCCCTTTCAATCCTGGATATACTCTGGGTTCTTTATGGTGGGGTTCTCAATGTCAGTCCTAAAAGTTGCCAAAGCATTTCTCGTGATAGATTTATCCTCAGTAAGGGGCAAGCATCGCTGGGTTTATACGCTATTCTTTCAGAAAAAAAGTTTTTTCCCAAAAGAGAGTTTAAAAAATTTGGCAGTTATGGGGGTATATTAGGTGGCCATCCGGATATGAACAAAATTCCGGGAGTGGAAGCATCCACTGGCTCGCTTGGACATGGTTTCCCTATGGCTGCTGGAGTCTCCCTTGGTTTAAAAATTCAGCATATTAATGCAAAGGTTTATGTTCTTATCGGTGACGGAGAGTGTAATGAGGGGTCTGTTTGGGAAACCGCGTTAATTGCAGCCCATCACAAATTAGACAATCTTTGCTGTATTATTGACCACAACCACTCCACTGATAGGGCCTTAAAAGTTGACGACTTAGAGGAAAAATTTAGATCATTTAACTGGAAATCATTGAGCGTTAATGGCCATGACCAGCTAGAGATTAAGAAGGCTTTAATGACGAAACATCCTGGGAAGCCATTGGCAATCGTGGCTAACACTATAAAAGGTCACGGCATCAAAATCATGGAAAATAATCCCGCTTGGCATCATAAAGCGCCGACCCGGGAGGAACTTAGTCAAATCTTACAGGAGCTAATCTAGTATGAGAAAGCAGTTTGTGACCACAGTTGAAGATATCATTGCCAATGACCAGAAAACGGTTCTTATGTTGGGTGATATTGGTGTCTTCGGTTTTCGCCGATCATTTGAGCTTTATCCCAGTCGGGTCTATAACATCGGAATTTTAGAACAAGCCACTATCAGTATGGCGGCTGGTCTGAATATGACTGGATTAACACCGATTGTTCATACGATCGCCACGTTCATTACGGAAAGGTGTTTTGAACAGATCAAAGATGATTTTGGATACCAAAAACTGAACGGAAATATTGTTAGTGTTGGCGGATCTTATGATTATGCTGCACTCGGATGCACGCACCATGCCCCGGACGATGTTCCAATTCTTATGAATATCCCCACTGTCCAGGTGGTTGTTCCCGGGACAGCAGGGGATTTTGATAGCCTCTTTAGACAATCATATTCAAATCGTGGCTTAAGGTATTATCGTTTAAGCGAAAGAGAAAATGAATTTCGTGTTCCGGTTAAATTTGGTAAGGCAAACGTTATAAAATTAGGGAGAAAAGCTACAGTTATTGCTGTGGGCCCGCTTCTTGATAAGGCTTTGGTGGCAGTAAAAAATCTAGATGTGACAGTTATCTATTTGACAACAGTGCGACCTCTGGATACGAAGACAATAACAGCTAATCTTTCTTCCGGTAAATTACTAATTTGTGAGCCTTACTATAGCGGTTCAATTACTCAGGAAATTATGTCCGCATTCAAAGGTACGCTGAGGATAGATCACCTAGGCGTGCCAAAAAAGTTCCTTGTAAATTATGGGACAGCCAAAGATCACGATCGACACATGGGTTTTACGGAAAAAGAAATAAATAGGCGGGTGAAGGAGCTTATTCATGAATAGGTTAGCGGCCAAAATGCTAGATGAGGCTAAGACGGTACATCGTCAAGTTCGCCTCACCGAACTAAAAGGAAAAACAGTCTTACTGACTGGGGCATCTGGCATGATTGGTAGCGCTTTTCTTGCTTCAATGAAAGGCATGGTTGGAAGAGTGATAATTGTCTCTAAAACAAGCTTTCCTAATTATTTTAATGACTTGGTTAATGCAAAGAGAACATTAATGTTGGTTGGTGATTTAACAGATCAAGGCTTTTATAAGCAGTTGCCAAGAGCAGATTATATTATTCACTGCGCCGGGTATGCCCAGCCACAAAAGTTTTTGAGCGATCCCATTTCCACCATAACTTTAAATACCTGGACGGTGGTTAAATTAATGGAAAAACTTAATCCCGACGGGAAATTCCTGTTTATTAGCAGCAGCGAAATTTATAGTGGTTTAGATCATCCTCCATACAAAGAGGAACAAATAGGAACGACTAGTCCCATGCACCCCCGTTCGTGCTATATTGAGTCAAAGCGGTGTGGCGAAGCAATCTGTATGGCTTATAGACAAAAAGGTTTGGACGTTAAGATAGCTCGGGCGTCTCTGGTATACGGGCCGGGAACCAGACTAGGAGACAAAAGAGTTCTTAATAGTTTCATTGAGAAGGGGCTAAATGGGAAAATTGATTTACTAGACACCGGCAAATCAAGGCGGACTTATTGTTATATATCAGATGCTGTGAGCTTAATGTGGAAAATTCTTCTCAAGGGGGAACAGCCGGTTTATAATGTTGGCGGAAAATCAAAGATAACCATCGGACGGCTGGCTAAGAAAATTGGTCGTAATCTTGGTGTCCCCGTGAGTTTTCCTAAGAGCTCTAGCTCGGGACTAGCAGGAGCTCCGGCGGAAGTTTATGTTAACGTAAATCGTGCGGAGAAAGAATTTGGAAAGATTAATTATGTGTCGTTCGATGAAGGACTAAGAAGGGTTATTGAATGGGAGAAACTCCTTAACTCTTATGAAGCTAAATAGAAATGATAAGATATTTATTGCTGGCCATACCGGCATGGTTGGCTCTGCTATTTTGAGAGAACTTCAAAGAAGAGGCTTCAGAAACCTAATAATGGCAACACACGAGGAGCTTAATTTAGAGGATCAAGCTGCGGTAGCAAAATTTTTTGACAATCAAGAGCCAGACTATGTTTTTCTGGCTGCAGCAAAGGTTGGTGGTATTAAAGCAAATATGGAACATATGGCACAGTTCCTTTATCAAAATATTGCTATCCAAATAAATGTTATTCATCAAAGTTATCTCCATAAGGTAAAGAAGCTTTGCTTTTTAGGAAGCAATTGTGTTTATCCCAAGGACTCTCCTCAACCGATTAGAGAAAATTCACTTTTAACCGGTCCTTTTGAACCAACGAACGAAGGGTATGCCGTGGCGAAGTTAGCAGGGCTGAAAATGATTCAGTATTATCAAAAAGAATATGGTCTAAACGCGATTAGCCTGATGCCGTGCAATCTTTACGGACAAAATGATAATTTTGATCCGTCCGGGTCGCATGTCATGTCAGCCCTGGTGAAACGTTTTGTTGATGCACAAGAGGATGGTTTGGAAGA
The DNA here is from genome assembly GCA_023485845.1 of Patescibacteria group bacterium. Lineage (GTDB taxonomy): Bacteria > Patescibacteriota > Microgenomatia > JAMCZE01 > JAMCZE01 > JAMCZE01. Next base: position 117,268 of record JAMCZE010000001.1, read on the forward strand.
GGTTATTAATTGGGGGACCGGTAAAGTTATCCGCGAATTTCTCCATGTTGATGACTTGGCCAAGGCGATTTTATTTCTGATGGATAACTACAATTCTTCAGAGATTATTAATATCGGAACCGGAAAAGGAGTTTCGATTGAAGAATTAACTAATTTAATTTCTAAAGCAGCAGGTTATAAAGGAGTAATAAAATGGGATACTACTAAGCCTGACGGCATGCCGAAGAAGTTGCTTGATGTCACTAAGCTATTTAGTCTTGGTTATAAGCCGGAAATTTCTCTCGAAGATGGCATAAAAGAACACGTGGCATATTATCGTAAGATAAAAAAAAGGAATATTCCCTTAATTAGAAACGCTTTTGCCCACGAACAGGAAACCCGTAAGGCTTTAGCAGATTTTATTCTCAAGACTAAAATGCTGAGTATGAGTGATCAGTGTTTTGAATTTGAGAAGCAATTCGCAAAATATCAGGGAAGAAATGAGGCAGTGTTTTTTAACAGCGGCAGTAGTGCGAATCTAGCAGTCCTCCAATCGCTGATTAATATGGGTAGATTAAGAAGGGGTGATAGGGTCGGTTTCTCGGCCTTGACCTGGTCCACGGATGTCATGCCGATGATTCAGCTTGGCTTGCAACCGGTCCCGGTTGATTGCGAACCTAATACTTTAAATAGTATGCCTAAGAATTTACTTGATTGTCTTAAAACCACTTCGCTGAAGGCTTTTTTTATAACTAACGTTTTAGGATTTACCTCTTCTTTAGAGAAGATAAAAGATATTTGTCAAAAGAGGAAGATAATTTTACTGGAAGATAATTGTGAATCATTAGGAACAGAGTTACCTGGTGGGAAGGCGGGAAATTTTGGATTAGCTTCAACTTTTTCTTTTTATGTGGCCCACCATCTGTCCACTATTGAAGGGGGAATGGTGACAACAAACGATGTTGATTTAGCGGAAATGTTAAGAATTGTTCGGGCTCATGGTTGGGATAGAAACCTACGCCCGGAACAGCAAAGCAACTGGAGAAAGAAGTATCAGATTGTGGATGAATTTGAGGCAAAGTATAGTTTTTATGACCTGGGGTTTAATTTTCGACCGACGGAAATAAATGGTTTTATTGGACTTTATCAACTTTCGTATATCGAAGATATTATCAATAAGAGAGAAAGTAATTTTTTGAGACTCGAAAAAGCTGCCCGTAAGAATAAGGATTTAATTTTTCTTGACCATTCTCACATTAAAAGATTGTCTAACTTTGCCTTTCCGGTTATCTGTAAAACAAAAGAATTGAAAGAAAAATATTTGAAAAAATTTCAGGATGCCGGAGTAGATGCTAGGCCGATAATCACCGGCAACATTCAGCGCCAGCCTTTCTTTGGTAAATATGTCAAGAGAAAATATTCTCTGCCCGGAGCTGATTTTATCCACGATAATGGCTTCTATTTCGGTAATTACCCGGAACTTAAAGATTCAGAACTAGAAGTATTAACTGAGTGTTTGAGAAGGGTCTAAACGGGGTCAGCTAATGATGTTTTCATAGTCTGACGACTTTATGCCGGGGTTTCTGTACTTGTCAAACCGTTAGGAGTAAAATATAGTAATGTTAGGCGCTGAGACTGCTACAGAACGAAAAGAGGGAATTGACCCCAGATCGATTGCCATTTGTGCTGCCACGTTTTACAAAACCTGGATGCCAGGGGAGAGAACAGCTCCTAATATTGATATTGACCGCGGCGACGCTTCCTTACAAGCTTTTGAATTAGCCCAAAGGGCTGGGTATCAAATGGTGGTGGTGGATGGTGGTAGTTCGGACGCCTATTTAAACGAGGCTAGGGAGCGCGGTGTTTTATTACTGTCCCAACAGGAAAAGAGTATTTCATCAGCAAAAAGGCAAGCGTTCAAAGCCGCTCAAGAATCAAAGGGCTGTCGGTTTATTATCCTAATTCAGCCGGAAAAAGACTCCATTATTAAGGATGTGCCACAAATTATTCGACCGATTTATTCCGATGGAGCAGATGTTGTCGTTGCTAGTCGAGATCCGATTCTTTTTAGAGACACATACCCGTCTTTCCAATATGAATCAGAGAATTGGGCGAATAGACAATGTAATAGAATTGCTCATCTGATGAAAATTCTTCCACTCGGCGCAAATTTAGATTGGTTTTTTGGGGTAAAAGTCTTTAGAAACACCCCAGAGATTGTGGCCTTATTTGTGAGAAAATTTCAGATTACTGACGAATCTTATGCTAAAAAGAATAATCTTGACCCGGAAAGATACTTTGATGTGGACTTCTTTCCGATAGTTGAGGCTTTGCGAATTGGGAAAAGGGTTGTGGATGTTCAAGTTCCCTTTGAATATCCCAGGCCACAAAAAGAAATGGAGGAGACTTTACAAGAGAAATTTGTAGAAAAAAGACGACTTCAAAGAAGAAGCATCTTAACCGAATACGTCCAGTATTTTCGACTCTTAACAAAAAGCCAAAAGAATAAATTGATGGAGTCAGAGGCATGAAAAATAATTTGATAGGTAAGGGACATAAGCCAACTAAGAATCAATCGACCTTTAATAAGGCAATATCTCTTCAAAGTCATCTAAAGAATTCAAATTTTCCTAAAATTCGGAATTTTATCATAAATGACCCAGACTCAATTAGATTTGAACCATTTTTGAACAGAGATCTACTTAGGTTAAATTTAGAGAGTCTGCAAAAAATAAAGCCGAATGAGACTAAGGTAATAAAGCAGGTGAAAGAAGAAATTGGCCGTATTGACAAAATTGTTAATAAAACACCAGATATTATGACTAAGAATCTTCGGCCTTTATCACGAAGCTTAAGTAAGTCACCGAAGGTTTCGATTATCACAACTTCAATGAACCTGGCTCCACTATTAGATGAGACGATGAGATCGATTTTCAATCAGGAAGGGGATGATTATGAATATATTGTCATTGATGGCGGATCGTCTGATAACTCTTTAAAGTTAATGAAGAAATACCCAATTTCGGTTTTGATTTCCGAAAAAGACAGTGGCTATCCAGAAGCTTTCTGGAAAGGGCTACGTTTGGCAAAAGGGAAGTATATTATGCAGTGTTGTATTTCTGATGGCTATGCTTCACCATCTTGGGTCAAGAAATGTGTCCAATTTCTTGATAGCCATAAAGATATCTCTTTGGTTTGGGGAAATGCGTCTGGTTTATCTGCAAAAGGTCAAATGGTTGATATTACTTATCCGCGTTTTGTTTACGAAGAGGCACCGCAGGGTGAACAAATGTTTTCTTATTGGTTAAAGACGGCATTTCATTACCCGGAGGTAAACCTATGCGTCAGGAAAGAAGTTATTCTTAAATGCTATCCACCCATGCCCTGGCGAAACGAAGATATGTTGGATTGGTTGGAATTTGACTACCGGTTTAATAAATCAGGTTATCTTTCAAAATATTTACCGATTCTGGCCAGTTTTCATTATCTTGAGCACGGCAACAAATTAGGCAAGAAACTTGACAAAAATGGTTGGTACCAGAGAGTATTAAAAATACACAAAAGAAGAATTTGGTTTTACAAATGGCAGTTATTACTTGGTTTTGCTACACACCGTTTTGTAAACTCTAAAGAAGAAGAACTATCTACCAAGTTTGATCACAACAAGTTAAGACAAGAAACGCTTTCAGAAATTAAATCACATCTGCTGCAATGAAAAAAATTTTTCTTGCAGTTCCGAACCCACTTTTCGCGAATAATGGTATATTTACCCGGAAGGATTGGAATCATACATTTGACTGCTGGAGGGGGTTAAGAGTTCGATTAAAAAAACTTGGTTATAGCCTTACTACTCCCGATAATAATTCACTATCAGGTTGCGAGTGGGTGATTTTTATTGATACGTCAAGCGTTGATGGTCTTTCCAGTGATAAAAGTTGGCCTAATAGGCAATTATATTCAGAAGCATTAAGAGTAAACCTAAAAAGTAAAATGATATTGTTTCTGTGGGAAGGAAAAGTTATTAATTCCATCAATTACGCAAGAGAAACGTGGGATAAGTTTGATAATATTTTTACCTGGGATGATGATTTAGTAGACAACCATAAATTTCACAAATTCTATTTGCCCGTACCGAATGTGCCACCGGTTAAAAAAACTATACCGTTTAATAAAAAAAAATTATTGGTTAATATCTCAATAAATAAATATGCAAAAGGACCGAATGAATTATATTCAGCCAGGAGAAAAACGATTGAATATTTTGACAATAACTTTCCTAATGATTTTGATCTTTTTGGCCCTCGATGGAACAAGCCAATAAACACTTTTCAAAAATATCTTCCCTGGACATGGAAAAAATATCGTACATATCGCGGCGTGTCGTTTAATAAACTTAAAACCTTGTCTCAATATAAATTTACCCTTTGCTATGAGAATATGACAGGTTCAAAGGGGTGGGTGACAGAGAAAATATTTGATGCCCTTAAAGCTAAAAGTGTGCCTATATATTGGGGGGCGCCAAATATTGGAAAGTATGTAGACAATGATGTGTTTATTGACAGGCGAAATTTTTCTAGTGAAGAGAAACTGGCAAAATTCCTGATGCATATGACAGAAAATGAATATAATAACTATATAATCTCCGGCGAGCAATATATAAAAAGCAGCAGATTTAATAAATTTTCATCTAGATATTTCGGCGACACGATCCTAAAACTACTTAAAATTAATGCATAATATGGCTAATTTAGCCAAGCGACTTATTCTCTTATTGGCACAGTTGTTCAATATTAATCTGACACTTTTAGCCTATCGGGCAAACGGGATTTTGAATTCTGGTTCGCTTAGCAAGACGGGAGAGCAATTTGTTATCGACGAAGTGCTGCCAAAATTAATCGCCGCCAAAATACCAATTTTTTTTGATGTTGGTGGCGATACTGGAGAAACTTCGGAGGAATTAATCAAAAAATTTCCTAACAGTAGACTCTTTTCGTTTGAACCAAACCCCATTGGATTTATAGCGATGAGGAATAAGCTTAAGGCATACCCCCATGTCATATGCGAGAACTTAGCACTTGGTAATAAATCAGGGAGAGTTAAATTATATCGATATCAAAAGTATAAAACTGGGCTGATCACGGGATCAAAAGTTGCGTTATCAGAGTTCTACAGAACGCGCGGTAAGATAGTTGAATTTTCTCGCTCCATGAAGACAATCGATCAATATTGCGGACTACGTCAAATTAGAACCATAGATTTTCTGAAAATCGATGTTGAAGGTAACGAACTAAACGTGTTAAAAGGCGCAAAAAAAATGATTAAACAGAACAAAATTAAAACCATTCAGTTTGAGTTTAACAATTTTAATGTTATTAACAGAACGTTTTTGTATGACTTTTATAAGTTGTTGCCCAATTTTGACTTATATCGAATTAGGAGAGGGGGTCTGGTTTATTTAGACCATTATGATAGTATAAATGAGATTTTTAAATTCCAAAATATACTTGCAGTGATAAAACATGGTAATGACAAAACAATTTGATGTTCCTATTCTACTGTTAATTTTTAATCGACCTGAGATGACAAGAAAAGTGTTGGCATCTATCAGGTTGATAAAGCCGAAAAAGTTATACATTGCGGCTGATGGGCCAAGAGACAAGGGCGATATCTCTAAATGCCTTGCGGCTAGGAAAATCGTTAAGGAAGTTAACTGGCCTTGTCGGGTAAAAACTCTCTTCCAAGACAATAATTTGGGTTGCGGACTTGGACCTGTGACCGGTATTAATTGGTTCTTTAAGCATGTGGAAGCAGGAATTATTCTGGAAGATGATTGCCTGCCAGCCCCCTCCTTTCTTTACTTTTGTCAGGAATTATTGAACCACTACTGGAATAATTCCAGTATAATGCACATCAGTGGTAATAATTTCCAATATGGCAAAAAATTTGGGCATGGGTCTTATTATTTTTCGCAATATACTCACAATTGGGGTTGGGCTACCTGGCGCCGCGCCTGGAGACATAATAACTACCGACTTTTAAGCCGGGAGAAAAGAAAACAAGTGTGGGATAAACAATGGCTCATGTCGGTGGAAAAGGCAAAGGGGCTGGCGATTCTTCCAAATGTTAATTTGGTTTCTAATATCGGGTTTGGAGCTGAGGCAACGCACACAAAAAAGATAGAACGATATGCCAAGCTTCCACTTCAGACAATGAAATTTCCGCTAGTTCATCCAAAGTCCATATCAAGGAATGTTATGGCTGATTTTCTCACCTACCATAACCATTTCGGAGGGAGCACTCTTGGCTTTATCTTTCAGGAGCTGTCTAAATTAATATGAATATCCTTAATCCAATTACCAAAAATAGAAATGTTGTTTTGGAAGAAAAAATTTCCATTTCTCGTGTTATTAGAGAGTATCGAGACCAACTGCATGTTAATGTTAGACGGTTTTTTCGTGGCCATAAAGAAATAAGCATCTATCGGTGTTTAGACACCGGGTACCGTTTTTATTACCCCTTTAATCTTGCTGGTGACAGTTTGTTTTACCAAAGACTAGAAAGATTTCGTTGGTATTACATGGATTGGAAATGGGAGCAGGAAATTGCCCAGAAAGAAATCAGCCACACAGATGTCATCCTGGAGATTGGCTGTGCTAGGGGTGGGTTTCTCGACAAAGTCAAGACAAGTTGCAGAGAGAGTATCGGATTAGAGACAAACCAAAAGGCCCTGACTGCCGCCAGAAAGAGAGGTTTGAGTGCTTTTAATCAAACGATCGAGGAATATGCTAAAGCTAATAAAAGGCAATATGATGTCGTCTGTTCGTTTCAGGTTCTTGAGCATATTCCTGATGTTCAAGGCTTTATTTTGTCTTCGCTTGCCGTCTTAAAAAAGGGCGGAAAAATGATTATTAGTGTGCCCAATAACGATAGCCTTGTGATTCGAAACAATAATATTGCCTTAAACTTTCCGCCCCATCATATGGGGCTGTGGAACCTTAATTCATTAATCAAGATTCAGAATTTTTTTGATATACGACTTGATAAAATCTTGCTTGAGCCGCTGCAGCCCTATCACTTAGGTTTTGCCCAAAGACGTTTTGCGATGAGCTCGGGTAAATTGATAAGGCTCATGCCAAAAAGTGTCACGGCCGGTATTATAGAAGCAGTTAGGGAAGATATTATTGGCCACACAATTATGGCTGTCTATATAAAGAAATAGTTATGAGACAAGAGAATTCTATTAGTTTTGTTATGCCAGCGTATAACAGTGAACGTACCGTTAATGAGGCAGTTGAGTCAATTATTAATGGAAACCTTATAGACGGAGATGAGATTATTATTGTGGACGACGCGTCCACGGACAAAACGACAGAAAGGATTCAGACTTTAGCCGCAAAATATCCCATAATAAGAATAATTCGTAACAGAGTGAACAAGGGTTGTCCAGCCTCAAGAAACATTGGAATAAGAGCGGCAAAAAATCTTCTCATTTTTAATCTTGATGCGGATGATGTTTTGATAGCCGGAAGTGTTTCTAAACTGAAAGAATATCTCCTTTTTGAGAAAGCAGATGTCGCCGCCTTCGGAGAAATTCATTTTTTTAAGAATAATACAAACGAAGTCACACATCGCTGGATACTTCCGTCTGGTATTCTTACTTTGGCAGACTATTTATCTGGACCGTATGTGCCCGGGGGAAATTATCTTTACACTAAAAAAAGCTGGGCAAAAGTTAATGGCTATTGGGAATACGGAAAAGGACTTCATGAATTTTGGGGATTTAGCCTTAAACAAATTGCCTCTGGGTCAAAATTTATAGTGTTAGCAAACACCTTCTATTATCATCGATACAACCATAAGTCTCTTTTTATCCGGGAAACCAGTAGCAGTGATGACAGCTCTTTAATGGCAACGAAAATGACAAAGCCATTTCTTTCTTTAATAGAACCTCATGATCGGCAATATATTGAAAGTGAAGAGGGTAGCCGAACGTGGTTTACAAATCTGTCTAATCATCCGATCCGTGTCAAAAATAAAGAGATCGGCCGGCAAGGTATAAAGGAGGTTCTCGAGAAAAAAACGCGACCGTTTTTTGGCGGTTGGATTGGATCAAAAGTGGAACGAGCACATGATTATTATCGATTTGCTAAGGACTTTGTAGCTTTTAAATCCATCCAAAATGATCGTTTCTTGGTTTCATGGAGAGATAGTCGACCCAGATTAGGTGAGGACACACCCAATACTGTCTTTGATCCCCATTACATCTATCATACTGCTTGGGCTGCTAGAATTTTGTCAAAGATCAAGCCAAAATATCATACCGATATATCATCTATTCTCTACTTTAGTTCGATTATTTCTGCCTTTATACCGGTAAGATTTTACGATTACCGTCCTGTTAATTTAAGGTTAAATAATTTAACCTCCGGCTTCGCGGATCTGACAAAGTTACCGTTTGCTGATAACAGCATCCCTTCACTTTCGTGCATGCATACCGTTGAACATATTGGGCTAGGTCGGTATGGGGACAAGCTTAATCCAGATGAAGACCTCCGGGCAATAAGCGAATTAAAAAGAGTTCTCGCCTATGGGGGGTCACTTTTGTTTGTGGTACCCATTGGTCGGCCAAGAGTTTTATTTAATGCCCACCGCATATATTCTCTAAATCAGGTCATCTCTTATTTTCCCGATCTTGAGTTAAAAGAATTTTCCTTAGTGCCAGACGACTATGATCGATTGGGAATGGTAGATAATCCGTCGGAGGAATTTTGTAACCAGCAAGATTACGCTTGCGGGTGTTTCTGGTTTACAAAGAGGGAGCTCAAAACTTTTGGAAGTAGAAATAGTAAAAAATACTCAGTCGATGTAGTGATACCCGTCTACAACGGACAAGACTACATCATTCAAGCGATTGAGTCTGTCAATAAACAGACTTATAAACCGAATAAAATTATTGTTGTTGACGATGGGTCGACAGATAAAACGCCGGCGTTAATTAAACGTCTGAGGAAAAGCAATCAGACATTATTTTATTTGCGAAAAAGAAGAGGAGGGCCGAGCTCTGCCCGCAATGTTGGTATTAAATATAGCAATGCTGAATTCATTGCTTTTTTAGATGCTGATGATGTTTGGGAGTCAGCTAAACTGGAAAAACAAATTAAACTGTTTAAAAATAGCGACAATCAAAATTTAGGCGTTGTTTATTGCAATTATGCCGATATTGATCAAGACGGGAACAATCTTATTAATTTCTCCAGTTTTCCTCTCGACAGGACTATCAGGGGTAATATTTCAAGGCAGTTGTCATCTGGTAATAAGGTTGCCGGCAGCGACAGTGCGGTACTAGTAAAGAGGGAGTGCCTGGAGAGAGTTGGTTATTTTGATGAAAATCTCCAGACCTGCGAAGATTGGGATTTATGGTTAAGGATTGCCAAATATTATCAATTTGATTTTGTCGACAAAATATTAGTTTACTTGCGTCGACATCCAGCCAGTCTACAAAAAAATAAAATGAAAATGCTTTTGGGGGAGGTAAAATTCACAAATAAAAGAATCGAAGAAGGCATTCTGAATAAAAAAGCTATAAAACGGTTTCGCTACAGAATTCTTCGGGAAGCGGTGGACAGTTTTCCTAGGCATCAGGCGATTGACCAGATACTTAGTGAGCTTTCACCAAAAACAACTGCCATTCTTTTTGGTAATAAAAGTTATGTTATTAAGTGCCTATTGATGATTATGTTTGATAAGGCAAAAACTATTATAAAAAGATGACTAACCAAATCGCTATTTACGATGTGGAATCAAAGAAGGGAATTAATCTGATTCAAAATTTAATCTTATTGGGTAGAAATTGCTTGTCTTCAAGGGAACTAATTTGGCAGCTGTTTCGGAGGGATTTTTTTGCGGTTCATAAAAAATCACTTCTTGGCATTAGTTGGGTTCTGATCTCACCAATTGTTGCGATTATTTCTTGGGTGCTTATGAACGCCTTTGGAATTCTTAACCCCGGCAACGTGGGAATTCCCTATCCGGCTTATATCCTTATTGGCACATCAATCTGGGGATTGTTTATTGGAATCTACCAATCGGCAGCGGGGACATTATCGGTAGGTCAGGGATTTATCACTCAAGTGAAATATCCTCATGAGGTTTTACTGGCCAAACAGGTTTTTGACCAATTGGTTAATTTTTTCTTAAGCTTCTCAATAATCGTTATTACTTTAATTATTTTTAGAATTTTACCAAGCTGGCAGATAGTCTTTCTACCTGTATTAATTTTGCCATTGGCCCTATTAGGATCTGGCCTAGGGCTAATAATGTCTTGCGTTAGTGTTGTTGCCAGTGACATGAAAAAAATCATGGATATATTTTTAGTGAATTTAATTTTTTTGACACCTATAATATATTCAAAAAATATTACTAATCCAGTTTTGTCCCTCATTATTAAAATTAATCCACTTACTTATTTGGTAGGCGGCGTTCGTGATACTATTATTTACGGACAACTAGATAGCCCTTGGATCTTTGGTTTTTGGTCAATGGTTGCGCTGGTTTCTTTTATTATCTCACTGCGATTTTTTTACTCGGTTGAGGGAACCGTTATTGAGAAACTAATTTAGAGATTATGAATAATAATATTGTCATTAGTGTTAACCATGCTTCCAAAAAATTTTGCCGAAATCTTCGCCATGGTTTAGTTTATGGTTTAGCTGATCTTGGGAAGCAGGCGCTTGGCCGTGATGCTAAGAGGGGAATATTGCGCAAGGATGAATTTTGGGCAGTTGATGACGTTAGTTTTAATGTCAAAAGGGGTGAAACGTTTGGCATAATTGGTGATAATGGATCGGGGAAATCGACACTTTTGAGACTGCTGAATGGCATTTTTATCCCGGATAAGGGCAGTATTGCAATACAGGGTAGGGTGGGGGCCTTAATTGCGGTCGGAGCTGGTTTCCACCCCCAGATGACCGGCAGAGAAAATATTTACCTTAATGGTGCAATTTTGGGGATGACTAGGGATGAAATTAAACAAAAGTTTGATTCTATTGTTAATTTTGCAGATATTGGGAAGTTTTTAGACGCTCCTGTAAGCACCTATTCGTCGGGGATGTATGTTCGTTTGGGTTTTGCCATCGCAATCCACTGCGAACCCGACGTCATTCTGGTCGATGAGATCCTGTCGGTTGGTGATGTGAAGTTCCAGAAGAAATGCGTTGATAAAATTACACAAATGAGAGAGTCGGGTTCTACTTTTGTCATTGTTAGTCATAGTCCCAACGCTATTAAGCGACTTTGTTCGCGATGTCTTTTGCTTTCTCGCGGACAAGCTAAAGCACTTGGAGAAACAAGTCAAGTGGTTTCACACTATCTTGGAACCGACGTGGTTGAGAGATCAGTTGTTAACCTGCTAAAACTAAAAAATAATTACGGCATGGGTGAAATCTCACCCAGATCTATAAAATTATTAAATAACGTTCGTGACAAGTTTGCCAGCTATTGGAATGAACCGATTAAATTTATGTTGACCGGTACGATAAAAAAAGAGATGGCAAATATCTCGTTCGGTATCGGTTTAACCACTAGTGATGACACTCCAATGTTTACGACACGATCACTCCCTGTGAAGATTTTGCCCAAAGGGGAGCATAGTATTTTGGTTGAAATTAGACATAATTTATCTCCCGGATTATACAACGTAGCCCTTGGGGCTAATTCCGGAGATAATATCTATTATTTTCATGCTAAAATCGCTCAACTAGAAATCAGGGATAACCCTAATAATCCATATCCGCTGGAAGACACCGGTTTGATTCATTGTAGCTCGAATTGGAAACTATGAAATTTATTTTTCCGGCAAAAACGCCTTATTTTATTCATAAAACTGTTATCATAAGTGACAGGAATTTTCTTCACGTTGGCAAGTCGGCGGAGATTTGGGAATATGTTATTATTCGATCATTTTCAAAGGTTACGATTGGGAGTTTTTCTCAGATAGGACCTTTTTCAGTGTTTTTCAGTGGGGATGGAATATTTATTGGTGATAACGTGATGATCGGGCCACATTGTGTCCTTGCTGCCGGTAATCATAATTATAAACAGCTTAAGGCCCCAATGCGTTTTGGCGGAGGAATATCGAAGGGTCCTATAATTGTTGAAGACGGTGTTTGGATCGGGGCAAATTGTACTATAACGGACGGTGTTACTATTGGTCATGACTCGGTTGTGGCTGCTAACAGCGTGGTGACCAGGAATGTGAAACCGTTTGATATTGTCGCCGGCATTCCCGCAAAGAAAATTAGTAATCGGAAAAACAAATGATTCAATTTGGTGCTGACAATGAGTTATCCAGGAAAAAATGGATTAAAAAGCACTTATTAGCCATCTCCAAAAACAGGAGAATCCTTGATGCCGGGGCCGGGGAGTGTATCTATAAAAGATATTGCTCTCATCTAGAATATGTTGCTCAAGATTTTGGAAAGTATAATGGCAATGGTAATCTCATAGGTCTTCAAAAGACACGATGGAATCTCTCAAAAATTCAAATCAAGAGTGACATCAGTTCTATCCCTGAACCCAATGTGTCATTCGACGCGATTTTGTGTAGTGAAGTGCTCGAGCACGTCCCCAAACCACTATTGGCAATTAAGGAGTTTGCTCGTTTGCTTAAACCAGGTGGGCAACTTCTCCTCACTGCTCCCTTTTGCAGTTTCACCCATTTTGCACCCTATTTTTTTAATACTGGGTTTAGCCGGTATTTTTATGAAGTGAATTTACCGGAATACGGTTTCCAAATAAAAGAAATTGAACCCAACGGTAATTATTTTAGTTTCCTGGCTCAGGAGCTGCATCGTTTGGATGATATTGTCAAAGTTTATTCAAAAGGTAAGTTAACTAAATTAGAAAAGTCATACATTAACAGGCTTCTTATTGCCCTACGACGATTCTCAAAAACAGATCGCAGTTCCTCTGAGCTCCTCACCTTTGGCTACCACGTGCTAGCCATAAAAGAATGAGAAAAGACGACTTAATCGGGCATAAAAAAAATTACTTTTCGCAAAACGGTGAAGACGGAATAATTGAGCGTATCTTTTCGATTATTGGGGCACCAACAAAAAAATGCTGTGAGTTTGGTGCTTGGGACGGAATTCACTTTTCTAATACCCGCCGGCTGATTCTAAATGGTTGGAGAGCGGTATTGATTGAGGGAAACAAAGAAAGATTCCAGCAACTCAGACAAAATTATGTGCCTAACGAAAGGGTGCATTGCATCAATAAATATATCCTTGCGCGCCCAGACACTTTGGGACGAGTATGTAAGCGGCAAGGGTTTTGTAAACTAGATTTTCTAAGTATTGATGTTGATGGTCTTGATTTTGAGATATTCCAGCATTTATCAGTCCACCCCTTAGTTATTTGTGTTGAGGTAAATAGTGGCCATTATCCGGCAAGTGTATCTAAAATTAACAGAAAAATTGCGGCCAATAATGTTGGACAACCCCTCGGTTGGTTTGTTGAGAAGGCTTGGAGTCTTGGCTATAGCCTCGTTTGTTATACTGGCAACGCCTTTTTCCTTCGGGAAGAAATTAGGAAAAAATTTAATATACCGAAGCTTGATCCGATTACGGCCTATCAGCAATGCCTTTGTCATCTTACCGAAAACGAGTGTGGGTGGGTTTTTCTTGCCTCATTTGCTTTAGTTGAGCCGTACTATGATTATAATAATCAGCTTCCTACGAGACTTGCACTGCATATTAGCTTTTTCCAAGCAGTTAAGCTAATTTTAGGAATTAAGCCGACTTATTCATTAGTAAAGGATAAGTTCCTAAGATTTCAGGTATTGGGGAGATTTTTAATAAGAGAATTCTATGGATATAGAAAATAAACCAAAAGTATCAGTTTTACTACCAGTGTATAACTGCGAAAAATTTGTTGCCGAGGCAGTGGAAAGCATTTTCCAACAAACTTTTTCCGATTTTGAATTCTTGATCATAAATGACGGATCAACAGACCAAACCTTAAAGATTCTTCATTCATTTGCCGATCCGAGATTAAGAATTTATTCTAATAAGAAGAATTTAGGGATTGTTTCCTCGCTAAACAAAGGAATTGAGATTGCCCGTGGTCAATATATTGTCAGAATGGATGCCGATGACGTAAGTTTGCCGGAGAGGATAGAGATGCAGGTAGCGTATATGGACCAAAATCCAAACATCGGGGTTTGTGGAACATGGTTTAGAACCATTGGGGAGAAGGCCGGACGTTTAAAAACTTACCCGGTCGAGCCGGATGAAGTGAAGTGCGCTTTATTATTCGGCTGTCCGATTGCTCATCCGACCACGATATTAAGGAAGACTGTGCTAGATCAAAATCATCTAAAATATAATCCGACTTTTCTTCAAGCAGAGGACATTGAATTTTGGGTACGCTGTAGTAAATATACTCAATTAGCTAATATTCCCAGGGTATTATTCCAACATCGGGTTCATGATGCCAAAAAATCCACGCTTAATTTTGCTAGTTTGAATGATTACACCCGCAGAGTAATTTTATCTGAGCTAGAATCATTGACAATTAAACCAAATATGAAAGAACTCGAAATACATTTATCTCTGGGGTCAGGTGGCATTTGGGAAACGACAAAATGGCTTTTCAAACTAAAACTAAAAAATAATGTCTTGAAAATTTACCCACAAACAGCCTTTAATAGAGTAATTCGAGGCTATTGGTACAAAACAGTGGTAAATTTATTGGGCTAATTATGATTATTACCAGATTAAACGGCGGACTAGGCAACCAGATGTTTCAATACGCAGTGGGGCGAAGGGCGGCTGTGATTAACAAAACTGTATTAAAGCTAGACACGCAGTTATTTTCGCCAGAAAGGAATAATCCAAGAAATTATGGCCTCTTCATATTTAAGATTAAGGCTGAACCTGCTTCTCCTGAGGAAATAAAAAAAATTAAATTCCAAAGACGGTGGCGGCTTTGGTTCGAAAAAAGTCACTATTGGGAGGAGAATTTTAAATTTAATCATGAAGTTTTGTTCTCCCCAGATAACAGTTATATTGACTGCACTGACCCCCATAGTTATTGGCAATCGCCAAAATATTTCGACGATATTGAAGAGACTATCAGACAGGATTTTTCTTTTAAGGACAGACCTGAACAACACCTATTAGCGATTATTCAAGGTATTCATAGACATGACTCAATTTCGCTACATCTGCGCCGTGACGACTATGTTCATAAGAAGAATATACGGCAGATATTCGGACTTTTGGGAAAGGACTATTACCAAAAGGCAATTTCTATTATCACAAAGAACATTAAGAACCCAAAGATCTATATTTTCTCCTCACCAGATGGCATTGAATGGGCAAAGAGAGGGCTCGAGATTAATTTTCCCCATGTTTTCGTCAGTGAACTGACAAGCTTTTCTGAAAGTGATGACCTTCGCTGCATGGCCATATGCAAACATAATATAATTGCCAACAGTACTTTTAGCTGGTGGGGAGCCTGGCTAAATAGCAATAGAAATAAAACTATTATTGCGCCGAAAAGATGGTTTCGGGGAAAACCAATTGACACCACTGATTTAATTCCAAAAGAGTGGATTAGAATTTAATTAATGAAAAAAGATAATATTCATTTTGGAGACAGTAATGCATCAAGAAGGGATGAATGGGTTAGAAAAGAAATTTCTAAAATTTCTCCTGGAAAAACGATTTTAGACACGGGTGCTGGCGAAATGCCATATCGCCAGTATTGTGGTCACTTAAGATATGTATCCCACGATCTCAGTTGGATAGGAACCGGTAAAGGAAAAGTTGGCCTTCAGCCAAGATCATGGGACACGACTAAGGTAGATATCGTTAGTGATATTACCACAATCCCGCTTCCGGATAATTCATTTGATGCAATTCTTTGTACCGAAGTTCTCGAACATATTGTTGAGCCCCGGGAAGCGATTGAGGAATTTTCGCGAATTTTGAAGAAGGGAGGGCTTCTCATTGTGACCGCACCATTTTGCTCAATAACTCATTTTGCTCCCCAGTTTTACTATACAGGGTTTAGCCCCTTTTTTTATAAAAAGGTGTTACCTAATTGTGGTTTTAGGATAAAACAAATTAAACCAAATGGCAGTTACTATGAATTCCTAGCCCAGGAAGCTTTGAGACTGGATAAAATAGTACGAAAAATATCCAAGGTAAGGTTCTCATATATAGACCATCTAGTTCGACTATTATTTGTTAAGCTTCTATATAAATTAGCTACTATCGATTTAAATAATTGCTCGTCGACCGTTCTCTGCTTTGACTATTTTGTATTGGCGGTTAAGAAATAAATAATAATGCCGAAAGCTACAGTTTTGATGCCCGTTTATAACGGGCAAAAATATCTTAAAGAAGCGATCGGTAGTATCCTTTCACAAACTTATCGTGACTTTGAGTTTCTTATCATTGATGATGGATCAACCGACAACACGATAAGAATTATTCGTGGTTTTTCGGATTCAAGAATCCACCTTGTAAAAAACGAGAAAAACTTGGGACTCCCTAGAACTCTTAATAAGGGGATAAAGTTAGCCAAGGGTAAATATATCGCCAGGATGGATAGCGACGATATTAGTTTTTCAAATCGGTTGGCGGTGCAAGTGGATTATATGGATCGCCACCCAAACATTGACATTTGCGGGACAACTGCCGTTTCTAGCCATAATAGTAAATCCGTTCGAGTGGTATTACCAAACGATAGTGAATATCTACGAGCCAGACTGCTATTTAGGACCAGTTTCATTCACTCAAGCGTTATATTGCGCAAGGAAAGCCTAGTAGGTAATAATTTATTTTATAATCCCTCCTTTCGTTTTGCTGAAGATTATGAATTATGGAGTCGGTGCTGGCAAAAATTAAGGTTTGCTAATATACCCAATGCGCTTTTATTTTATCGTGTCCATGATGAGCAAAGAAGTCAAGATGTGAGACACTCACGGGTGATAAGCCAAATTAGGGAACGGATGCTTGAGGAGCTTGATATTTATCCCTCACGGGCCGATATGGAAATTCACGATGACTTGGCCACAAATTCGAGCAAAATTGAACGGGCTGTAATTGTTAATGCAGAGCGGTGGTTATTGGGGTTAAAATCAGCTAATGATAAGAAGCACTTTGTTAGTAAAATTGCTATGGCCCGAGTCTTAGAAGAGCAATGGTTTGCCCTTTGCAGTCGGGGGGTTCCCGCTCTTGGATTATGGATAGTTCGTAAATATTTTTCATCTGCTCTAAACAGTGGACAAGTATTGAATTGGCAACATTGGGCCGTAGTCGCTGGTAAATTAATCTTTCATAATTAATGAAAAAAAGTAAAATTCTCTTTGTCCTTCCCAAAGATGATAGCTCTAGCGCCAGTAATTATTTTGCCATCCATGAGTTTTTGGAAAAGGTTAGTGATTGGCTAGATATTACCAAGATTGATACCGGCGCTAACTTATTAGCTAGGTTTTTTTGGATTTTGGTAAACCGCTTAAGAGGATGCCGGAAAATTTTTGTTTATTATTCATATGCCGATACCATTTTTGCCAGTTTCGTGACTAAGGTGTTTGGCGGGAAGACATATTTCTGGCATTGTTACTGGCATGGCGATAAGTACAAACGATTTTGGCGCTATCCATCGCTATGGTTGCTGGCAATTGCATTGAAAACCTGCGATTGTCTTGTTACTGGTACAAAGACGATGGGTAACGCCTACCAGCAGGCGTTTCATCTACCGAAAAATAAGATTAAGATTTTCCCGAGTTGGGTCAATATCGACCGCTTTATTAAGACAAATAAACGACAGGCGAGAAAAGCGTTGGAAATTCCCCTTGATAAGAAGGTCATCTTTATTTTTCCGCGTCTAACCATTTCCAAAGGGGCTGACTGGCTGCCGGCAATCATGATAAATATTGCCCATAAAGTTCCAAATGTGCTGTTTTTAATCGTGGAGAAAGGCGAACTGTCCGGATGGCTTAATAAAGAGATTAAAACTGTGTCTCTAGATGAGCTGACCAGATTTGTGCCGCCAGTGTCTAATAGTGAGGTGCCAAAATATTTTAATGCTGCTGATCTCTATCTTCTTCCGTCGCGTGGCGAAGGTTTTCCGCGGCCAATTTTAGAAGCGATGGCCACCGGTGTGCCGTTTGTTGCTTTTGACGCCGGGGGAACACACGATATTCTCTCGATTAAACAACAGCAGTGCTTGGCTCCGATTGGTAATACTATGGAGCTAGCTTCAATCGCAAACAAAATTTTGTCTAAACCACCTCTTTGGAAACAATTAAGTGCTGAAGGTAAACGACAGGTTAAGAAATTTTCTATGGAAAATATCTCCAGAGATTTTATTTCCTTAGTATCTTTTTGACAGTCGTAACAATTCTCTCGACCTCAAGATCACTGAGTTTAGCACTTAGCGGGATAGAAACTGTCCTTAGTCCAATAAATTCTGAGTTTGGGAAATTACCTCGACGGTAGCCAAAAGCATGACGATAATATTGGTGAAGATGAACCGGAATGAAGTGAACACCGGTACCGATTTTATGCGAGAATAATTTGTAAATGAATTCGTCTCTTGTCATTCTCGATAACGTCTTGTCAATAAGAATTGTAAAAAGATGTCGCGCATGAACTGTTTCGGGTTCCTGATTTGCCGGTAAAATGACCGGTAAGTCTTTGAAATTCTGCACGTAGTAAGCCCATATTCTCTCCCGGGTCTTTGCCCATTTATCGATTTTCTTGAGTTGATGAATTCCAATTGCTGCCTGGATGTCTGTCATGTTGTATTTGTACCCTGGATAGGTGGCCGTGTAATGTTGTAGCCGCTAGTGGAATACCTTTTCCAGGCATCTCTGGAGAGACCATGGAGGCTATATATACCAATTTTATTAGCGTATGTTTTGTTGTCAGTTGTAACCATGCCCCCCTCGGAAGTAGTTATATTTTTAGTTGCGTAGAAGCTGAAACAGGTTAGTTCGCCAATCGTGCCGATTTTTTCCCCTTTATATTTTGCCCCAATTGCGTGAGCCGCATCCTCGATTATATGAAGGCGATGATTGTTTGCTATTTTTATGATTTTATCCATCTCGCATGGTCGGCCGGCAAGATGGACGGGGATTATTGCCTTTGTTTTGCTTGTTATTTTTTCCTCAATTAAATCGGGATTAATATTCATTGTGTCTCGCCTGACATCAACGAAAACGGGTTTGGCGTTGCAATGTAAGATAACATTTGCCGTTGATACAAAGGTTAGTGGAGATGTGATGACTTCATCGCCGGGCTTGATGCCACATGCCAGTAGGGATAGATGAAGAGCCGCAGTGCAAGAATTAAGCGCTCGGGAGAACTTTGCTCCGGTATAGTCTCCCACCATTTTTTCAAATAAAGCAGTACGTGGTCCTGTCCCAATCCACCCTGATTTTAGTGTGGCAATAACTTCATTAATTTCCTCCTGTCCAATAAAAGGTGCCCCAAACGTAATAAAATCAGGATTATTTCTGACTGATTTTGTCATAGTACCTTTCAAGATTATTTGTCAGTTTTCTAGCATTATAACGCTGCTCAATGTGTTCACGTCCAGCTATCCCCATATTCGTTATTTGCCAGGGATGTGTCGCCAAAAAAAATAAACTTTTGGTGAGCTGTTGGCTATCCCTTTCGGCGCTTAATAAGCCGGATTTTTTATGAATAATGACCTCATTGATGTCGCAATGATTCGTGCTCAGAACCGGCATTCCTGATGCACTGGCTTCTACTATGGTTAGAGGGTAGCTTGCCTCAGTATCTCCGTCACTGGCAGTGATACTTGGAGAGAGGAAAACATCGTGATTATAAAGCTCACCGATGAAAGTGTCGTGCGGAACATTTCCAAGTATCTTTAATTTGTTAAAAAGACCCGAGGCTTTAATCTCTTGAAGTATAAGCTTCTTTTCCTTTTTATCTGATCTGCCGTTGCCGGAATCGCCGATTAAAGTAGTAGTAATTTGAAGACTTGGTGATGCTCTTTTAAGTGCCCCTATTGCTTTAATGGCATATGGTATTCCCTTTTTTTCCGTGAACCTGGCAGCAATCAAAATTTTGAGTGCTGTAGATTTTGGGTTTCTTTGTTTGAATACGACCTGTGCCATATCAATGCCAAGGGGAGACGGGATTATCTTGCTGCTTGGGCAACCGAGGGAGATTAAAGTTCTGGTCATGTGATTCCCCATTGAGGTGAAGAAGTCGCCCTGTCGAAATAGTGCCTTGATCCTGTCTCGCCAAATCGGTGTTGTATTTGGAAGCCTTGACATATCCTCGCCATAAAAAGAGGTGAGCAGGGGGAAATTATAGATTTTTTTAAAGCCAAGAAGGTCATAGCCGGAGAAGCCAAAATGAGCATGAACTAGTTTCGGCCGTTCTTTCAAAAGATGACAAAGTATTATTGGGTTATGGCGAAGTAGAAAATTGTAGGCTAATAGCATATTGCTGTTAATTCCAAATTGAGAATATCTGAAGTGTCCGAAATTATGGATTTTCTGAATTGGGAAATTAGCTAGATTTTCTTCACCGAAACAATAGAATGTTGGACTGTAATGATGCAGGAATTCCAATTGGGTATAGATCCAATTTTGGGTCATTGGCAGATAAGTGCCACTTTTAAAATAGATAACTTTCTTTTGTTTAACCATGTCGTTGGGCAATAAGTAAAGCCATCCTCGAGTCGTGCCCGATTTCCAGCTGGGGGATTTTTAATGTCATAAGTAATCGGTCGAAATAATAAGCTATCGAAGCGGGAACAAAACCAGCTGTTCTTATAAAATCAGGGAAGCAATAGAAAATTGGGATCATTGCGACTAGTTCAAATCCAAATTTAGCAAGGGCGTCTTTGTAGAACGAAATTGGTCGGAAAACGATGTAGTCCTTAATAGTTTTTTTGATCGTGGGAAGAGTGTCCGTGAAGAACAGAGAGCCGTTATGTTTTAAATGGTGGCAAGAATTTGCTAGCGCTAGGCGAAGCAACTTGTCGTCTGTAATCAAATATGGTAAATCAATCAACTGCACAATATTGAATTTTTTACCTAAATTCAAACCCGGTTGGGTGACATCTGCATACTTCCAGCGTTTTTGTGGGTAAGCGCGCGATAGATGATTAATAAGTTTTCTTGAAATATCAATTCCAAGATAGTCAAGCCTGGGAAATAAACTTCCACAGTAATTAGCAAAAAATCCCTGGCCACAACCAATGTCAAGAACGCTTATCGGTTGCTGGCGATTTATTTTTATTACCCTCAGGGCTTTTTGGTATGCCTGGATTTTACAGTTGTACATCAATTGATTGGCTGGGGTGCTTAATCCCTTGATCCCCGATTCGTTGAGAGAGAATTTTTGGTAGCGGGTTTCCCAATAGTGTTCCATTCCTTGCCTGGTGGAGGTTTGAAGCATAGTAATAGACACAGCGGTAGTATACAATAAATTTACCTAAAAACGTGTCAAGTACCCGATTTTTGGGACACGGTTTCTGCGTCTAGGAATTTTCTTCTAAATTGAGCTGGGGACATCTTTAAGCTGGTGTGAATTCGCAGATTATTGTAGTACCAAATGTAACTGTAAATTT
>JAMCZE010000012.1 GCA_023485845.1 Patescibacteria group bacterium
GATACTCCGTTACCAATTCCGGTAAGAATTGTTTTTGTTACCCCTGGAGCGTTATCAGCCAACTGATTGTATCCTCGTCCGATTGTTTTTCCTGTATATCCGATTCCCTGTCCAATTGATGCCAACAAGTTCCCTGTCCCTTGTGCTAGTGTTGAAACGACTTGACCAACTTTTCCGCCAGTCCATGCCAACCATTGACCAACTGCTTTAGCTCCATTTCCTACGCCTTGCCCAACATAAGCTAGCATCGTTGTTGTACTTTTGTACAAAGCCGAAGCGATATTTCCGGTTGCCTCAGCCGCGTTTGATGCGGTCTTGCCAACAAAGGCGATTGCTTCTCCCGTGCTGTGGATTGTTGTTTGTACTCCGTGTCCAACAAAGGCAATAACTTTTCCGGTTGTATTTCCGGCAAATGCCAGGGCTTTACCGGTGGTATCAACTACAAATTTTGTTCCTTGCCCGATGCCATCAAACGCAATCGTTATTCCTTTTCCTATGCCGTTGGTTATATTTTGGGCTAAACTAACAGTTGCCTTAAAAAGGCTATCCCTAAATGCTGTCAGAGTATCAATTGTTGATTCAAGTATTGTTGGTTTAACTGCTTCTGTAGGTTTAGTAATTTTTAACTCTTCCTTAACTTGTTCTTTTTGCTGCGGGGTTAAGGGTTTGGTTTGTTCTTCGACAATTTTCTTTTCTTCCGGTGTGGTTACCTGTTCATAAGTGACGATGTTTAGATAAAATGTTTGGGCAGTGCCGGAATTATCCGCATTGTCTTTCCCCGTAATTAAAACTCTATAATTTCCGAGAGGTAATGGAGTTGATGGTTTAAATTCAAAAGTCGAATATTTATCCGCTTTATTTTGTGAATTGTCCGTTATTTTTGAGCCGTCGTTTGTCCAATAACTTTCATTGAGATTAACAGTGGCTAAAGTTTGAAGATCATACAGTCCTAAATTATTTTTCTTCTCAATCTTGACTTCCACATTTTTGGGTCCAGCGGAAACTTTATTATCCGTTTTGTCACCTGCTAACGAATCTGTTATTTTTCCATAAATTGTTGGTGTTTGTTCATTGGTTGTAAATCCGTTGCTGGAATATTTTGTGTCGTTTATTTGGGTCACTTCCACGCCTGGTGTAGTTCTATCCACAAACAAAGTTCGGGAAGAAACTTGGGTATTTCCGGAATTGTCATAAGCGGTGATTGTCCAGCTTCTTTTGCCCTCTTTAACTTTTCCGTCATTATTATCACTTCCCCAATCAGAGGTTGATTTGGTGGAGACGGAAATGTAATCGTCGGTTGTGTCCGAATCGCCGAAGCTGTCAAAATGGATAGTATATTTACTGGTGTTGGTGTCGGTGGTGCCGGAAGTGGGAATGCCGTCAACATTAAAACTTCCTAAGTCTCCATTATTCACATCCAGCTTATATTTATTCATCCCCGAAGTAGCGTCAGTGGCAATGCGGAAACGAAATGTTGGCCGTTCAGAATTGGTGTAGGAATTGTCCCCGGGTGAATCCAAAGATAAAGAAGTAGGTGAAGTTGCATCATATGTAATTGCGGCTGAATAAGTTGAGGAGACATTTCCTGCCGTGTCCTTAAATCTGGCATAAACAGTCTTTGACCCGTCGCCGGAAGTCAGCGTCCAGGATTTTGAAGTGGCATAAATTTCGTAACTGGCACCGGAAAACCCGGAATCGTTGGAAATTTCCATTAAAAGTTGGGAAGCGGAATCTGAATCATCTGTGGCTGACAGTGTCAGGGCGACCGCTGTTGTGCTGGTGTAACCGGCACCGGAATTAATGCTGATGCTGCCGGTGGGGGTAGAGGTATTGATGACGACTGTTCCATTGGAAGAATAACCGGAAGCATTACCGGCTTGATCAGTGGCCAAAACCCGAAAGTACCAGGTTCCGGCGGTTAGTGCTGTGGAATGCGTATATGAATTTGTGATGGCGGTGGAAGAAGAAACGCCTGATGAAAAACTTGAGGATTGTGACCACTGGACAGTATAGGCCGGAGTGGCTAGTCCTGAAGTGGCGTCAGTGGAAGCCGTCCATGTCCAGGTGGGAGTGGTGTTGTTTGTAGGCGTTGTAGTTGAGGGGGTGCCGGGTGTGGTTGGCGCTGTCGTATCGACCGTAAATGTGGCTGTCGCCGCGTTGCCATTGGTTGTCGTGTTATTGTTGGCGTCTGTTGCCCTGACATACATTGTATGTGCTCCATCAGAAAGCGCTGCTGCCGGAGTGCAGGTAAAGTTTTCTGTCGCCGAATTAAAACTTCCGTCATTAGCCGTGCAATTTGTCCAGCTTCCCGAAGTTGAATCCATTTGAAACTGGACATTGGCAACAGTGTCGTTCGTGTCCGTGGCCGTGCCTGTCACCGGCGGTTTGGTGTTGGTGGTTGGCGAACTGACGGCGTTAAGACTAATAGCTGGCGGCGTGGTGTCCGATGGAGTAAAAGCTAAGGAAAATGAAGTAAAGGTTGGTGTGCTCACCGAATCAGTGTTAACCAGACTTAATTGGTATTGTACATATCTTTGGTTATTGGTGGCGCAGGTTGTTCCTCCGATTGTTGACCCGGATGAAATAGCCGAGCACGAAGTAAAAGCCGTGGCGTCTGATAAATCCGCTTGATTGCCAGTTCTTACTTTTACGGAAACAGACGTGTTGGCGGGAGTAGTTGAAGCATAAGTTAAAATTCCCCAATCCGAACCCTGACCGGAATCGAAAATAGATGATGTCAAAGTCCCAGACGATTGATAATATTGTTCTTGGACAGCAAAAGTATTGAAAGCATCTGTTTCTGATTTATAACTTGCTGCAATCCAGGCAGCAGAGCGTGCAGAATTGGAAATTCTTGCCTCATCAACTCCTCCTGTAAAAAAATACAACGGGTCAGTTACTCCCTCCCGGTCTGCTCCAATATATAAATTTGACGTATCATTTATTAGAGAACCAACTCCTGTAATCGTGCGATCTAGAACCCCGTTTCTATACATAGTTAATGTTCCACCTGAGTAAGTGGATACAATATATTGCCATTGGCTAGTAACAAAAATGTCATTAAGACTTTGATATTGATTATTGGCAACCCATGTCTGATTTCTGCCTGTTTGTTGATATAGCCCAAACCAAAAACTACCATTGTATTTTTTACCTAAGATTGTGTGATAGCTATGGTCTGTTAAATTAGATGGGTTGATCCAAGCTTCAAGAGTCATTCCGGAAGTTAAAGTTAAGCTTGCGTCATTGGTAACTTTAATATAATCGTCGATTCCGTCAAATGTTTGTGCGCTACCAATTTGTCCCGAGGAAGTTAATGCTGGAGTTTTCGAAGACGTGCCAGCTCCGCCTTGTCCATTGTTTACGTTTGTTGAATCTTTAAACTCACCACTTGTTCCACTACCCGTTTCTTTAAGATGCCATACCGCTTTATAACTCGAATTCCAGACAGAAGTTGCTTGTTGGTGGTCGGTGGCGGAGGAATTGCCATAGTACATATACATATAATCGGTACTCGAGTTAATGCTTATTGAAGGAACTTTTACCCAGACAAAAGAAGTTGCGGTGGAATCCCATTTTTCTATTTCATAAGCTAAATCATTGCCGCTGCTATCGGTAAATCTTATGTCCTGTCCGGCGCTTTGGGTTTTTGAATAATCAATATTTGATGAAGTCAGTTTTACCAGGACTGGAAAGTTAGATAGAGCTTCTGAAGTTACCCCCAGATTTGCGTCAGTATTATTAAAAGTTACTTTTCTTCTGTATCCCCAGGAAGAATTACAATAAGTGTTACTGCACCAACCGGAAGTTGCCGTTAGTGTTACCTGATTAGCTGTTGAAGTTGTTACATTAGACGATGAAGAGAATTTTGTAGAATCAGACCAAGTGGTTTGTCCTGATCCACCGGCCCAGTTTGTTTGATTCCAGGGAGATGAAGCGGCGTAAACATGAGGAATAAAAATTGAAAAAAATTGGGAGGCAAGAAGTGAAAAAGTGAGAAGAAAAACAAAGGCCTTTTTCCTAAAATTCCAAAATTTTCTGCTAAACTTTAATAGTGAGTGAGTGAGTGAGTGAGTGAGTGAGTGAGTGAGTGAGTGAGTTCGCCCTATGCTCACTTTTTTCAGTGTTTGCATACATATTTTTGAAATAGAAATTTCGAAAATCTTTTCTAATATTATTGTGGCAATTTTATAGACAAAATGCAAGTGGTTTTATGCAGGAATTTGAAGCTAAAAACAGACAGATAAAAAACGAAAATTTTTCCGGCCAAAGCGAAGGCCGAGGACTGCCTGCCCGCCGAAATCGCGAGCGAAGCGAGCGATGAAGGCGGGAGCGACACAATGCGAGGAGTCCCGCCGAAAGGCGGGACGACGAGCTAATGCGAATAGCGGAGGCGGCGGCAATTCCTTTTCCCCTTTAACCCCTTTTCCTTGCCGCCGCCGGTTTACCCGCCGCAGTTTTAACGAAGGCGGGAGCTGGCACGAATTAGAAATTTTTGCTAAAATATGTTCGAGCAGTTTCGTAGATATGCTCCAATCCCCGAGTTGGCGGGGCGGCGCGCAGCGCCGCCCATGGAGAAAGCTCCATGCCACGCGCTTTTTGGTCGGAAAGAAAAAGAAAGCCGAAAGATTTTATTTTTTACCAACACCTTTTTAAGAAAAACCACTGGCGATATTTTTCCCCGCCACGGGCGGGGCTTTGCCCAAACGCGTAAGGAATTTTAGAATTTTTGCTCTTGTATTTTTTGCTGGCAGTTTGTTATATTAGAATTGTGCTCAACTTAATTAGGTCGTCTTTTTTAATGGCCGTCTCAGACAATTCAAGGCGACTTGAGTTGAGCACAACTGGGGCGGCTATTTAAGTTTTGAAAGGTTAAACTGCCATGTATAACCAATCGCAAAAATTCTTTTTATATGCGCGCAAGTCTACAGATGTGGAAGATAAGCAAGTGTTATCTATTGAAGCCCAGCTGGCCGAACTTCGGGAATATGCCGCTCGCGAAAATTTATTGATAGTGGAAGAGATTATTGAAAAACAGTCCGCCAAAATTCCTGGTCGTCCCATTTTTAACTCCATGCTTGAGCGAATTGAAAAAGAGGAAGCGAGCGGCATAGTCAGTTGGCACCCAGACAGACTTGCGCGAAATAGCGTCGATGGTGGTCGTCTTATTTACCTAATCGACACCGGCAAGATTAAATTTTTGAAATTCCCTCAGTTCTGGTTCGACGCTACTCCTCAAGGAAAATTTATGTTAAATATCGCGTTTGGGCAAAGTAAATACTTCGTGGACTCGCTCAGTGAGAATACTAAAAGAGGATTGCGCCAAAAAGTCAGGCGGGGAGAAATGCCCGGACTTGCGCCGGTAGGCTATATTAACGATTCCAGAACTAAAACTATCGTTGTCGATAAACGTAAAGCCCCGGTTGTTAAACAGGCTTTTGAAATGTTTGCCACCGGTAACTACCGGATACTTGATATTGCTGACTTTTTGGCGAAAAATGGCCTTATTAGTAAAACCGGAAACAACTGGAAAATTGATCGGGTAAGCAGACAAATATTATCTAACCCTTTCTATTACGGCCATTTTCGTTATCTTCGCGAGATCCACGAAGGGGTTCATAAGCCAATCATTACCAAGAAACTTTTTGAGGCTGTCCAGCAGGTACTTAACAAACGAAGCAAGCCTTGGTCAAAGCCGCGTGTTCCTAAACCATATTTAGGACTTTTTCGCTGTGGAGAGTGCGGCATGATGATCACCGCTGAACTGAAAAAAGGCCACATCTACTACCGATGTACGAAAAAGTCCAAAATAATTAAATGTAATCAGTGTTACACGCGGCAAGAGTTGCTGGACAGCCAAGTTTCAGAGATGATACAAAAAGTTTCTTTGCGGCCGGATTGGGCAAAAGAAATGTTAAAAAAACTTGATGTAGAAAAAATTGAACTTGCCCATTCCTGCGGTGCGTTTGTTGGAGAAAAGAGAGAAGAAATTCGAGCAATTAACCAAAAGTTACAGCGTCTTCTTGATTCCTATTTAGACCAAGACGTTGACCGTGAGTCTTACCTTACTAAAAAAGAAAATCTTTTATCCTCTAAGAAGACGCTGGAAGAACAAATTGCCCGAATCCAACAAACGCACCATGCTTGGCTCGAACCCATGAGAAATTGGATCATTGAAGCCGCTGACGCGGCTAATATCGCCAGTGGCAAAGACTTAGAAGCCAAAAAGGTGTTGGCTCAAAAAATCTTCGGCTCGAACCTGATCCTTTCCGACCAAAAAGCGCGTGGCATGGAGCTTTCTCCATGGGCGGCGCTGCGCGCCGCCCCGCCAACTCGGGGATTGGAGCGGGATGCCAGAATCGAACTGGTTTCTCCACCTTGGGAAGGTAGCATTCTACCAAGGTAGATTTTCGAAAAACTACCTCGGTAAGGTGGCGTTATACAAACGTACAACGAAACCTAAAAGAATGACCCTTCCCAAACAGATTCCCGCTATGAGCGGGCGAAGGGATTCGAACCCTCGACCTTCTGCTTGGGAAGCAGACGCCCTACCACTGAGCTACGCCCGCCAAAAGTAAGAAAAATTGCCTCTGGCGAACCTGTTTGGACAGTTAATGAATTATAACATGTCCAAACTTAATCCAAGTAAACGATACATACCTTCTAAAAGCAACCCGGAACTTTTTGATCTGGTTGTAGATATAGCTTCCTTCAGCCGCAAATGGAAGACCATAAAGTTAGCCAGCGTTTTAGGCATCAAAAGGCAATCTCTGGAGGCACACATCCAAAAAAGAAAGGGGAAACTAGCATGAAGCCATATCAAAAAGCGGCTTTCCGGAGAAGGTTTTATAAAAACTTGCCAAAAATAAAGAAAGTAATTTTGATACTGACCTGCCTTCTACTAATTGCCGCCATGTTCAGTCTATTTACCCGGATATCGAAAGCCAGCCCGCAAACTAAAGGTCAAACTAAAATATGGAAACAAAAAGTATACATCTCCGAAACTCCCCGATCGGATGAGGAAATAATTAGGTCACTTCCGTATGGTGATCTCATTTGGAAGACCTATGGCCATGAAAGCACCTGGGGAAAATATGATGGTTGTCGAGCGCAGGGTAAATACAACGGCTTCGGCTTTGAACAAAACGACACCGGTTATGTTTGCTTCGGATCGCTAAAAGAAGTCGCAGTCAAGGTCTCGCAATGGTTCGAGCAGCATTTGAAAACGATAACCGTGAGGCAAGCACTTTGCTATTACTGCTACGGAAAACTGATGGATAACTGCGATTACGCCGATTATTCACTGAACCTATCAAAAGAGAACGACGGAAAGGGGGTGAATAAAAGTGGATAACTTCTTACCGGAAAATTACGAAGTACCGGAAAAAGCTAGCGGGTACATGCGTTTCAAAAACGGCGTGAACCGTTTTCGCGTCCTGGACCACGCCATTATTGGCTACGAATGGTGGGAAAACACTGAAGATGGCGGCAGAAAACCATTCAGGGTGCATAACGAAACGGAAATCCCGGCCGGCGCTGAGGCCAAGCATTTCTGGGCGTTTCCCGTCTGGAATTATGACGATAAAAAAGTGCAGATTTTGGAAATAACCCAAAGCACGATTCAGAAAATGATGATGGCTTTGATTGCCAACAAAAAATGGGGATCACCAATTGAGTACGACATCGTCATTTCCAAGACCGGGGAAAAACTGGAAACGGAATATCAGCTGACTCCGGACCCGAAAGAACCGTTAGTTCCGGAAATTACTAAAGCCTACAAGGAAACCTATATCGATTTGCAGGCTTTGTACTCTGGTGCCAACCCGTTCGAGAAACCGGTAGATCCCAAACAAAATGGCTGACTTTTCCGACCAGAAATATGAAGAGACGCGCTGCACTTGTACCAAACATAGTTATGGACGGTGCACAAATCCGATTACGAAGGATCGGTTGCAAAAAATAAAGCAAAACGGTTGGAAAAAGATTTGCTCCAGTTGCTATTTCCACTGCGAGCAAAAGGGATCTGCCTAAACAGTTGGTTTCCGCTGCTCGGTCGTAACCCGACTGGGCAGCGGGAACAAGTTGTTAAGGCAAAACAGCTCTTTTGTTCTTGGTAAAGGAAAGCAGAGATTATGGCACAAAAACGAATGATCGACAAAAAGATCAGCGTATCTGAGCAGGTGTCTAACTTGCCGCGTGACGGCCAGTGTATGTTTACCTGGCTTATTGTCCACGCTGATGATTTAGGTCTTCTTCCTGGTTCTCCCCGGACCCTTAAAGCGATGGCAGTACCGATGTGGAAAATATCCGACAAGAAGATTGAGGAATTGGTAGCGTCGATGGTTCGCGAAGGGTTATTAGCTCTGGTAGAAATTGATGGCCAGCAATATTACCAGATTCCTAAATTCTCAGAGCATCAAAGTCTAAGAGATGACAGGCAACCCCAAACCGTCTTGCCAATTAAGTTAGACGGCAAACCCGAGAAAAGTTGGACAGAGTGCAATAACGCCCTAAAACGTCTAAAGGTAATTAAGACCGATGGCAATGCCATGGCATTGCCGGACAAAACGCCGGCATTGCCATGCTGAAGAGAAGAAAGGATAGGAGAGGTTAGTAAGAACACCCCCCCTATACGCTTTCGTAAATACTCACGTATTTACAAAAGCGTCCCCCCTTAAGGTGGGACGGAAATAAAGAAGTTTATGGAGACAAAGAAAATCTTTTATGAGAAGGCCCGATGGAGGGATTATTCCTTAGAAATGTTTGAGGACGACGGTGAGTTATTTTCTGATGGCAACCCTCAAGAAGAAGAGATCTGGTCAGAAAAAGAAAAAGATTTGATGCTCGAGTGTTTAACTAACCGGCAAAGACAAGTGGCGATTCTGTTATTTGAGGGCTATGACCGGCCGGGAACCGCCAAAAGCTTAAAACCGCCAGTCTGCCTTCAAGCGATAAACCAAATTATTATTCGGATTAGAAAAAGATTAGCTGAACGTGCAGGTGTCGATCCAACCGGTTGGAAACGACGGCACGGCGCTTACTAACTATGCTGAAACGTATAAGAAAAGCCATTCTCAACTGGATAATTAAGTGTATGGAGAAAGTCTATTGGCCAATTGAAAAATTACAAATCTGGGACAAGAATTTGCGGTCGATAAGCAAGTTAGGATTTGAGCGGCTGAAAAAACAGATCGAACTGGGAGAATATAAACCGCTTATTATCACTCGTGACGGCGTGGTGCTAGGTGGAAATATGCGTCTGAAAGCTTATCAAGAATTAGGCACTAAAGCCGTCTGGGTTTCGATAGTTGATTTTGTTAAAAGCGATGATGGCTGGCACGGGGTCATTGACGGCAAACAGTCTAAAAAATCCTTCAAAACTAAAGAAGACGCCATGTTCGCCCATAACCTCTCGGACAATGATCAAGCCGGATATTACGACGAAGATCTTTTCGCCAACATGCTTCCTGAATTAGGGATCGATCCGGAAGAATTTGCCGTCTCTTTTGTCGAGCCCGTTACTCTTCGAGAACTGAATGATCGGTATGCCGATGACAAAGAAGACGACGCTCCGGAAGTAGATTTGAAAAGTAAACCCGTCAGTAAGCACGGCGAAATTTATCTTCTCGGCCGACACCGGGTGATGTGTGGGGATGCAACTAGCTGGGAAGATATGCATGCCCTTATGGGTGATGCCACCGCTGACATGGTTTTTACTGATCCGCCATATAACGTCAATTACGAAGGCTCGATGAACACTCATACCAAAAACGAACGCGAAGGAATGTTAAACGACAATATGTCCGACGAGCGGTTTTATCGTTTCCTTCGCGATTCCATCGGCAACATGATGCAGGTTTGCCGAGGAGTTTTCTATATCTGCATGGCCAGTAAGGAGCTGACGAATCTCAAAAAAGCTTTTGAAGATGCCGGCGGCCACTGGCAAAGTTATGTTATTTGGGTTAAGAACAACTTCACCTTAAGCCGAAGCGACTATCAAAATCAATATGAGCCAATTCTCTATGGCTGGAATAAGAATATAACTAACCATTATTTCGTTGATGACCGCACTCAGGGCAACGTGTGGGAAGATATTGGCAAAAGAGCGGTATTTGATGGTAAGTACACTGAAATGACGCTTGGCGGGCTTAAGGTGCGCCTTGAAGGGAAAGTAATCGGGCAGATCATGAAGGGAAAACGAAAACTGGACATCTGGCGGTATGACAAACCATCAAAAAG
Source organism: Patescibacteria group bacterium (assembly GCA_023485845.1). GTDB lineage: Bacteria > Patescibacteriota > Microgenomatia > JAMCZE01 > JAMCZE01 > JAMCZE01. Next base: position 10,240 of record JAMCZE010000012.1, read on the forward strand.
TGAAGAGCATCCCACGATGAAGCCAGTTTTGCTAGTGGCCGAAGCGATTCGAAATTCTAGCCTAATAGAACAAAATGTTCTTGATCCCTTTGGCGGTTCCGGAACGACTCTTATTGCTTGTGAACAATCCAATCGTAACTGCTTCATGATGGAACTCGATCCAAAATACGTGGATGTTATCCGGAAACGGTATGCCAAGTTGATTGGAGAGGAGAAAAAATGGCAAGATGCAACAGCAAAATTGTAAAACATGGCGGAAAACGAAAGGGTGCCGGACGTAAAAAATATACAGCTAAGCAGATAGGCGGATTGCTTGATGAACTTTTCCAGAAAATTCAACCGTGGTTGCAGTTAGGCTATAGTTTCCACAAAGCGTGTCGTTATGGCCAGGTTGTCTATGAAACCTACCGGGAATATGCCGAAGCCGACTTGAATTTTCTGGACAAAGTTGAGCGTGAGCGAACATTGATCAATACAGTGGCCCGGAAAAACGTTTTCAAATCCATCCAGGCTGGTAACGTTGCCGACTCTTGGACATGGCTGGAAACTCAGGAAAAAGATGACTTCAGCAAGAAAACTATAACCGAAAACACCAATCCTGACGACCTTCAAAAAATGGACAAAATCACAGCGATTATTACCAAACTCAGCAAAGATGCTAAACAGTGCATTGCTAAAGCAGACAAGAGAGCTGCTAAACCTATTTGAGATTAACGGTAAGCCCGCCGGTGACGAAATGCCGGATGGCCAAGTTGAGATCGCTGCCGCCATCGCTTATAAACTCAATCCGCGTGTTGCCTGCCTCGCTCCAACCGGCTACGGAAAGTCAGAAGCGATCAGCATGGGAGTTATTTTGCGGGCAGTTCAATACCGCGAACCCTTTGTCATCGGCTCAGTGAAATACGGAACCTCCGACATTATTATGAAGAAGGTCATCGAGCACATTTTTGACCATGACTACTTTATCAAACAATTAGAAATTGATGAAAACCAAAGCCTCACAGAACTACGCCGGGAACGCAACAAAAGCAATGTAAACTTCAAGCAAGGTGGTGGCATCAGAATAATATCCTTATTTGGGTCCGAAGCTGATGTGAGCAAAGCAATCGGTGAACACGCACCAAACATAGTCCTTGATGAAAGTCCGCTTCTTGTCCCAACAAAATATCTCCAGCTCTTAAAAATTCTCGAAGGGACCGGTGACTATAACACCACGTTTCTTTTCGAACTTGGCAACGCCCTGAACAGAAATCATTTTATGCAAAATGTTCTTTTCAATGACAACTATTTGAAAATTAACATCAGCCTGGAGCAAGCAATCGCTGAAGGCCGGCTGGACCAAAGATCAGTTGATGAAAAACGCGGGATGCCATTCTTCGAACAATTTTACGAATGCAAGTTCCCGGATGAGGACACAATTGATGAGAAGGGATATCGGCAGCTGTTGACTGTCAGCGAAGTCGAAAGCGGCATTATGGGCGCAATCGATCCCAGCAATGAACACATGAAACTAGGTGTTGATATCGGCGCCGGCGGTGACTTCAATGTCTACGTTATTCGCCAGGGACAGAAAGCCTGGATAGAATCCAGCAACCGCAGTAACGACACTATGACCAACGTTAACGAGATTGAACGAATCATTGAGAAGTACACCGTGACGGAAAACAACGAGAAGAAACGCCTGCTTAAACCGGAAAACGTTTTTATTGACGACATCGGTATCGGCAAGGGTGTTACTGACCGGTGCAAGGAAAAAAGCATAAACGTTAGCGGAATTACTGTCGGCGAAGTGCCAACGGATAAGACGAAATACAAAAATATCAAGGCAGAAAACTACTGGCTCCTCCGGCAGTGGCTGAAAGCCGGCGGGAAACTATTGAAACGTACTGAATGGCAGCAATTGACCTGGATTAAATATAAAGTCAGCACCGACAAAGTTTTGCAGATCGAGCCGAAAGAAGATTTGAAACAACGTACCGGCAAGTCGCCGGATTTCGCTGAAGCCCTGATGCTTACTTTTTCCACTCCCTCCCCGGAGCCTAATTTACGATTCCTATAAAATTCGTATATACTTTTGTGCTTAATTTAGGTTGGTTCAGTATAATTGTGACTCGATGAAGCAAGAACAAAGTGTTCCAAAAATAGATGAAACCTCCTACAATAGTCCTAAACATAGAATTAATATGGAGAACACTCAAGAACCATCCGATGTAGGTTCTAGGTTTGGTCGGTTTCGCGAAAACCTAAACTTGTCGCTTCATGCTCCAGAACCAATAACTCCTTATAGTGCCTATTTCTACGAGAAGCTATTCAGAAGAGGTAAACCAATCGCTCCTGAGATTGCAGAAAATCTCAGACGGGTGGAGGCTTATCGGGTGCGCGGAAAATACAATGAAGAAACGGCCAAAGTTGTTGCTTCTGAGTATCGGGCATTGGGTTATCTTTATGGAGATAGGGAAACAACATCTGCAGATGGGCTCCCGGAAAACCCATTGATAGATATTCTCACTCTTGTCTCTGGGCCTGGTTACAAACCGGGGATACATTTCCAACTTGCTGTTACGGGACCGCCAGAGCAAATAGAACGGTACAGAAATGTTGACCCTAGTGCTAAACAGGATCAGTATTCTTATTCTGAAAATAAATTGGGAGAGAGGAAAGTTTTTCGGACCTTGTCTCGCTTTGGAGATACTCAAGGAACGATGGCGCGGGGGTTACATATCTTTGCCAGAATTACAGACCGCTATCCTGAACTTTTGAAACCTACATTGGAAGAATACGTAGAAACAGTGACAAAAGGAGAGGGAAACACCACCGGCATGGCCGTTGGAATGTTAGAGTTACTGTTTAATATGGACCTAATCCAGGATCCTAGATTTTCCCATTTGAGCTCCTCACTACGCAATATGGTGCTTGAAGATGTGGGCGACATCGAAAATCTGAAACAACAGTACTTCTATCGTGTTACAGAATATAACCCATTTTGGTTAGAGGGCGAAAGGGAGACTAAGCATACAAGAGCGGTTCTTTATGGTGCTGAAAAAACGGAGGTTGAGCCTGAGGAAGCATTACCACTCGCTTTCCCGGAATCAGATCAATGGGATTATGCGGTGAGGAAGCGAGCTGAGGCAGTAGCAACTATTACCGAACTTACACCAGCTACTTCCATTACTAGATCAGCCCAAAAATCTGAGCGCACACTGGATACATTTACATCTGACCTTCGCAAAACAATACGCCAAAAGTCGGAATTAGTTGAAGCCATAAGACTGCAAAGTCAACGGCTGCCATTTGAACTTCGAAGGACCTGGGAAACTTGGCTGGAAAATTTCAGTAAAGACAGGAAAACAACACCCTCAGACGCGATGCTTATTGAGGGTGCTGTAAAGTTGATTATGGGCAACTTCGTCACGGACAGGAATCTTTCCAGAAAATCGGCTAATCACGCTACTAGCACAGAAAATCAAGTTTATAAAATCGATCAAGAAACTCTTCTGCGAGATCCGCTATTTAACTGGGTTTTTGCACTTAGAGACGACAAGTTGGCAGCCAGTTTTGAAAAGGGCGCAGCCGCTCATCCCGAGGAATTTTCTCTGCTTCTTCGTCTCATGACGTATAACACTGCTGCAAGATTTCTTCGTAAAAAAGAGGCGAAGTTCCTGTTTGACCCTCACTATAAAGAGAAGGTCGACCCAGAGACAATGGTCAAGATCGTCCGAAACCTGCGAGATTTAGTAAACAGACATCGCCCAGATATTAAAAATATCTTCCTGGAAACTCTAGGTGAGGGGGACAAACAAATTGGAGACTTGATGGAGAAAAAGCGTGTCGCAAAGGTCAAAAAGAACCTAAACACTCTCACTTATGAAGAACCAGTGCCGCTAGTGCAAGTGGATAAATCAAAAAAAATGACTCGAAGAGCGTTCCTAAAAACCATGGGCTATACGGCAGTAGCCTTAGGAATTGCCGGCGCTTATGGCGGGGTGATAAAATACACTTTCTACCAAGGTGGAAAAGAGAACTCTGACTTTGCCAAGGTAGACGCACTTATCAAAAATTCCTTACGTTCAAATGATAACGCTCGAAATAGAACTCCCGACGCAATAAAGCCAGAGGAATTAAAACTGCTCCAGCCGTTCTTTTATGGGTTTATTCTTAACCTTCCAAGAAAATATTTTTCCGGCGCTGATGGTGAAGATATCGGATATTTCCCAGTGCGATGGTTAGAATTTGGACAGTATGACTACTTTGACTCTGACAAACAGAAAACCCCATTTAGCAATGTCCTGGTAGTTGATTCACTTGCGAAGGCAAACTTGAAGTTTCAATCTGACCAATTAGTCATTTATCCAAAGGAACTCACCATGACGATGCTTCCCCCCGTGGGATGGAAAATTGTACACGTGGTACAGGAAAATGGTGCTAAACCGATGGTCGGCAGATTGGGACAGATTTACTATTCCCTAAAGGACTCGCCACCAGAACGAGCCATTCTGGTATTGGAAAAAATTCCAGACCGAGAATCTCAGCAACTGTCTCCAGCCGTATCATATATGACTGGAGTTAATCTGGCCGAAGCGAATTTCATGTTCCGCCCTGACAGGGCGGCAATTTTAAATGAACATTTGGCTGGAGATCCAAAGTTGCAGGGGCTACATAAACAGTTCATCGATGAGGTGTCAGCACAAGTGCAAACAAACCCTGACGACAAGCAATCCCTAACAGATATTGCTGTTAAATACTCTCTACTCTATGACAGATACACTCGGGAAAATAGATATTATGCTTTGGGGTTTTCTGTTAAAAATAATTTCTCTGACAATGACTATCCCAGCCTAGAAGCAATTGCCAATAATCCTGACAAGGGCTACTACTGTCAGGTTGCATCTCAGGCGTACCGTGAGTTTATGACATC
>JAMCZE010000009.1 GCA_023485845.1 Patescibacteria group bacterium
TTGTTAAGTCTCCGCCCCGCCTGCGGGCGGGGCTATTGTTAAGCTCCGGCCCTCGCTCTTGCTCGGGCCTCCGCTTTTTCGCAAAGTGTCGGCTCGAATCGTTAAAAGAAAGGGCAAAAATTTTCGTGAATTTTTTCATCCTATAACTCAAATGGCCGCACTGGTTGTAGTCAACCCAAATCGCTTCAGATTGTCCAATGCGACCACTAAAAAAGCGGTTTGGTTAGTTGACTACAATTTTTAATATACAGAAGAATTTTCTTTGATACAAGATTAACTTTCTTATACAAACTCGCTCAAACCAAACATAAAACGTACTTGCATTTTTACTGCGAACTTGACACAATGATAATAAGACCAATTTCCCAAAATCAAAATATGATATGCCTCAAAAAAGTTTTGTCAAAGTTCAGTCTGAATTTGAGAGAGAGAGAGAGTTTAAGGTCCCGTCGTTCTGTAAAATTCTTTTCCTCCTTTTTCCTGTTTCTATTTTTGTCTTCTTTGATTTTCCCTTCTAAAATCCTGGCGGCCCCGGCGATTGTCCACGATTTAACTAATAGTTCCGAATACAATATAAGAATTGACGGACCAATCACTGGCGGTTATCTTTCTTACGGCGGTCATTTATTTGCTGATCTTGACGGTGGAGGTAAGGCCGATGATTTGGTCGTTGTTCTGCCTTACGCATCTTATAATGGTCGCGCTAATTCTGGATCAGTCTACGTAATCACCGATAGTATTTTGAATAAGCTTAGTGGTACAGGGAATACTTTAGATCTCTTAAATTCCGCTAACTACAACTTGAGGGTTGATGGAGTAGCGACGCTTACTAGCGGTCTTGGTTTTGCTGGTAACATTGCTTCGGCTGACATCGATGGAGATGGAAAAAATGACTTACTTCTTGGAGAAAGCGGCACGTCTAATGGTAGTATTCAGGTTGCCGGCTCGCTTTACATTATATATAACTCTACTTTTGGTCAATATTTAAGCAGCACTGGTAATATCCTAGATTTGGCGACCGTGTCTAGTTATAACATTCGGATCGACGGAGGGCCGAGGGTGGATAATCCTTCATTTGGTTCACTGTTATCTAGTAATAGTGTTTTGACTGCTAATATATTTGGTAATGGCCGAGATGTTGTTGTTTCCGCTGTGGGGGGGAATCTTGAAACAGGACGTAACTTTAACGGCGGAGTTTATGTATTCTCCAATTATTTACTAAAACAATTTAGCGGAACAGGAAATGTAATCAATTTAGCAACTTCAAATAATTTTACTTTGAGAATGGATGGGCCGGCTTCCAATTCCCGTTTGGGAGGCCCTCAGGAAAACTCAATTATAGCAAAAGACCTAACTGGGACAGGTTATGATTCGATAATAATACCGTCAAAGAAACCAAGTCCTGGCCTCTATTTCATTTCAAGCAATCTGCTTCGTGGTGTCACGAGTACCAGCACGGGAAACATACTCGACCTTGCAACCAGTACAAATTACAGCTTATTTATTCAAAACAGTGAAACTTCCTTTGTTAGTATTGGTCCTCTAATCGCGACCGATCTTTATAGTACCGGAAAATATGACATAGTAGTGGATGCGTACCAAGCCTCTAACAATGGTAAATCTCAATCAGGTTCTAATTATATTTTTCCCTATTCGATTTATGGCCAGTATTTAAGTACCACTGGAAACGTTTTGAATGTATCTTCCAGCTCTTACTCATTGCGTTTTGACGGTGCTTTTGCCGGCGATTGGTTGGGTGATGTTTCTAACAACCATACTGATTTTTTCCATCTGGGCAAACAGGATTTGATTTTGGGTGGGCCCCATAATCACCGAACTGACGGCGGCTCACTTGATGGTGCAGTCTATATAATTCCTAACTCAAAAATTAATAGTTTTTCTGGGACAGGGAACTCGCTTGATCTATCTACAGCTGGATCTTCATCTATGGTCTATTATGGCCCCTCGGGAACTCACCTAGAATACAGTGTTATTGCCGATAACGGCGGGTTTGATGGCATTATGGCTGATGCTAATATGGCCGGCTATAACAGCCGAACAAATAGTGGTTCCCTCTACATTATTTACAACTTCCCCCATTCCATCAACCTAACTAGTAGTGGTAAAGATAAAATTGTGGGAACAGTGAGTGCTCCTAACAGTGTTACCTCTGTTTCTGGTGTCCAGTACAACTACAACAGCAATGATCCCACAAGTAGTGGGTGGACTAATTGTTCAGGAACAACATCTTTCACCTGTACTCTCTCTAACTTTCCCTCCGGATCATCTAACAAGGTATATATTAGAGCTTTTGATACCAACGGAAGTTACACTGCCCAATCTTCGTATGCTTTAGCGAATTTTGTGGATTCAACCGGAACAAGTAGTGGTCCGGCTGATCCCAACTGCAAAAGCAATTATGCCTACTGTATTAATGCCGGGCCTAACTATCTTGGCAGTTTTTCTCAAATTAAGGCTAACGGAGCTTTTGTTTCCACTACTTCCCAGGTTAACCATGACGACTTGCATATTAGCGTTAATCAAACTTCGTTAGACAGTCTTTCTTCTTTTTGGAAAACCATCTTAACCGCCGGGAAAAGTGATGTTTCCTACACCATGCCAAAGGACAATGTTCCTTTTCCTTGGTCACAAGGCTTTAACACAGTTTCTGAAATCTACTCAATTTCTGCTGCTTCAGCCTTTAATGGTTATCCTGTTTTAATAACAGACAATCCTTTTACTATTCAGTTAACTTACGAGTCCACAAAATTAAATAGCCATAGTCCCCAAGATATTAAATTTGCCTACTATGATAATTCTAGAAACAAATGGATGACTTTATCTGCTCCGACAGTGGTCGACTGGGCAAATCACACAATTGCTACTACCACCAAAATCTTTTCTCTTTACGCTTTGGTTTATCCATCAGGAAGTAGTAATACCCCTGTTTTGGGGACAGAAACAAAAAACAACAAACCAATTGTTTTGCAAACGCCAACAATAGTCCCCTCGCCAATCCAGACATCCAAACCAGTAAATCCGCCAAAACAAAAACATTGTTTTCTTTTCATTTGCTGGTAGAAACAAAAAATTATGGACAAGGTTAATTTAGACAAAGACCAACAATTAGTTATCAACTCTTTTTTCAAAGTTAAAACTAAAAAGAATTTAGCAGAATTTATAGAAGACTTGTTTTCCCCGGAGAAAACACTGGATCTTGCCCAAAGATTAAAAATAGCTAAGTTAATTTTGGAAGGAAAAACTTATGAAGAAATAGCGGCTCAAATTCCAGTAAGTACCTCAACCATTTCTAAAATAGGACAGGTGATTAAATTTGGTAAAGGTGGTTTTACGCTTTTGCAGAATAGTACAAAAGCACAAAAAATTAAAAATCAAAACGGAAAGGAGGTATTAAAAACATGACCATTAATTTAGAGTTTCAGATTTACCATTTAGTAACAGGTTTAGCTGGTGGTTTAGTCCGCGGACTAGTGGGTATTGCTAAACAAGCTCAAAACCCAGACGAGTTTAAAGTTCACTGGCAATATTTTGGCTTTACACTTTTGGTTTCTGGAATTGTAGGAGTCGTTTCTGGACTGATTGCTGACGGTGATTGGAGAATCAGTTTACTGGCTGGCTACGCGGGCACAGATTTTCTGGAAAGTTTGTATCGGTTACGTTTTCCCCAAATGTTTAATATTGCTCAAACAGTAAAGACGGTAACAGAAGAAAATGTAAGTGGAAAAGTAACGACACAAACAGTTACACCGGTGACAGCACCAATTGGAACAAAATAGAAATAAAAACTAGAAGTGATAGACAGTGGCCTTGCCATTTCCGTCGGTTTTGATTGTTCCTCGTTTCACCAAATCCTCAAGGTAGTTAGTAGCGGTGCTTTGGGAAACATGGAGCAAATCACAAACATCACTGTTGTTAATTTGTTTCTTCTCCTCAATTAGTTTTTCAATCTTCATTAAATTTTCTTCTCTTTTAGTTTGTCTGGCTTGATTGGCTTTTAATCTTCGATTATCCAGTTCTGTTTTTAATTTTTCGTCAACCTGTTTTTGAATTTCTGTTTGGTCAACGGCTGGTTCTGGGGAAATTGGGGGTTGTGAGGGTTGTGTGGAAACTGTAACGGGTTCAATGTTTATGGAAACATCAGGAACTGGAACTTCAACTGGCTTTGATTCTTCAGGTTTTGGTTCTGGTGTTGGTTGTGGTGGTGATTCTGGCACGGAATTAGGAATGTTTGGCAAATATTGTGTTGGATCAATAAAACCAAGATAACCATTTGCCTCGTTTGGATTGTTTGGTTTTATTCCAAAATGTAAGTGTGGTCCAAAAGCGGAACCAGTTTCATCAGAAAGACCAATTAAATCTCCTGCCTTAACTTGTTGATCTTCAGTAACTTTTGTTTCTTTGAGATGGGCATATAAACTTTGCCCCCAAGGATGTTGAATAGTAACGGAAATTCCATAATCGCCGTTTTCACTGGACTGCAAAACTTTTCCAGCGTCAACGGCCAAAACTTCTGTCCCTTCCGGTAAACCAAAATCAATGCCATGATGACCAATAATTCCCCATTGGGAAAACTTAGCTTTCATTTCATCCATTATTGCTTGAGCATTGAAAGGGAAAGTTACGGGAAAATCACCATTGAATGGAAAACGAAAGTTGGGAATAGAAATATCAACTGGTGGCGGTTCAGGTTGTGTGGCTGGTACTTCAGTAACTGGAGTTTGCTCTGGTTGAGTTGGTGTTTCTGTTTTTGTTTCGGCTGGTTGCGATGTTTCTATTGTTGGAGTTTCAGTGGGTGGATTTTGTATTGGTCGCTCTGGTGTTGTTTGTGCCAGTGGAATTTCCGCTGACGGTTGATCAGCCCGTGAAGCTGTTGGTTGTTGTGTTGTGTCTTGTGTTGGTTGTGTTTGGTCAGAAGACGGATCGTCCATATAATCAAGTTTATCACTTTTCTCTTGTGTGTTGGCGGCTCCGCCGCCCCCGCCCCCTCAAGAACACAAAGCTGAAAGGAGAAAAAGCGTCAGGGAAACATTCGAGGGAAGAAAAACAATGGATAGCTTTTTCTCCAAACGCGAGCCCGCTAAATCCAACTTTGTTTTAAAAGAAACCAGCGGACGAGCCCATCGAGAGTCCTCGCGACGGCGACTAAAATATTTTTTTCCTTAAGCGCTGTCGCCGGAGCCTTACAAAAACAGGAAGGGGTACAAACAAAAAAGGCGGGGGCGAAAAGCGGATCACCCCAGAACGCGTGGGCCTTAAAAGTCAAAAAAACGGTGAGCGCGAATCAGTAAAGCGGCGGAGTAATCAGAACCAAAGGTGAAGAAGCGAGGGACGCGTGGGCAACCTAAAAGACCAGAAAACCTTTCGTCGCAAGCCGCCCCTAGGCGGCTCAGCGCGCGATGAATGGGGTCGCCGCCAACAATCAATCGGGTGGGTGGGCTGCTTCGGTCTTGTACTCTTGTACTAAAGCGAAGTGTTAGTGAGGGGCGGGAAAAACCAAAACCGGCGGAGCCGGAATTGGCCAGATTCCAGAATATCCACGCTCAAGCTCGGCGAGCTTGAAAACATATATAAATAGTAGGATTTTCAGGCACGAATCGGCCAATTTCCACCATTTTGGCCGGTTCGATCAAAGTGATATAATTCCTTTGAACATTCCGTAGTTCGTCGCGCGCGCAAAAAAGAAATTAAAAACGAAAAAGCGGAGGCCCGAGTGAAGTCGAGGGCCGAAGCGATACAATAAGCCCCGCCCGCAGGCGGGGCGGAGACTTAACAATTTAAATTTTTAAAATCAGTTCGAATTTTTAAATACAACGACCGCAATGCTGCCCGAACCACCACCAATAAGTCAGCCGGAAGTCCTTAATCGGACGGGCTTACCGTCTGACATCCTTTACGAGCCGCCGCCGGAAGTTCTTCTCCCCCCACCGGAAAGACTATTATTTGCCATTTCTCTAATTAAGGACAGGAAAATAAAAAATCACTGGTGGGCCAAACCCTTGGCCGGATTAATAACTATTCTTGCAGCCACAACCCTCCAACCATCCACGGTGGGAATGGCCAACGAATTACAAACCCCAATATCTGCCCCGGCGGAAGCGTCCACAATTGCAAACTTTATCCCCGCACCGCCGGAGAAACTGGAGGCCACGGCCGAAGCAAAAATCGGCGCCTCCGTCCAGGAAACCATCGCCGAAACTTATAACATGCCAAAAGATAAAATGGCCAGTATGGCCGCCGCCATTGAGAAAGTGGAAAGCCAGGGCAAGACTGATAACCCAATGCAGGTTTTGCCGGACACCGGCGCCGAAAGTCTCGCTGATTTCAAAAGCATCGTCAAGGCCGAAACTTTTAACCGCCTGACGGCCGGCATGACCGCCCGTCAGAAACAAATCATGGCCGGAGAAATCACTTTTGCCCGCTACCGGCTGATGCTCAACCACACCCTGGATGATTTCTCGCTGGCCACCAAAGATGATTTGGCCCTGGCCTACTATAACGGCGGTCCCGGTTTCACCGGCCGGGCTGTTTTATTTTTCACCGCTAAAAATCCCGGTCTGGATTTATCCCGGGTGACCTGGCGGCAAATCCATGATTGTCTGACCACTAACTCTGCCGAATTTGGGAGAAAATTTAATCTGCCGCCGCAGCGGGGAAAACAGTGGGCTGATCATGTGGACACCTATATCACAAGAGTGAAATTGGCTCTTGATTCCCAAAAATAACGGTGGCTATACTAAATATATGAAGAGAAAAGTAAAAGCTCGGATGCACAAGTCGCGTTTTGACCAGACGGAGTTATTACTATTGGCCTTTGTGACCGTCGCTCTTCTTGCCTTCTTCGCCTGGTCCAGTGGAATGGCTAAGGGATTATCTTTAGCAAATTTCTCCCATTAGGACGAACCTGGTACAATAAGAGATATGCCAGCTGAAAGTCAAGCAACAGTCGCAAGTCAGCCGATTATCAAGCCGGGGCCTGAGGGCACATTTCAAACTTCCAGATCGAAAGAAAGTGGTGCTCGATTAAGAGAAGGATTTTTTAACCGTCTAAATAAGATGGCCAGCCGCCTTGACACCCTTGTGGGATTGCCTGCGGAAGTCGGAAGAGTTATTGATACTCACGCTAATCACCTAAGTGAGGTTCTTGCTCAAAGGATTAACAGAGGAATCACACATCTGGATGATGAATTAAATCGGAGAGCTGAACAGGTTTATAGTATTGCAGCCAGGCGACCCGCCTTAGCTATGAACCAGTTTGCGGCCGAGTTAAGGGCAAGCCTAGAAGCCAGTCAGCGCTTCGCTCAGGAAAGAAAGGCCCAAGATATCGCGGAAAAAATCGGAACAGTGGAGATCTCCGCCATGATGTTTCGAGACCGAGCAGAGATGGCCTCCGCTCCGGAGATGAGAAGTAGAGCTGAACATATGGCAACCGCACTCGAATCACGATCTGACCAATTAATGAATGAATCACTGGCTGCCCAAGAAAAAGCTGAAAGAATGACATCGTTCCGTGATGCTCTACAGGACGTTATCGAAACCAGAAGTCAGCACATCGCATTTGTAAGAACTATTCTTAGTAATCCGGAGCGCTTCCATAATTATCGCCGTCTTCAACGATTAAACGCTGGGGCTCAAAAAGAGGGCTATGAGAACTATACAGACCTTTGCGAGAAAGCAGAGGGCGACAACGATTTGAAATCAGTTGTTAGTTTAGTGGAAGAGCAAGTTTTGACGTCAATGGGTGAGCGGCCGCTAAGAGAAACTGTGCCACCACCGCCACCAGAATCGATGACATAATCAATTATAAACCATGGACCAATCAACCATTGATCAGGTTAATAAACTTAAGGAATTAGCGCAAAATGCCGGGTTTTCCAGCAAAACCCAGATTATGATCAATTCCCTAGCCGATAAACTTAGCCGTGGAAATGAGGTCTCCCGTGAAGAAATAGAATCAGTTTTTGAACAGATTGACGCTGAGATTAATCAAACACAAAATCTGGGTGATGACACAGCTCAAACAGCAACTGATTTAGCTGGGGCCGCCGCGTCAATTAAACAAGCAATTGGGGTTTTCGACAAAGGACTTGAGAATACCAATAAATATATCAACAAGGGCCTAGACGAAATAGAAGCGAGGATAGAATCAGAAGCCGCTAAACTAGGTAAATAAGATCAAAACCCCACCTCACTTTACTTCTATCTCCAACCCCGTTATAGTTAATTTGATGGAAGAAGAGAGAAAAACCCGGGTCCATGATCTGCTCGCCTGGAAATCGCTCAACCGCAGCCGCCAGCAATATTCCAAGGAGGTTTTTGCCGCCTTCGGGGCCGTTGCTTTTCTGGTCTCGGTGGTTTTGATGTTCTTCCAGGAATGGCTGGCCATTTTGGTCACCTGGGCCGCGTTCTTTCTCTTCTATGCCCTCACCAAAATTGAACCGGTGGAAGTGGAGCACAAAATCACCACCGAGGGGATCATCTCCATGAGCCACGCCTATCTTTGGACTGAACTGGGTCCGTTTTGGTTTTCCCAAAGACAGGAGGAGCTGACTCTTCATGTTGCTCACCGCAACATTTTCGGCCAATTGATGATTTTGGTGGACAAGGCCCAGCAGGAAAAAATCCGGGACATTCTGGCCCAATATTTGCCGTTTATTGAAGTGCCGGAAAAATCAGTGGTGGAAAAAATGTCCGACTGGTTTTCCAAAAAATTCCCCGTGACTCCAAAACGCTCCTAAAATTGATATAATCACGCTGCGGCGCCCATAGCTTAACTGGATCGAGCACTTGGTTGCGGACCAAGAGATTGTGAGTTCGAGTCTCACTGGGCGCGCCGGAGGAAGGTGGGCAGGCCGGTAATGCGCTGGTTTCGAAAACCAGTGTCCGCAAGGACTAAGAGGTTCAATCCCTCTACCTTCCGCTGGGCTCCCATAGCTTAATGGATAGAGTAGTGGTTTCCGGAACCACTGATGACAGTTCGATTCTGTCTGGGAGCGCAAAAGGCGGGTTCGCATAGTGGACTAGTGCGTTCGCTTGGAAAGCGAATGTGACCGAAAGGCTACCGGGAGTTCGAATCTCCCACCCGCCGCTGGGCCTATTCCGAAGCTGAGGCGGAGGAAACGGTCGGGACGGCAGAAGGGGTAGAAATAATTTCCGCTGACGAAGTGGCGATATTGGGACTCACGGGCACAGGGGTGGGGCGCTGGGGAAGGATTTCCATGCTGGCGGCTTCCCTGACTTTTAGCACATTGGTCTCCTGATTAAATGACCCAGCGGCAAAAATTCGCCTATTAACCAGTTTAATTAGTTCCACGTTAGCCGGAACTTCCAGGGTGATCGCCTCCGATTGGCTGGCGGTGACCAAATAAAAAGACTTGCCGTCGAGACTTTGGTGCAACACGCCGGTGAACGCCGTTTCCCGCCAGGGTGAAATTTCCTGTGCCGGCGGCGTTGGCGGCCAGAGCACTTCATGAAACGGAAGATATTGGGCCCAGGGGCCGGCCCCAAAAGTTTTCAGACTGACCAGCCCGGAGAGAAAAAGAATGATCAGCACCGCCGGAATGACGGGAATTTTAATCGTGACTGCCTGACTGGCCATCACCTTATTCCACCAATTCTTCAAATAGGCCACCGGGTTGGTGATCTGGAAAGAAACTAAGGGCGCATCTTTCTCGCTATCCGCCATACCTTTCCAGTATAATCACATCGTGGCCGTTTTGCTATCACTGCTAACTTTTTTTTCCACCCTGACCGGGGGATTTTTTGGGTTGCGCCACCAGGACAAGCTGCATTTGATTTTAGGTTTCACCGCCGGCGTGATTTTGGGAGTGGTGGCTTTTGACATTTTTCCGGAAATTATCAGCATCACTAATCGGCTGCAGACAGAGGCTGTTTTTCCAATGATCGCCCTAGTCGCCGGGTTCTTAATCTTCCATGTTTTGGAAAAAGTGCTGGTTATTCATCATGACCAAAGCAAACATCCGACCATCGGGTTAGCTTCCGCTCTGGCCTTAGCCGGCCACTCTTTTCTGGACGGCGTGGGCATCGGGCTGGGGTTTCAGGTCTCCCCGGCTGCCGGGGTGCTGATTGCCCTGGCAGTGATTGCCCATGATTTTTCCGACGGTTTAAACACCGTTTCTTTAATGTTAGTTCACAAAAATTCCCACTTGCGGGCCCGTAACCTGCTTTTTTTGGACGCCGCCGCCCCGGTTTTGGGCGCCTTGTCCACCCGGCTTTTTAGCGTGCCGGAAAATATCCTTCTCCTCTATCTGGGGTTTTTTGCCGGCTTTCTGCTTTATATCGGCGCTTCCGATATTTTGCCCGAGGCCCACAGCGAGCACTCCTCTTACAGAACTTTGTTCTTAACCATCTTCGGAGCAGTGCTAATTTTCCTCGTTACCAGATTCGACTGACAGCCATGCCGGAGCCTTCGATGGTAACACTTTTTGACACCGTCCCGCTGACAAAGTTAACTGGGATTGAACCGCTATTAACCGGCGTGTAGGTAGCACCACTAAGTTGGCAGGCAAAATAAGTTCCCAGACCGCAGCTGTCATTCCAACAGGCGGTTTTGCCCACCGTCCCGTCATAACTAGTCATGTTGGGATTATTCAGGCAAACCGCCAACGACGAAATGCCGGAGGGAAGACCGATGGTAACTTTACTTGGAAGATTAACCGGGGACCCAATCACCGTCTGGGCATTACTATAAAGAGTGTAGCTAGTAGCACCGTTTGTCAAAAGTATATATTTATAATCGAGTCCATCAGCTCCCTGGTTAACTCCGTTTTGCCAGCTACGAAAATTGACAATAAACTCCTTTTGGGCGTTGGCGACTAATTGGTTACGGTCATTGGGAGAGGTGGCAAAAAAAATGATTGTGGCGGCAATGGCCATGATGCTCATGACCACTAATAATTCGATTAAAGTAAAGGCCTTCTGCATTTGTTGCATCTCAATGGTAAAATCCCGGTACTAGCAATTATTATGACAGATTTGGAACAGATTAAAAGCAAGGTGGACATTGTGGATTTAGTGTCCCAATATGTCGCCCTGAAAAAAACCGGGGCGAACTTCAAAGGACTGTGTCCGTTCCACAATGAGAAAACCCCCAGTTTTGTGGTTTCCCCGGAGCGGCAAATTTGGCACTGTTTTGGCGCCTGCCAGGACGGCGGCGACATCTTTAAATTTTTAATGCGGGCGGAAAACATTGAGTTTCCCGAGGCTCTGAAAATTCTGGCGGACCGGGCGGGGGTGAAACTGACCTCCTACGCGCCCACTCAAACCACCCAGCTGCGGGAGAAAATTTTTGCCGTCAACCACCTGGCCGGCGAATTTTATCAATACCTTCTGACCACTCATCCCCTGGGCCAGCCGGCCCGGGACTATTTAAAAAACCGCGCTGTAACGACCGACAGTATTAAGCTTTTTGGGCTGGGCTACGCCCCCGGTTCCTGGGATTCCCTGACCCGGTTTCTCACCAAAAAAGGCTACAGCCCGGCCGATTTGGAAGCGGCGGGCCTGGTGTCCAGATCCGGCCTCGGCCATTTTTTTGACCGCTTTCGCGGCCGGGTGATGTTCACCCTTCGCGACCACCGGGGTAATGTAGTTGGTTTTGCCGGGCGGCTGATGGACCCGGAGGCCAAAGAGGCAAAATACATTAACACGGCGGAAACGGCGGTCTACACCAAAGGCAACGTTCTTTTTGGATTGGACGTGACCAAAGAAGAGATTAAAAAAGAGGGAGCCGCTGTGGTGGTGGAAGGAGAAATTGACGCCATCTCATCCTACCAAGCCGGAGTGCGCAATGTGGTGGCCATTAAAGGCTCTGCACTAACCGACGGCCAGGTGACACTGTTAAAGCGCTACACGGAAAATGTTCTGCTTTCTCTGGACGCCGACTATGCCGGCGACGCCGCCGCTCACCGGGGCATCCTCACTGCTGACGCCGCCGGATTAAACATTAAAGTGGTGACTTTTAAAGACGCAAAAGATCCGGATGAATTAATTAAAAAAGACCCTGCTCTTTGGCACCAAGCCGTTAAAAACGCCGTCAATTTTTATGACTTTGTCATTGACCGCGCCGTGGCCAAATATGACGCTAATGCTCCCGACCAAGCCAAAAAAATCGTCGAGGAAACAGCGAAATTTATTGCTCCGATTGATAACCTGGTGGTCAAGAATCATTATCTAAAAAAATTAGCGGAGAAACTAAATATTAACGAAGACGACTTGGACATCCAACTGGACCGGGAAATGAGGAAGGCACAAGTAGGACCAGCAGGAAAGCAGGAAAGTGAGAAAGCGGGAGAAACAAATAAGACCAGGATGGAAAGTCTGGAAGAATATTTACTAGCTCTGGTGCTGCAAGCCGGCCAACCGGCCGACTATCTGCTTTTGATTTCCCACCGACTTGCCCCGGAAGATTTCCCTTCTCCGGCGCTGGGCAAGATTTACTCTCTGATGGTCTCTTTTATTGACAACCCTAAGTCCGATGTCGGGCTACCAAAGTTTGATATTAAGACCTTCGCCAAGGTGGTCCCGCCGGAACTATTAGAAACGGTGGATCGGCTTTATCTCACTGATTTGAAAGCGATTTTGGAAGACGACGCCACCATGGTGGCCGAAGCGCAAAAGGCCGCCTGGGAAATTAAGGAATTATCGTTGAGGGAAAAATTAAAACAAATTAGTCGGCAGTTATCCCAATCGGCCGAGCCGGCTGATTTGGAACAAAACTTTGCCGCCACTACCGCCACTTTGCAAAAGCTCCTGGAAGAAAAATCATTGCTTTCCGGCAAGACTTAGATTATAATCATCCTACGGATCGGGGGGCGGACAACAACGCAAGTTTTTAATTTACCTCCCGGTTGCGAAAAAAGATGGCTGCTGTTAAAAAACCCACCAAAATCGAGCTTCCTGCCAATGCATTGGAACTGCTGAAAAAAGGCCGCGGTGCCGGCTATGTTACCCAAGAGGAGATCCTCAACATTTTCCCCAAAGCCGAGGAACATCTATTAGAGTTAGACGAGCTCTATGACCGGCTGATTTCCGCCGAGGTGGACATTTTTGAAACCACCACCGAGGAGTTAGAAGAAGGGCAAAAGTCCGTCTCCGATTTGGAAAAAGAGTTGGAGGCCATTGCCGCTCTGGAAGACGGCGGCGTCACCGACCCGGTGCGCATGTATCTTAAAGAGATCGGCCGGATCAAACTGCTGACCGCTAAAGAGGAAGTGGATCTGGCCAAGCGGGCGGAAAAAGGAGAACGGCGGGCCAAAGATAAATTGATTTCTTCCAACCTGCGCTTGGTGGTTTCCATTGCCAAAAAATATCTCGGCCGAGGCATGACCATGTTGGACTTAATTCAGGAAGGCAACCAGGGACTGATCCGGGCGACGGAAAAATATGACTGGCGCCGGGGATTTAAATTTTCCACCTACGCCACCTGGTGGATCCGCCAGGCCATAACAAGGGCCATTGCCGACCAGGCCCGCACCATTCGCATCCCCGTCCACATGGTGGAAACGATCAACCGCTATGTCCGCATCCGAAACCGGCTGACTGCCGAGTTGGGCCGCGACCCCCTGCCGGAAGAGATTGCCAAAGAAATGGAAATCGACGTTTCCAAAATTAACGAGATTAAAAAAATTTCCCAGGAACCAACCAGTCTGCAAACCAAAATCGGCGACGAGGAAGACTCGCAACTTGGTGATTTTATTGCCGACGAACACGCCCCCTCGCCGGAAGACCAAACCAGCAAGGCCTTGCTTAAAGAACATCTGGAAGAAGTGCTCAACACTCTCAACGACCGGGAGAAAAAAGTCTTGATCATGCGCTTCGGACTAGAAGACGGCCGGCCAAGAACATTGGAAGAGGTGGGCAAAGCCTTCGGCGTCACCCGGGAACGGATCCGCCAGATTGAAGCTAAGGCGATCCGCAAACTTAAGCACCCCTCCCGCGCCCGCAAACTCAAAGACTATCTGGAATAGACGGAATAACTTATGATATAATCGCGTTATGCATACACCTGACGTTGACGAGATCAACAAATCATTAGCGCAAATTCACCTAGACCAAATGGACGGGAAAGTTGGTGGGGTTGTGGATGTGGACCCAAGAAGTTGGCTTCCGCGAATCGCGGCTACTAAGCCGCAAAAGAAAATGCCCGGTTCTCGCGAGGAAGGATCGTTTTATCCTTCAATGATTGGCTCATCTGTCTTTTGGCGGGACCAAGTTGACGAAACATACACCGAGGGCAAATAAAATGCTAGAGCCGCAGCTGATTAAAATTCCAAGGGGAAAGTGCTTTGTCGGGTCAACTCCAGGGCAAATCGAAGATCTCCTCAAGCGTTTCCCCGAAATCGAGAAAAAACTTCTTGAACGAGAGGTTCCGCAACACGAAATCTACATCGCTGATTATTTTATCGGCAAGTATCCCGTCACTAACAAGGAATTTGAAGAATTTATTGACGACACTAGCTATATGACCACGGCTGAAAAAGAAGGGACAGGTAACGTCTTTGCGCCAAAATTTTCCACTATTACCGGGGCGGATTGGAAACATCCAATGGGACCGGAGTGACACTCCTCGCAGCAAGCTGCGAGGCATCTGCATTGCTAAAATAGCCTGAGTTGGTCTTTTGATATTTGGACATAGTCTTTTGGTCTTCCTTGGTTTCTGATGTACTTTTGGATGACTGTCTC
>JAMCZE010000005.1 GCA_023485845.1 Patescibacteria group bacterium
CTTTCTGACCAGTTTTAACCTTCTCCAACACCTCCAGCTTTATTTCCTTAGGTACCGCTTTAAACATATGCACAAATTCTACATCTCAAGACGCAGAAAGTGTGTCCAGTTTATCGGGTACCTATCATCGAGTGTTTTGCCTTGGGTATAGCAGCCGCGAAGATCAGGAACGGAGGCCACATAATACCCGTCCTCATCCTGTTCAATAAGGACCCTGAAATTCAATTCCTTAATGTGTTTATCTTTCATTTTCGTTGCCCCATTATACCACTAAATTTCCACCCTTGCATGAGGCGGAAAGATATACTATAATGCTAATCGCCTAAGAAATGTAATACTTGGGGGTTCTTTTTTTTCGACTTAATGGCACATAGCGGCACAACGGAATTTGACGGCCAGGTTTTGGAAAATCTGCCTAACACCATGTTCAAGGTGCAGTTGGCGGACGGACGGGTGATTTTGTGCCACCTTTCCGGCAAAATGCGCCTGCACTATATTAAGATTTTGCCGGGAGACAAGGTCAAGGTCGAAATGACACCATACGACGAAACTAAAGGGAGAATTGTTTATAGATCAAAATAAGTTAAAAGTCAAAATTTAAAAGTTAAAAATTCAAGTTAAAATTTTTAATTTTGAATTGTAATTTTGCATTTTGATTTTTGAATTTTAAATTTTAAATTATTTATGAAAGTTCAAGCCAGCGTTAAACCCAGATGTAAGAAATGCAAAATTGTCCGGCGCAAGGGCCGGGTTTATGTTATTTGCGAAAATCCGCGGCACAAACAGCGGCAAGGGTGAAGATTTATGCCAAGAATCGGCGGGATCGATTTGAATAATGACAAACGGGTGGACATTGCTCTCACCCGGCTTTATGGTGTTGGCCGGTCTAATGTGGTCGGGATTTTAAAGATTGCCGGCATTGATCCGGCCAAACGGGTGAAGGACTTAACCGAGGAGGAAGTTAATCAACTGCAAAAAGCAGTGGACACGGTTAAGGTAGAGGGTGATTTGCGCGGTGAGGTGGCCGGCAACATCACCACTCTAAAACAGATTGGTAGCTACCGGGGCAGCCGTCATTCAAAAAATTTGCCGGGCCGGGGCCAACGGACCCGATCCAACGCCCGGACAAAGCGGGGCAAGCGGGTGACCATTGGCGCTATTAAAAAGGAAGCCGCCGAAAAATTAGGTATTGTTTCTAAGGAGCAGCCAAATGAAGACAAAAAATAGTTTTACCAACGGTCGGGTTTATGTGACTGCGACCTTTAATAACACGTTGGTGACAATAACCGACGATAAGGGAAATTCTTTGTTTTCCGGCAGTTCCGGCGCCTCTGGTTTTAAGGGAGCACGCAAGTCCACCCCATATGCTGCCTCGGCAGCAGTGGATAATGCTGCCCGCAAAGCCTGGGATGCGGGCATGCGTGAGGTGGAAGTGTACATTAAAGGACCAGGGGCGGGCCGCGATGCCGCCCTGCGGTCGCTTAAAGCAGCAGGATTCAATATTAGTCTGATCGCCGATGTGACGCCGATTCCGCACAACGGCCCAAGACAAAAAAAGAAACGGCGAGTATAACGATATGGCTAGATACACAGGACCAAAACATCGATTATCCAGACGGGAGAAACAAAATCTTGGTGATAAGACCAGCGCTTCGCTTTCGCGCCGGCTTAACGTGCCGCCGGGAATGCATGGGCCAAAGGGAAGCCGCAATAAGGTGTCCGATTATGGTTTGCAACTGCGGGAAAAGCAAAAGGCCAAGCGAATTTACGGCCTTTTAGAACGGCAATTTCGTAAATATTACCAGGCGGCGGCGGCCGTTAAGGGGAAAACCGGCGAGGCATTGCTGCAAACTCTGGAACGGCGTCTTGATAATGCCATCTTTCGGCTTGGCTTTGTTCCCTCCCGGACAATGGGCCGCCAGTTGGTTTCTCATGGCCACATTTTGGTTAACGGGAAAAAGGTGACGATTCCGTCTTATCTGTTGCGCGTTGATGAAGTGGTCACCATTTCACCAAGGGCAATGGAAATTCCGGCGGTCAAAAAGATGCTGGAAAAAGAGGAAGCTAAAGTGCCGGACTATTACGAGAAGAAAGCGGCAGCCGGCCGGCTGCTCCGTCTGCCCCCCCGGGACGATGTCCCCACCGATGTTAATGAGCAGTTAATTATTGAGCATTACTCGCGGTAAGGACGAGTGGCTAGGTTCTAGTGGCTAGAACCTAATCTCTAGCACCTTACACGTGATTTGTTTCATGTTAGATCCAGTTTTTAAGGTTAAAAATGAAGAGCAGACCGACACCTATGGGCGGTTTGTGATTGAGCCGTTGGAAACCGGCTATGCCCACACCTTGGGCAATGCCTTGCGCCGGGTGCTTCTCTCCTCGCTGCCGGGAGCGGCGGTCACCAGTGTGGTGATTGACGGGGTGAAACACCAGTTCCAGACCTTGGATGGTCTTAAAGAGGACGTGGTGGAGTTTGTCCTTAACCTGAAGAAACTGCGGGTTAAGTTGACCGACAGCCCGAAAGCGGTGATCCATTTGGATGTCACCGGTCCGGGGGAGGTCACGGCGGCCGATATTGAAACCACGGCCGAAGTGGAGGTGGTCAATAAGGACCTGAAATTGGGGACCCTGGCGGACAAAAAGTCCCACCTCTCGGCGGAAATCACCGTCGAGCAGGGCTATGGCTATGCTCTGGCGGAAGAGCATAAAACCAGTGTCATTGGGGTTATCCCGATGGACGCCACCTTCACTCCTGTGGTGCGGGTGAACTATCGCCAGGAGGCCACCCGGGTTGGCCGCCAGACCAACTTTGACCGGTTGGTGATGGAAATTTGGACGGACGGCACAATTGCGCCGGCCCAAGCTATGCACTTGGCGGCCAAGATGTTGGTGTCCTATTTCCTCCAGGTTTATGAGCCAAAGGCGCAAGCCGGAGAAGCCAATGTGGCGGTGACGCCAACGGTCTCCGATGACGTCCTAAAGATGCTCATCGAGGAGCTGGATTTGCCGACGCGGCTGGAGAACGCCCTAAAAAACGGCGGAATCGAAACTGTCGGGCAACTTTTGGGGACACCCCGAAAGGAGCTGCTCAAGATTAAAAATCTTGGCGGCAAGTCCCTGTCGGTGGTGGAAGAAAAGCTGCGAGAGAAAGGTGTGGCGCTAAATGTATGAACACTAACCAAGCCAAGGCCCGGCGCCGGGGCCTAGTTTCGGCGCTGTTTGAGCGGGGGAAAATTGAAACGACGGTGGCGGGCGCCAAGTCCGTTGCCGGGTTAGCAGATAAACTGATGGGGTTGGCTAAGAAAAACACGGTGGCCAGCCGCCGGCAGGCAATTAAGATCTTGGGTGGCGACCGGCTGATCGCGAAAATTTTTGGCGAGGTGGCGCCAAAATATGCTAATCGCCAATCGGGTTATACCCGGCTGATTCGCCTGGGCCAGCGCTTTTCCGACACGGCAGAAATGGGAATTTTAGAGTTTGTTGAAGGGACGGAGCCAAAACCGGAACCAACACAGAAAGCCAAAAGTCAAAAGTCAAAAATTAAAAGTTCAAGTTAAAATTATTAATTTTGAATTTTAAATTATGGTTACAAGATTATCCGATATTAAGCATGACAAGCAGGAAGTTAATGCCGAGGGTGAGGTGCTAGGTCGGTTAGCGACAAAAATTGCTAATTTATTGATGGGTAAAAATAAACCCTATTTTGTTCGTCATCTTGATTGCGGCGATTTTGTCACCGTTACCAATGCCGCCAAGGTCAAGGTCACCGGGAAAAAAGAAGAGTTGAAAAAATACACCCACTACAGTGGCTATCCCGGAGGACTGCGGACCAAAACCCTAAAAATGGTCCGCCAGGAAAAACCGGAACAAATTATTCATCACGCGGTGTCCGGAATGCTGCCAAACAATAAACTTAAGAAATTTTGGTTAGCCAGATTTAAAATCAATGCCTAAAGAACCAACCGTCAAATACTATTTTGGCTATGGCCGGCGCAAAACCGCCACGGCTCGGGCACGGTTATATTTACCAACCCAAGAAATTAAAATTGCTGACCAAAATTTGAAGAAAGGCGATGTTTACGTTAATAATCTGCCGATTGAGAAATATTTTTCCGATCCGTTTGCCAAAGCGCAATATGAGGAAATCTTCCGGACAACCAATACGGCTGACCGATTCATCACCACGGTTTTAGTTGAAGGTTCCGGTCCTTCCGGCCAATTGGGAGCGGTGATTTTGGCCATCGCCCGGGCTTTAGTGAAAGTGGACCCGAAGTTTAAAATCTCACTGCGCAAAAAAGGCTTTATGACCCGCGATCCCCGGGCCAAAGAACGCAAAAAACCTGGCCTCATGGGCGCCCGCAAACAAAAATCCTCGCCAAAACGTTAAGATTTCTTCTGAAAGAATTGGAGGTAGATGATTGGGAGAATGCCCAGGGAGTTGATGATTAAGATGGCAATAAACCAGCCTTTTTGCTTGTTCCCGGCCGCGTGCCACAGCCCAATCCCTTTCCACACAACATCCCAAATCGCCAAGGGAATTATAATCAACGGCAGGTAAGCGAGCATTTCCCAATTAAAGTGCATATTATTCTCCAGTATAGCACATTGATACTATTCGCTGCTACCCAGAAAATCTTTGAAGTCTTGGGCATAGGGGTAGTTGTGAGTGGCAGCAAATTCTCCGGTTTTCTTCATGATCTTGATTGCCGGATTGACCTTGGCTAGGAATCCTTTCGCTTCTTCAAAAGAACCATGCGGGTCAAGTTCATTTTGCACGACCAAAACGTTTTCCGCCGGCACGGTTTTCAGAACCCGATAACAGTTAGTGATTTCTTCTAGCGGGAAATCTTTTAGGGGGATGCCACAGATGATAATTTTTCTCACCTGTTCCGGAACTCGGCCGACAGCGCTTAGGCCAATGAGGGAACCAACCGATTTAGCAATTAAATTGAATGGTTCGTGACCGACTTTCCCCAGCAATTTGCCAATCTCTACGTCAAAATCGATGTGGGCGTCATTGCCAGCCGACCAATCGTTATAGTAATTGGCCTCAGCCACAATTTCCGGGGCGAGTTGGCCTTGGGTCTGGTCAATCCAGGTTTGGTTCTTAAATGAACCACCGCCGAGAATTTCTGTCTTCATATGCAATGCCTTAGACAAGTTTTTCCGGATGCTCAGCCAAATATCTCTTTACTTTTTTCCAAGTGCTTTTTCCAATGCCTTTAATATGAGTTCCCTTATCCATGGTTTCTTTTATTCTTGCCCAATCTAATCCCTGATGGACAAGAGCACCAGATGGGGCTTGCGTTGGTCCTTTGGAAAATCCACTACGAGAAAGAAGATTAAATGTGTTGTGACCCAGATCCGTCTCTTTCTCCATGAAACGGTCTTTGCTTATTTGTCGCAGTTCGCCAGCTACAGCAATTTCAGCCATGACCCTTTTATTTTAAACCATTTTGTAGATTAATGTTGGATTGAATTTATGGCCTCAATTAGCTGGCTAGGTCTCGGCTGACCGGTGGGGAAATTTATATCCCCAAAAGTTTGTGGCGCCCCAGCAGCGGAGATAATCGTGACGCCTTGGCGGTGGTCACGTATATAGGCCGCGGCTTTGGTTCCCGCCTCGGCCTCGGGCATATTCTGGTCAAGAATGGCTACAGTGAAGTTTAGACCACTGTCCACAATGTCCATGACTTCCCCCAATCCAGATGCCTCGGCAACGATATCTTGTTCTTTACCAGTTAAATATTCGACCATTTTCTGACGAAGGTCGTCAGAATCATTAGCAATTAAAATCTTTTCGTGCAGGGCCATAAGTTGCATGCCTCTTTGTCGGGGAGTCGAGAATCGAACTCGAACTGCCAGACCCCCAGCCTGGCGCGCTACCACTACGCCACTCCCCGTTATTTTAATTGTTCTAATTATACCTCTTTTGATCTGTTGACAAAACATCCCGTAACATATTTAATGGGGTTATGGCACAGGACTCCGGAAAGATGACTTCCATCCGTTTGGCGATGGAGCAAATTGAAAAACAATACGGTAAAGGCTCCATTATGAAATTGGGTGAAGCGGCTCCAAAAATGGAAACCAGCGTTATTTCCACCGGGATTCTTCCTCTCGACCTTGCCTTGGGAGTCGGCGGTTTGCCTAGAGGAAGAATCGTGGAAATTTATGGCCCGGAGGCTTCAGGCAAAACCACGGTGGTTCTCTCCTGCATTGCCCAGGCGCAAAAAGCCGGCGGAGTGGCCGCTTTTATTGACGCCGAACATGCCCTTGACCCCCTTTGGGCGGAGAAGCTAGGTGTTAACTTAAATGACCTGTTAATTTCCCAACCGGACACTGGGGAGCAGGCATTGGAAATTGCCGAGACATTAATTCGCTCCGGGGGTATTGACGTGGTGGTTATCGACTCGGTGGCGGCTCTGGTTCCCAAAGCAGAAATTGAGGGGGAAATGGGTGATTCGATGATGGGGCTTCAGGCCCGGCTGATGTCTCAAGCTCTAAGAAAGTTGACTGGGGTGATTAATAAATCAAAAACGATTGCTATCTTCACTAATCAGCTGCGCCAGAAAATCGGAATCATGTTTGGCAATCCCGAAACGACCACTGGCGGTTTGGCCTTGAAGTTTTACACCTCCGTGCGCATGGATATTCGCAAGATTGAGCAGCTTAAAGAAGGCGATGTGGTTATCGGCGGCCGGCATCGGGTGAAAGTGGTTAAAAACAAAGTGGCCCCGCCGTTTCGGATGGCGGAGTTTAATGTTTATGGTGCCACCGGTGTGTCCTATGAAGACGGGCTTTTGGATGTTGGTTTGGAACTGGGGATCATTAGCAAATCAGGAGCATTCTTGAAATATAAGGAAACGATGCTGGGTCAAGGGCGGGAAGCGGCCCGGCTTTTCTTGGCAGAGAACAAAAAAGTGTCTAAGCAGATAGAAGAAGATATCAGCAAGAAAGTTAAATCCGGCGCCGTCGCTGAAAAAGTCGTCATGGGGGAAGAGGGAAAAGAGGAAGAATAACTTCTTGACAAACCTTGGTAAAGTTTGTTATCATTTAGCTATGAGCACTCTTAATATCTCTGTCACTGACCAGCAGGCGGTTTTGGTTGACCGGTGGGTAACCACATATGGCTTTGCCAACCGCAGTGAACTCTTTCGGGCAATTTTGAGATATGTTGACCAACACCCCGAGATTTTAAGAAAACTTGCCGGGTTCAAGGCAAAATCTCTAAATAAATAGTTAATATTCCCTGGCTTTTCTCATTCAATTTTGTCAATGACCCCGGAAAATTCTTCGCTGGTTTGGTAGGAGAACTTGTCGCCAATTTTCTTGCCGGTGACGGCCAGACCGAGCGGTGATTTCTGGGTGATTAGCTGGACTCCCGGTAACTTGACATTGCTGCTTACCAAGAAAAATTCGGCGGTTTTTCCTGCCGGCTGGTTATAGCGGACCGACACGAAGCATGGTGGTGTGATTATTACTGAAGGTTGATCCGAACTGGCAGTAATCTCTCTTTGCAATGATTCCGCATCCCAGAGCAGGGTTTTGGCAAAGTCTACTACGGCTTCTGCTGCTGGCCGAAAGGCGTTGATCGACCAGCTCTCTATCGATTGTTCAGCATAGCCCCGGGCAGTTGATTTGGCCGACTCAACATGTGATTTCTTGGTATTTAAATGTTGCTCAAGTAGTTTTAGGACTTGTTTCTTTCTTTCGATTTTCATAGCATAGGTTGAATTATACTGACATTTATGCAGATAACAAAACTGGAGTATCAGAAGAAAGATCCTAACCGGGTGAATGTTTATGTGGATGAAAAGTTTGCCGTGGGGTTGGAGACAAATGACATCATTAAACTTGGTTTAGCAAGGGGCCAGGAAATTTCTCAAAAGCAACTAAACGGCATCATTGGCGCTAGTGAGTTTGGGAAATTATTTAATACGGCCTTAAATTTTTTATCTTACCGACCGCGCAGTGAATGGGAAGTGCAGCATAAATTAAAATTCAAAAGTCAAAATGCAAAATTGGTAGACGCGGTTGTCGAAAAACTTAAGGGTATGGGGCAAATTAATGACGAGGAATTTGCCCAATGGTATACTGATCAGCGCCGAACGTTTCGGCCCAAAGGCAAGCGGGCAATTGAGATGGAACTGCGCCGTAAAGGGGTGCAAAGTGACACAATAAAACAATTAAGCAGTAACCCAATAAATGAAGTTGAATTGGCAAAAAGAGCCTTGGAGAAATTTCGTGGGGAGAAAACCCGGCCGCGATTGGAAAGATTTCTGGCCAGCCGGGGATTTGATTGGCAAACGATTGAAGATGTGGTAAAATAATCACGGATATGGTAGAAAATACATTCTATGTCATTATTCACGAAGCTTTCCAAAACCATAACCGGCAAGAAACGGCCGGAAACTAAGCCGGTTGTTCGCCCAGTTCAAGTTCAGGCTCAGGCGCAAGCCCAGGTTTTTCTTGATCTGGAGAAGAGTCTTGATGCCCGTCTCAAGACGGTGGAGGAAAAAGAAGCCCAACTTCTGGTCAAACTGCAAAAAGTTGCCGGACTTTCCAGCCAGGAGGCTAAAGAGAAGATTTTGGCGGCGGTGGAGGAAAAAAGCCGTGAGGAAGCCGGCCGACTGGCCAAGGGAATTTTGGATGAGGCTAAAGCAGAAGCGGCGCAAAAAGCCCGGGAGATTTTAATCTCTGAAATGCTTCACGGGGCCACGGATGTGGTGGCAGAATACACCGTTTCCAGTGTGGCCGTTCCCAACGAAGAAGCTAAGGGCCGCATTATCGGCAAGGAGGGCCGCAACATCCGCGCTTTTGAACAAGCAACCGGGGTGGATGTGGAATTGGATGAAGAAGGGGTGATTCGCCTGTCCAGCTTTGATTCCGTCCGTCGGGAAATTGCCCGAGTGGCTCTGGAACGGCTTATTCGCGACAGCCGCATTCAACCGTCCCGGATTGAAGAGGTTGTCGGCCAGGTTAGAAAAGAGATTGAGCGGATCATGTTTGAAGAAGGAGAAAAGCTCTGCCATGCCGTTGGCGTTTACAATCTCGCCCATCCGATTGTTGACCTCTTGGGAAAGTTTAAGTTCCGGTTCTCCTACGGCCAGAACATGATCGTCCACACCCTGGAAGAAACGAAGATCGGGCTGGCGATTGCCCAGGAAGTGGGGGCGGATGTTAATGTTGTTCGCCTGGGGTGTCTGCTTCATGACATTGGCAAAGTGATTGAGTCGGAAGAGGGGTCCCATGTCACCTTGGGGGCCCAATATCTGCGCAAGATGGGGGTTCCGGAAAAAGTGGTTGCTTGTGTGGAAGAACACCACGAAGACAAACCGTTCTCCAGTGTGGAGTCAATGATCGTTTACTTGGCCGATGCCATTTCCGGCAGCCGGCCCGGGGCCCGCTTTGAGGATCTGGAAAAATATCTGGCCCGAATGAAGCAGCTGGAGGAAATTTGCACCGGGTTTGCCGGGGTGACTCAGGCTTGGGTTTTTCAAGCCGGCCGGGAGATCCGGGTGTTGGTTGACCCGGAAAAAATGACGGATAACGAGGCAGTAGCGCTGGCCCAAAAGATCAAAGAGCGGATTGAAGCGGAAATTAAAGAATTCCCCGGCCAGATTAAAATCACGGTGATTCGTGAACTTCGGGTTTCCCAAACGGCCAAATGAAAAAAGTCCTTGTGGGTATAATACTGGTCCTGGTGGTTCTTCTGGTGGGCTGGTTTTTCCTTAACCACCGATCGGTTTCTTATGCGGCTATCAGGGTGGACTCATTTCCCAAAGCCACGGTGACTCTTAACGGCAAAAATGTCGGGACCACGTCCTACTCCAACGATAAACTAACTCCCGGATCATACTCTGTAATTTTATCCGCTCCCAGCGGGGCAAATTGGCAAACAAAGATTAACCTCACTGCTGACACATTAACCTATATCAGCCGCGACTTGGCCCTAACCGATGACCAGTCAGCCGGCCAAATGCTGTTTTTGGAAAGTCTCTCCTCGGGTCAGCCGGCCCAATTAGCCGTGGTTTCCACGCCGGACGCGGCCAAGATTGCCATTGACGGACTGGATAAAGGGGTGACCTCGACCCTGTTTCGTGACGTTCCCGCCGGCGATCACGAAATTATTATTTCCAGCCCAGGCTATTCCGACCAGGTGGTCCACGGACGGCTGATTGACGGCTACCGGCTTAACGTTATCGTTAAACTTGCCCAGATGGCCCCGACGGCTGTCGGGACAGCCACTGCTTCCGCCGTTCCCATTGCCAGTGTCTCCGCCACCCCAGCCAAACCCTATGTGGTAATTAAAGACACACCAACGGGGTTTCTTCGTGTCCGGTCCGATCCGTCGGTGTCTGCCTCCGAAACGGCCCAGGTGAAACCGGGGGAAACCTATCCTTATTTAGATGACCAAAATAATTGGGTGCAAATCAAACTCCCGACCCTCTCCGGTTGGGTCAGCGAAAATTACGTGACGATTGAAAGATAAAATACCCCATGCTATACTATAAGGTAATGAAGATACTAAACGGCGAGGTTACTAAAGACAAAATAAGTAAAAGCCTTGCGAGGTGGCATGGAGATCGGGAAATGGCTATTAGAGAATGTTGGGAAACAGCGCGAGCGTCAGGCCAGCTTTATGCTGATGCCGACCAGAACAGCCATCGGTTGGTGAATCGGTTATTGGGCGGCGGCGGTTGGGCGGAGAATAAACGTAAAGCGCTGCGTGATAAGGGGGCGGCTCTGGTGGCCGGTGAACGGATCGCTACCGGTCGGGCTTAATACTTCCCGATAATGTAGATGATCGTGAAGAGCATGAGAGCGATGAGGACACAGGTGATCATCAGGGGCTTGTCGGACAAAAGAATTTTCTCCGGGGATTCCCCTTCATTTTTCTCATAGATTAATTGCAGATAGCGCATCACCGCATAGATGACAAAAGGAATTGTTAGGGTTAAATATTTTCGGTCCTGCCACAGGTCAAGATTATATTGGTCAAAGAGAATATTAATGGTTTTTCGCAGCACCGGTGGCCGCTGGAGAAAAGTGTAGAAAGCATAAGTGATCCAAGTGGAGTTGGCAAACATGGAGATGTAGACATCCAGCATTTTTTCGCTGTAGCGGGAAAGAGTGGCCCGGGTCTTGGCCGGAAGGGCCCCGTTCCAGCCGGAAAGCAGGGTTAGTTCGGAGCGGCGTTTTCCGATGGCCAAAAACAGGGCTCCGGAAACCACCGTGAGAAACATCCAAATGTCCAGGTGGTAGCCGGTGGCCACTTCTCCGGCAAAAACCCGCAGGATAAAACCGGCGGCAATCGCGATGATGTCGATTAAAATGATATTCTTCAAATAGAGAGAATAGGAGATATGCAGCGCGTAAAAAGCCAGGATCATCATGACAAAGGCGAAGTTAATTTGGTTGGCGATTAAGAAGGAAAGAACCAGGAGGAGAACCAGGGTGACAACGGCCAGTTTTTTAGAAATTTTTCCGGAAGCAAGTGGGCGGTTCTTTTTAAACGGATGAAGCCGGTCTCGTTCAATGTCCGTGAGGTCATTGATTAAGTAGACAACCGAGGAAGCGGCGCAAAAGGCCAGGAAGGCCAGAATGCTGATGATGAATAGTTGTGGGTTAAGCAGCTGCCCAGTGAAGAAAATGGCGGCAAAAACCGTCACATTTTTTAACCATTGTCGGACGCGGATTTCCTTAAGAAGATAGAAGAAAGTTTGAGCCATAAAATTAACATTAAGACAATCACTGCCACCATCACCACGGCGAAAAATTTCTGCCGGGCGTTGACGGTGAGCGCCACCATTCCCAATATAGCAGACACGCCCCAGTAAAACAAGGCGATTTTTCGCTTACTCCAGCCGGCGTCCAGCAGGCGGTGGTGCAGGTGGTCCCGGCCGCTCCAGGTGGGATTTTTCCGGGCCAAAATTCTTGAGGTGACAACATAAAACGAGTCCATCAGCGGCACACCAAGGACTAAAATAGCAGTTCCCAGTTTGGCCACCGACAAAATGGCCAAGGTGCCCAGCAGAAATCCAGCCAACGATTTGCCGCCATAACCGGGCATGATTTTCTGGGGGAAAAAATTCCAGGGCAAAAAACCCAGATAAGCTCCGGCCGTGATAAACGCCAGGGCCGTGCCCGTCCAAACGGGAAAGTTATCAATGGAAATTTGTGAGAAAGAAAGGATGCCGATCACAATGGCGGAAATGGCCACAAAGCCGGGCATCTGTCCGTCCACCCCGGAACTCCAGCCAACGATGTTTGCCGTCCAAACCAACCAAATAATTGCCAGCAGATCGGCAATTGGTAAGATGCTGTGTTTACCCAAGAATTCAAACGACCAGCGAACAGTGTCAAAATGAATAATGCCGCCGCTCACCGGGTTAGTGATAAAACCAATCCCGGCCCCGCCGGCCACGGCCAGCATGGCGGCCACAACGTTCACCCCAAAACGAACATAGGGGTGGACATCGTGATAGTCGTCAATTAAACCCACCAGCATTAGCAGTCCCGCGCCAAGCAAAATGCCGGCAATCCCTTTGGCAAAAGGAATGAAAATGGCGCTGGCCAAAACGATGCCGAAATAAAGAGCCAGGCCACCGGCCCGGGGAATCACCCGGGTCTCGGTGTGGGCGGGATGGGAACGCTTTTTGGGGTCGTCAATCAACCCAAGATAGTTGGCTGCCTGGATGACGGCGGGAACACTGATGAAAGTTAAAAAGGCGGCGGTTAAAAGAGGCAAAAATCCGATGTTTTTTAGCAGGGGAACAATCATGCGATTAAATTAATGATGGAAAACACGGTGATGGTGGAAAGGATGGACACCAAGGCAGCGGTGCCGGCCAGAAGATAGGAAAGCACCTTATCCTTAGAATGGAAACTAACGGCAATGGCTAAATTAAACACTCCCAAAAGAACTGTCCCCAGTGTGGGCAGGAAAATGTAGGCCCGTTGGGCCAGTTGATCGTTGCCCCAGACCCGGCTGTA
This sequence comes from Patescibacteria group bacterium, assembly GCA_023485845.1. Lineage (GTDB taxonomy): Bacteria > Patescibacteriota > Microgenomatia > JAMCZE01 > JAMCZE01 > JAMCZE01. The sequence goes on from JAMCZE010000005.1 coordinate 13,000, forward strand.
GAAAAGGGGAATTTGGTTGGGAAGACTGGCGTAGCTAATAACCGTAAAAAGCAAACTGACTAACACCGGGCCGGCCCAGCCGGCTAAAAAGGCAAGAAAAATCCGATCGGTTTTGGCGCTTTGTGTCCAAACAGACAAAGATTGCGAGGCCGGGAAGCGGAATTTTTTGCCTTCAGGGATGGTGATGGTGGCAATCTTCATGAAAGTTGGGCGTAAAGGCGCCGAATGCCGGCGGCCACCGCTTCTTCTTTAATAATCTTAAACCTTCCTAGAACTTTTGTGTGTTCCACATGCGGCCCGCCGCAGATTTCCCGACTGACATTGCCAAAACTGTAGACGGTGACTTTTTCCGGGTACCTCTCTTTAAAAAAAGCCATGGCCCTGGAGGAAATTGCTTCCTGATAGGTCATCGTCTCCTTCTTTTGAGGAAGATCCTTGTCAATCCAATCGTTAACTAGCTTCTCGACTTTAGCGATTTCATCGGCGGTTAATTTGGCGGGGTGAGAGAAATCAAACCGCAGCCGCTCGGCGGTGAGATTTGACCCCTCCTGGCGAACATGGTCGCCCAAAACTTGCCGCAAAGCTGCCTGCAACAGGTGGGTGGCGGTGTGATATTTGGTCACCTGCTCCGAATGATCCGCCAGTCCCCCGGCAAACATCCCCGCCGCCGCCGTCCTCGAAAGCTCCTGATGGCTCCGAAGTTTTTCCTCGAACGATTTTTTACCAAAGGCTAATTTTTTTTCTTTGTATATTTCTTCGGTAATTTCAATCGGAAACCCGTATGTCTGATAGAGATCAAAAGGATCAATTTTCCCAACTAGTCCCAAGCCTTTATCCAGTGTTTTTTGGAATCGCTGAATTTCTTCGGCAATCGCTGCCAGAATTTCCTGTTGATGGGAAGAGAGCTCCGGATAAACCGGTACCATGATTTTAATAAAAGTGATGGCAATTTCGGATAACCTAACCGGATCAAAACCAAGCTGCTTGGCTTGAACGACCGACCGGCGAATTAGTCGGCGAAGAGTGTAGCCCTGCTGCTTATTTGATGGAGTAACACCGTCAGCAGCGGCAAACACGGCCGCGCGAACATGGTCAGCAATAATTCGGAATGGTTTTAGGTTTTCCTCATACTTTTTCCCGGAAAGCTCCCCAATTTTTTTGATGGCCGGTTGCCACAGTTCGGTTAAATAATCATCATCAAGTCCGTTTACCACGGCCAACGTTCGCTCAAGGCCCATGCCCGTGTCCACATTTTGTTGGGCTAACTTCTCAAATTTCCCATCGGCTGTCTTGTTATATTCCATAAACACGTTATTCCAGATTTCCGACAACTCGCCATTGGCCAAAACGTAGTGCATTTCCGTGTCCGGGCCGCATGGTCCGGTCTCTCCCGCCGGCCCCCACCAATTGTCCTTCTTGCCGAGAAATTTTATCCTGTCTTTGGGAATTCCTAACGACTCCCAAACCTTGGCGGAAAAATCATCTCTTGAAGCATCGGCGTCACCGGCAAAGCAAGCGACGTAGAGCCTTTTCGGGTCAAGTCTTAAGACCTTAATCAGAAATTCATAGGACCACTTAATAGCATCTTCTTTAAAGTAATCACCCAGCGACCAGTTACCAAGCATTTCAAAAAAAGTGTGGTGAATGGCATCGCCAACTTCATTAATATCATCGGTGCGCAGGCATTTCTGGACGTCAACTAGTCTTTTGCCTTCTGGGTGCGGCTGGCCCAGCAGATAGGGAACGAGGGGATGCATTCCGGCGGTGGTGAAAAGCACTGAGGGGTCGTTTTGGGGGACCAGTGAAGATCCGGGGATCTCGACATGATTTCGCGGCGCTTGTTTCCAAAACTCCAAAAACTTTCTCCTTAGCTCCAAATGGGTCATGGGATCTATTATACAACGAAGCTGGGGTTAGCGGGCGTGGAGCGGGCGGCCGGATTTGAGGAAGGTGTGTTTAAGCTCCTTAACTTTCCTCCCCAGGTGGGCAACCTCTTCTTTCATCTCTTCCGGGGCCTTTTCTTCAATCTTTTCCATCTCGGAAACCACGTCGCCATATTTTTCCTCTAGCCCTTCCAACACATCATCCACCCGGTCAAAAAGATCGGGATATTGGTCCTTAATTTTTTCCCGAACCTCCGCCCCTTTTTTGGTGCCAAACAGGAAGGTTAGTCCGGCCCCAATGGCGGCCCCAATGGCTAGCCCGGTTAAAAGCGTTCCTGAACGATCGTTATTCATGCTTTTTCTCCTTTTCCTTGGTGAGAGCCTGCATGATTTTGGTTCCCCCCCGCAGCCCAAGCATAATGCTGGAAAGCATGCTCACTGGTTTGCTGACCGATTCGGAAATAACCCCGGTGTCATCCAGCACCTTGTTGGCCTTTTGGATGGTGGCGCGAAACTCTCTTAAAATAAGATAAACCTGGAAACCAACAATCGTCAAGAGTGAGGTTAGCACCAGGATCACCAGGGCAATGAGCAGCTGAGTTAAATCAATCATAGAATTAGTATAACATCATTTTTCCAAACGCAAGTTGCGAGTGATGGTTGTTTGGCGATGGAATTTGTTGGCCGCCACGATGTTAAGGGTGTTGAGGCCAGGCTGAAGAGGAACGGTGACATCAAAGCTGCCGTTTTCGCTGGTGTCCACCAGTTGATTATTAATGGTTAGGGTTGCCCCGGGATCCGTTTTGCCGGTTACCTCAATTTGCTGTTGCGACACAACAATATTATTAGCCGGAGCGCTGACCAAAAGAGCCGGGGCGCCGGCATATTTAAAATAGGCAAAAATTAGATAGGCAAAAAAAGTCAGCAGCAAGGCGGCAATGGAAAGGCCGGTGAAAAGCTGCGGGGTAAGAGCAAACCGATTCTTAATTTCCGGTTTAGCCTTAGGCAGAAGCCGGGGATCTTCCTGGTCCATTTGGCGCCGGAAAAAAGCCAGGGTTTCCTCGGTGGACAGCCCCAAGAAGGTGGCATAGTTTTTAATAAAACCCCGGGAGAAGGTTCCGCCGGGCAGTTTGTCAAATTCATTGGCCTCCATGGCGGCAACGAACTTGGCCCGGATTTTGGTGGCCTTCTCCACTGCTTCGATAGTTAATTTTTTATTCTCGCGCGCTTGGCGCAGGATTTCTCCGACGGTTGTCATTGTTGTTCAGGGGTTTGGCTTTGATTTTGATTGGCAAAATATTCATCGGCATTGCGCACTAAAACATCGCGCGGTTTGCTGCCTTCACCCGGGCCAACAATACCCAGCTCTTCTAGGGTGTCCAGAATCCGGGCGGCTCGGGCGTAGCCGATGGACAGTTTGCGCTGCAGCAAGGAAGCGGAGGCGCGGTCATATTGGCATACGATTCGGATCGCTTCATCAACCAGGGGATCACCGCCGCCGGCCGACGTTTGTTTGCCGCCGGGTCCGCTTTTAATAATTGTTTGCATTGTGGTGACCTCTTGAGTGTATTGCACCGGGCCGCCGCGGGCTTTAAGCCAATCCACTAATTTGTGCACTTCACCGTCGGAGACGAAGGCCCCTTGAATCCGGCTCGGTTTTGATTGATCGGGGGGAATATAAAGCATGTCCCCCTTGCCCAACAATTTTTCCGCCCCCGGGGTGTCAATAATCACCCGAGAGTCAATCATGGAGGTGACGTTAAAAGCAATCCGGCAGGGAATATTGGCTTTAATCAGCCCAGTAATGACGTCGACGCTGGGTCGTTGGGTGGAAAGGACCAAGTGAATGCCGGTGGCCCGGGCCATTTGTGCCAGCCGACATATAGCATCCTCAACTTCCACCGGGGCAAACATCATAACGTCGGCCATTTCGTCAACAACAATGACTAAATATGGCAAGGCTTGAAAACCAGCCATTTCGTTATAGCCTTCAATGTTGCGCACACCGGCGGAAGCAAATAATTTGTAGCGCCGCTCCATTTCGGCGATGGCCCATTTCAGCGAGGATAGGACCTTGTCCACTTCCACGATCACCGGGGTCAACAGGTGGGGGATGCCGTTATACAAAGACAATTCCACCCGTTTCGGGTCAACCAGAATTAGCTTTAGTTCTGACGGAGAATTACGGTAAAGCAATGAGGTTAAGAAAGCATTGATGCAAACCGATTTTCCGGAGCCGGTGGAGCCGGCAATCAGCACGTGGGGCATCTTGGCAATGTCGACCACTTGGGGGTTGCCGGAAACATCCAGTCCCAAGGAAACGGCCAGCTTGCTCTTGGCTTGCTGGATCCGATCCGATTCCAAAATGCTGCGCACGGTGACAAACTCCGGGGTGCGATTAGGAATTTCGATCCCCACTAGGGCCCGGCCGGGAATCGGGGCCTCAATCCGGATTTGCCCCGGGGCGGCTAGAGCCAGGGCCAAATCATTTTGCAAAGTGGTAATTTTTGATAGCTTCGTACCCAAAGCAATTTCCAGAGCATATTGGGTGACAGCCGGTCCCTTATTCACCTCAGCCACTCGGGCAGTGATGCCGAAAGATTCCAGCGTTTTTTCAATCACGGCGGCATTTTGTTTGATGTCTCCCCGGTCGGCCGTGCCACCGGAAGCGTCGGATAGAAGTGATAGCGGAGGATATTCCCAAACTTTGCTGTCCTGCTCCGGCGGGGTGTTTTGGATAATTTTATCATCGGTCAGCGTTCCTTCAGGGATAGGCAGGCGCGGCTGCTGGGGAGAGGGAACCTTAGGCTCCAGATTCTGGCTTGGCATTGCCGGAGCTGTCGCCGGCTTCACCTGGCTGTCCTTAACAAAAACCGGACTCGGTTTTTTAGTGAAAGAAAACAGTTTGTTAAAGAAATCTTTAATTGCCTTGAAACTATCGGTGAAGATTTCAATTACTTCACCAATGGACAGGTTAAAAAGCACGGTGGCTCCCAAGATGGCCACTAATAAAAGAACGAAAAAGACTACAAAACCAAGGGGAATCAGAGTGTAGATGGTGGCAAACAGCGTTTGGCCAAGATTGCCGGACTGGGAGAGACCTAAGAGAGCACAGAGAATTAGAAAGTAGCCAATGACACTGTTAGGCTTAGCCGGCCCGATTTTGACCCGGGATAAAAGCAGAGCCAGTTGAACCAGGGTGATGGCAAAGAAGACTTTGCCCCAGCCAAAATAGAGATCAAATAACGCACTTAGTTTGGTCAAGATGGCACCTTGAGGGTAGAAAGTGGAAACCATGATCAATCCCGCGGTGGCCAGAAGACCGAGGGAGAAAATGGAATAAACCGTCTGCTTACGCAGTTTCAACCGAAATAAGCTTCTTTTGCGATAACGCATACGGCTTCCAGTATAGCGCGAAGTCTAAATCTCCACAATCTAGGAGGAGATGAGAAATTAATTTAGGTATCTACCTTGTTCCTTAAATTGCGCTTGGATCACATCGATTCTTTGTTGCAGGCTACGAGCGTCGCTGTCCTGGCCACGCAAGCGTAGCACCTCTGCTGCTTTCGGAAGAAATTCGGCCATAACCCTATTACTTAGGAAGCCCAAACCGTCAATAGCACAGCGATAGCCGGGAGCAGTTGTTTCGACTATTACCTCATCCCCGGCGAGATAGCGCATCAGAGCAATTTCCATCGCTGCATGATTTGGATCAGCCAAACAATGAACAGCACTTGCTTTTAGATCTGCTGGTTTAACACCCACGTCAACATGCACAATCTCTTTTTTCTGCATCCAATCAGGAATAGCAAGAAGATCTTCGGGCTCAAGTGGTTGTGTATCAGCATCAACAGGAAACATCGTATATTCATAATATTATGGAGGAAATTAAATTTCAAGTGGTCATCTATAAGGAGAGACCCTGCGAGACCCTGCGAGCTCGCAGGGTCTCTCCTTGCGAAGGAGGAAAATTTATGCCATGATAAAACCGTGCCTGCCAAAAATTCCATAAAAACCTATCGGGAAAACAGCTTTTACCACGTTTATAACCGCGGCGTCAACAAATCGGACATTTTTCTTGACGATCAAGATTATCAGGTGTTTTTATCGTATCTCAAAATTTACCTGTCCCCGAAAGATACTGAAAATTTAAAGAAAATCTGCTTGTCCACGAATTCTTCTTATCACGAAAAAGAAAAAGCTAGTAAGTTATTGTTATTAAAAAACTATTCTGATGAGATTGACCTACTTTGCTATGCACTTATGCCGAATCATTTCCACTTTCTTGTTAAACAAAGAAGCAGCGACGGGATAAACCGTTTTCTGAGATCGCTGGCAACAAAATACTCCATGTATTTTAACAAGAAATATGTCCGCGTCGGCTCTCTTTTCCAGGGCGTTTATAAAGCGGTTTTAGTGGAAACAGAAGGACAACTTTTGCATCTTACGAGATATATTCACAAAAATCCCCGTTCTGGTTCGACCCAGCCCACATCATTGCCGGAATATCTTGGAGTGAGACGGACTCCATGGGTAAAACCAGGGGAGATCCTTAATTTTTTTAGCAAAACGAATTCGAACGATTCTTACCAGTCATTCTTAAATGAGTCGGCTGATTGGAGTTTAATTGCAGATTATATGGTTGACGTAGATTCACAGGGAGAGACCCTGCGAGGCTAAGTTTCCACAATCACTGGTAAAATTAATGGGCGGCGGTGGGTTTCCTTAAACAAAAACTCGTCCAACTGGTCGGTGATGTGCCGGCGCAGGAAGCGAAAGTCAACCGCTTTGCCGGCGTGTTCTTTCAAAATTTTCTGGACCACGCTTTTGGCTTCATTAATCAGTTCTCCGGATTCTTTCATATAGACAAATCCGCGGGAAACAATGTCCACTTCTCCAACAATTTCCCCGTTGGCCTTTTCCACCGGAACAACAACCATAACCACGCCGTCAGCCGACATTGTCCGCCGGTCCCGCAGCACCACCGTGCCCACATCGCCAACTCCCAGGCCGTCAATTAGAACATTTTTAACTTCGGCTTTTTCGCCCCAGCGCATTTTTCCGTCTTCAAATTCCACAATTTCGCCATCTTCCGGCAGGATGATGTTGCTGTCTTTGTAGCCCATGCCCTGTGCCAGCCGGGCATATTGTTTAACGTGTTTAATTGTTCCACCGATCGGCCAGACATATTTCGGCGATGTCAGGGCGAGCATCAGCTTTAACCCGTCAGCGGCTTCATGGCCGGAAACGTGCAGGTCATCAAGGATGGCGGAGTAGAAAACATCCGCCCCGGCCTTAATCAGAGTGTTAATTAGCTCATCAACGGCCGTCTCGCTGCCGGGAATCGGGTCCTGGGAGAAAACGACAAAATCCCCTTCAGCAATCTTGATTTTGTGTTCTCCGTTGGCAATTCTGGCCAGAGCGGAATTATCTTGGCCTTGGGAACCAGTGGCCAGGACCATAACTTTCCCTGCCGGATAACGGCTAACATCCTCAGCTTTAATAATTTTGTTTTTTGGCAAGGTGAGGTAACCCAGACGCACTGCCACCTCGGCAGATTGCTCAATGCTGCGGCCGGCAAACACAATCATCCGGTCGTGCCGTTGGGCCACATTAACAGCCTGCTGAATGCGGCTAATATTGGATGATTGAGTGGTAATGATAAATTTTCCTGCGCATTTTTGGATCTGTGATTCAAAAGTTTGTTCAATCATGCGCTCTGAGAGGGTGTAGCCAGGTTTTTCAACCCGAAGACAGTCGGACAAGAGACAAAGAATGCCTTGGCCGCCGGCTTGGGCAATGCGCTGCACTTGGGTGGGGAAACCATCCACCGGGGTCCAGTCAAACTTAAAGTCGGAACCGTGATAGATAAGCCCCGCCGGGGTGTTAATAAGTAAATTAGCGGCGTCAGGGATGGAATGGGTGACATGAATAAAATTAACGGTGAAATCACCAACGGAAATTGACTGACCATAGTTAACTTCCCGCCAATCAGCTTTGACCCCCGCCTCTTCCACCCGCATTTTTGAAAGGCCGATGGTTAATTTTGTGCCATAGATGGGAACCTTCGGCAAGTTTGGGAGAATATAGGGCAGGGCACCGCGATGATCTTCGTGGCCGTGGGTAAGAAAAATCGCCCGGATTTTATTCTTCTTGTTTTGTAAGTAGGCGGTGTCCGGGATAATCAGATCAATGCCGGGCATGTCCTCATCGGGGAAGGCGATGCCGCAGTCCACAATAATGATGTCGCGGTCCGTTTCGTAGACATACATGTTTTTGTTGACCGCGATTCCTCCTAAAGATAAGATTTTTAGTTTCATACCAGTTTTAATTGCTCTGCCTCGTTTTTTTTAGCTTCCGGTTCGGGTTCCGGTTTGGCGTCGGACATCTGCCGCAATTTTTGAAAGTCCTGTTCAAAGGCTTTCATCATCGTCCCGTCCCGCAGCGCTGCGGCCGGATGAAACATCGGAAATATAATGTGGCCGCCCACTGTTCTTGGCTGGCCGTGAATCTTACTAATACTAACACCAATGCCCAGGAATTTATACATGGAAAATCGGCCCAGGGTGACAATGATCTTGGGATTTATTATTTCAATTTGTTTGTCCAGAAATGGCCGGAAAAATTCAATCTCCTGCGGGGTCGGGTCGCGGTTTTCCGGCGGACGAAATTTGACGATGTTGGTGATGTAAACTTCGTCTTCCCGCCAGCCGTTAACGGCTAAGTTTTTGCGCAGCAGTTTTCCTGCCTGGCCGACAAAGGGCCGGCGCTCCTGGTTTTCGTGAAATCCCGGCGCCTCGCCAATAAACATGATCTGAGCGTCAGGGTTGCCTTCGCCAAAAACCGCATTTATCCCCGGCCCTCCCAACGGCCCGCCCCCAGAGACTTCTAACTCTTCAGCAATCTTATCTAGTAGCTTTTGCTTGTCTTCCATGCGATTCCAGATAACGGTTTTTTGTTACGATTGATCGGCCGAGGCGGTGTTCGAGTTTTTTTCTGGCGCCGCCAGCGACGCTGCCACCAAATTTAGCGTCGGCTTTTAGCTTGGGAACTCCTTGGGAATTTTCTGTGCGATGAATTTCTGCGGTTGACCTTTCGCCCAGCATGGTGAAGATTAACTCGAAGTCATCCATATGATCGCGTAGGTTTTCTCTTCGCAGTCCTTTCAACTTTTTGTATTCGCTTGGGGTGACGCCGAAAGTGGCTTTGGAAATTTCTGCAGTTAAAATCTCGTAGTCTCTATCTTCCTGCGCCCCGCGTTTTTGCCATTCATCGGTTAGCTCGTCGCGAATAACGATCCCGCGCATCCGATTTTCAATCCAATCGTCGGGATAGCCCTTTAATTTATAAAGCAGCCGCGTTCGTCTTTGTCCCAACTCCGGGTTTTCGATTTCCTGGACTCGCTCGTAGCCGACTCTAGCTAACCATCTTTTAAAAGGCTCGGCCTTTGGAGATGGGATTGACTGGACGAGGCGGAAGATTCCTTCGGTGTTAGCGCAAATCATCTTTTGCACTCCACCGGCTGTTGGAATCTCAAGGGTATGTACAAGTTGTACCCATCCTTTAGCAAGTTCCGGATCGCGAAGTTTCATCCGCTGGATGTATTGTTTTGGGTCTAGCGAATCAATAAGGGCAAGAACAACATCCTCGATGACAAACCACCACTCGTTATTATATATAACCCTACGGATCTTTTTATTTTTAAAAATGGCAATTTTTGTTTCGTCCATAGTTACACAAGAAACTGTTGAAGATTAGTGTCGTCGATAATAATCTGTTGGCCTTTGCCCGAGACGACGGACAAGGCGGCCTTGCGGACCATATTATTAATCGTTCGTTCCAGGGTGCGAATGCCCGAGTCAAAGCCTAGGGGTCGGACAATCTTGGGCCAAACGTCGGCGCTGATCTGCAGTGTTCCTTCCGGCAGCCCCGAATCCTTCAGGACTTTTGGCAAAACGAAATCCCGCCCGATGGTGATTTTCTCCTCATCGGTGTAGGAGGGCATTTGAATTGGTTCCAGCCGGTCCAAAACGGCGGTGCTAATGTTAGTGGTGTTGTTGCTGGTGGCAATAAACAGCACGTCGGAAAGATCAAAAGGATAATCAATATAGTGGTCAGCAAAGCGGCTGTTTTGTTCCGGGTCTAATAGCTCTACTAAAACTCCCATAATGGTGGCCCGGGCTTCCTCGGCCACCCGGTCGATTTCATCCAGCAAAATTACTGGGTTTTTGGTCCCGGCCCGGCGCAGGGCCTTAATAATCGCCCCCGGTTCCGCGTCGGCAAAAGAACGGGACTGGCCCCGCAAAAATTGGGCATCGCCGATGCCACCAAAGGGAATCCGTTCAAATTTGCGGCCCATTGCCTGGGCCACCGAATAGGCCAGGGTGGTTTTGCCGGTGCCCACCAGCCCAACCAGGAGCAAAATTGGAGCCCGATTGCCGGCTTTGCTTAATTTTAAAACCGCCAGATATTCCAGAATTTTATCTTTGGCCTCTTTAAGACCATAATGATTTTTATTAAGAACCGTCTCGGCATTGGGGATATCTAGGATATCATCAGATTTTTTGTCCCAGGGAAGAGCGGTCACCCAATCCAGATAGCGGGTGGTGGCATCAAACTCGGCCGCATAATTGCCCCCCAACTTAGCCATCCGGTCCAGCCGCACCACCATGGCTTTTACCTTTTGTGATAACTCCTCCGGCAGTTTTGCCTGCACCACTTTGTCTTCCAGTTGTCTGATCTCATCAATTGCTGGAGTGTCCATGGAGTTCAGTATAGCAGAGTTTTAATATCGGTTACGCCGGGCGCCGAAAGAGCCGGGGCGATATGGCCGGGGACCGCCAAATCTTGGCCTATTGCCCATTGGCGATTGCACACCCGCCTGCCGGCCAGGTAGGTTGCCCATTTCTTTCGGGCCCCAATACATGGCCAAATTAATTCGGCCCATTTCGTCAATTTCCGTCACTTTCACTTTCACTTTGTCGCCAATTTTAACAACGGTGTTGGGATCGGAAACAAACCCGGCCGTCATGCGGGAAACATGAACCAGCCCTTCTTTGCCGGGGAGAATTTCCACAAAAGCGCCGAAGTTCAAAATTCGCTTCACTTCGCCATCAAACTCTTCACCAACTTGCACTTCTCGGGTCATCCCTTCAATCCATTCCTTGGCGCGGGCGACTGCTTCTTCATTGATAGAGGCAATCGTCACCGTGCCGTCGTCTTCAATGTCCACCGAGGCGGTGGTGGTGGCGATGATGTTTTTAATGTTGCGTCCGCCCGGGCCGATCACTTCCCCAATCTTGTCCACCGGGACTTTAATGGTGACCACTTTAGGAGCATATTGACTGACATTTTTTCGGGAAGCCGGCAATACAGCTAACATTTTTTCCATAATAAACATGCGGCCGTCTCGCGCCTGGGCAAAAATTTTGGGAATCATTTCTAAAGTTAAGCCGGAGAAGCCAGCATCAAGCTTAACATCCAACTGCAAAGCCGTAATTCCAGTTTCCGTCCCCGCCACTTTGAAGTCCATGTTGCCGTAGAAATCCTCAAACGCGGCAATATCGGTGAGAATAACATAATCTTTTTCGTCCTTGGCCATGATGCCCATCGCCACCCCGGAGACAGGGGCGCTAATCGGCACACCGGCATCCATGAGAGCTAAAGTGGAACCACAGGTTGATCCCATTGAGGTTGAACCGTTACTGGAAAGCACTTCGGAAACCACCCGGATAGTGTAGGGAAACTTTTCTTGAGAAGGAATAACTGGTAAAAGAGCCCGTTCTGCCAGGGCGCCATGACCAATTTCCCGCCGTCCCAAACCGCCAAGTCGGCCGGTTCCCCCCAGGGCATAAGGCGGGTCGCTGTAGTGATGCAGATAATGTTTTTCCTCCATACCTTCGGCGGTTTCAATCCATTGTTCTAGCGAAGGTGAGGCCAGGGTGGCCACGGACAAAACCTGGGTTAGACCGCGCTGAAAAAGACCGGAACCATGAGTTCGCGGAAGCAGTCCCACTTCGGCGCTGATTGGCCGGACTTCGTCTGGCTTGCGGCTGTCATAACGTTTCTTTTTGTCCATGGTGGATGCCCGCACCATTTTCTTCATAATTTTCTCCACGATTTCCGGGATCTGATTTTTATTCTTATGTTCCGGATATTTGGCAACGATTGCGGCCTTTAACTCTTCAATTTGGTGTGTTTTTGGTTTAGATGAGGGGTCATCGGAAAAAACTAACGGTTCCAAATCTTTGTGGTAACTTTTTTCAATTTCATTGACAAGTTCCTGGTCCAAAACCACTTGGGTGTAGGGATATTTTTCTTGGCCAATTTCGGCTGTCATCTCGGAAATGGCTTTAATGATTTTTTTATTTTCCGCCATTGCCTCAGTGACGGCGGCGGTCATCTTTTCCTCCGGCAGCTGCTTGGCTCCGGCTTCCACCATAATAATGTTAGCGGCAGTGCCGGAAACCACTAGGTCTAGATCAGAAAATTCCATCTCGGAGGTGGGAGGATTGATAACGATGCTCTCTTCGGGGGTGGTGATATAACCAGCACGCACGGCGCCAATTGGTCCGTTCCAGGGAACGTTAGAAACGGCCAAGGCAGCAGAGGCAGCAACAATAGACAAAACGTCATGATCGTTTTCGCCGTCAGTTGATAAGAGTGTCAAAGTTACCTGGACCTCATCCATGAAATCTTTGGGAAACAGGGGACGAATAGAACGGTCCACTAATCGGCCAGTGAGAATCGCTTCGTCAGTGGGTCGGCCCTCACGTTTCACCCAGCGGGAACCTTTGATGATGCCGCCGGCATAGAGCCGTTCGATAAAATCAACGGTTAGGGGGAAATAGCCCAGTCCCAGCTTGGCGGCGGCGGAAACCACGGTGGCTAACACCTCCGTGTCGCCATAGCGGGCAATCACTGATGTGTTTGCCTGGGGTGCCAGTTTGTTGACTTCCAAAGTCAATTTTTTCCCGGCAACATCAATTTCCTTGGTGTAAACTTTTTTATTCATCTAGTGTGGAGTTTTACTTCGCTAGTCCCAACGAGGCAACAAGCTTAGTATAGCGATCTTTTGCGTGTTTAGAAAGATAGTTTAACAGACGACGCCGCTTACTTACAATAGTCAAAAGGCCCCGGCGGGAATGAACGTCGTGGGTGTGCTTCTTTAAATGATCAGTCAGCTTGCTGATCCGTTCCGTCAGCAGGGCCACCTGGACTTCTGGTGAACCGGTGTCCCCCTTAGCTTGGGCAAACTTGTCAATAATCTTTTTCTTATCGTTGCTAATTAATGTCATAAATTGAGAGAGTTATGCGGAATTAGCTGTGGCAGTTATTCTTGTACTTTGTGCTTGCAATCTTTTTTTGATTACTGTTAGAGCATCTTCACAATCTTTCTCATCACCCGTATCATCACATGGTCGTGGATTTGATTTTGATCTTAATAAACAATTCCCCTCGGGGGTTTTAAACCGACACCCTTCATTATTAACAAGAACAGAATTTTTTAAAAACATAAGTTATTTTACTTGATTTAGTGGTCTTTGTCTATACAGTAGATGTTCCCCTATATGCTTTCGGTTGGGTCCAGTCGGCGGGGATGGAATTATCACGGGCTGATTTTTGCGGCTGGGCGGGTTGAACCGGCTGGGGCTGGGCTTGCGGTTGCGGTTGAACTTGCGGCTTGCCTTTGGCTCCGGCGCGCAGACAAATGGCAGCCGCTTCAAAGGTGGCGGCGGCCACTTTGGGTGACTGGAAATGACTGGTGGCGGCCTCAATGCCCTGATATAGGTTGCCGGCAATGTCCGCATCCAGTTGGGCGTTAACCGCCCGCAAAAAGAAAGTGACAATTTCGCTGATGGAAGCCGCCTCCGGCTCCACCAAATTAAATCGGCCGTAGTCTTTATTTGGGTCGTGGTTATCAATGTTAATGATTGGCGTGGCGCTGAACATGGCCGGATCATAAAGGGTCCCCAACAACGACGGTTCCAAAACATCAACAGTAAAAATCAGATCAGCAGCCGTGCCGGTGGAACTGAAAGTGAAATTGGCCGGATCGGGAGCAAACCCGTCCCGCGGAGTAATGGTTAATTTAAAGCTATCCGCTAGATTTCCTTGTTGGCCAGGATCTTCCAGATAGCTGACTTTTTCAAAGTCGCCCAGGGTGTAGGGTTTATAGGTCAGCAGCAGATTTTTGCCGGAAAGGGTAGTCTTAACCTGATCAATACCCACCAAGTTTGCCACTTCCACTAGGGGTTGGGACTCCATGGCCACGGTCACGTCCTTACCCAACTTTCCCAGGGCCAGGGAAAGGGAAAGGGCGCTGGCCATCGTGTCCACCGAAGGGTTTTTGTGCGTTAAAACCAGCACCTTGTGGGTGCCGGTGACTAAAGCCTGAATTTGCTGTAAATCTTCGTTCGTCATAAATTTACAATCCTCTTCTTTCTCTCTCTTTTTGTACCTTTTCAATGCAGGCCATCAATGCGTCCCGGCGGTTTGCAGTGATATCTCCACCCTCAGTGTGCAACTGTCTATATAAATCACTTTCGTAGCTTAGTAAAGAATCATAATTTAACCGATCAACTCTCTTATGGGTTGGTCTTCCTACTCGTTGTCCGTCCTTATCTATTCGTGTACTAATCCGAAACATAATTATACCCCCTATAAAAGCTTGCTCGTGCCGACTTCGTCGGTACTGCGCTTCCTTTTATGATCGTGGTTTCGCAAGGGCGATCCTTTGCTCAACTACGATTATAGGCTATTATATCATCTCCAATTCTAAAGTCAATCTGGGGATCTAAAAGAACGCCGCATTCTTTTCCTGCTTCCACTTTATTAACTTCGTCTTTTCCCACGCGCAGACTTTTGATTTTTGAATTTTGGCTTTTGATTTTTACGTTGTCCCCCCGCGCCAGCCGCCCTTGACTCACCCGCACCCCAACGACTCGAAGCTTCTCATAGGGAAACTCCGCCACGATTTGGCCGGTCCCCAGAATTTCTTCCGATTCTTGCGGCGCCAATTGCCCAGCGGCCGCGTCGGTCAGCTCATCCAGCAGTTCATAAATAATCTTATAGGTGCGCACCAGAACTTTTTCCAGCTCCGCCAGTTTTTGCGCTTCGCTGGAAATTTTAATGTTAAAGCCCAGGATAATGGCCTTGGTGGATTTAGCCAACAAAACATCGGCGCCGCTGATTTCCCCCACTGAAGTCTGAATCAGGTTCACATTAACGGGCATTTGGGCGACGATTGCCTCTAGTGATCCGGCCGTGTCCGCTTTCAAGATGAGATTAAGAGAGTTTTCTTTGATTGTCATTCTGGCTTGTCCAGAATCAGTTTGTGGTTTGGCGCCGGCCGGATGATCGGCCAAGGCGGCCCCGACTGATGGCACCACACTAAGTCCTAAGATCTCGGCCGGGGTGCCCGGGCCGGCAACATCCAGTGGTTTGCCTTGGTAATCAATTAGGGCGCGGATTTTTGACTTTTTGTCTTCGATAAAAATCTCCTGCCCAACCGATAGCGTTCCATTTCTAACAACCGCCGTGGCCAATGGCCCCCGCCGGTGGTCCAATTCCGATTCAATCACAATCGCCTCCAAGTCCCCTTGGGGGTCATTTTTTAAATCGGCCATATCCGCCATTAATTTAATTAGGTCCAACAGCTCCTTAATTCCGGTTTTATTCTTGGCGGAAACTTTGGCAAAGGGAACATCGCCGCCATAGCCTTCCAACATCACTTCATGGCGCAGCAAATCGGAGGTCACCTTGTCAAAATTAGCTTCCGGCAGATCAATTTTGTTAATAGCGACCAGATAGGGGATTTTGGCTTCTTTAATGATCTTGATTGACTCCACCGTTTGGGGCATCACCGAGTCATTGGCGGCCACCACCAGGATGGCAATGTCGGCCACCGCCGCTCCCCGGGAGCGCATTTTGGTGAAGGCCTCATGGCCGGGGGTGTCGATGAAGGTGAGGCCGTCGGCCTGCCAGGCACCGATGCTTTGGGTGATGCCGCCATATTCGCGCGCGGCCACATCCGTTTGGCGGATGGCATCCAACAGGGTGGTTTTGCCATGATCAACGTGCCCCAGCACTACGATTATTGGCGGTCGGGAAGAAAGTTTCTCATGCGCTGGTGTCTTTTTGGTGGTATTCATTTTTTCCTTTGATGTCGATTTTCCAACCGGTCACCTTGGCGGCCAGGCGAACGTTTTGCCCGTCGCGGCCGATGGCCAGGCTCAACTGATCGTCGGGGACCAGGGCAATGGCTGATTTTTCTTCCTGATTGGCAATCACTTCAATGTCCTTGGCCGGCGCCAGCGCGGCGGCAATCAACGCCGCCGCGTCATCGGTATATTGAATAATGTCCACTTTCTCACTGCCGCCCAGTTCATTAATAACGGCTTGGACGCGAACGCCTTTCTGGCCGACACAGGCGCCCACCGGATCCACTCCCGATTGGGTGGAGATCACCGCTAGTTTGGTTCGGCCGCCGGCTTCCCGGGCAATCAGTTTTATCTCGACTGCGTTGGAGGCAAACTCCGGAACTTCCCGGCGAAACAGTTCCACCACCAGTTTTTCGTCGGCGCGGGAAACCACCACTTCCTGGCCCCGGGCCGAGTCGCGAATCTCTTTAATATAGAAGGTGAGGCGCTGATTAAGCCGGTATTGTTCGCCCGGATTTTGCTCCTGAGGGGGCATCACCGCTTCCGCCCGGCCAATGTCCACAATCACATTGGGGGTGTCAAAACGTAGGATCATGCCCGAGGCAATCGTGCCGATTCGTTGAGAGAAATCCTCGATCACGGCTTTTTTCTCGGCCTCGCGGATTTTCTGGCGCAGCACTTGGGCGGCCGTTTGGGCGGCGATCCGGCCAAAACCGGCGGGAGTCACGTTTTCACCGACACTGCCGTTGGCTTTTTTGCGAAAAATTGAGGCTTCCCCGGAGTCCGGATCCACTTTGGCCAAAAATTGCTCAACGTCAACCATTTCTCCGGCCAGGGCCCGGTCTTTGCGGTAGGCCATCACCAGGGCTTCTTCAATGGTGGCAATAATCGCCTCCACCGGGATGTTTCTCTCGGCGGCTACCTGATTTAAGGCTAAGGAAAATTCTGATCTTACTTGTGCTGGCATATTATTTTATTTCATTAAAAAAGTGGGACTTCTCCCACCAACCAACTTAGATTATATGCTTTGTGTGAAGTTTCGTCAATGGTTGGAAGAATTGACTGTTGCAGCAATAATCATAAGCGATAAAGGGATTACTGGTAAAATTAGTGAGGCAGCAACAATCAACCCTGCAGTCTCTGGTCTCATTCCGAGATTTTTTAGTGTCTCAAAAGTCCAACTTGGATTGATGGGTAAATTTAGGGCAAAATCGCGGATGCTTTCGGTCGCGGCCGGAAAAGCCTTAGCCACAAGTGGATAGGCACTGAAATGCATTAGATAAGTAAATGTCGCTATGGCGCCTGGTTTAACTGCCTTTGTAATTATGGGAGCAAGTTCTTTCGACATGGAGTAAATATACTATAAGTTTACTATCTTGTCAATCGAAAAGCTTGGTTTCGGAAATGACTGATTTACCCAGGCGGGATTCGAGTTTGTTGCGGGCGGCTTTGGCGACACCACCGCCTTGTTGATGGCCAACTCCGGATCCTGCGATTCTTCCACTCGTTCATAGCCCACCCGGGCCAACCAAAGTTTGAACGGTTCGGCATTAGGAGAGGGAATGGATTGGATGAGGCGAAATAACGTCTCGGTATCGGCGGCGTCTGTCAAATAATACTTGCCGTCAGGCGCTAAAAGCTTCAGTTGGTGACATTTTGTCACCGACTGACTTCCCTCGCTCCGTAATCTCTCCGCCAGTTTATTCCAATATTTTCTTGGATTTTCGCTGCCGGTTAAAGCACCAACGACATCAACAACGGAGAAATACCATTTCTCTTCTTTCTCCACCCACAATCGGCGGATTTGTCGGCCCTTAAAAAGTGATATTTTTGCGGTGTTTGTCATAGAGCCATTATATCTTAGTTAAATCTCATCTTTGTTCTAATTCCCGCCACACGGCGGTCACGGGAGAAAACCGGCAGGGTGGCGGCGCGGAAAACGGCGTTTTCTCCAAACCGGTCGTTCACAAAATCCAGGCTGGTAATAATTTTTTCCTCTTTTTGAACCTCTGGCAGCCAGCTGCCGCTGGTCCGGTCTTTTTTGACCAAGTTGCTTACCCCAATGCCCACCACCCGGACCGGCAAATCAAAGTTCATCAACTGCCGGCCGACTTTATAAATCTCCAGGCCGTTGCTGGTGGCCTGAGGCAAACTTCTTTGGGCGGTGAGGGTGTGAATTGTCCGACCGCAAAAACCCTCCTGGCGCATCCGCCGGGCGGCTTTCTCTGCCAGATAAAGAAGAACGGCTTCGACTTGCTTCCGGTCAGAAGTCTCTCTTTCTAATGTTAAGGTGTGGGAAAACGATTTGGCCTCCGGCCCGGTGTCACTGGCCACCACCGGGGCATTATCAATGCCAAAAGCCATGTTAAAAATATCCCGGCCGTGGCGGCCAAAAGCAGCGGTGAGGCACTCCAACGGGACTTGGCGCAGTTGGGCGACGGTGTAGATCCCCATGGCTTGCAGGTGGGCCAGGGTTTGCCGGCCGATGCCGCAAAAATCGTCCAGTTTGGAAGAAAGCAGCATCGCATCTAAATTGTTTTCGTTGATAATTGTCAGCCCGTCCGGTTTCTTTTTCTCCGACGCCAGTTTGGCCAACAGCTTGTTTTTAGCAATACCGATGGAACAAGTAATCTTCTCTCCCAGCTCGTCTTTAATTCGTTGTTTTATTTCTCCGGCGATCCGAAAGGGTTGCACCCTGTCCGACAGGGTGCAACCATCCAAGGATGTGATGTCTAAAAAGGCTTCGTCAATGGAAAAAATTTCCACTGTCGGACTGAAATCCCGAAAAATTTTAATTAATCTTCCCGACAGGTCAATGTATTTGGCGGGGTTGCCGGGAACAAAAATCAGCCCCGGGCAAAGTTTTTTGGCTTCCCAGGTGCTCATTCCGGACCGGACCCCAAATTTTTTGGCTTCAATGGAGGCGGCGGCGACCACCGAGTGGATGTAGGGTCGGCCCGACACGGCAATCGGTTTGCCGGCCAAATGGGGATTGGCCTGCTGCTCCACGGAGGCAAAGTAGCTATTCATGTCAATATGCATAACTACTTCGTCCATATCCGCTCCAATTTCCAAACCAAATTGTGGCTGTCAAAAGATAGTTCATAACTATTGCCGGCGGCAGTGACGGAGAAATAAAAAAGCGGGTCTGATCCCTGCCGTTCCTGGTGTTCTAAATTAATTTTCTCAACGATATATTTTCGCCCCCGCCAGAAAAAGGCCTTGGGAACGGCCTTCCCGCCAACAAACACCGCCGCCACCTCCACAAATTCTTTAATCTCTTCATACATATATAATATGAAGATATTCCGAACCTTTACCGAAAGTCAACTATGAAGAACTAGATCAGAACCACCCACTGCGCTTGGAGTTGCCGCGCAGGGATTCGAGGGTTTCTTTTTGATCCCGGGAAAGTTTGGTGGGAACGCGGACGCGAATGCGGACATATTCGTCTCCGGCCCGAGAGCCGTGTGGTTCGGGGATGCCCCGGCCGCGCAGGCGAATAACGGTGTCCGGCTGGGTGCCGGCGGGAACTTTCAGGGTTACCGGCCCGTCAATGGTCGGGACGTCAAGCGTCGTTCCGAGAGCCGCGTCGGCAAAATCCACTTCGGCGTCGACATAGACGTTGACCCCGTCGCGCTGGAAAGTTTTATCCTGGCCGACGGAGAGGACGACATCAAAATCGCCGAAGCGGACCCGGGAACCGTTGTCCACCCCGGCGGGAATTTTAATCGTCATCGTCCGGCCGCCGATTGTCACGCGCTTTTCCGTTCCTTTAGCCGCTTCCATGAAAGTGATGCTTAAAGAATAAACCTGGCGCCGGGGGGCACTGCGCCGGCCGGCGAAACTGCCGCCGCCGAAGAATTGCTCAAAAATTTCAAACGGGTCGGAAAAGCCACCGAAGTCCATGCCCTCGAAGGGATTTTGGCCGTTGCCATAGGTTTGATAGGTATACGTAAACGGTCCCTGCTGCGGCCCGCCGGCGTTTTGGCTGAAGGCCTCTTTGCCAAACTGGTCATATGTTTGGCGTTTCTGCGGATTGGACAAAACTTCGTAGGCCTCGTTTATCTCTTTGAATTTTTCCGCCGCCTGGGGGGATTTGTTACGGTCCGGGTGCCACTGAAGGGCTTGTTTTCGATAGGCCGCTTTAATCTCGGCATCAGAAGCGTTTTTTGAAACACCGAGGGTTTGATAATAGTCTTGGTTCACTTCACCACTTCTCCCTCCACGGGTTCTTCAGAAGATTTTGGTTGTTCTTCCGGTTGAGGTTGTTCTTGTCCTTTATACATGGCCGCGCCGATTTTTTGCAGGGCGTCGGAAAGATCCTTGGATTTAGTTTCAATGTCCTCTTTGGTGCCGGTGTCCAAAATGCCTTTGAGGGCGGCAATCTTATCTTCCACGTCTTTTTTAACATCGGCGGGCACTTTGTCGCCCGCGTCTTTAAGGGCCTTCTCGGCGGTGAAGATTAAGGAATCGGCAGCATTTTTAGCATCGATAGCTTCTTTTTTGACCCGGTCTTCCTCGGCATGCGCCTCGGCTTCTTTGGTCATCTTCTCCACTTCATCCTTAGAAAGTCCGGTGGAGCCGGTGATTTTAATGCTTTGTTCTTTGCCGGTGGCTTTGTCCTTGGCTTTAACCGCCAGAATGCCGGAGGCGTCAATATCAAAAGTCACTTCGATTTGGGGCATGCCCCGCGGTGCCGGGGGAATCCCGTCCAAAACAAACCGCCCCAGTGATTTATTGTCCGCCGCCATCGGCCGTTCGCCCTGGAGAACATTAATTTCCACTTGGGTTTGGTTGTCAGCGGCGGTGGAAAACACCTGGGACTTGCTGGTGGGAACGGTGGTGTTACGGGAAATAAGGGGAGTGGACACAGATCCCAGAGTTTCGATCCCCAAGGTCAGCGGGGTGACGTCCAAAAGGAGGACATCTTTAACTTCGCCCCCCAGCACGCCACCCTGAACGGCGGCGCCGACGGCCACCACTTCATCGGGGTTAACGCTTTTATTGGGTTCTTTGCCGAAAAACTTACTGACCACCTCGACGACTTTGGGCATCCGGGTCATGCCGCCGACCAGCACCACTTCGTCGATATCGCCGGTTTTTTTGCCGGCATCGCTTAGAGCTTTTTTGCAAGGTTCCAGGGTTTTTTGAATCAGATCATCCACAATCTGCTCCAGTTTGGCCCGGGTTAGTTTCATCGTCAGATGGAGCGGTCCGTTGGCCCCCTGGGTGATAAACGGTTGGTTAATCTCCGCTTCCGTTGAGGACGAGAGTTCAATTTTGGCTTTCTCCGCCGCTTCGCGCAACCGTTGGAGAGCTTGTGGGTCTTTGCGAAGGTCGACATTGTTTTCTTTTTGAAATTCCTGGGCAATGTAGTCCAGAATTTTCTTGTCGAAGTCGTCGCCGCCAAGATGAGTGTCCCCATTGGTGGCTTTCACTTCATAAACACCTTCGCCCAGTTCCAGAATGGAAACGTCAAACGTGCCGCCGCCCAGGTCATAAACCACGATCGTGTGGGCGTTTTTCTTGTCCAGGCCGTAGGCCAGAGCGGCCGCCGTTGGTTCGTTAATAATGCGCAGCACTTCCAGCCCGGCAATTTCTCCGGCTTGCTTGGTGGCCTGGCGTTGGGAATCATCGAAATAGGCCGGCACCGTGATGACTGCCTGGGTCACTTTGCCGCCCAGGTAGGCCTCGGCATCAGACTTAATCTTGGTGAGAATCATAGCGGAGATTTCCTGGGGGGTGTATTGGTGACCAGCCACTTCCACCACGGCCATGCCGTCCCGGCCGGATTTGATCGCGTAGGGGAGCCACTTGGCATCGAACTGGACGGAAGAATCGGTGAACTTGCGGCCCATCAATCTTTTGATGGAAAAAATAGTCTCTTTGGGTTTTAACACCAACTGCCGTTTGGCCACGTCACCGACCACATGGGTGACGGGGTCCACCACCGACGGGATCACATTGCGCCCTTCCGCACTGTGAATGACTTTCGGCGCGCCGCCTTCCATGACAGCCACGCAGCTGTTAGTGGTTCCCAGGTCGATTCCTATAATTTTTGCCATACGACTACTTTTGCAACTCTAATAACCTTATCTTTTAATTTGTACCCTTTTTGTAAAACTTTAATGATCTTATTATTTTCCTGCCCCGGTTCAGTGCTTATCACTTCTGCCTGAGCCGGATCATACTCTTTTCCTTCCAGCTCCAACTCTTCCAATCCTTCGTCAGCCAAAATCTTTTTTAATTTTGCCAGAACCAGTTCCAATCCTTCATCCTTAATATGATCCTGCGCTTTTTCTAAATCGTCAAGTACCTCTAATAATTTTCTGATCAGTCCGACATTAGCATATTGGCTAAATTCCTCTTTCCAATTGGCCGTTTGTTTTTCTAAATTCTGATAATCCGCCAACGCCCGCAAATACTTATTCTTTAACTCCTCTAACTCTTCCTGCTTTTTCATCTTTCCAGTTTACCAATTGCTTTCTAACTCTTCCAGTAGGCTGCCGAAATATTGCACGGTGGGAATCAGGCTGGGATAGTTGAGCCGGTATGGCCCCATCACCCCAATGGTTCCCTGGTGCTTTTTCCCCCGGCCAAACCTAGTGAAAACTAGGCCGCACGGGGAAAGATAATCATAACCGAGATCGTCGCCAAGCATGACATAAATGTCACCCTCGCCGGTGGCCCGCTCGAAGATTTTATTTAAAAAAGCAAAGTTGTCAAGAAGAGCCAAAACGTTGCGAGTCAGGTCAATGTCAAAAAACTCCGGCATAGAAAGGATGTTGGCCGTGCCGGCGTAATAGACATCACCGGTGTCGTTGGTGGACAATGCTAGGGACTTGGTCGCCTGGGCCAACTCCCGGGTGGCGTCGCGCAGGGTTTTTTCAAACTCACTGCGGTGGTCCCAAACTTTTTCTTTAATCTTTACCTCGTCGGTGACGGACATATTTTTTGGCTGCATTAACTTGGTGACGTAATATTTCAAACCTTTTGGCGTCGGGCTGCGGCCGGCGCTGGTGTGCGGTTGAGACAGATACCCCAGCCGGGTCAGCTCCGCCATTTCGTTGCGCAGCGTGGCCGGAGAAACGCCCAAATTAAATTTTTTGTCCAGGGTGTCGGAACCCACCGGTTTGGCGGTTTCGATATATTCCTCAACAACATTTTTGAGGATTTTAATCTGGCGATTAGTCAATTCGTCCATGATTTTCAGTTCAATTAGCACTAAAATACCATGACTGCTAAGACCTGTCAAGGGGGAAAAATTTGGTCCCTTGACAAATTTTGCTAACCTCCTTAAAATCGCAATCGATGGTAAAGATTGCTAAATATCAACCGTTGTTTGATAATGTTTTGGTCAAGCCGTTGGAACCGGACCAAACCACGGCGTCGGGAATTGTGCTGCCGGACACGGTTAAAGAAAAACCCCAAGTCGGTCAGGTGATGGCGATTGGTCCGGGGGCAACCGATGATTCCGGCAAGAAAATTGCCATGCAGGTTAAGGTTGGCCAAAAAGTCCTCTATAAAAAATGGGGCGGCAACGAAGTGAAAATGGGCGCGGAAGAGTGGATGATTTTGGAACAAAAAGATATTTTAGCAATTGTTGAATAAATAATATGGCTAAACAACTAAAATTTTCTGAAGAAGCAAGACAATCACTGTTGGCCGGGGTGAATAAACTGGCCCAGGCGGTGGTGACCACTCTTGGCCCCAAAGGCCGCAATGTCGCCTTAGATAAAAAATGGGGGGCGCCTTCCGTTGTTCACGACGGCGTCACGGTGGCCAAAGAGATTGAACTAGTTGATCCGTTTGAAAATATGGGCGCGCAACTGGTGAAAGAAGCCGCTTCCAAAACCGGTGATGTCGCCGGAGACGGCACGACCACTGCCACGCTTTTGGCCCAGTCCTTGGTTAACTCGGGCATGAAAGCCATTGCCGCTGGGGCCAACCCGATGATTTTAAAAACCGGTTTGACAAAAGGGGTGGACGCGGTGGTGGCGGAAGTTAAAAAAATGAGCAAGCCCGTTAAAGGCGAGGAAATTAAACAAGTGGCCACCATTTCCGCGGCCGATAACCAGATTGGGGAAAAGATTGCCGAAGCCTTAAATAAGGTGGGCAAAGACGGGGTGGTGACGGTGGAAGAGGGCAAAGGGCTGGAGCTGGAACTGGAATATAAAGAAGGGATGGAGTTTGATAAGGGTTACGCCTCCGCCTATTTTGTGACGCTGCCGGAGAAAATGGAAGCGGAAATTGAGGACCCCTACATTTTAATTACCGACAAAAAAATCTCGTCTCTGCAGGAATTGCTGCCGTTTTTGGAAAGCCTGATTAAAGTTTCCAAGAACCTGGTTATTATTGCCGATGAAATTGATGGGGAAGCGCTGGCGACGTTAGTTGTTAACCGGCTTAAGGGCACGTTTAACGCTCTGGCGGTCAAAGCCCCGGGTTTTGGGGATCGGCGCAAAGCCATGCTGGAGGACATTGCGGTTCTCACCGGCGGCATGGTTATTTCCGAAGACACCGGCCGAAAACTGGACAGTGTCACTCTGGACGACTGCGGCCGGGCGGAGAAGGTTTGGGCGGACAAAGACAACTGCCGGATTATTGGCGGCAAAGGCAACAAAGCGGCCCTGGATGCCCGGGTTAAACAGATAAAAACGGAACTGGAAGCAACCACTTCCGATTACGACAAAGAAAAATTACAGGAGCGGCTGGCCAAACTGTCCGGTGGGGTGGCGGTCATTAATGTCGGCGCGGCCACGGAAATTGAGCTGAAAGAGAAAAAGGAACGAGTGATTGATGCAGTGGCGGCGACGAAAGCGGCCATTGAAGAGGGCATTGTTCCCGGTGGCGGGGTGACCCAGATCCGAGCCCGCAAAGTGCTTCTGGATTTGAAGAAAACTATGACCGTGGACGATGAGAAAATGGGGGTAGATATTCTTTACCAAGCCTTAGGTATGCCGCTGCGCCTCATTGCCCGCAATGCCGGGGCCGATGACGGCTGGGTGATCAAAGTGGTGGAAGAAAACAAAGTGGCGGATTATGGTTTCAATGCTTTGACTAATGCCTTTGAGCCGATGCTGGCAGCGGGAATTGTGGATCCGGCCAAAGTGACCCGCTCGGCTCTCCAAAATGGTGCCAGTGTGGCTACCATGATTCTGACGACAGAAGCGCTTATCACCGATCTCCCGGAAAAGAAGGCTCCGGAAATGCCCATGGGTGGCGGAATGCCCGGCGGCATGGGCATGGGTGGCGGAATGGACTACTAACTCCAGTCTTTCTTCTTTTTGTAAGCTAGCCTCTTTTGAAAGAGATTTTCCCGGAAGCCACCTTCTTTAATGAACTTTTGTTTTAGGGCTTCAACTTGTTTATCTAATAAGTAGGTCGTTCTCTGGCAAAGCATTACCAGGAGGTTCGCGGCCAACTCCTGGTCATGAGGAATATGGGGGAATTGGGGAATATGAATTTCCGGTGTTCCCAAAACTCTCAAATCCCGCAACTCCCTCATTTTTGGTTCGTCCTTGCCCCAAATATTTAGGTGATGTTGTCTCGAAAAATCTTGGTAATCCTCCAGGAGTTCAAAGAGAGAACCGCGAGCCACGCCTAAAAGTTTGATGTAGCTTTCTAAACTTTCCATTTGCGAACCCTCCACGATATTTTGCTTTCCCGATCTGGCCGCTTGGTTCATTTGGTCGCGAAGGCGCAGCCATTCTTTACCAAATAAAAAATTCTGGCAAAATTCGGCGGTTAGGTCACAAATAACAAGGGAGTACTGATAAGTTAGGAGATATTTATATCCGGCTTGTGAATCCACAGAAAAAGTATAACACGGGTGGCGGAACGGATTATTAAAACTCTCCGCTTGTTCTGCCCAGTGACATTTCTGCAAGCGTTCGTGAACACCACAATAGGACTAAGGCATTATTCCTTAGTGTTTTGGTTTCTTGTGACTCTTCCCGGTCGAGATCAGAATAATTATGGCTGGAGGCAAAAAGAATACATTTTCCAGTTTCGAAACAAGAGCTGACTCGCCTTGGTGACTAAATCAGCATACTTTCAACTTCATCGGCGGCTCCTGAATCAATAAGAGCTAAAGGATCTTCTTCTAATCCCCTTGCAATCAATTCACATTGCTTCGGATAAACGCAGTCTTCAGGAACCTTTAGTTTCATAGCAATTGTCTATTTTACCCCCGGCACGATATCGGCTGGATTTACCGGCACGCCGTTGAGATGGACTTCGATGTGCAGGTGGGGACCGGTGGAAAAACCGGTGGACCCGGATTTGCCCAATTCGGTGGAAAGATCCACCATTTGTCCTTCCTTGACTTCCGTTTTTGACAGATGCCCATAGATGGACTCGTAGCCTTCGTCATGTTTAACAATCACATGGATGCCAAAACCAAACGGGTCATAGGCCACTGTTTCCACTGTTCCGGGCATGATGGGAAAAACTGGGGTGCCGGTGGGGGCGACCAAATCAGCCCCGGAATGAAACCACGAGAATCCCCGGGATTCATAGGTGAAATCAATAGGGGATTGCACCGTGTGAACCGTGGCGGCATCAACCACCGCTTTCGGAGTGTTGACAGCCAGAACTAGGGAACCGCCGACGTTGGCAAAATTATGAATAATAGTGATTGCGGTGAGGGTGGCCACCAGGGTGATGCCCACGCTGCGACCAAGGCGGCGAACGGAAATGAGCCTGAGAGCGTGCTTACCCAGCACAGAGGTCCCGGACCTGGTGAAGCCGAAAATCTTCCTCAGATTTGCATAGATGACCATATATTTGGCCATAAAAAAGTTCCCACAGAACTGTGAGAACTAGATCGGAGTATATCATTTTGACTTTAGATTGTCAAGTTGACCTATTTTGCTAACAATGTGATCTATTGCTTTTTTAGACAATCCAAACTAAATTGGTTGTCATAATAGGACGAAGGGAGGTGAAAGAATAATGACAAAAGCAGATTTGGTTGATTTAGTCGCGAAGAAAGCATCCCTAACAAACAAAGCCGCGAAGGAATCCGTCCAGGCAATGTTGGATGCCGTCCGTGATGCCCTTAAGAGAGGTGAAAAAGTGGTGGTGACCGGCTTTGGCACTTTCTCAGTGCGGTCTCGCGCCGCCCGAACCGGAAGAAATCCGCAAACCGGAGCTTCCATCCAAATTCCGTCCCGCAAAACCCCAGGGTTCACGGCCGGAAAAGCGCTGAAAAAAGCGATTCGCTAACTCCGTTTTTCAGCGGAGTCACCCAGTCCCGATGCCCTCGGGACTTTGGTGATTGAAAAAAAACTACGGTTTCCCTAGTTCTGGATAAATTTTTGTTAAGGTATTAAGGAGGGTTTTCTTGGCTCGAGCGAATGGCTGATTAATTGTGGCTCCGGCCGCTCCGGGATGACCTCCACCACCAAGAGCCACCGCAATTTTGGAAACATCTTTCGAGTAGAATCGAAGACTGACATTGACTTGATCTTTCTCCTTCTCAATCAACATTGCCCCAATTTCCGTTCCTTCGATTGACCGCAGTGTTCCGGCGATCTCTCCACCGGAAGCATTTTCTTTAGGGATTTTATGTGACAAAAGATTGGCAGCAGAGACAGCAGAGAAGGCCACTTTTTTAGAAAAGAGGATCTTAACTTTTGATAAAGCGAGCCCCAAGAATTCTAAATCTTTTGTCTGGGTGGTGTTTTCATAAACAAAGAGTGCCTGAACAAAATTCGGGTTGATTTTTGTCAAGGATGCTGCCGTGGTGAAGGTTTGCGATGTTGTCCCTGGATATTTAAATAATGTATCTGTATAAATTCCAACAAAGAGACATAGAGCGACGTCTGGATTAAGTTCTATGGACCAAAGTTGAAAAAGATCATAGAGTAATTGGCTGCAAGCAGGGTAGCTGCTGTCAACCAGATTAATTTTTCCAAAATTCGGGTTGCTGCCGTGATGGTCAATCACAATTGTTTTCAGGCTTTTCGGAAGATTGAAATCCAATCGCGAAACCTGTTCAATGTTGCCGCAGTCAAGAATTAAAAAGAGATCAAAATCGGCGAGGTTGATTTTGGTGATGTTTTTGTTAACAATGTTTTCAAAGCCCGGAAAGGCTTTCGTTGAGGCTGTCAGTGGCGAGTCACCACGGATCAAAGTCACATCTTTGCCGAGCTGGCGCAGAATATGGTAAACAGCGAGATTGGAGCCGAGACTGTCGCCGTCGTGGTTATAGTGCAAAGTCATCAGAATTTTCTGGGCTTTTTTGATTTCTTCCCAAATCACCGGCGCTAGCTGTTTGACCTTATCTGACATGGCAATATTTTAACAGATTGCGATATACTTAGTCCGTGCCGACGATTATTGTTTCCCACCTATCAAAATATTACCGGGTCCACCAAAAAGAACCGGGGCTGGTCGGGTCGGTGAAAAGCCTTTTTGCCCGCAAATATTATGACGTTAAAGCGGTGAACGATGTGTCTTTTGAAATTGAGGAAGGGGAATTGGTCGGTTTCATCGGTCCAAACGGTGCCGGGAAGACCACCACCTTAAAAACCCTTTCGGGACTTTTGTATCCCACCCGTGGCGAAGTGTCCGTTTTGGGCCATATCCCCTGGAAACGGGAGGCAGTGTTTCAAAAACAGTTTGCCCTGGTCATGGGCCAAAAGAATCAACTCTGGTGGGATCTGCCGGCCATCGAGAGTTTTATCCTGAACAAAGAGATCTATGAAGTCCCGGATGAACAATACAGAATGACCCTAAATGAACTTTCGGAACTTTTGGAAGTGCAGGATCTCCTAAAAGTTCAAGTGCGCAAGTTATCATTGGGGGAGCGAATGAAAATGGAATTAATTGCTGCCCTGATTCACTCGCCAAGAGTGTTGTTCTTGGATGAGCCGACCATTGGCCTGGACGTGGTGGCCCAGAAAAAGATGCGAGACTTTATTAAAGTTTATAACCTGAAATATAAATCAACGATTATCCTCACCAGCCATTACATGGACGATGTCAAAGAACTTTGTAAACGGGTTATCATTATTGATAAAGGAAAAGTTCTTTTTGATGGCCAGCTGGCCCAGATTGTTCGCCAGTTTGCCGACCACAAAATTCTTTCCGTCGTTTTGGAAAAAGAATTATCCCGCAAGCAGGTAGAAAGTCTGGCAAAACTCGGCGGCGTTCGGGAACTGGAATTTCCTAAGCTGGTTTTAGAAGTTCCCCGGGAACATTCCAACAAAGTGGCGGCCAAACTGCTGTCCGCTTATCCGGTGGCGGATCTAAATATTGAGGAGCCGGCGATTGAGGACATCATCCGCGAAGTTTTCACTGGGCGCGACATCTCATGAAGAAATATCTCACAGTTTTTTCTGTTTCTTGGTCCAATGGTTTTGTCTACCGGCTGAATTTCATTCTCTGGCGGGTGCGCAGTGTCATTGTGATTCTCACCGTCTATTTTCTCTGGGATGCGATCTTTCGCAATGGTGGGGTGATCTTTGGCTACGATAGACAGCAAATCCTAACCTACGTCTTTTTAACATTAGTCCTGCGGTCGTTTATTCTCGGGGCCAGGAGTATGGATGTTGGCGGAGATATTTCTGACGGAACACTGGCAAACTACCTTCTAAAACCGATCAACTATCATTTTTTTTGGCTCTCTCGAGATCTTGCAGATAAGCTTCTAAATATTGCTTTTTCAATTTTTGAAATATTTTTTCTTTACTTTATTCTCCAACCACCAATCTATTTTCAAGGAAACGTTCTACTGCTGCTTGTGACTGTGTTAACAATTTTGATTGCCGTTTTTCTCAATTTTTTTATGGGTTTTATTGCCTCAACAACGACTTTTTGGACACCCGGAAACACTTGGGGTTTTTGGTTTATCTATCTAATAATTCAGGAACTTTTGGGTGGGGTGATGTTCCCCCTGGACATTTTGCCTAAGGCCGCTTATAACCTATTAATGCTTTTACCATTCCCATACCTTTTATATTTTCCCATTAATTTATATTTAGGTAAAATTCCGCCGATTGAAATTTTTCGGGGACTGGCAGTGAGTGGTTTTTGGGTCCTGGCCAGTTATTATGTTTTGGTTAAATTTTGGCAGCTTGGTTTAAAAACTTTTCAAGCCGAGGGGCATTGAAGTATGAAAAGATATTTTAAGGTTTGGCGATTACTGGTCACCGATTCGATCCAGTCTTTAATTGCTACTCGGTGGGCAATCTTAATTTTTGTTCTTGGCAAATTACTGCGATTAGGATTATTCTTCTCTTTTGCTTATTTCCTCTTCACTGGGACAAAGAGTTTCCTTGGTTATGACAATTGGACCGCTTTGTTGTTTGTCTCCACCTTTTATTTAATTAGTTCGATTGGGCAAATGTTTTTTCGGGAAATCTATCGTTTTCGATCAAAAATTGTTAAAGGGGAATTTGATTTTGATCTAATTCGACCCATTCATCCGCTGCTGCGAAATGTTTTTGGCGACTTTGATCTGCAGGACCTTCTGACAATGCCAGTTTTATTACTAATTCCGGTTATTGTAATGAACCATCTCAATTTTGGCCCATTGGAATTTTTGCTATTCTTTGGACTATGTGTTAATGGGCTGTTAATTATGTTTTCCGTTCATGTTGTCACAGCGGCACTGATAATTTTTTCTCCAGAAGTAGACCATGGGCTTATGATGTATCGTGACATTGAAACCATGGCCCGATTTCCTGTGGACATATATAAGGAACCATTAAGAAGCATTTTAACTTTTGTTATCCCCCTAGGAATTATTTTTACTTTTCCGGTGAAGGCACTTTTGGGACTGTTATCTTGGCCAGGTATCCTTGCCTCTTTTTTGGTGGGCATCGTTAGTGTTATCCTGGCGATGAGAGTTTGGAACCTGGCTATCCGACGCTATTCTAGCGCCAGCAGTTAAAAGATGAGAAAACTTCTGGTCATCACCGGGCCGACGGCGACGGGCAAAACAAAGCTAGGAATTGAACTGGCGCAAAAATATAACGGGGAGATTCTCTCGGCGGACAGCCGGCAAGTTTATAAAAGCCTGGACATTGGCACCGGCAAGCAAACAAAATATTTCCAATGGGGCATTGACCTGGTGGCGCCAAACGCTAAGTTTAATGTTTCCGACTATGTCAAATATGCCAATAAAGTTCTGGAAGACATCTGGCGCCGGGGAAAACTGCCGATTGTGGTCGGGGGAACAGGGCTTTACATAAAAGCGCTGCTGGAACCATTTGACACGATTAATGTCCCCATAGACAAAGAATTAAGGAGTAAGAATTATGAATTGAGGGAACTGCAGGAGAAACTGCAACAAACCGACCCCACTAAGTGGGCGGCAATGAACGAGTCTGACAGGCAAAACCCTCGCCGGCTGATTAGAGCATTGGAGGTGGCGATAGCAAGCTCCAAAACAGGGTTGCACCCTGTAATGGATGACACTAACAGCCTGATCATTGGTCTGACGGCCTCAAGAGAATATTTAAATAGGTTGATTGCTAAGCGGATCGCGGCCCGGCCGGCGGTTGGGCAGGAGGCAGCGCGGGCGGTTGGACAGGCGGCGACGGCTTTGGCCTACCGGGGCAAAAGTGAGCAGGCCTATGCCCACCGACAAATGGCCTATTTAAAAAAGTTTCTGCCTCAGACAATTTGGTTTGACATCGGGAGCAAAAACTGGAAAGATAAGTTGTGCCCGACAATAAAAAATACGCTCGCTATCTAGCTAACGGGGAAGAGATCGTGACCGTCTTTGGCATTGGCAATCGCTACTTCTGGCTCAATATCGCTTCATATCTCTTTTTAGTGACCTTCTTATTGATTTATCCGTTTATCCTCTCTCGTGTTTCCCTGTTGGTTGCCGGCTATGGCTGGCTAATTTATCTGCCGGCCGCTCTGGTAGCCCTAATCGGCCTGCCCTTTATCATTAAATTGATTCACTTGCGTCACAAAATGGCCTATATCTTCACTAATCGCCGGGTGCTGATTAAAGACGGAGTGTTGTCCGTTAAACTCACTTCTGCCCCCTATGACAAGATTACCCATTTAACGGTCAAAGAGGATTTTCTTAAACGCATCAGTTATCAGATGGGCGACATCGTTATTCACACCGCCGGGCCAACCCCGATCGAAACCGACCTGTTTAAGATCCAACACCCGATGAAAATTAAAAATCTCCTGGAAGAGCTTATTATTAAAGAAAGGTCCCTCTTGTCAGATCGGGAAAGTTAAGTTTACAATGAAGTTGTGAAGATTCTTTTGATTGACGACGATAATGCCCTTCGGGAGCTTTATGTGGCGGAACTGACTAGTCGCCACTATGAGGTGGTGGAGGCGGTTGATGGTGAAGAAGGAATTGTCAAGGCGCAAAAGGAGAAACCGGACGTGATCCTTCTGGACATTATGATGCCAAAACTCGATGGCATTGCCACCTTGACTCGTCTTAAACAAGAGCTAACCACTAAAGATATTCCCGTGGTGATGCTCACCAACTTTGGCCAGGAAAACATGGTCCAACAAGCATTTTCTTCGGGGGCAACTGATTTCCTGATAAAATATAAAGTCACTCCGGCGGAAATGGCCGATAAGGTGGCCCAAGTGGTAAAATGAATTTACCTGACGTTCCCCTCATCTTTTTCCTCCTGATCACCTTTGTGACGGTGTTGGCGCTGCTGTTGATTATCTGGAAAACAGATAATGAGCTGGCCAAGATGCAAAAAAAGCTGGCATCATTGGAGGATTTCACCGCAAAATTAGTTCACGAGCTGCGGGCGCCGCTGACGGTGATTCGCGGGACGACTGATATGTTCACCCGGACGCCGGAATTGGCGGACCAAGATAAGGGCAAAGAACTTCTTAAAACAATGGAAACGTCTGCCGGAGATATGTTAACAATGGTGAATAGTCTGCTTGATGTCTATAAGATTGAAGCTGGCAAATTTCAGGTTGTCAAAACCCGTGGTAACCTGGCTGATATTCTTACTGACCGGGTGACATTTTTTGGCGAATTGGCCACAGAGAATGGGGAGACAATCAAAGCCGACTTGCCGGATAAGAATTTAACGTTTAATTTTGACAGGGATCGAATTATCCAGGTAATTAATAATTTACTGTCTAATGCGATCAAATTCACCCCTAATGGCGGCAGTGTCACCGTCAGCGCCAGCAAAATAAATTCCCCTGCGGACATCAAATGGCGCTTCCCATCGGCATCCCGCTATTACTTTTCCGGGGTTTCTAAGCCCGCAGTGCTGGTGGCGGTTAGCGACACCGGCGAAGGAGTCCCAAAGGAAAAACTGCCGGAGTTATTTACTCGGTTCAAACAGCTGGAGCCGGACAATCATGGAGGCACCGGCTTGGGGTTGGTGATTGTTAAGGGGATTGTCGAGTCACATGGCGGCAAGGTCTTTTTGGAATCACAGCTCGGAACAGGGACGACATTTTACTTTACATTACCACTTGACCCCGATTAAATCGGGGTTGACATTTAGCACATGATGGTTTAGACTGCTAGCTTATTATGGAGCAAACAAAAGTTTTGCCGGTGGCTCCCCTTCGTGACGGTCCGGTTTTCCCGGGCACGGATATCCCCTTGGTTTTCAGCCGCAGTCAAAGCGTGGCGGCCCTCAAAAGTGCGGCAGAAACCAACCGGTTGATCTTTGTCACTGCGCAGAAAGATCCTAATCTGGCGGAGACGGATAGCAGTAATCTGGAAACGGTTGGCACAATCTGCCAGATTAAGCACCTCTATCAAAATGAAGCGGAAGTCAACGTTCTGGTGACCGGCATGTCCCGGGCCAAGGTAATTCGCTTTCAGAACCTTGAGGATTTTTTGGTGGCGGAGCTTGAAGAGGTTCCCGATCAATTTGAGGCTAATGACCCGGAAATTATTGCCCTGTCTGAGCACATTGTGGTGCAATTCCAAAATGCCCTGCGCATGGGGCGAAACTTTGATTTTTTTGTCCTTTTGAAACTTTCTTCGGGCCTGGGACCGATGGAACTGGCCAATCAAATGACCCAAGTTCTTGATTTCTCTGTGGCACAGCGCCAGCAGCTTTTAGAACAGGTTGATGTCAAGTCCCGACTAAAAGTGGTGGCGGAACAGCTGGCCAAAGAAGTGAAGATTGTGGAGTTGGAACACAAGCTGATGGCTCAGAGTCAGGCCAAAATGGAAAAGGGGACCAAAGAAAGCATCTTGCGGGAGAGGAAAAAAGCCATCGAGAAAGAGTTAGGGGAAATTGATGATGAGGAAAAAGAAACGGAAGAACTGCGCAAAAAAGCCAAGGAAGCGGGCATGCCGGAAGACGTTCTGGCCAAGACCTTGAAAGAAATTAAACGGTTGGAACAGATGAGTGGGGCCAATCCGGAGGCGGGCTACATCCGCACCTATGTGGAGTGGCTTTTAGACATGCCTTGGAATGTTAAGTCGCCTAATAACACTAACATCATTGATGCCCAACAAACTTTGGAGGAGGACCACTATGGTCTGGAAAAAGTGAAAGAGCGAATTATAGAATATTTGGCGGTTTTGAAATTAAAGCATGCCCAGGTGCAGGAGGAGCCCCAGAAAAAGAAAGTCACCACACCGACGATTATTTGTTTTGTTGGGCCGCCGGGAGTGGGCAAAACCAGCATTGGTAAATCAATTGCCAAAGCCCTGGGGAGAAAATTCGTTCGCATTTCTCTAGGCGGGGTTCGCGACGAAGCCGAGATTCGCGGCCACCGGCGCACCTATGTTGGGGCGCTACCCGGCCGCATAATTCAAGGCATTAAACAGTCGGGAACCAAGAACCCAGTTTTCATGCTGGATGAGATTGATAAGCTGGGTAACGACTTTCGCGGCGATCCTTCAGCGGCTCTTTTGGAAGCTCTTGATCCGGAGCAAAACTCCGCTTTTTCCGATCACTATCTGGAGGTTCCCTTTGACCTCTCGGAAGTGATTTTTATCACCACCGCCAATGTTTTGGAAACCATCCCCCCGGCCCTGGTGGACCGGCTGGAAATCATTGAGTTCCCCGGCTACACGGCCGAGGAAAAATTTCACATCGGTAAAAAATATCTTATTCCTAAACAGTTGGAAGTAAACGGCATCAAGCCGGAGCAGGCAACTTTCTCCGATGAGACCCTAAAGACGATTATCGCCCGCTACACTCGGGAGGCGGGGGTGCGCAATCTCGAGCGGGAACTAGCCACGGTGCTGCGAAAGATTGCCAAGAAGATTGCCGAGGGCAAAACCAGCGAAACGATTTCCATTCGCCCGGCCGGACTGCACAAATATTTGGGACCGTTTAAGTTCACCTCCACGATCGCGGAGCGGCGGGACGAAGTGGGATTGTCCACCGGGCTCTATTGGTCTGCCGCCGGCGGGGGAATTATGCTCATTGAGGTGGCGACGATGCCCGGTAAGGGTGGGTTAACCTTAACCGGCCGGTTGGGTGACGTGATGCAGGAATCGGCCCGGGCGGCAATGTCCTATGTCCGCAGTCGTTGGAAGCAGTTGGGCTTGGATGAGAAGTTTTTCCAAAAATTGGATGTTCATGTCCATGTGCCGGAGGGAGCCACCCCCAAAGACGGCCCGTCGGCTGGGGTGGCCCTGACCATTGCTCTGGCTTCGGCTCTCACCAAAATCCCGGTGAAGAAATTTGTCGGGATGACCGGGGAAGTGACCTTGCGCGGCCGGGTGCTGGAGATTGGGGGACTTAAGGAAAAAGTCATTGGCGCCCATCTGGCGGGACTCAAAACAGTGGTTATTCCTAAGGAGAATAAAAAAGATTTGGAAGACATTCCCAAAAATATTCTCAAAGATTTGGAGTTTAAGTTTGTGGAGAACATGGACGAAGTTCTGGACATTGCCCTGGTAGCCCACCCCCAGCCGAAAGCCGCCAAGATCATCTCCGGCCGCCACCAATTTGCCCGCCTGGAGCTGCCGGAGTAATGTTATGGTCCGGTGGCAACACCGGTGATTTTCCAGACCCCGGCGCTATTTTTGACGATCGTTAGCCAACGGGTTTCTTCGCCACCACTGGTGGAAAAAGTGGCTTGCCAAATGTCCTGCCCACCAGTTAGTTCTTGATTGGTAAAAGGCTTTAGATCCTTAATAGCCACGTTCCCCCAGCCGGAAAACTGGACACCCCAGGCTTGTCTGGTGGCATCATCGGCGGCGATGCTGGCGTCCAGCATGGAAACAGCGTCTGGGACCCTTTTTTCCGCAATCAGGGCAAAAAATGTTCGGACGGCATCCTCGTCGGTTGGCCGGGGGACAGCCGCTGTTTCCGGCGCCACGGCAGTCTCCGGCCTGGTCATCCTAAATATTAGTGCCCCAGCCGCAATCACCACTCCAGCGCCAAGAACCAGAAGAATTAATTTCGCGTTTGTCACAGTTTTTCAACTATCATTTTAATCTTTTTGTCCAAATGACAAGGGTGTCAAGCAGTTCCTTAATTTTTTCCCGGGTGTGGGGGTCGGTCACTTGGCCATCTTTAATTTTGTCCATGGCGTCAGGGACGATCACTTCCGGCTTATTTAAGGGGTGCATATTCAGAAAAACCATCGCTTGGCGCAGGGCATATTGGGCTTTAACGCCACCCATAAAACTGCCGGAAGCGCTCATGATTGCCGCTGGTTTGTCGTCGAAACTGTTGTCCCCATAGGGCCGCGACGCCCAGTCAATGGCGTTTTTCAAAAAGCCGGGCAGGGAAAAATTATATTCTGGGGTGGAAATTAAAATGGCGTCGGCGGCCTTGATTTTTTTCTTAAAATCCACCACCACGGCCGGCGGGGTTTTCTCCTGATCTTGGTTAAAGACGGGAATGGCTCCGAGGTTTTCAAAAATTTCCAATTCGGCTTGCGCCGGGGCCAATTCTTTGGCCGCATAAAGGAGGGCCTTGCTAAAACTGCCGGCCCGCAAACTGCCCCCGAATCCAAAAATTTTAACCTTTTCCACAACGCCAATATAGACTTATTTTTTAACTTGTCAATATGGTATCCTGATATTGCAGCCGGAGAAGGAGGTGAGAAACGTGTATAAAAAAGCCCTAAAATATTTTTCGGCGCACCCATACTACAACAGCGCGGTTCATTTGTTGATTGGCATCGGCATCGGGATTTTGATCACCTATCCGTTGGTGGTGACCCACCCGATCCGCTGGGGACTACTATTCCTGGGCATCGGCCTTATCGCCCATCTCTACCCGATGTGGGGGAAGAAGTGATTTTTGTGTTTGTTTGTATAATATTCTTAATGTTGGGTGAATAATACTAGAAACTTATTAGTCCTGGATGCACTGGTGTGGTTTTCGGTGTATTTGTTTGTCTCCATGCTCAGTGTTTATTTTGCCAGCTACCTACGGCAGGGAAGCATTGCCTTGGCAGGAATTGCATCTGGAATTTTCTTCTCAGTGCGGGCAATCACCGACTTCGCATCACCAAGGATTTTTTCTGATAATAAATCTTTGCGGTGGCAGATTGTGATCGCGTTAATTTTGCAAATCTCCAGTTTTGTCTTGTTTTTTGTTCTAAGAACCATTTATGCGGCCTTCACTGCGGTGGTGGTGTTGGCTGTGGCATTAGGGATGTATAGTCCAGCCGGCCTCACACTTTATTCGTTGGTTAACAGGCATGTTAATGAACGACGGTGGGGAAATCTTTCCGGCATTGGTTTGCTGGCAGTGGCGGGAGGGGGATTTACCAGCGGTCTGCTGATTAACTTTGGTGGGTTTAGCCTATTATTTGCCGTGGGAATCGCCACCTCGCTGATAACATTGGGTTATGTTTTGCTGTTGATAAAAAAACGTCTTCTGGTAGTTGCTCTCTTGGAGTTGTCGGGCACGAAGGTCGACAACAAAGATTAATATTATTGTCCATCTCTACCCGATGTGGGGGAAGAAATAGTTATGTGATAGAATCCGGATAGAATGGGGCAGTTAGTTGATCAGAAAGAGCTTTGGAACAATCAGTTCAGGAAACCGACTATGCTTCTTAAGGTCCATGGGGACGAACCTACCACGCCAGCGGCTCAATTTCTGCATAAATTTAGAAGTCGTGTCTATTACGCAGTGGACACTTTTGTCCTAGATGCTGGTTGCGGGGCAGGGAGAAATAGTTATTATGCCGCGTGTGAAGAAGGGTTTCTCACTGTCGGCTACGATTTTTCAAAAGCAATGATAGGTACCCGATAAACTGGACACACTTTCTGCGTCTTGAGATGTAGAATTTGTGCATATGTTTAAAGCGGTACCTAAGGAAATAAAGCTGGAGGTGTTGGAGAAGGTTAAAACTGGTCAGAAAG
>JAMCZE010000002.1 GCA_023485845.1 Patescibacteria group bacterium
CTTTCTGACCAGTTTTAACCTTCTCCAACACCTCCAGCTTTATTTCCTTAGGTACCGCTTTAAACATATGCACAAATTCTACATCTCAAGACGCAGAAAGTGTGTCCAGTTTATCGGGTACCTATCACTCGCGGCAAAGCCGCGGGGAATGAACCCTAAAAGAGATTCATCAATAAAAGAAAAAGATAATCACCCAGTTGTCCAAGTGTCTTGGTTTGATGCTATCGAATATTGCAAATGGTTATCAGCAAAAACTAATAAAAACTACCGCTTACCCACGGAGGTCGAGTGGGAAAAGGCCGCTCGGGGGACCGATGGCCGGATTTTTCCTTGGGGTAACACTTGGAACCCAGAAATTTGTAATGTGGAATATCGGTTTAAAGGGACAACCCCGGTGGGTAAATTTTCTCCAGCGTCGGATAGTCCTTATGGTTGTGTCGATATGTGCGGCAATGTTTTTCAATGGACATCAACCACAATCGGTAGCACCGATCCCTGGCCGGCAAAATACACTTATCCTTATAACCCCAACGACGGACGAGAAAACCTTGAAGGAACAACTCGGCGGGTCGGTCGTGGTGGGTCTTACTCCCGCGGTGAAGTCTACTGTCGGTCGGCCTTTCGGTTCGCTGACCTGCCGACCGACCGCTACTCCGCCCAAGGATTTCGAATAGCAATGAACCCCCTAGATTAATAGCAAAAGTGTTATACTTGCACCATGAATAAGCTGGTTTCGCTATCGAAGTTCTCCGGTTCCGGCAAAAAGCTGCCGATGCTTTCCGATGCCTCCGTCGTCGTTGATGAAAGAGGCATTCCGCTGGGTTTTTTCTTCGGCCGCGATTCGCTTATTTCCCTGCTCTCCAAGATAGACGAACAATTTGAAAATAAAGTCGGAAACCAACGGCTGGCTTATGACAACTATGCCGGCCGGATAATTGATTTAATTGAGGAAAAATTGCCGGTGCGGCCGGAATTTGTTGATGACCTGAAAAGGTCCATCGCTGATGCTAAAAAACAAGGATGGGTTTCCATGAATGAACTGCGAAGCACCTTAAATGTTTAATGTTGTTTTCACTCCGCACGGTGAGGAAGACCTGAAAAGATTGCCTAAAGACATCCAAAAACGAGTCGTTAAGAAAGTGCAATTCTTCGCCGCCCAGGAAAATCCTATTTCCTTTGCTAAGCCGTTAGTAAACCTTCCTCCGGCGACGCATCGGTTTCGTGTTGGTGACTATCGCATTGCTTTCTATGTTTCATCCAAACAAATTTACATTGACCGCGTGCGGCACCGAAAAGAAGTTTATGAGTCCTAATCGTGCTACAATTAACACATGATTGATAGTCATTTAGCCACTCAGATTAAAGAGGCTTTGGCAAAAGAGCCACAAGTGCTGGCCGCTTACGTGGTCGGTTCCGTGGCCGCCGGGACAGCCGGGGCCGAAAGTGACTTTGATTTGGTTCTAGTTGTTAACAGTCGCGGCCGTTTTGACGAAAACCGGGCTTATGAACTGGTCAGGCAACTCCCTTTCCCCAAAGATCTTGATCTTTCCGTGGTGGACCGGGCTTCTTCACCGCTATTTTTATACCAAATCATCAGCAAGGGCGAAAAAATCTACGGGCGGGACCAGGCGGCCGTGAATGACTTTGAGGCCTTCACCCTGCATAATTATTACGACACCGCTCACCTGCGGGAAATTTATCACCAGGCTTTAAAAAATAAATTTGCTTATGCCGGTTGACCGCACTCTTATCCAAAAGAAGTTGGATTTTCTCGATCAACAGCTCTCTGGCGTGGAGAACCTGGAGCCGGACGAGGCCTCCTTTGTGGAGAAAGCGGACATCCATGATTTAGTAACTTTTCGTCTTCAGCAATCGGTGGAGACTTGCATCGACATCGCCACTCATATCATCGCCGAGTCCGGCCTGCCGCGCCGGGAAACGGCCAAAGACGCTTTTCTGCTTTTGGGAGAACAGGGGGTAATTAATAAAGACCTTAGTTTGCGGATGGGCAAAGCGGCGGATTTTCGCAACCGCGTGGTTCACGGCTATAATAATTTTGACTACGCACTGCTTTTTAACGACTACAAAGACAACGTTAAAGACCTGCGCCAATTCGGGGCAGAAATTCTCAAATTCCTCGGCCAAATTTAGCCGAAGGTAAAGGCGAAGGCTTGGACACCGAAGGAAAACTCCAGATGCAATTGGTGTTGGGCCGGGGCGCCGGGCAAATCCACTAGGGTGTAGAGCCGGTCGGAGTCAACCGTGACGGTGTTAATTTTTTGCCCGTCGAGAAAAACGGTGACCGTCCCCGGTCCCATCGCGGACGGCGCCAGCACCAAATAAACTTTGCTGGCAAAAAAGTTATAGTCCAGGGCGGCGTTGGCGCCGGCGGTGATGTATTGCGCCGTTTGCTGCCACTGGCCACTTAGCTGATAGAGGTCGCTTGTTGGGGCCGCCCGGTCGGATCCCAAATAGGTTTCCGGTGAGATGACCCCCTGGGGGGTTTGGTCCGGCATCGAAGACAAGCCCTCTTTAACTTTTAATAACTGCTGGATTAGTTCTTCTGTTTGGTCATATTCCCCCTCGCCGAAATGGGTGTGGACAATTTGCCCTTGTTGATTAAGCAAATATTCCGCCGGCCAATATTGATTATTGTAGGCATTCCAAATGGCATAATTATTGTCCTGAATCACCGGATAGTGAATGTTATATTGTTTGATGGCCGCGGCCACATTGCTGGTGTCGTGCTCAAAAGCAAATTCTGGGGTGTGGACGCCGATCACCACCAAGCCTTGGTCATGATATTTGTCATACCAGGCAGTGACATGCGGCAGCGTTCGGATGCAATTAATGCAAGTGTAGGTCCAAAAGTCGACAAGAACCACTTTGCCTTTAAGATCCGCAAGGGTGAGGGCCTGCCTGCCGGCAGGCAGGTTCAACCAGTTTGTTCCCCCGACAAAATCCGGCGCTTGGTCAGCACTCGCCTGGTTTCTTCCCTGAAGAATGTCTAATTGCTTTTGCACTGCCGGATTGCTTTCAAAACTATTAACCGGGCCAAAAATATCGGCCGCCTTTGTCTGTAAGTAAACATCAAAATTAGTGTAAATAGCAAGGGCGGTGAGAATTAAAATTACTCCGAAGATTTTTTGAATTTGACCCAGATGGGTGGAGAGAAAGTGCAGCCGACCAAAAACCTGCTGGCCGACGGCGGCAAAAAGAAACAACGGCACTCCCACTCCTAGGACATAAGCCAGGGTGACTAACCCCACCTGCACTGATAACTGCCCGGTGGCCGAAAGAGCCGCCACCGAGGCCAGAATCGGTCCGGCGCAGGGTGACCAAACCAAGCCCAATGACAAGCCGGTGACCAGCCCCCCCCTTAAACCCCGTCCCCGGCCCCGCTGCGGCTCCAAGCCGAGAGAGTTTACTGGTTAAAATTTCTAAATATCCGGTCAAAGCGGGAATAATCATCGTTAATCCCAGAAAACCAATCACCACCACCGCCACCAGACGCAAGATGTTCGGGTCAAAACCAAACAGGCGGACCAGAGAGGAAACAAACAGGGTGGCCAGGGCAAAGCTAGCAACGATGCCCAAACTAATGCCCAATGGTCGGCCGCGGCCGGGGTGTGTTGCTGTCGTTGACAAAATTATTGGCAGCAGCGGCCAAATGCAGGGCGACAAAATCGTCACCAACCCGGCGGCAAACGCCACCGCCAATAAAAGCAACATGGGGAAAAGTATAGCAGATTATTTCTTTCCCTTAATTCCCTGCCAAAAGTAGATGATGCCCAGAATCAGAAAAACTGCCACTAGAACCCACATTAAAATGCCAAAAAAATGCCAGCCGCCATATATCATATAATTGCTGTAGTTACCATAGCCCATCATATCTCTCACCCCCTTTATTTTAGTATCGCTCTCGCCCCTTTCCCTGTCAACAACTTTAGATTAAAATGTCCGAGATGAATCCGTTGCAGGCATTAGTGCTGGGAGTTGTTGAGGGAGCCACGGAATATTTGCCGATTTCCTCCACCTTCCATCTCATCTGGGCCAGCCATTTTCTGGGACTTGCCCAAAGTGATTTCCAAAAAGCTTTTGAGGTTATCATTCAGGCCGGGGCAATTCTGGCCGTGGTCGTTCTTTATCTGCCCCGTTGGCGGCAAAAAATTAGTTTGTTTCCCAAAAT
This sequence comes from Patescibacteria group bacterium, assembly GCA_023485845.1. Lineage (GTDB taxonomy): Bacteria > Patescibacteriota > Microgenomatia > JAMCZE01 > JAMCZE01 > JAMCZE01. Next base: position 4,190 of record JAMCZE010000002.1, read on the forward strand.
CGCCGCTTCATTTATTCCCACCGCCGTCATCGGCTTACTTTTCTATAAAATAATTAAAGACGTCTTTTTTACCAGTGACTTATTACAATTGGGTGTTTTTGCCATCGTCGGGGCCGTTTTTATTATCTATGAACGCTTCTTTCGGCCGGATCTTTCCCGGCCGGCCGCCGCCATCACTTTCCGACAAGCGATTCTTATCGGCGTGGTCCAGGCCCTGGCGATTGTTCCCGGTGTGTCCCGGGCCGGCGCGGTGATTCTTGGCTTAATGTTTCTGCGAGTCAAACGCGATGAAGCGGCGGAATATTCGTTTTTATTGGCCGTCCCCACTCTGTTAGCCGCCTCCGGTTTAGACCTGGTTAAATCCGCTCCCTATCTGCTGCACCACCTTGGCGATATTGGAATATTGGCCATTGGTTTTGGCACCGCTTTTGTCAGCGCCCTGTTTGCCGTCAAGTGGTTTCTCGCCTTTCTTCAACATCACACCTTAACGTCTTTTGGTCTTTACCGCCTGGTTCTGGCGGGGGCGATAATTTTTTCCCTTGCGTTTTCTCATCCGTAGCTTGCTTATCGCGGCAAGGATCACGGCATCGCTGTCAGTGGGAGTTCTTATTAATACCTTAGGCTAAGCCACAGCCGGCTCGATAATTTGAGGATGATTTCCAGTTTTCTCCTCATTCATAAGTTATATTCCGAGGCAAAGGCCGCCGACGCAGGCCCAAGGGAGATCGCCATTTAAATACCACTTATTATTGAATTTAACAATTTTAATCGTCTCGCCGGAATTAGTTTTGCAGGTCCCGGAATCGGCAGTTTTCGACAGCAGTTGGACGCAACCGCGAAAAGCATAATAATTTTCAAAGCTGCTGTGGGCCCGGCGCAGTGTCAGCCATTGGGAAACCGCCACCGCCGCCACCAAAATCACCAAAACAGCAACAATTAAAACCGCTAGTTTTCTCACCATTGAATTATACCACCTAGACAAAAGTTATCGCGGTGCCGGATTTGTTGGCCCGGCCGGTCCGGCCGATGCGGTGAATATAGTCCTCTTGGGACGCCGGCAAATCATAGTTGATCACATGGGTCACGTCGTCAATGTCCAGCCCCCGGGAAGCAATGTCGGTGGCCAAAAGAACCTGCACCTGGTTATTTTTGAAATCATTTAAGGCCCGCTGACGTTGGTTTTGGTTTTTGTTGCCGTGAATGGCCGCCACCCTAAAGCCCCGCCGTTCCAAATCCACCGCCAGTTTCTCCATCCCGAATTTTGTCTGGCCGAAAACCAGCACCTTAGAAAAGCCCTCCTTGATCAAAAGATCATGGAGCACTTCCACCTTGGGCCGGCCGGCCACGGGAACCACTTGCTGGGCCACGTTCGCCACCGTCTCCCGCCTGGCCACGGAAATCATCACCGGGTTAGTTAAAAAACCTTGCATCACTCCGGTGACCGACGGTGTCAAAGTGGCGGAAAAAAACAGACTATGGCGGGGGTGGGGCAAACTATCGATGATGTTTTTAATCTCCCGGATAAAGCCGATGTCCAGCATCCGATCCACCTCATCAAGAACAATGTTATTAAATTGGGAAAAACGCAACGCCCGGCTTCGCGCCAAATCGGCCAGCCGGCCCGGCGTGCCGATGACAAACTGGGGACTTCTTCGCAGGCGCATAGCTTGCGGGCCGCTGCTCACGCCGCCGATAACCAAAACGCTGTCGAGATTCATGCCGGCGGAAAAATCCGCCAGTTCGTCGCGGATTTGCACCGCCAGCTCCCGGGTGGGGGTGATAATTAAAACCCGTTGCGCCGGGTCATTGGCCACCTTGTTAACCAGGGGAATTAAAAAAGCCGCCGTTTTCCCGGTCCCCGTGTTGGCTAGGCCAACCACGTCACGCCCCGCCAAAATCTGGGGGATGGCCTGATCCTGAATGGGCGTGGGCTGGTGATAGCCTTTGCGGGCAATATTAGCTTTTAGCCGCTCACTAATCGGCAGATCGGAAAAACTGAGAGTGGGAACAAAAGCCTCATCCGGCCCGGCGGCCGGCAAAGAATCGACCTTAGTGTTCAGGCTGTTAATAAAAGCGGTGGGGTCGAAAGTTTTTTGCTGACGGCCTCCCCCGGCGCCAAAACCCACAAAGCTATTGCGCCGGCCGCGGTATTTATTGGAATAATAATGCATCAAGTCAACTGCCTAATTGCGAAGATCAGTTATGAATTTGGAGAAAAGATACAAAGTCAAAAAAAGAATTTCGAGGTACCTTTATCTTGCCAACTTAAAAACGAACTTAATATTAAGCAGTAACAGTGATTATATCACGGGCAACCGGAAAAGGCAAGCCCCCCACTTATTCCGTCGTCACTCCGTCAAATTCTTCATCATTAGCCTGTGCTTCTGCCTTAGTCGCCCGGACAATGCCATCTTTGTGGTGCGCCGGACTATAGAGGGTGTAGAGCTTTAACTCGACACTGGCGGAAGTGTTAATGACGTTGTGCTGGGCGCCGGCGGGAACAACCACCGCGTCGCCGTCCCCGACCACATATTCGTGGCCGTCAATAACACATTTGCCCTGCCCCGCCTCAAAACGCAGAAACTGATCGTTGCCGGGATGAACTTCCATGCCGATTTCCTCATTGGGGGCCAGGCTCATTAAAACTAATTGGCTGTGCTTGGCACTGTAGAGAACTTTGCGAAAATTAGTGTTCGCCCTGGTGTCAGTGTCAATATTTGTTTTAAATCCCTTCATCTTTTATTTAGTATACCACCAGAAATGGAGAAGTTAACGTTTCACCATGGCCTGGGTGTTGTCATCCCAACACTCCGGAACAAGGCTAGTGGAAAAGTTCGGATAGAGGGAAAAGGTGGAGCATTGAATCATCCCGTTGCCGTCCCAAACTAATTTCCACAACCCGTCTTCTTTGGCGGCAAACCACAGTCCACCGCCCCCTTGATCCGACACCATCCCTTTGGCAAAGTCCCCATCAATTTTAGAAACGCTCACTTCCAAAGAACTAGCACTGCCGCCATGTTTGGCGGCAATGTATTTCGGAATCACCGTTTCCAAAATTGTCTGGTCACTAGCCGGCACAGTTGTGTCCGGGGCCACCGTCACCGTTTTTAGCATTTGCTCATAGGTGGCCAGGTCCGCCTCCTGGGAAAGGCTGACGCGAACCAGTATGGTCTGTGCCCGGCACCGCGAAATAGGCAATGGGCAGCGACTGCCCCCAGGTGGTTTCGTAGCCAACCGGGCCGGCCATGGTGGTGACAGGTTTCAATGACGACAGCTTGCCATAGTTTTGAATCTCAATGCTGCCGGCCACTTTAACATAATCTTCAAATGGTTCAGTAGCATAGTTGCTGATTTTTGGCCCGGCGTCAATCGTGACAGCCTGCGTCCCCTCATGGCTGAAACTGGCTCCGTCTTGCGAGTCGGGATATTCTCTCGCGCTCCAAGCGGCGGGATAATCAATGGTGTAGTGGAATTTGGTGTTGGTATAAGTTTTCCAAGTCGCCTCCGGCTGTGGTTGCGACCGTGACCGCCAGTAGAAATATCCCCCGCCGGCCAGAAGCACCAGTGCCAAAATGGCAACAATAATAACTAAAATATTTCCCCTATTTTTTCTCACACTATCACTGTCGCAAACCCGTTAACAAAAATAAAGCCCCAACCAAGTGTTAATCTTCACAGCCTGTGCGTTAGTGTTGGCTTTTTGTAACCGACAAAAATTGGAAGAAGAAATGTCAACGCATAATAATATGGTAAAGAATCACCGTGAATTCTTTTAAGCAACACAAAAAGAGTCAGGACTATTCCCACCGGCATAATAATCCAGCCAAGTATGGCGGCCGGCACAACCATAAATAGCAGGATACCCAAAACGTAACCAATAAACCAAAGCAGAATTCCCCACCCAAAATAGTCCTTTATAAGCTGCTTATTCACAAAAACATTATATCACCGGATTTCCAAAGGCATTTAGTTGCAATTTGTCCCAACTACAAGCTATAATCCTTGCATGGCTTACAAAGAATACGACCAGGCCGCAAAAGAACTCGCCAAATCTACAGGTCAACCTGTCGATCGAGCGCAAGCGGCTGTAGACGAAATAAGAGAAGGTATCACCAGGGGGTCTATCCGTCAAAAAATTTCTTGTGCCGAGGCGCGCACGGAGTTTTTCACGATGGCTTATCTTGTTTTTGTTGATGGTGGGAATCCAAGAATGCCAATAGACACAGAGGTAGGGGCACACATAGCTGTCTGCCCAACAAAGGAATGCCAAGCGCTTTCACGGGCATATTTTACAGAAATTAAAAACAGTCTTCCTGAAAACACGGAAAGAATATCTGTCTTTTTAAACCAGCTCAAAAAAAATAGTTTTGTAGGAAATTAAATTAACGCCCTGGGTAGAGAAATTTAAAAGCCCCATCTCGATAAGGTTATTGGTCAATAAATCCGAATACCGCTTTCAAACTTAGCCCAGCTAGTGGTGGTAAACCATATTGATTTTCTGTCTTACTTCCTGGCATCAGCCACAAAACAAATGCCATAATGATATTAGCAACAGGAATTAGATTAATTAGTAAGTACCAGCCGCTTTTTCCAAGATCATGTAATCGTCGAATTGAGATTGACAAACCATACATGATAAGTCCCGTATAACCAATAATCGATGCCCATATTGACACTTGATACTCCCCGGGTTGATTAGTTAAACCCCGCCAGAAGGCATCAGCAATTATAACTAAAAAATATAGAACGAATATCGAAATATTTCCCATTAGATAGTTTCTCCTGTTTAGTCTTCCATCGAATAGGCGCCAAAGATAGCTCTTGTCATCGTTGCGATGGGAAATTGTATGCCCGCAGAACCTGCAAAATTTACTTGCTTCGGAAATAGTCCTATGACAACTTGGACAAATCATTGCAATAAATCAGCACTAATAACGTTAAATCTCCACCAAAACTGGCCCTGTGGAGAAGCATAAACTGGTAACGAAAAAGTAAAAGCGCCACTCTCGGAGACGCCTGGAATAGTAACATAGCGAGTATCGAATAACTCTGTTGCCGCTTTATCATGATAGAAATCGATTCTTACTTGAATATTTTTAGCTGATTGTGAGTAGCTATTTTTTGCAGTCCCTTCGAAATATAACTGAGACCCAACCCAATTCATTCTTTGATTCTCAATGCTCAGGTCATATAAAGGAAATGTTGTCGGTTGGTTTGTGGGCACCGTTGCATTCTGCTGTGAAATTGGACCACCAGAACCTAACTTTGTTAAAAACCATAGACAAAAAACTATCGCCACTAGGAGAATAATTACAACGACAAAAGTATGGTCTTGCTTAGCTGGAGTAAATATTACATCGTCAAATTCGTTCGCGACTGCATTGTTTTTGATTTTATTATTATGTCCGCCGAGGTTTAGATCTAGTTTATATCCACAATCTTCACAGAAATTGCTACCATCGGGGTTTATTTTAGAGCACTTTGGACATTTCATGCCTTCTTAAAGTTCTCCCTCCAAAATAATAACAAACTTCTTATTCGATTGGTAGTCAGCGGATGGTCGACGAGCATCTCGCTGAATTTAAACGAGGCCCCACCAGCACTCTTCATTTGGGTTAAATATCCAGGCAAGCTAATCTTTTCAAAAAATTTGCTTCCAACTGTAAGCTTAAGAAGGCTGGTGATTGCAGCATCTATATCTTTTGTCAAAATGAGTCCGCAACGATCTGCAGAGTATTCTGTTTTACGTTGCCAAAAACCAAAAATTAAATTACTAAATGTATTTCCAGTCCCTAGGGGAATCAAAACCGAGGAGATTTTTGTATGGCCAGCTTTATAATGTCCAAGTTCATGACCAATCGTGAGACTAGTCTCACGAGAAGAAAACTGTTCGGCCAGAGCAGAAGTTAAAACTACCGAACATGATGTAACACCGATCGTATAAGCATTCGGGTATGGGTCTTGTTTTATATACAAAGACGCTCTATGAATACCCAACAATTGGGCATGGTGTTTAAAAATTGAAAATAGTTCAGGATATTGATCTTCATGAACACGCAGAGCGTTACCAAGAAATTGAGCTTGTTGAAGCCTGATATAAACAAGGCCAACGATGACAGCAATAACAAGCAGATAGAGATTAATGAGTGATAACAATATGCCAACTAAAGCCAGTAATAAAATACTGAAGCCAAGACTAAGGTAGTGACACTCCTCGCAGCAAGCTGCGAGGCATCTGCATTGCTAAAATAGCCTGAGTTGGTCTTTTGATATTTGGACATAGTCTTTTGGTCTTCCTTGGTTTCTGATGTACTTTTGGATGACTGTCTCAGAATTGCTTCGTCCTACTGAATTTACGAAATACCCGTCAGTCCAAAACTGGGCTCCCCAAAGGCTTTCCCTCAACCCGGCAACTCGTTTGAGAAGTTCCCGGGCCAGGATACTTTTGACCGTTCTGGCAATTTTGGTAGGAGAATATGTAGGCACTGACTGGATCAAAAAATGGACATGATCACCGTCGGCCCCAATCTCCACAAAATGCATCTCGTACCTTTGGGAAATTTCCTGACAGATCTGTTTTAGTTGGGCATCCACCTCTGTCGAGATCACGAGTTGCCTTCCCTTGGCCACACAAACCAGATGGTACAAAAGCACCGAGACATTGTGCGCTTTGTGTATGTAGATACTCACGCATACAATTTTACCCTCTCGCGGCAAAGCCGCGGGGAATGAACCCTAAAAGAGATTCATTTGGCACCCTAAACATCCATGCTTCAATGTCGGGTTTCATTATTTTATGCTGCAGGGGTTGAACCCCTGTTTTGGACTGCTGTATGGCTCCGGTGGTAGGATTCGAACCTACGACCTCGATCTTAACAGGATCTCGCGCTACCGCTGCGCCACACCGGAATGTCTGACTACCCCATATTTTATCATCAATTCAGGCGGGCGTAAATTGCTCTCCTAATTAAGCCTTTTCTCAGGCGGAAGCGGTATTTTGGCAGTGATGAAAGAAAACAAACCTTTAGTTTGGGCCTTGGGAATTTTCCTATTAATTGTTGTGGCCGGCAGCAGCTTCGCCCTTGGCGCAGCCTGGGGGCGAAGGCGGCTGGCCCGCAACGCCGCGGCCCAGTCGGGCCGGCCGGTGATGCGCCGGATAATGCGGCCAAACTGGCCACGGCAGTTTTCCCCCACTTCTTCCCGTTCTGCTCAAAGCGGAGTATGATGTGAAGATCACAATATGGGAGGGGGTGAGAATTTTGAATAAGAACTATTTAATCGCGGGAGTCGCTGCTGTTATTGTTGCCGCCTTTGCCCTTTATGGCGGCTATCGGGTATATAACCATTTTAAAAAACCGGTGGTGGTGACACCGGTGCAGGAACAGTCCACGACCGAGCCGGCAATGACCGAACCAACAATGGAATCTTCTGAAAGCGCGGCCGTCATAATGACCGGACCGGTGCTAACCGATGCCAAGGGAATGACGCTCTACACTTATGACAAAGACACGGCTGGGGTGAGTAATTGTTCTGGGAGCTGTCTGGCTAATTGGCCCGCTTTCAGGCAAGCTTCACCGTCAGCTATGATGGAAGCTAACCTAAGCGTGATTGTGGCCACCAAACAATACACCTGGAAAGGTCTGCCGCTCTATTACTATATCGGCGACAAGAAACCGGGGGATATGACTGGGGACGGTCTTGGCGGAGTTTGGCACGTGGTGAAATAGAGGGCTAATAGCCCTCGAAATCTTCCGTTCGGATGGAAGTGTCGGGGACACCGGCGGAAATTAACAAGTCCCGCAGGGCTAAAACCATGGTGGTTGGCCCGGCAATGTAGTAAATCGGGGCGGAAAGATCAATAATGTTGGCCGCTAATTTTTCGCGGTCCAGATGGCCCTGGGTGGTGGTGAAAACGGGAACAAATTTATAGTTGGGGTTAGCCACGTTTGAAAGCTCCTGCAAAAAAGGCGCGTCGGCCGGGGTGCGGTTAGAATAGAAAAGCGTGATTTTATGCGCCAGTTTTCGGGCCGCTGCGTCCAAAACCAGACTGCGAAACGGGGTGATCCCGATGCCCCCGGCAAAAAGAACCGCCGGCTTGGCGGCGTCCGCGTGCAAAACCAAACTGCCCCGGGCCGGGCCCATTGACACCTGGCTGCCAATCGCCAAATCTTTTAAAACATCTTTGAAGGCGGTGTCGCGCAGCCGGGTGCAAATCATCAAATCCGGCTCCTGGGGCGCCCCGGCAAAAGTGAACGTCCGGCCATTGCCCTCGGCGTCAGTCTTTGGGGGATTAATCAAGGTCCAGTCGGCATGCTGGCCGGCCGCAAAAGTGTAACCTTCAGGACGCTGCCACCAAAAAGCCATTGTCCCCACCGCGACCTCTTGTTTGCTTTTCAGTTTGACGGTGTATGTTGTCACAAAAACCATTATACTGGACTTATGCAACTTAGCTCCAGCCGCAGTTTGGCAGAAATGAAACCAGTTCTGGCTGACCCCGGGGCAACCGGTCCCGATCCCGTCTATCAAGTTTTCAAAGAATTAGGGGTGGATAGCTGGGTCAATCAGACGGTGATTGCTCCCGGCCGCTATGGCCAAGAGTTTCCTAAAACCTTTGGTCATTATCACGGCGTGGAAACGCCGGAAAAATATCACGTCGTCAGCGGTGAGGGAGTGCTGCAGCTGCAAAAAAAGCATCTGGAGCTGGGTTTTTGGACGCCGGAGAAAATGGACGAGGTGCTGTTAATTAAAGCCGGCGCCAACGATGAGCTGGTGATCACCCCGGAATATGGCCACAGCTGGTCTAATGTCGGCACCGCGCCGCTAGTTCTATATGACGACTGGACCACGCCGCACTCCCCGGCCGATTATGAAGCGATCACCAAACTCCACGGCCTGGCCTATTATCTAACCGAGGAAAACGGGGCAATTAAGCTGATGGCAAACAAAAACTATGAGGATTTGCCGGAACCGGTTTGGATGACCGCGGAAGAATTTCAGCGCTATCTCAGGAAGTAATCATAAATTAGCCTCCATGAAAAAAATTTTGCTTTCCGGACTGTTAATTATCGCCTTCGGCGTTTATGCTCTACACCAGCGGCTGGAAAGCCAAACGGCTGTTAGTTCCGTGGTAATGCCGATGATGCCTGCCCCAATGATGCGAGCCGCCACTTATAAAGACGGTGTCTACACTGGCGCGGTGGCCGACGCCTACTATGGCAACGTTCAAGTGCAAGCGACCGTCACCGGCGGAAAAATTACCGATGTGGTTTTTTTGCAATACCCTAACGACCGGCCCACTTCCCGGGAAATTAACGCCATTGCCATGCCTGCTTTAAAACAGGAAGCAATCAGCGCCCAAAACGCCCAGGTGGACATTGTGTCCGGGGCCACTCAAACCAGCATGGCTTTCCAGCAATCCCTGGCCTCGGCTTTAACCCAAGCACAATGAAACAAACCCGAATCTTAATGGGAATGCCAATCACGGTAGACATATCAGACGAACCAGACGGTTTGCCAGACGATATTTTCGATAAAATCTATAAATATTTTGACTATGTTGATCACCAATTCAGTCCGTTTAAAGAAACTTCGGAAGTGTCACAGATTAACGGTGGAAAGATCGCAAAAAAAGACTACAGTCTGGATATGAAGGAGATTCTCCGACTGGCCCAAGAGACCAAACAACAAACTAACGGATATTTTGATGTTTGGCATAACGGCCAATTTAATCCATCGGGGATTGTTAAAGGTTGGGCCATCTGGCAAGCGGCAAAAATTTTAAAGCGGACGGGGGCAAAAGTTTTTTATATTGACGCCGGAGGCGACATTCAGGCCGCCGGAAAAGACCCTGCCTGCCGGCAGGCAGGTTGGAAAGTGGGCATTCGCAATCCGTTTAATAAAAATGAAACTGTTAAAGTTTTTTATGTTGCTGATGCTGGGGTGGCCACTTCGGGAAATTATGAACGAGGGCAGCATATTTATAACCCAAAAACCGACCAACCGGCGGACGAAATTGCCAGCCTGACGGTGATCGGCCCCAATGTTTATGAAGCGGACCGGTTTGCCACTCCGGCATTTGCGATGGGCGCCGCCGGGATTGCCTTTATTGAAAGCCTACCAGGGCTGGAAGGTTATATGATTGATAAAACCGGAATGGCCACGATGACATCCGGTTTAGAAAAATACCTGCATGAAACTAATTGACGATTTTCTCAATAATATCACCATGTATCGACTGGTGTTGTACTTTTTACTGGCCCTGATCTTATGGGGCATGGTGATGAGCTTCTTTGGACTATTATCATTTAGCCCCCTAAGCCTAATTTTTTCCGTTGGGTTTTTAATTGCCGTTTCCTGGACCACCAATAAAGTTTTTGCCTGGGGTTTTAATGCGGTTACTAATTTGGAATCGGTTTACATCACGGCTTTAATTTTGGCTTTAATCATCACCCCGGCCAAAAGTCTCCATGACGTGGCCTTTTTGTTTTGGGCCGCCGTGTTGGCCATGGGCAGCAAATATATCCTGGCGATTGGCGGCAAACACCTGTTTAACCCGGCCGCCTTGGCCGTGGCGATCACGGCTTTAACAATTAACAGTTCCTCCTCTTGGTGGGTGGGAACCGCCGTGATGCTGCCGCTGGTCTTGGCGGGAGGACTGCTGGTGATTCGCAAAATCGACCGGGCCGATCTGGCATTTTCTTTTTTGGTGGCATCTTTTCTGACAATCGGCATGGCAAGCATATTGCGTGGCACCGATTTAATAACCACCATCACAAAAACAATTATCGATTCTCCGTGGTTGTTTTTCATCGCCATTATGCTGACTGAGCCGCTGACCACCCCGCCGACTAAAAAACTGCAGGCGGTTTACGGCGCACTGGTCGGTTTGTTTTTCTATCCCCTCACCCCGGAGTTAGCACTGGTGGCCGGCAACGTTTTTTCCTATTTAGCTAGCCCGAAAGAAAAACTGTTTCTGACGCTTAAAGAAAAAATTCAGCTGGCCCCGGATGTTTATGATTTTGTTTATGAACCGGACAAGAAACTAAATTTTTCCGCTGGTCAATATCTGGAGTGGACTCTGACCCACCCCCGGCCGGACGACCGGGGCAACCGGCGCTATTTCACCCTGGCCTCTTCCCCCACCGAAAAAGATTTGAGAATTGGCGTGAAGTTTGACAAAGCCCGCTCCAGCAGTTTTAAAACCGCCCTGTTAAACAGCAATAACATTGTGGCTTCCCAGTTGGCCGGCGAATTCACTTTGTCCAAGGACCCCAATATTAAACTGGCCTTTGTCGCCGGGGGAATTGGCATCACCCCGTTTCGCAGCATGATTAAATTTTTAACGGACGCCGGCCAGAAACGCGACATTGTTCTCTTTTATGCTAACAGCGCCGGGCAGGAGCCAGTCTATCGGGAAACCCTCGAAAAAATCCCGGTTAAATACATTACCGGACGCCTTAGCGACCGGGACATTGCCGAGGGCGCGCCGGATTGGAAAGAGCGGAAATTCTATCTTTCCGGCTCCCACGCCATGGTTACCGGCGTGGAAGACACCCTAAGAAAAATGGGCCTGCCCCGTTCCCAAATCAAAACCGACTACTTCCCCGGCTTTGCCTAAAACTTTTTTCAGCCAGTTTTCAGGAAAAAGAGTAGAATATGGGACTATGAAAGTGTTAGTGGTGGAAGACGAGCATCAGATTGCCAATTCGATTAAACGGGGATTGGAGCAGGAAGGCATGGTGGTGGATGTCGCCTATGACGGCACCCAGGGCTATGACTTAGCTGCCGCCGAGGAACACGACGTCATTGTTTTAGATATTCTTTTGCCCGGTCTGGACGGCAGGGAAATTTGCCGCCGGCTGCGCGCCGAGAAAAACCACACCCCGATCTTAATGCTCACCGCCAAAGGCCAGTTGGAAGACAAAGTGGCCGGACTCAACTCCGGCGCCGACGATTATTTGATCAAACCCTTTGCTTTTGAAGAACTGCTGGCACGGATCCGGGCCTTGGGCCGCCGTCCCGCCAGTGCTTTCGGCCAGGAGCTTAAAACCGGCGACCTCACCCTTAACCCCGTGACTTTCGAGGTGAAACTTAATGATAAACCAATCACCTTTTCCCGCAAGGAATTTTCCCTGCTGGAATATTTAATGCGCCACCCCGGCAAGCTTTTGTCCAAAGACCAGATTATTGCCCACGTTTGGGACTATGAGGCCGACATTTTGCCTAACACGGTTGAAGTCTATATCGGCTATCTGCGCAAAAAGCTCCCTAATTTAATTCACACCGCCCGCGGGTTTGGGTATAAACTAGGTTAATATGTTTAATGCCGCCAGAATTAAACTGACCGCCTGGTATCTTCTAATTATCATGCTGATTAGTGTGATTTTTAGCGCCGTGATTTTTCTCGGCGCCACTAGAGAATTGGGTCGGTTTGAACGGGCAGCGGTGCTGCATCGGGTGCGTGCCTCTTCCGATGAGGAATTTTTAATCTTAATTCCCACCCCGCCCCAGGGTCTGCCGGCCCTGGACCCGGCTATTGTTGACCAGGCCCGGGCGCGTTTGATTTTGGCTTTAGTGCTAATTAACCTTGGCATTCTTGCTGTTTCCGGCGCCGCCGGCTATTTTTTGGCCGGAAAAACTCTGGAGCCGATTGCCGCCATGATGGAGGAACAAAGCCGGTTTGTGGCCGATGCCTCCCACGAACTGCACACTCCCTTGACCGCGCTAAAAACCGCCACCGAGGTGACTCTGCGGGACAAGGCCCTCACCCTGAAAGGGGCCAAACAGTCGCTAAAAGAAAATCTGGAAGAAGTTAATTCGCTCCAATCACTGTCGGACAGTCTGCTGCGTCTCACCAAACTGAAAGAAAGCACTGGTAACTTTCAAACAGTCTCCCTAGTAGAAGTGTTGACGGCGGCGCAGAAAAAAGTGGCCGCATTAGCTGACCAAAAACACATTAAAATTAACGCTGATTATAAGAACTACTTTATTCTTGCCGATAAAGACAGTTTGACTGAATTGTTTGTCACCCTGTTAGACAACGCCATTAAATATAGCAATAACAACACCGTTGTCCGGCTAACCGCCGGCAAAACCGACCATCATGTGGCCGTGGCGGTGGCAGACCAGGGCGTGGGCATTGCCCAGGAAGACCTGCCGCATATTTTTGACCGGTTCTTTCGGGCGGACAAATCCCGCACCGGCAATCGGGCCCACGGTTATGGCCTGGGCCTTTCCATTGCCAAAAAAATTGCCCAGGCCCATAATGGAACCATTGAGGTGAAAAGCGCCTTTAATCAGGGCGCCACTTTCACCGTCAAATTGCCAGTCATTATTTAAGAGATTTAATTAGAATATAAAGCGTATAATGTTATCACGCGAGAGGTCAAGACTAACGAATTATGAGAGAACCAGGGTATGATATAGGTGAAGCAGAGGACAATACCGACGAGTCTGCTAGAAGAATTTCTGAAGCTGATTACTCCGGTTGTTGGCAAGAAAAAGAGTTTCCCAAGAGAACAACTTTGAATCTAAGTCGTTACTATAAATGGGACCAGCCACCCGAAGCTCTTAAGCAATTAGCCTACCGTGGCGATGCAGAAATAATCGACGCCAGAGACTGGCAGGGAAACATCATCCCCGGAACCCACGAAGTTAAGTATAAAATTGACGTGGAAAAATTGGGGTTGCCAACAAGCTTTCCTGTGAGTGAATTCCAAAATGTAGGTTTTCTCCTCGCCTATTATGACATTTACAAAAAAATGGAGATTGATCCCGGTCAAAAAAAACAGGTTTTGGGCGTGATTTTGCAAACAGCCGCCTCAAAAATACTGGACACAACTGAAGAACTTCGCAGGGCAAAAATTGTTCGGACAAAAGAGCATTATATTTCTGAAGACCGCCGAATGGAAATCTTCGAGCCCTGGTTAAAGGACAATAATTATTTGTATGCTCTTTCCGAGCTTCGTGAGCGATTTCCTGAACTTGCAGGGGATACAGATAAAGATGTTATTGTTAAAACAAGAGAAGAACTTGAGAGGGCAATTCTAGAGAGAGCAAAAAATGACGAAGTCAAAGCTGAAATGCTGGGGAAACTGGATGATGACGTAGGAGGATATAGCGTAGGGGAAGATTTAACTCCCCACGCAATCCTTTTTTATGATGACTGGGTTGATAGTCGTTTTATAAATGGGGTGATTCCAGCAGGTTTTGCCAAGGGGACAATTCGTGTTGCGGGCGGAGGGGCAGATAAGGACGCGCCGGCTCTGATCGAATTATATAGAGATGGTAAGGCAAAACTTAAACCACTAACTTCACAACTAAGGACTTTCCTTTATATACCGCCTAACATGACGAATGCTTACCTTGTTCGTGTCCCGGCAATTACCCCAGAGATTGCTCAGCTCGAGTCTAGGGGGGGCTTAGTATTGTCCGAAGATTCCAATTGTAGATCACAAGACAGGCTTAGCCTAATCTTTTGCGAGCGAACGGACGCTTTACATCCAACTAAAATGCCAGAGAGGCTGGACCGTTCTTTCGGAAAGGATAAATATGTGTTATTAAAAAATGGCGACCAGAAATTGAGTGACACTCCTCGCAGCAAGCTGCGAGGCATCTGCATTGCTAAAATAGCCTGAGTTGGTCTTTTGATATTTGGACATAGTCTTTTGGTCTTCCTTGGTTTCTGATGTACTTTTGGATGACTGTCTCAGAATTGCTTCGTCCTACTGAATTTACGAAATACCCGTCAGTCCAAAACTGGGCTCCCCAAAGGCTTTCCCTCAACCCGGCAACTCGTTTGAGAAGTTCCCGGGCCAGGATACTTTTGACCGTTCTGGCAATTTTGGTAGGAGAATATGTAGGCACTGACTGGATCAAAAAATGGACATGATCACCGTCGGCCCCAATCTCCACAAAATGCATCTCGTACCTTTGGGAAATTTCCTGACAGATCTGTTTTAGTTGGGCATCCACCTCTGTCGAGATCACGAGTTGCCTTCCCTTGGCCACACAAACCAGATGGTACAAAAGCACCGAGACATTGTGCGCTTTGTGTATGTAGATACTCACGCATACAATTTTACCCTCTCGCGGCAAAGCCGCGGGGAATGAACCCTAAAAGAGATTCAAATGACGCCTAAAGACAGAAAAGATTGGGAAGTGAAGTTTCGCAGATATGGGACAAATCAAAATGAAACCTCCAGGCCCAACATTCCTTTCCCTAATGAACCCCATCTCAATTGGACTTTCGGGGAATCATAAACAGACTTCCCAGCACAATATTTTGAGTTAGAACAGAAACTAAAGTATAATTCCTTTGTGAACAAAACGACAGCGACAATATTTCAAGGCTATAGAAAAATGTCCGGGGAAGAAAAAATCCGGCTGGGGATGAAATTATCCGCCGCCGTTCGGGAAATGCGCCGGGCCGGAGCCATCGCCACAAAAACCACAAACCAATTCGGCCAGTTATGGACCTTGGCCAAATAAAATTGTGGAGTTTATTTAAGCATTCTTTCAGGTTGGTTAAATTAAAATCAGACTATGGGAAAAATTAAAGCGGTTTTGGCTGGCCATAAAAGACTGGCCATTTTAATTTTAGTCTTACTATTAGGACTTGGTGGCTGGTGGAAGCTTCACCAAGGCAGCAGCAGCCAGCCGCAATACCAAACAACCACAGTGCAAAAAGGAACGATTGTCGTCACCGTTTCCGGTTCAGGCAACGTGTCCACCGCTAACAGCGCCCAGGTGACCACGGAGGCCTCCGGGGTGGTCACCAAAATTTATGTTCAAAATGGTGATAATGTTCAAACCGGCGCCCCCATTGCCGCTCTCACTCTTGATTTGGAAGGCCAACAACGCAACGCCGCTGCCCTGGCCAGCTATAACAGTGCCAAGGATAACCTTTATAGTCTGCAGTCAACAATGTTGACCAAGTGGAACACCTATATGGGTTTGGCCCAAAACTCCACCTACCAAAAATCCGACGGCAGTCCCAACACCGACAATCGCACCCTGCCGCAGTTTGTCAGCCCCCAGGATGATTGGCTAGCCGCTGAGGCAACTTACACCAACCAACAAAACAGCGTCACCCAGGCGGCCCTGGCCTACCAACAAGCTTCCCCGGTGATTTATGCTCCCATTTCCGGAACGGTCACCGGGCTGGGACTGCAAATCGGCTCGGTCATCACCGCCCAATCCAACGCCAATGGCGGCTCGGCTGCCCAAAAAATCGCCAGCGTCGTCACCTCGGCCACTCCGACGGTGACAGTTAACCTCACCGAGGTGGATGAGCCAAAAGTGAAAATTGGCGATGATGCGACTTTAACTTTTGACGCATTTCCCAACAAAACTTTCACCGGTAAAGTGATTAGCATTGACACGGTTGGCGCCGTTTCCTCCGGCGTCACCACCTATCCAGCCGTGATTAAACTGGACTACACCGCCAACGACATTCTTACCAATATGAACACCCAGGCCAACATCATCACCGCCACCAAATCCGATGTTCTGTTGGTTCCCAATGCCGCCGTGACAACCAGTAACGGTCAGAGCACCGTGCGAATGTTGCAAAACGGTCAGGAACAAACCGTGTCGGTGGAAACGGGACTGGCTTCCGCCACCCAAACAGAAATTACCTCGGGACTCTCCGAGGGCGACACGGTGATCACTAATGTTTTGTCTTCGGGCGCCGCCGGCAGCCGGAGCACCACCTCGGTGTTTGGCGGTGGGGGCGGTTTTGGCGGTGGGGGCGGGGTGAGAGTCCTTCGCGGAGGATAAATTTTATGGCCACCCCAATTATCAAAACCGACCATATTTCCAAGGTCTATCGGATGGACGGCACGCAAACGGTGGCCTTATCCGACATTTCTTTTGAGATTGCCAAAGGAGAATTTGTGGCCATTATGGGGCCTTCTGGCTCCGGCAAGTCCACCTTAATGCATATTCTTGGGGCCCTGGACCGGCCCACGGCCGGAACTTATCTTCTTAATAATCAAAATGTTGAGAAATTGTCCGACGACCAATTGGCCGATATCCGCAACCGGGAAATTGGTTTTATCTTTCAGGCCTATAACCTACTCCCCCGCACCAGCTCTTTGGCCAATGTGATGCTGCCGATGACCTATGGGGGAATTCCCGCCAAGGGTCGGGCGGACAAAGCCAAAAAGTTTTTAACCATGGTGGGGCTGGGCGACCGGATGGACCACACCAGCAACCAACTGTCCGGTGGTCAACAACAGCGGGTGGCCATTGCCCGAGCGCTGGTGATGGACCCGGCCATTCTTTTAGCCGATGAGCCCACTGGTAACATTGCCTCTGATCAAGCGGCAGAAATCATGGCCATTTTTCAACAACTTAATGAAGATGAAGGCCACACCATTGTGATGATCACTCACGAGCCAGATATCGCCCAGCATGCCCAGCGGATCATCCATGTTAAAGACGGCAAAATTGTCGGTGACAGCCGTGCCCACAAACAAAGGAAGGCCAGGAAAAAATGATGGACTATTTAGAAATGTTTTCGGAAAGCCTGAAAACCATGGCGGCGAATAAGATGCGCACCGGGTTGGCAATGTTGGGCATTATTATCGGCATCGGCAGCGTGATCGCCCTGGTATCCTTGGGCCAGGCCACTTCACAATCGATTCAAAATCAAATCGAATCATTGGGGGCCAATTTGTTAACCGTGGAACCAGGGGCAGCCCGAACCGGCGCGGTGCGCGGTGCCGCCGGCGGCAGCACCACTCTAACCAATGACGACGCCACCGCCATTAGTAACGCGATTTCCTCCGGACAGATTAACACTGTTCAAACCGTTTCCCCAGAAGTGTCCCGCCGGGCCCAGGTGACCACCGGGGCCAGCAATACTAACACTCAGGTGATTGGCGTTACCCCGGCTTACGCCACTGTTCACAAAGTGGACATTGCCTCCGGCAGTTTCATCACCCAGCGGGATGTGGACGGACTCGCCCGGGTGGCCGTGGTTGGACCGCAAGTGGTTTCCGACCTTTTTGGTGACGGGGCCGACCCGGTGGGCCAAACCATCAAGATTAACGGGCAAACATTAATCATCAACGGCATCACTGTGTCCAAGGGTGGCTCGGGATTTTCCAACCAGGACGACATTGTTTATGTTCCTCTAACGACTGCCCAAAAGGAATTATTTGGTGTTTCCTATTTAGGATCAATCGCCTTAGAAGCTAAAAGCTCGGATGTGATGACTGATGCTCAAAATCAAGTGGGCTATTTTCTGCTGGCCCGGCATAACATCAGCGATCCCACCCAAGCGGACTTCTCCATTTTATCCCAACAGGACATCTTAAACACCGCCAGCAGCGCCACCGGCACTTTCACTGCTCTTTTGGCCGGCATTGCTGCCATTTCCCTTTTGGTTGGCGGCATCGGGATTATGAACATTATGCTGGTCACTGTCACCGAACGAACGCGGGAAGTTGGTCTGCGCAAGGCGCTGGGGGCAAAAAAAGCCACCGTGGTGGCCCAATTTCTCATTGAGGCGATTATCCTTACCGTCTCCGGCGGCATTGTCGGGGTTGGGCTGGGAATCGTTGCCTCTTATATTATTGCCAATTTAACCAGCTTCCCATTTATCATTTCCCTGCCGGCAATCCTGTTAGCCTTTTTTGTTTCCGCCGGCATCGGCATTATTTTTGGCTGGTACCCGGCGAAGAAAGCGTCCGATTTACAACCGATTGAAGCTTTGCGGTATGAATGAAGGAGGTGATAAGTTATGAAGAGTTCAATAGTAATCGCCATTGCCGTGGTTGTTTTGGTGATTGGCGCCGGCGGGGGATTTTTTGCCGGAATGAAATATCAACAGAGCAAACAACCAAGTTTCAACTTCCAACAAAACAATGGGGCCACAAGAGGATTATTTCGGTCCGGGGCCAATGGCGCCGGGGCCAACGCCAGTGCAGTGACAGGAAACATCATTTCCGCCAGTGCTGACAGCATCACGGTCCAGCTGGCCGACGGCAGCAGCAAAATCGTTCTGATTTCGCCGTCAACCACTTTGGAAAAAGGGGCGACGGCATCAGCCAGTGATTTGCAAACCGGGGAGCGCGTGGCCGCTTTCGGAACGACCAATTCCGATGGCAGTGTGACCGCCACCAATGTCCAAATTAATCCCGTGATGCGAACCCAACCGCGACAATAAGAAAGCGGTAATTCTATAAGACCCCGGCCCCAAGCCGGGGTTTTTGGTGCTAACATTAATTTGTGGGTAAGGGGACAAAGATTGCGTTTTATATTCTTCTTTTTGGTCTGCTCACTTTTGTTGCCGCGGCGTTTAGAAGCCCGGTTAAACAACCCCACTCCCCAACCCAGGTGTTGGGGGCAGCCGACGGACTGGAACTTTTTATCCAACCGGAGGCCGGCCATAACCCGGTGTTAGCCATTATCGACAGTGCCCAGCAGGAAATTTTGGTCGAGGTTTATTTATTATCAGACAAACCGATAATCACCGCTTTAAAGGACGCTGCCGACCGTGGGGTGACGGTTAAAGTTATGCTGGAACAGCATCCTTTCGGTGGTGGCAGTGTTAATCCAGCCACTTTTGCCGCTCTGGCCAGCGCCGGTGTTGCCGTAACCTGGACTAGTCCCGCCTTTGCCCTCACCCACGAAAAAGCTATTATTATTGACGGCCGGGTGGTTTGCATTCTTAACCAAAACCTAACCACCGCCGCTTTCACCGATAACCGAGAATATGACGTTTGCGACCAAAACAGCCAGGATGCCACAGAAACGAAACAAATCTTTAACGCCGACTGGAACCGGCAGGATTTCTTTCCGACCGCCCCCAATCTGGTTGTTAGTCCGGACAATTCCCGGGAAAAACTAACGGCTTTAATTAGCAGCGCAACCGAGTCGATTGATTTGGAAATTGAAGACCTCCAGGACCAAAAAATTGTTGGTCTGCTGGCCCAAAAAGCAAAAATGCTCCCGGTGCGCGTTATTTTGCCGCCGGCCAACAAGATTGCCGGCAACCTGACGGTTCCCGGAGCCCAAAACCGGACCCTTTCTGCCCCATATGTCCACGCCAAACTGCTTCTTATTGACAGTAAACGCGCCTATATTGGCTCGGTTAATCTTTCCACCCAAAGTCTGGACCAAAACCGGGAATTGGGCATTTTAATTTCCCAACCCGATGTCATCGACCGCTTAGTGTTGACATTTGAAAACGATTGGGAAAAAAGTGTAAACTGAAAATTGAATGAAATAAAGGCAGTTAGGAGGAAGGTGAGAAATAAAATGGCAAAGAAAAGCTGGGACAAGGACACTCTCGGCATGGTGGTGGTTATTTTAGTAATCGTCGGCGCCCTTAATTGGGGTTTGGTCGGACTATTAAACTTTAATTTAGTTAACTGGCTGGTTGGCCCGTGGCCGTTGTTGGAAAAATTGGTCTACGTTTTGGTGGGTCTAGCCGGTGTTTACAAGCTCTACCGTGTGGCGCGTTAAGAAATTCTTGCATCTTTTGGGGCCGGGGCTAATCACCGGGGCGGCGGATGACGATTCTTCGGGGATCGCCACTTATTCTTTTGCCGGCGCTGCCTTCGGGTTGGGTTTGTTGTGGACTGCCTGGTTCACTTTTCCACTAATGGCCGCCGTCCAGGAAGTTTGCGCCCGGATCGGGCTGGTGACCAAATCTGGTTTGGCTCGGGTGATTGCCCAAAACTATCCCCGTCCGGTATTATTTTTAATTAGCACTCTTTTAGTAATCGCCAACGTGTTTAACATCGGCGCCGATCTTTCCGGTATGGCTGCCGCCATTAAACTGCTTCTGCCGGTTCAAGAACTGGTCGTTTCCTTGATGTTGACGATAGTTTTAATCGTGTTAATGATCCAACTGCCCTACCGATATATCGCCAGAATTTTTAAATGGCTAACACTGGCCCTGTTTGCCTATGTGTTAACTTTTTTTGTTGTCTCCCCAAATTATTTATCAATCCTAAAAGCCACTTTTCTGCCAAACTTATCTTTAATTCTCAATTCTAAATACTTGCTCCTCTTTGTGGCCGTTTTTGGCACCACCATTTCTCCCTATCTTTTTTTCTGGCAGGCCTCGGAAGAAGCAGAGGAAGAAAAACTCAACCACCGGGTGGTGTCCCACAATCTTTTAATGCGGGAACGAGATGACACCATTGTGGGAATGTTTTTTTCTAATCTGGTGATGTTTTTTATCATCGCCGTCACCGGCACCACGTTGTTTTCCGCCGGCATAAATGACATCAGCACGGCCGCCCAGGCCGCCTCGGCCCTGCGCCCCTTGGCGGGCAATCTGGCCTATCTGCTTTTTGCCGCGGGGCTAATCAGTACCGGGATCTTAGCCATTCCGGTTCTGGCTGGGTCGGCCGCCTACGCGGTGGCAGAAACGTTTAATTTCACTGAGGGGCTAAATAAACCGTTTCGCCGGGCTAAAGCTTTCTATGGGGTGCTGGCTATTGCCACGATTTTGGGGTTCCTGCTTAATTTATTGGGTTTAAATCCAATTAAATATCTTTTCTACTCTGCCGTTCTCAATGGTCTGATCGCCCCGGTTTTGATCATTATGATTCTTCTTGTCGCCAACAATAAAACTATCATGGGTAACTATGTCAACAATCGCCTATCTAATCTTCTCTCTTTTATTTGCTTAATTATTATGTCCCTGGCTGCCCTTGCCGTTTTTGTGAAAAGATAGTCCCCTCTTGTTTTCCACATCCGGGTTGCTAGCATGATCTATATAAACTGCCTATGGAACAACACGCGGTCCCACAGGACATTACCGGTTTCAAGTTCAAACTAGTTGGCGACATGACGTTAAAACAGTTCGGGGAACTGGCGTTTGGCGCCATCATTGGTTATTTGTTTTATGCTTCTTCCTGGCCGGGAATTTTCAAATGGCCGCTGGCAATTATCTTTTGGCTTTTGGGCATTGCTCTAGTTTTTTTGCCCATCGAAGAGCGGCCGCTGGACCTTTGGATTATTAATTTTCTGCGGGCTATCTACCGGCCAACCTATTTTTTATGGAAGAAAGGCGATTCCGCTTTGGTCTACACCACCGCGGCCAAACCCAAAGACTTGACCCCTGCCGCCGCGCCGGCAGAGCCGGCCGTCACCGTCTGGCCTTATGA
Organism: Patescibacteria group bacterium; assembly: GCA_023485845.1. Classification (GTDB taxonomy): domain Bacteria; phylum Patescibacteriota; class Microgenomatia; order JAMCZE01; family JAMCZE01; genus JAMCZE01. The sequence goes on from JAMCZE010000002.1 coordinate 26,320, forward strand.
ACCAATGGAAATGGAAGAGCCAAAAACAGAGCCAGAGTCGCCAAAAGTGCCGGAACCGACAAAAGCTGAACCTAAACCGGTTTTTTCCGTGGAAGAGTTAGAAAAAGTCCGCCAACAAAAACTGCAGGAGGCTAACCCGCTGCTGGCGCCGAATATCACTGTGGACACACTGGCAAAGATGCGCTCCACTCAGGCCGCCGCGATGGAAAAACCAGCGGCCCCAGCTGTCCAAGTTGTTCCAAAACCACCAGCCGCTCCTCAGCCAACAATTTCTTTAACGCAGGTTCCAAATGTAATTAACGGCATGATCACTGGCGATCGTGGTGAGCCGGTTGAAGGAGTGATTGTGGTGATTAAGGACCAGGCCGGTAATTCTTTGCGAGCTTTAAAAACTAACAAAATCGGCCAGTTTATTGCCAGCACTCCCATGGAAAACGGGAAATATTTTATGGAATTTGAACGACAATATTATCAATTTGATGCCTTAGAAATTAATCTTGACGGCAAAGTTTTGCCGTCTATGAACATCACCGGCAAGCGATTGGTTAACTAAAGCTATGGATATCGCAAAAATTGCTATCAGGGGCAGCACCCAAGAACACCTGGAAATTGCCGACATCCGTGACGACATGGTGTTAATGAAGGATGGCTCGGTCGCCATGGTTATTCAAGTGTCCGCCGTGAACTTCGGCTTATTGTCGGAAAAAGAACAGGAAGCCATCATTTTTGCTTATGCCGGACTGTTAAATTCCCTCAACTTTGCCGTTCAAATTGTTATTCGCAGCCAACGAAAAGACATTTCCCACTATGTCTCCCTTTTGGGCCAAGAAGAGGAAAAGCAAACCAACCCGCTTCTCAAAGACCAAATTAAAAAATATCGAGGGTTTATTCTCCAAACAGTTAAAGAAAATAATGTCCTGGATAAAAAATTTTATATCATCATTCCTTTTAGTTCTTTGGAGTTGGGTGTGGGTTCAACCGCCGGTGGGCTGGTCAAACGGAAAAATAACACCCTGCCGTTACCGGCTGACACGATTATTGAGAAAGCCAGGGTGGCCATACTGCCGAAACGGGATCATATTTTACGCCAATTGGGCCGACTGACCTTGCGGGCCAAACAACTGGGGACGGCGGAACTAATTGAACTTTTTTATGAGATTTATAACAAAAAGGGGGCAAATGGTGTCCCCACGACAGACGCTAAGAATGTTAGTTTCGAAAAAATGACGCCATGACCGCGCCAAAGCAAAATTCATCATCGGTGGTTGACCTAATCGCCCCGGAAATGATCGAGGTGGACTTTGATTATCTTAAAATCGGCCCGTCATTCTTTCGCACCTTGTTTGTGGCCGGCTATCCCCGTTTCGTGTCCGCTTCTTGGCTGTCCCCAATTATCGATTTTAACTCTTCAATTGACATTGGCATGTTTATCTACCCGGTTGAGTCCCGAGACATCCTTTCTAATCTCAAACGCAAGATTGCGGAAATGGAGGCGACGGTGGAATCGGATATTAAACGGGGGCACGTGGTTGATCCGTCCGTTCAAGTGGCTCTCGACGATGCCTTGGCGCTTCAGGAACAACTGGCCAAGGGAGCGGAGCGGTTCTTTCAATTCGGCCTTTATCTCACTATCGGCGCTACCAACTTAGAAGACCTTAACCAGATTAGCAAACAGGTCGAATCGACTTTGGCCTCCTTGTTGTTAGTTGGCAAACGGGCAACTTTGCAAATGGAAGATGGGTTCAAAACCACCCAACCGCTGTGTATCGATAAACTGCTGATCACTCGCAATATGGACACCACTTCTCTGGCTACCACTTTCCCGTTCACCTCTTCCGAGTTGACCGCTAACGAAGGCGTGCTCTATGGCATCAATGAACACAACGATTCCTTAATTATTTTTGACCGGTTCAGTTTAGAAAATGCCAATGAAGTTGTTTTTGGCAAAGCCGGCGGCGGAAAATCCTATCTGGTGAAACTGGAAGCGTTGCGCTCATTAATGTTTGGGGCCGCGGTGATTATTGTTGATCCGGAGGAAGAGTATGAAAAGCTGGCTCGGTCAGTCGGTGGTGACTATATTTCTTTTTCTTTCAGCAGCGACACCCACATCAATCCTTTTGATCTGGCCGGCACTAATGATGATCCCCAAGAAAACGATTTACAATATAAAATCGGCTTCACACTCACCCGGCTCTTAAAAATCATGGTCGGGACCCAAAGCGCCGAGGAGGAAGCCATTCTCCACAATGCTGTTGAGCTGACCTATAAACAAAAAGGGATCAGCTATGATCCGGCCACCCACAAAAACGAACCGCCGATTCTTGAAGACCTTTATAAAGTTTTAGTGGGGATGGAAACTAAAGAGGCTCAGGACATTGCTCTTCGGTTGGAAAAATTTGTCAAGGGCAGTTTTGGAACAATTTTTAATCAGCGAAGTAACATTAAAATGAATAATAACTTCACGGTTTTTTCTTTTAAAAACCTAGAGGACCAAATGCGCAGCCTGGCGATTTTTATTATCGTTGACTACATTTGGAATTCGATTAAACGCGAAAAAAAGAAACGGCTGCTGATTGTTGATGAAGCCTGGTATCTAATGAAAAACCAGTCGTCAGCGGAGTTTCTTTGGGACTTTGCCAAACGGGCCAGAAAATATTATTTGGGGCTAACCACCATCACCCAGGACATTGAGGACTTTCTCGCTTCCGATTTGGGAAAAACCATCATCACCAATAGTTCCATTCAAATTTTAATGAAACAGTCCCCGGCAGCCATCGACAAACTTGGGGAGGTTTTTTATCTCTCCGACGGTGAGAAAAGCCTGCTTCTCTCGGCCAATGTCGGCGAGGGCTTGTTTTTTGCCGGCTCCTCGCACGTGGCCATGCGCGTTGTTGCTTCCCCTGATGAGCACAAACTGATCACCACTAACCCGGCGGAGACAGCGGCCGCTACTCCTGAACCCGAACTGGCATAATGATGTGGAGAAAATCAAGGTCGGGGGCAAAACGAAAAGTTCCAGGGGCGGTGGGACCGGAAAATTCCATGATTATCTCGCCGTTGCCGCCAATAGCTGCCAAAAACTCCTGAAGATAACGATAATTAAAAGCGATCGAAAATTCTCCATTAGTACCTTCGGTCTTAACATCCATCTCACTTTCGTTTTCACCAACCTCCGGCGCGTTGGCACTCACAACCAATTTTTGATTTTTGATTTTTAACTTAATGATATTCGCTGATTCCCGGGCAAATATCGACGCTAATCGAATAGTTTTAGAAAATTCTCGTGCTTCTGTAGTAATCCTTATGTCAAAATTAGAGGGAATAATTTTCTCAAATTCCGGGAAATTTCCCGAAATAAGATGAGAATAAATTTTAATCTCGCCAAAATCAAACAAAATCTGATGTGATTGGTCAAGGAAAAATATATTAATTTCTTCTTCCTGTTTAACTTCTGAAAGAACCTTCGCCACCTCATTTAGGGCTTTAGCAGGAACGATAAATTTGTCCTTAAGTTTTGTTTTTATTTTTAACACCGACAGGCGAAACCCATCAGCCGCCGCTAAAGTAAGGTCATCATCAGCCGTTGGCTGGAGCAAAACCCCTGTCAGGGCAGCTCTGGACTCGTCAGACGAGGTGCAAAAAACGGTTTTGGTAATCACATCCATCAGCTCTTTACTGCCGATGGTCCATGGGGCAACTTGGCTGGTTTTCTCCGGAAGACGATTGGGATACTCCGTCGCCGGCGTGCCATTAATTTTAGCGGAAAAATTGCCCGTCTTAACGCTTAAACTTTGGCCATTCAGTTCCAGAGTGACCTTTTCCGCCGACAAGGACGAGATAATCTCAAAAAACGTTCGCCCGGGAACAGTGAACTGCCCCGGGGCGATAATCTTTGCCCCAATCTGAGTGACAATCGTTGTTTCTTGATTAGAAGTAATGATGATCAGTTTCCCGTCTCCCGTCTTAAGAAGAACATGAGACAAAATCGCCACCTGGGGTTTATTAGCCAGAACCCGTGTTGTTTGTGTCAGACCATGATTTAGATTTTCCTGGAGAACCTCTAACTTCATTAGCCACATCTTATGCACTTTCTTGTTTTTTTGCAATTAGCGGTTTTCTTAGTAATAACTAGTAGTAATAGTAGTAGGCGGCGGGGATATGTGGGCGAAGTTATTAATTGGTTAGCTGTTAATTATTAGCTTCGGGGAAATTTCGTTGTGGATAAAATAGTGACAGCCCTGTGGATAATATTTGTGGATAGTTGTGGATAAATGGGGATATGTTGACGGCAAGAAAATTTTATTAACTTATTCACAAAACCAACCCCATTTTTTGGCTGATTTTGTCCACATCATTTTTAAGACTGGCGTCCCGGGCAATCAGCGTCTCAATGTTTTTGACTCCATGCAAAATAGTGGTGTGGTCCCGGCCGCCTAAAAAATCGGCCACTTCATCCAGGGTCATCGTGGTATGTTTGCGCAGAAAATACATGAGGATTTGGCGCGGCCGAGCAATTGGCCGGTCACGCTGGTGACTCTTAATGGATTTTATGGGGACGGTGTAGAACGAACAAATTTCATCCAGCACCCGCCGGGCATCAATTTTACTTTCCGGGCTGTCATTTTTAATAGGAAACTTTAACACTTTGGCGACAAACTCCAGTGTAATTTCTTGCTTGGTTGTTTGGGATGTGGAAACAACTGATTGAACTGCCCCATCGAGAGAGCGAATATTGTTCACATTATCAGCGATGTATGCGGCGATTATTGTGGATAATTCTACACCTCGTTTTTTAGCTTTTAGGATACAGATAGTGGTTTTTAATTCTGAATCGGGAGTGGAAATGTCGGCCACCAATCCCCCCTCAAAACGGCTGCGCAGTCGATCGGTTAAATCCTTGATATCGGCGGGTTTGCGGTCACAAGTCATAATAATCTGGCCCTCGTGTTGTTGGATGGCGTTAAAAGTGTAGAAAAATTCTTCCTGGGCAGTGTCTTTGCCGGAGAGGAACTGGACATCATCAATAAGTAAAGCTTCGGCACTGCGGTATTTTTCCTTAAAATCGGCCGTGTTTTGCCGGCGGATCCCGGCGATGATCTCATTGGTGAAAGTTTCTCCGGAGGCGTAGACGACCCGGGCGTTAGAGTTTTTTCGCAGCAGCTCGTGGCCAATCGCTTGCATTAGGTGAGTTTTGCCCACCCCCACCCCGCCCCAGAGGAACAACGGGTTGTAGTTTTGGCCGGGTTTTTGTGCCACCGCCTGGGCGGCGGCAAAGGCTAGTTGATTACTAGTGGACACACAAAACTCCTCGAGAGTGTAGTCAACGCGAAGACCAGCTCGTTTGGCCGCCAGACTGACGGCCTCTTTGTCTACTTTTGGGGTTTCAAAAAGCGGACCAAGGTCCGTCTCGGCCACGGCCGGCTTTTCCACCACCTCAAAAACCAGAGAAAGCGGGGAAATTTTGGCGGCTTTCTGCAGGGCTTCCTGGATTAGCACGTAGTAACGTTGGTCAGCCGCCCTAGATATGGCCTGATTAGGAAAACCAATTTTGCCCACCCCGTTTTCTAAAGATAACAACTCACTATTTTTAAAATAGAGGCCGAAGTTGGCCTTGCCCAGGTCCACTTCCAGCTCCCCCAAGACGGCTTTCCAGACGGTGTCGAGGTTTTCTTTGATCATAGTCAGAAGGCAGGTCCACCTGGATCATAAAACTTATCCACAAAAATTCAAGAGGTACATTGACTGACCCGTCTAATTTTTGTATGCTGATCATATGCAACTGCGAAGTGGCTTGGTTTTGTTCCTTCTTCTTGTCTTCTGGCAGCTATCTCATGCCTTTCCTGTTCTGGCTGCCCAAACCTTCGACATGGCCGATCCAAGCAATTGGAATATTAGGATTGATGGAATTTCCACATATAATATTTGTTCGCTAGGTCAACGAAGTATCCAAGCAACTGACTTAAATAATGATGGAAAGGTAGATCTAGTTATCGGTTGTGCTGATGCAGGTTATAACGGCCGTCACGCATCCGGTTCAATTTACATAATCTTTAATTCACTTCTTCAAACTCTATCAGGGAAAGGTGGAATTATGAATTTAAGTGACCCAAAGAACTATAACATTAGGTTTGATGGACCGATTGCTGACACCCATATTGGACAAGGTGAAGTTGAGGCTGGCAATATTCTTGGAACTGGAAAAAACGATATCATTTTCGGAGCGCAAATGTCATTTGGTACTATATCATATTCGACCTATATAATCTCTAACTCTCTGATTAAGCTGAATTCTAGTTAGTAATGCACCAGCCGGTCTCCTCGGATACTATCTCACTGGGAGTTTTAAAGGCAAGTCTTTTTCGGGGACGGTCATTTAGGGTTAGGGCAATCATGTTCAGATCTTTTTGTTTAACTTGAGTTAAATCTGTCCCCCTGGGGATAAACTCTCTAATAAGGCCAATGGTGTTTTCAACCGTCCCTTTTTCCCAGGAATGATAAGGGTGGGCAAAAAAGGTTCGGCAAGAAACGTACCTTGGCAAAAGTTCATGGTTGACGTTTTCCGTTCCGTTGTCAAAAGTGATGGTTTGGTGCAAAGAAGCGGGATAACGGTCAAACCTTTTAAGAAGAGGGATCATTCTCTCCAGGGAATTTTTACCGGCTAATTTATCTAATAAAACTAAACCGCTTTTGCGGTCGGCCACGACGGAGACGGCCCCGCCAGTTAGTCTCTTGCCTTCCATCAGGTCTCCTTCCAGATGGCCAACGGTTTTTCTCTTTGTTGCCTCCTCCGGTCTGGCCTCAATCCAGGCACGGTTGGGAATAAAAACTTTCCTTGCTCTCTGGCTATACCGCCCGTGTTTAAGAGAACGTCTTTTGTGTCCCTTACGAAGGAACTCAAAATACCGCCTTTTCTGGCCTTCTTTGGAATAAATAAACTGGTAAATGGTTTCGTAGGAAACATTTACCCGGGAATGGACTTGTCTTAGCCGGCCGGCAATTTGTTCCGGGGACCAGTGCTCTCCCAGCCGGCTAATAACATAGTGTCTTAAGGCCCCGCCATCCAGCTTCTTTCTCCTGGGTTTAGTCCTCTCCTGTTGAGCCCTTTTAAGAGCTCTGGTCGGGGAATATTGCCCCCGGACACGGCGGATCTCCCGGGAAATGCTGCCGTGGTTTCTTGCCAGTCTCCGGCCGATTTCCCGAATACTTAACCCCTGGTTTAAAAGGAGAAAAATCTTCTCTCTTTCGATGGAACTGAGACGAGTGTAGTTATGCATGCTTCGGATTTTACCCAACCGAAGTGGTGCAATACTAACTTGAACTCATCTACTCCTACAGTGGCACGGGTAATAATATTGATTTGGCTATTTCTAGTAACTATAGTGTTCGCATCGATGGTGGCGCCGGTGGTTTATATTACTATCCAAGCACACTGGCGGATATTAATAGTGATGGCAAGCCTGACCTTTTATTAGGATCACCTCTTTCTAGTAATAACTCACGGAGCCATTCAGGATCTTTGTATATCATTTATGGAGGGTCTTTATCTCCTTATGGTAACAGCACAGGGAACCTTGTTGATTTAACGAATTCAGGTAGTTACAATATTAGATTTGATGGAGCGAAAGCCGGTGATTATTTCCCAATATCCCAAGTGACTACAGGAGACTACAACAATGATGGCAGAATTGATATCGTCGCCGGGACGGAATATGGCAGCAACAATGGGCGCGCCAGCTCTGGGTCACTGTATTTAATAAACAATAACCTATTTAGCCAATATACAGGAACCGGGCACAATGTTGACCTGGCAAGTTCAGCTAATTACAGTGTGCGATTTGATGGAGCCGAGGCGGGTGATGAGTTGTCTTGGGACAGAAACGACCTGGCAGACCTAAACAACAATGGAAAAAGCGATTTAGTTTTGGCATCATGGAGTTCTAATAATAACGGTCGAACCTATTCAGGATCAGTCTATGTCCTTTACGATTCTATATTGGAGAGTTATTCAGGAACAGGAAATAACGTTGACATGGCAACGTCTACTAATTATAACTTGAGGTATGACGGTGCTGCAACCGATGATTCTCTTATCTCAGCAAGAATTTTAGATTTTGACAATGACGGGAAACCAGATTTAATAATTGGGGCTGTCTATGCCAGCAACAATAATCGTGCGTCCTCGGGGTCCGAATATATCATTTCCGATAAACTTGTTAACTCACATTCCGGCACCGGCAACAATATTGATTTAGCAAACTCGGGTCAATATAGCCTAAGATATGATGGGGCAAACGCCGGAGATTTTTTCTCCGGCTCTCCGCTTGACTTCTTTGACTTTAATGGTGATGGCTCCTTGGATTTGGCTACCTCAGCTATTGCCGCTAGTTATAATGGAGCTAACTCCGGCTCCCTTTATATCATCTACAACTTCCCCCACACCATCAGTCTAAGCGGGAATATGCCAGGCAATATCTCTACCTTCACGACTAAGTTCAATGTGGCGGGAACGGTGGATGCTTCTAACAGTGTCACCAAGATTGCTAATGTCCAGTACAGCCTGGATGACAACAATCCTTCCTCTACCAGTTGGAAAGACTGTGTTGCCTCTGATGGTGAGTTTAACTCTCTAAGTGAGGGCTTTTCCTGTAATGATATCTCTCTATCAGGACTGGAGTCTAACACCAAGCACACCCTCTACATCAGAGCCCAGGATACCAATGGTTCCTACACTGCCCAATCCTCCTACAACACCAATGTCTTCTGGTATGGCAGCCAACCGGATACGTCTAATTGTCTGTTTAACTTCAAATATTGTCTTAACCCCAGCGGAGTAACCACGGCTAATGGAGCCACCGTTCTGACCACTTCACAAACTGACCCTTCTGATCTTCATGTCCAGATTACCACTGACCCCACTGATACCAATATCTTCCAGATTAACGTCTTTTCTGCCTTTAATGGTTATCCCATTAGTCCCACTACCAATCCTTACACCATTATCCTGCCTTACAGTGACACCATCACCAATCCCACCATCGTCTATTCTTCCAATTCTTCCTGGCTGCCTCTGGCGGCCCCGATGGTGGTTAATCCCACCAACAAGACTGTGGCCACCACCACGACAATGACCAACACGGAGTTTAAGGTAGTGGATAGGGCGGTAGAAACGACAATCCCAATTCCAGTAGCTACTCCATCCCCGGAACCAGTGGTGACCCAAGCACCACTAATTCCAACTTCGTTGCCCACCCCACCGGCTCCCAATCCGCCAGCTGGTGGAAAAACCTGCTTTCTCTTCTGGTGCTGGTAAAGAGACTGTGAGATAATAATCCCATGCCTAAGAGAGTTTGGCAACCAAAAAAAGCAAAGCGGGCCAGAAAGCACGGGTTTTTAAGACGCATGGCCAGCTCCGGCGGTCGCAAGGTGCTCAAACGGCGGATTTTGAAAGGCCGCCAGAAGTTGACGGTTTAATGTTACCCCGCAAGAAACTTATTGCCCTGCGTCAGGAATTCCCCAGAATTAGAGAGGAAGGGAAGCTATATGACAGCCCATCGTTTAGGTTAGTGGTGGTTTATGGTCGGGGGTCTGGAGCCAGTGCTGCCTTTGTTATCAGCAAAAAAATCAGCCTCAAATCGGTGGTGCGCCACCAAGTTAAAAGGAAATTATCGGACGCTCTTTCTCCCCTACTAAACAGGCTTGGAAGCGCAGTGGAATTATTATTTTTGGCTAAACCAAAAGCAATCCAGACACAAACCGGAGATTTGCAAAAAGAAATCGAGACGGCCCTCCAACGAGCAAAACTCTTGTGAGAAAGTTAGCCTTATGGTCGATTAAATTCTATCGGCGGTTCCTCTGGCCGCTGTTTCCCAGTCAGTGCCGCTACACGCCCACCTGCAGTGAGTATACATATCAAGCAGTAAAAAAGTATGGTACAATACGCGGGTTATATTTGGGGCTTAAACGCATTCTGAAATGCCAATCGTGGTCAAATTAAATTGAAAATTGAAAAATAAAAATTGAAAATTCTCGTATATGGGTAATATTTTTTTGGATTTGGTCCTTTTTATCTATAACACCATTGGTTTCCATAATTTGGGAGTGGCGATTGTGGAAATTGCCGTTTTAACCCGGGTGATCTTCTACCCCTTTTTGCGCCAGCAGGCCCACTACACCAAAAAGATGTCCGAGCTTCAGCCGCACATCAAAGCCCTCAAGGAAAAACATGGCGATAATAAACAAGCCTTTGCCACGGCTCAGATGGAGCTTTTTAAACAACATGGAGTGAACCCGGCCGCCGGTTGTTTGCCTTCAGTTGTCCAGTTGGTGGTTTTATTTGGGTTATACGGCGCTCTCTACGCTGCCTTGAAGCAAAACCTAAATTTGAATTTTTTGGCTTGGAACATGGGCCAGCCGGACCGGTTTTCTGTAGCCGGGATTCCCTTCCCGTTGCCCGGCCTGTTGGTGGTGTTGGCTGCCGGGACCCAGTTTATTCAAACAAAAATGATGATGCCAATTCAACCGGCAAAACCCCCCGCCGCTAAAGCTTCGGAGGGGCAAGGGAAAGAGTTCATGGAAGAGTTTGCCGAAGCCCAAAGTTCCATGATTTGGCTTTTCCCCTTAATGTTCTTGTTTTTGGGCACCCAATGGCCCTCGGGGCTAGCGCTCTATTGGTCAGTCAGCAGTGTGTTGGCGATCATCCAGCAGTATCAAGTGACGGGACTTGGCGGATTGGAACAATATATAGTAAAATTAAAACAATATGGCACAAGACATTAAGGAAATTGCCAAAGAGCTTTTAGCCCAACTGCAGATTGACTGCACAGTGGAGGCGGCACAAGGCGAAGACGGGGTGGTTAATGTTAACGTTGCCACCCAAGAGTCGGGCTTGTTAATTGGCTATCACGGCGAAACCCTCGCTTCTTTTCAATTAATTTTGGGGCTGATGGTCTACAAAAAACTGGGCCAGTGGACAAAAGTGGTGGTGGAAATCGGTGACTACCGGGCTAAGCGGGAAGAACAGCTGCGGACAATGGCGCAAAGCTATGGGCAACAGGTTGCGGCTAGCGGCCAACCGTTGACTCTTCCCTATCTTCCTCCCGCCGAGCGCCGCGTGATTCATCTGGCCCTTCAGGACAGTGCCGATGTTACCTGTGAATCCGAGGGCGAAGGCAACGAAAGACGAATTGTGATCAAACCAACAAGAAATTAATCTTCTTTTGTCGGTTTGGTGTGAAGCATATTGTGAGTTGGTTGGCGAATTATTTCTTTTGATTTTGAGAAACTTACTCTTGCCGCTACCTCGCTCCCAAATTCTGATATTATTGCCTGCCTAACTTTTGACAATTTGCCTTTTTTTGGTTCCTTTGGTGCGTGATAAGTGAAGGCCAAGTGCTGCACTGTTTTCATATCTATCCCTCGCTCAAGTAAAGCTGTCGCTAGAAAGTTATCAAGGGTATGACTAACAGAAATATCATCACTATGGTCTTTTCTGGCAACGAAACTATCAATGTTATCGCGGAGTATTTCTGCGTATGATGCTTGTGGTCGTTCGTCGTCCATGGTTTGGATTATACCATTAAGAAGTAAACTAAGTCTAATAGGTGGTACAAATTGTTTTAATTTCCCCAAATGAAATCGTGCTAGTTGGATCGGTGGCTCTTTGGATGTCGTTTTGGAAATCGGCAAAACTCAAAAAGGGTTTTTTGACAAAGCGGGCTAGGCTGCTTTCTTTCACCCACTCATATGTGCCCTCTTTGTTTGACTGCAGCTGTCCGGTGGGATTTTCTACGGCGCAGAGAAGAACCGTCCGGTCATCAAGAATTTTATTTGTTTCCGGTTCTAGATAAATAATATGACGGGCGCTGATTAATTTTGGCTCCCCTTCCAGGTTGGTCTCTTCTTTCAAAACGCGCCGGGCGGCTGTTTCAGCAGTTTCTCCAAAAAACACCTTTCCACTTCCCAATCCTTGGCAGCCATAAAAAGGCTGCTTAGCCCGGGTGTAAATAAGAAATTCCAATAACCCGTTTCGCCGCCTGATGGGGCATAGATGAACGACCAGTTTGGATTGCTTTTTCACTGAAGTGCTGTGGGTGTCAATCCGGCTGGCGAATTCTTTGCCCTCGACGGTGAGAAAATACCGGTTGGATTTTTTCTCCACCAAGCCAAAGCGGATTAATTGTTTTAGATGAAAACCCAGCAGGTTATTCTCAATTTTCTCACTGGGCCGCAAATCGGTGTGGCGTAATGATTGGGCAAACAGCAGTTTTTTTAAAATCTCCAGTTGCAGCCGATGTAGTTGTTCAGCCATTTATTGCGATCTTATCACATCCCGGCCTCGTCTGAATCTTCCCCATTCATAATCAAGCCAGCCACTTCGGACCAAATCTTTTGCCACGTCTTCTGGCGTTTCTTCAATAAGGGGAAAATAGTGATTTTCGCTTTGTCTTAATTCGTTATATTTTTTTAATAGGTCAGCCGTAGTAAATCCGTTTTCCTGTTCCATCATCCATTGATCCAGCGGTGTGGTGATGGGATTCTTAATCGGTGCCCGCCTCCCTTCCCGGCTGACCAGTGCTTCGTAAGTTATCGCCATTTGGTTGATTTTAGATAGAAGTGAGAGAATTTCTAGTCAAGACAACTTGACCTTGACTTTCTAGAACATTGCTTATAGTATTACCTTTAAAGAGATTTCTGAGTATGACTACAAGAAATTTACCGATTGGTTTTTGAAACTACGTTAAACAACCCCGTTGGTGAGTAAAGTAACTGCCATTACAATAATTTGTCGCGCTCTTGGGTCAGTTCCCGGATTTTTCGTTCAATGGCCCAACGACGCATTTCATTCCAGGTCGGCTCTTTCCAGTTTTGTAAGACCCCCAACAAAGCTTGGGCTAGCGGGGCGATTATTTCCAGGCGATAGGAAACCAGTCGCTCCACCGCCGGCCCAACAGTATTGGCATCAATATAATCTGCGCTGACGGCGGTTTTTTGGGCCGTGTAGTCAAGAAGAATTTTTCCAACGGCATCCTCGTGGTCAAGACTAAATCGTCCGTAGGAATTGAAAACTAAGCCATAGACAGTGTCTTTAAGAAGGGTGTTTATGTGGTGCTCACTCCTGTGTAGTTCTTCCTCTGGGTCTTGGGAACCGTTAATTGGAAAGGCGGTGATATCACCATAGGTTTCTTCAGCGGGAAACTCCCCACGTGACTCGCCCCGGGCGATTAAGAAAGTGCGGTCCCTGACAGGCACATAACTGGCCGAGGAGTAGAGCATCCAAGCTCGTTGATAGCCGTGGAAATCGGAGCCATAATGGGCAATTTCAACGGGGACTTTTTTGGGGAAGTTAATTTTCTTGGCTGCTCCACTAGTCAGCTCAGCGAAAACCCCATCTAAGACTTCCTGTGATTTCATTGCCCTGATTTTAGACCAGAGTGTGAGAGTGTCCAGTCAAGACAACTTGATCAGGGTTTGTAGTAGTATTGGGGCATGGAAACAGCGGTGGTCAATCTATTATTAATTCTTCTTCCCACCCAATTGGGGCTGCACCTCTGGCCCAGTTGGGCATTCGTTAATGGGATTAGAGTGGACTACTTCTCCCCCACCCTCTATTTAACCGACGTCCTGATTTTTTTATTATTCCTATCAGTAATTTTCAATTTGGCTTCGCGTTCCTTCGGAACTCAATTTAAAATTTTCAATAAATATTCAATTTTCAAATTATTAATTTTCATTGGTTTCACTACGCTTAATATCTATTGGTCGCTATCTTCCTGGGTAACGCTGTATAAGTGGTTGAAAGTCATTGAGTTCGGTTTTCTTATTTGGTACCTGGTTAAAAGCTACAAGCTAACCCCGATCAAATCGGGGCTAAAAGCTATCAGCTTATTATATGTGCCTGTTTTCTATGAATCTATTTTGGCCATTTGGCAGTTTGTCAATCAATCCTCGATCGGTGGTTTCTGGTATTGGCTTGGTGAGCGGTCGTTTAACTCCGGGACGCCGGGCATTGCCAACGCCGATGTCGCCGGCCAATTAATTTTGCGACCCTACGGCACTTTCCCCCACCCCAATATTCTCGGGGGGTTTTTAGCGGTGGTTTTGCCCCTGCTGCTCTGTCTTTTCCTGCATAATTCCCGCAAATTAACTGCACCGGCAGTCATTAAGGGTGCAACCCTATTATTGGGCTATTCTACGCTCTTTTTGTCGCTGTCGCGAACGGCAATTTTGGTTGGTATGGCAGCCACTTTTGTTGTTTTCTGGCCAAAAATTAAGAAGAGGGTTTTTCTTTTGGTTTTCCTTGTGCCGTTAATATTTTTACTGCCGCGGTTTGCCGCCTTGCCGCTGGAAACAGAACCAATAATTATTCGCGAACAATTAAATAGTTTGGCAATCGAGCAATTTACCCATTCCCCCATCTGGGGCACCGGTCTGGGAACAGCGCCGCTCTATTCAATTGTTCGCCAGCCAACGCATAACATTTATTTACTATTGTTGGCTGAAACCGGCGCCATTGGTCTGTTGGGATTTTTGTTTTTAATCAGGCAGTTTTGGAGCTGGACGTTGGCGATTATTCTCCTTCTTGGCCTAACTGATCATTATTTTTTAACTCTGCAACAAGGCCAATTGCTGTTGGCGGTTGTCTTGGGGGCGGGTATAATGAAACGATGGCCTCGCTAACGCGCAAAATTGCCGCCAACACCGCCGCCCAGATGACCGGAAAAGCGGCATCCACGGTTTTGGGAGTGGTGATTACGATTCTTCTGACCCGATACCTTGGCCCGGCGGGTTTTGGCACTTTTACTTTCATTTTGGTTTTTGTGACGATGTTTGGCACGGCTGCCGATTGGGGCCTGACCTTAATCACCGTCCGGGAAGCCAGCCAGGATGCAAGGGTGGCCAATGAAATTATCGGCAACGTCTTGGTGATCCGCTTGCTGCTCGCCGCCCTGGCGGCAGCCGTTGCCGTGGCGGTTATGCACCTGCTCCCCTATGATCCCCTGACGCAAACATTGGTGTTAATTGCCTCCTTGACCCTATTGGCAATCTCTTTGAAAACGTCTTTTCAGATTATTTTTAACGTTAAGCTGCGGATGGAAAACACGGCCATCTCCGATTTTTGCGCCAATTTGCTGACGATGCTGCTGGTTTTTGGCGTCATTAATTTTAATTGGGGCATCACTGGGGTGGTCCTGGCCTATTTGGCAGGCGACATTTTTTCCGCCCTGGTGGCCGGGTTTCTGGGCTTTCGGCTGCTGCCGATCCGGTTGTCGCTGGCCCACCCGGCCACCCGCTACCTGCTGTTGGAGTCGCTGCCGATGGGGGCAATCCTAGTGACATTCACGATTTATAACCGGATTGACACGGTGATCCTCTCGGCAGTCAAAGGCGACGTGGCGGTTGGTTTCTACGGCGCCGCCTACCGGATTTTTGAAGTTTTGGTCCTGGGTGCCGCCTATTTTTCCAACGCCATTTTACCGTTAATTTCTAACCTGGCCCAGCACGACCGGGTCAAGCTCGGGGAAATTTACCGGAAAGCCTTTGTAGTACTGCTTTTGTTGGGCTCGGCCGTGGCGGCGGTTAACTATCTTTTGGCCCCGCTGGGCATTGCCCTGATTGCCGGAGCTAAATTTGCCCCGGCTGTTCCCGCTTTGCAGATTTTGTCCCTGGCCCTGGTCGTGTCCTATCTAAACCATCTTAACGGCTACACCTTAATTGCCCTGGGGAAACAGTGGTGGTCTTTTGTGGTGGCCATCGGGGCTTTGTTCTTAAACGTGGGACTAAACTGGATTCTAATTCCCTACTTTTCCCTCTATGGCGCGGCGGCCATCACTTTTGTGACCGAGGGATCAATTGCCCTGGCCAGTGTCATATTAATTCACAAGATGATCGGCGTTTCTCCCCGGCCGGGCGATATTTTTGCCGTTGGCCGAGAAATAATCACTAAGAAAGGAAAGATTTTTGAATGACCATTAAAATTAACACCGATGGCGGCGCCCGGGGCAATCCCGGCCCGGCGGCCTGCGCTTTTGTGGCCTATGATGAGGCGGGAAATTTACTGGAAAAACGCGGGAAATATCTTGGCACGGCCACTAATAACGAGGCGGAATACCAGGGCGTGATCGAGGCACTCACCTATTTGGCTAATAACAAACATCTAATATCTAATATTAATTTCTTCCTGGACTCCCAATTGGTGGTGAATCAGCTAAACGGACTGTTTAAGGTTAAAGAGCCACGTCTGCGGGCACTGTTGATGAAAGTGCGTGAACTCGAAAGCGAACTTACTAAAAGCTACAAGCTACAAGCTATCAGCTATGAGTATGTTCCTCGGGAGCAAAACCGTGTGGCCGACGCTCTAGTCAACGAGACATTGGATAAGTTAGCAGAGTAGGCTACACTTAATAAGTGGGATATGAAGTTGACCAATCCATAAAAATTGAACAGACGGAGCGGGACACGGTGATTGCTGTCGCTAACGGATCGAAATTCAGCATCATGTTACGGGCAAAAGAAAAACGGTTATTGCAGAAAATGTTTCGCGATCTCGGAAAGCCCGACCTATTTGTTTATTTTACTTTTGCCGCCCTTCTTGCAATTGTATTTAACAAAATGCGGCCCAAATCGGCAGTTGTGATTGATAATGAATATGTTGGCCACGAAGATGTTATCAAGCTCAAGATTAAACAATTTTCAGAAAAACTTGGCTGTGACGTATCAGAATTAGTAACTTTTGGACTTGTAGGGAAAAAGAGTCCAGCCCATTTGTTAGCCGCATCGGTAACGGACAAAGTTAAGCGCCCGGATCTAGCCATAGAAGTGTGTGATGTTTGGAAGCTGATAAACTTGAAGCCAAATAAAAATGACCGGGTGTCCCGTTCGGGGCCGAGGGCTGTTTAACTTAGGGCTGTTTTCCCTTGCCCAAAAGCAAGAGGCCTACACTTCCTACGATCGACAGCCATCCCGATCAATAGTGCTATTCTATATTAGAAACTTAATTTTGTCAACATGGAACAGAGAAAACTTGTTCAGGCAAAGGTGGAAGAGGGCCGGCCGGTGGCGGTGGTTTATGATGGGGGATTGTTGGCCCGCAAGTTGGCGGAGCTATTGCGCGGTCAAGGCTTGCGGGTAATCCACCTGACACCGGAGAGTCCCTACTTGGCTGCCCTGGAAAAACCCAGCTATGTGTTTTTCTTTATTGACCAAAACACCCCAGAGAAAGAATTAAAAACCGCCTGGCGGGATTTGCAGGTGGCAGCGGTGCGCGGGCTGGCCAAGTTAATCGTGATTGCCGATAACTCTCCGGCGGACTGGGCGCAAAGCGAGCTGCCGGTTAAATTGGTGGAGATTTCCGGAGAAGCCAGCGTGAGCGACGCGGTTAAAATTGTCCGTTTGGCTTTCTCCGCCAACCGGAAATTGATTTTGACCGGCCGCCCGATTGCTAAAATTTTAAAAGCTACCAGCTATCAGCTGTCAGCTCCGATTGTGTCTAAAAAACAGTGGCCCAGGGCCCTTATTATTGGCATTATCGCGTTTTTGGTTTTTATCTCGCCGTTGTGGGTGACGGCCGGGTTGGCCGGTTGGGGAGTGTGGCAACTAAAAGCCGTGCAAGCTGATCTTTTAGCTGGCCAATTTTCCCAGGCCCAATCGCTAGCCTCCGAAGCTGCCGGCCATTTCCGCCTGGCGGCCAATTTCTCCCAGCCGCTTTTGGGAAGATATTATGACTGGTTGCTTTTGGGGAACATAGCTAGTGACGCGGCCGGTCACGTGGCCGCCGCCGGCCAATTGGGCCACCAAATTGCCGGCCAAATGCTAACCGGCAACGGCGGCATTCCTGATTTTGCCGCACTGTCAGCGGAGCTGGCGGCCATTGACCGCGACCTGGGTCTTCTGGAAGGGCAGTTGGCCGGCACCCCGGCGCAAAAATATCAGGCCAAAATTCCGGCGGCCCGGCAGCTGCTTGCCCGGGCCCAAAGTTTCCTCAATGTCATCCCGGCCGTGGTGGGCAACGCTGGCTCGACAAAGAAAACCTATCTAGTGGTTTTTCAAAACAGCACCGAGCTGCGCCCGACCGGGGGGTTTATCGGCTCGTATGCCATTGTCGGTTTTGATAAAGGAGCGCTGTTAGATTACAAGATTAATGACATCTACAGTGCTGATGGCCAGCTGCAAGGCCAGGTTCAGCCCCCGGATGAACTACTGCATTATCTTGGCCAACCTTCCTGGTATATGCGCGACGCCAATTGGGCGGCCGACTGGTCACTCACCGCCCAGCGGCTGGAATGGTTTTTACAGCGGGAAACCGGCCAACAGGTGGATGGCGTCATTGGCGTTAGTCTTCCGGCCGTGCCCAAACTGCTGGCGGCCACCGGCCCGTTAACTTTGGCCGATTTTAACCAAACCGTCTCCAGCAGTGATTTTTATAATAAAGCGGAGTACGCGTCCGAGATTAATTTTTTTCCCGGTTCCACTCAAAAAGGAGACTTCCTCGGGGCGGTGGCCCAAGCAATTGTTAACCGCGTGACCGGCGGGACAAGCCTTAATTTAATTGCTCTGGGACAGGCGTTGGGGGATTCAGTTTCGCAAAAAGATATCCTTTTCTATTTTAATGACCCCACGGTGCAAAAAGTGATGGAAACAAATGACTGGGCGGGCCGGTTGTGCTCCGACTGTTTAATGCTGGTGGACGCCAATCTGGGAGCCAATAAAGCCAATTACTTTATTAAACGGTCGGTGGCCATTGACACTTTAATTGACAAAACCGGCGCCCGGGTGGACACGGTGGCGATTCACTACCAAAACACTTCTCCCAATGACAGTTGGCCGGGAGGAGTCTACAAAGACTATTTTCGACTGCTAATTCCCCAAGGGTCATCTTTGTTGGGGGCCGACTTGGGGGATGGGCGCAAACCGGCGATCTCGGGAATTTTAACCGCCGAGGTGTTAAAAAATCTCCCCGCCAGCCAATTTTTAATTTTCAAAAATTTGGAGGACCCACTTCAGGCGTTTGGCACCTACTTTGAGATTCCGGCAGGGCAAGCGCGGACACTGACCTATAAATACCAACCGCCGGATAAATTAGACTTGACAAATAAAGAGCCGGTTTTGCATTTGCAGATTGCCCGCCAACCGGGGACCAGTGCTGATCCCTTAAGCTGGACCGTTGACTACCCATCCTTTTTAACACCACAGGTCAATAATCTTCTTGCGCTTCCTCAAAAGTTAATATACAATACAGATCTGTCGGTGGACCGGCAATTGGAAATTAAATTTCTAAGCTTATGAAAGCCATTGTTCTCGAAGCAAAAAGTCGCAGTGTCACCGGAAAGAAAGTTAGAAAACTTCGCCGGGAAGGATTAGTGCCGGCCTCCGTTTACGGCAAGGATGTTAAGTCAGCCGCGGTCACTGTTGCCGTTAAGGATTTTTTGAAAGTCTACGACAAGGTGGGAGAGACGGGGCTGGTGGATTTAAAAATCGGCGAGAAATCGCAGCCAACGCTGGTGGCTAATGTGCAGATCCATCCCCTGACCCGGCAACCGCTCCATGTGGAATTCCACGCGGTGAAACTGACGGAGAAAATTAAGGCCAATGTCCCGGTGGAGTTGATTGGGGAGTCACCGGCGGTGAGCAGCAACACCGGAGTGTTGTTGCAAACGATTAACGAGGTGGAAGTGGAAGCTTTGCCAACAGATTTGCCGGAAAATTTGTCGGTGGACGTTACTAAGTTGTCGCAGATCGATGAGCAAGTGACGGTGGGAGAGTTAAAAATTCCCGCTGGGGTGGAAGTGTTGACGGGCAAAGGGGAAGTGGTGGTGAAGGTGGCGCCGGCCATTTCCCAGGAAGCTCAAAAAGAAGCGCAGGAAAAGGCGGCGGCGGAAGCGGCTAAAGCGGCAGAGGCGGCCGCGGCACCTCCGCCAGCCGGCGGACCACCCCCGGAAGCTCCTAAAGAGGAAGCGAAGAAAGAGTAGCCGCTTGGCTACTGTTGGGATCAATTTCCAAAGCAGTATCCAGAAATTTTTTAGCGTCAAAATTCCGGCCAATGTCGTAGTTTAGAACAGCCAATTTTAAATAAGCGTCACGATACCCCGGCAGTTCTCCGGCAATTTTTTGCCAGTAAATAATTTGCGATTTAATGTCTTGGACTTTTTTAATTTCCGCAGCGGAAAGTTTTTTAGGACTATGGATTAAAACTTCAGAGAAAACGTAGAGATTAAAAATTAAAACCATCAACAATCCTAATGGCAGAATAATTTTTAATTCTCTAAAAAGTCGGCGCCAATAGAGAATAATTGTCCGGCTTGTTTTGTTTTTAATTTTGAAAATCAGTATGTGCATAACGCGAAAGCACGCTCATTTTCGCCCAAAACTAACTCGTTTCACATCTCGTCGCATCTCGGCCCGCCTGCAACGCTTTGCGTAGCAATGCGGGCAGGCCAGGAAGAAACGATCAATGGTCTGTCGGTTTCTTTTTTAAATAATCCCCAAATCTCTTCCGTGACAAAGGGCATAAAAGGATGGAGAAGCTTCAAGCAAGTGAGATAAACATGTTGTAGAACCGAGAGCGCAATAATATCTCCATTTTTAATTCTTTCCTTCGTCGATTCAACATATTTATCTGCGAACTCATGCCAGAAGAAAGAATAAATTGCTTCGGCCGCCAGAGAGAAGCGAAATTTTTCTAGCTCTCGGTCAACTGTTTTAATTGTCATGTTTAATTTCCTGATTATCTCTTTGTCCGTTTTGTCCAAGCCGGGCATTTTTTTGTCAAATTCAGCGATACTATTTCCCTCCAGGTTTAATAAAATGAACCGACCAGCATTCCAAACTTTATTAGCAAAGTTACGATAAGCGATAACTTTGTCGCGCGGAAAAGCATAGTCATGACCGTTTCCATTCCCGACTGCCAGTCCCATCCTCAAAGCGTCGACGCCAAATTCAGGAATGTAATCCTCGGGGTTAATGACGTTTCCCAAACTTTTACTCATTTTGCGTCCATCAAGAGCTTTAACTACCCCATGAAGATAAACATCAGTGAATGGCACCTCGCCGGTCATGTATATTCCCAACATTATCATTCGGGAAACCCACTTGCTAAGAATTTCCCAGGCAGTTTCTAAAACATTGGTGGGGTAGAAATATTTAAAATCAGCAGAATCGGGATAGCCTAAACTGACCATGGGCCACTGGCCCGAGGAGAACCAAGTATCGAAAGTATCAGTCTCCTGCAGATAGCTTGCCCCAGGCGATTCAACGCTGATGATATAGCTACATTCCTTCGGCGCTCTGACCGTTTGCAGGCCGGACTTAATTTTTTCAAGTGAGTGTTCATTTAATAAATCAGAAACTCTTCCAGAGATGCTTTCTTTTTGATCATTAAGAAAAGTGACAAATAAACTGGGGTTTTTCTCCACGTCATACCAGGCAGGGATCCGGATTCCCCAAACATTTTGCCGGGAAAGAGCCCAATCGTGCATGTTCTCCATCCAACGGTGGTAAGTGACCTCTCGCCATTTTGGGTAAATCTTTACCTTACCAGACTTGACAGCGTCATGGGCTGGCTTGTTAAGGGTGGCAACTTTGATAAACCAGTTAGGGAGAACGGTGGGCTCAATATCATGGCCGGCTTTACAAACAGGAACAGCATGCGTGTAGGATTGATCAATTTTTTCTACCAAACCTTCTTCTTCAAGATCGGCGAGCATTAGTTTTCTTACCTCAATTGCCTTCTTGTTATGATATTTCTCAGCGCGCAGTCGGAACTTTTCTGAGATTTCTGTTTCGTTTAAGAACCAGGTAAAGTCCATGCGGCCATTTAGATCAATAATCGGAGTAACGGGAAGATTAAAATTTTTTCCTAATTGGTAATCATGAGTGTCATGGGCGGGAGTGACTTTCATAATTCCCGTGCCGAATTTAGGATCGACCTCGGGATCAGCGATCACTGTCATGGTCATTGGTCCAAGAAGCCCGGGAATTTCCAGGGTTTGGCCCAGCCATTTCTTATAACGCTTGTCCTTTGGATTAGCGGCTAGGGCAGTGTCACGAAACATTGTTTCCGGGCGAGTAGTAGCGATGATAAATGGGCCGAACTTTAGATAATACAAAGCATCGGATCGCTCTTTGTTTTCCACCTCAATGTCAGCGTAGGTGGTCCCGCAAGTCGGACAATAGTTAACAATGTAATCATCCCGATAAACTAATCCGTCATTGGCCAGTTTTGCAAAAGTGTTACGGACAGTAGTAACGACATCCGGGTCCAAGCTAAATTTGTATCGTGTCCAATCAACACTGGCCCCCATCTTTCTGATTTGTCCCTCGATTAAGTGCTTGTTGTTTTGGACGAAATCCCAGATGGTTTTGTAAAGGCTATCCCGGTCAAAATTAAAACGCGTTTTCCCCTCTTTTTTTAACTCCCGTTCAAAAGTGATTTGTGTCTCGGTTCCGGCGTGATCAGTGCCGGGAAGCCAAAGAGTGGGGTCTCCTTTCATTCGATGCCAGCGGATTAAAATGTCTTCCAGGGCAATCATGAGAATATTGCCGGTGTGCATTTGTCCGGAAGCATTAGGAAGCGGAAGTAAAATTGTAAACGGTTTCTTCTTGGGATCAATCTTTGGGGTAAAATATCCCCCTTCTTCCCACATCCGATAAATCCGTCCCTCAACATCTTGATGGTTATACTTTGGTTCCATGAAGCTATTGTAGCAGAAAATTATGATTCTGGGGTCCTCTTTCGTTGCTCGTCGAAAAATTTATTGATCTTTTCTAATTCTCTATCTTTTTCTGCCTCTCGCTTTTTACGTTCTGTTTCAAGTTGATCTGCCCGCTGGGTAAATGTCAGACTTTGGTTTTTAGGCCGCTGCGCAATAGAAATAAGTTTCATAGTCAAATTTTTCCTCTTCTTCTTGACAAAGTCAAATTGGGATTCATAATTATTGTGAGAATAAGATTGGTACTATGACTACTGGTCCAGAATATCGCTTAAACAGAGGTGTTTCCGAGTTTAATCGTATGCAGGTTTGGCGATCTTTTCCTTTCTTTGAACCAGCCTCCTCCAATTATTGTGGACTAGCCTTGGGTAACGTTATTTCTGCGGGCTTTGAGGATCACCGTTGCCATCCACAATTTGAACAGTGGTTAAGGGAAGTGTATTCCCATAAGGGAATTTTTATTCAAGCTGAACTGCCAGCTAACCCCAATGGGGTGGAAAACCAAACACTTGTTTGGTTCAATCTCGGTGGAAAGAGTTTTCGTGATGCCCTGGAGGAAATTAATAGACTAAGAGATAGAGTTATCGATGAGCGCAGCTTTCCAACAGATAAAGTCCAAATTTTAATCACCTCCACGGCCACAGATCTTCCGAACGCCCGCAATAATCGTGGTCATCCGCTTTATAATTTCTGTAAATGTGCCAATCTTATTGGCTGGGTAGCCCTACCTGATGGGGAAATTGGCATGGAAGCTAAGGGCGGCTTGCGTGTCGAAGAACTTTAATAGTCTTCTTCAATGTGTCTTATGGTGCGCTCAAATGGTTCTGGGGTAATGTTCCAGTAACCAACAAAAGGATTATCAAGATCTTCCACTAATTGGAAAACCATGGCCAACACAAAACCAAGGGAACCGGTTGCCAAGAAACCATAATACATATTTGAAAAGGGCATGAGGATAAAAGTTAGCAAAGCAAAAAGCGATGAAGTGTAAAGAAAAGCCTTCAAGAGAATTGGTAGCCTAGTCAGGCTCTGATTAATTCTCTCCGTGCGGGTCAGCCCAAGTTGACCATAGTGGTCCACAATATGGTGGAAGATCACAGAATCATGATTATCATTGAATCGTATGTCACGGATTAGTTCCGAGATTTTTCTGAATGCTTTTCCCATTTCAGCACTTCTTTCCCCGTTACCGAGACCTCGGAACTTGTCAGTTATCACTAAATCTGCGTAATTTTTGATGGCGGCTAACATCTTTTTAGTAAATTTATCGTCGCGAAAATAAAGGCTGAGCCGGAAAAGCCGCTCCAGTCCTTGCGCCTCTTTATCTACTAACTGGGACGTGGTGTTATATTGGTTCCAAACCTCGAAGACCACGAAAGCAGCCATAATACCATAGAGGGTTCCAAACACTGTGACGAAAGCACTTAAGCCACCAACGTCAGTCAGGTAGAGATCAGTATGAATCTCTTTTAGGGTTCATTCCCCGCGGCTTTGCCGCGAGAGGGTAAAATTGTATGCGTGAGTATCTACATACACAAAGCGCACAATGTCTCGGTGCTTTTGTACCATCTGGTTTGTGTGGCCAA
>JAMCZE010000008.1 GCA_023485845.1 Patescibacteria group bacterium
TTGGCCACACAAACCAGATGGTACAAAAGCACCGAGACATTGTGCGCTTTGTGTATGTAGATACTCACGCATACAATTTTACCCTCTCGCGGCAAAGCCGCGGGGAATGAACCCTAAAAGAGATTCAAAGGAAAACACGCTACAATCCATTATTCCCATTCAAAGAAATATTGTGCCCGGTGTGTAAGAAACACTTGATGGGTAGCGCTCCAAGAAGTAAGTCCGGTAGGCACATCCCAACGTACCATTGTGGCAGGAAGCATAAATATTGGGGACTAAACAAAGTTAAATTTGAAGAAAAAGTATATGAATTTATTAAAAGCATTAAATTTGGCAATGATTTCACCCGACTATTAAAAGAAGCCGTATTAGACGTATGGAAAGCTAAAAAAGAAGAAATATTTCAAGACTCTATGGATTATGGAAGAAACGTTGAGAAACTTAAAGAGCAAAAACTCAAAATCAAAGATACGATTAAATCGTTAAGTTCACCAATTGCAATTAAATCGTTTGAAGAAGACTTAGAGAAGGTCGAATTCGATATCGCATTAGCTACCGAGAAACGAGACATTACCGAGAAAAAAGAGTACGATATTGAGCTTTTAATAAACTATACGGAATATTTTATGGAACACGTTGAAGATTTGTTGATAGTACCGAACAATCCGATACAACAGAGGGCTTTATTTAATCTTCTTTTTGAAGAGATGCCAACTTACAATGACATAGTTAATGGAACACCGCGATTATCGCAGTGTTTCGAGCTAAACCAACAAAAAGCTCTTTCAAAAGGACAACTTGTGAACGAGATGGGATTATTGACTTTTGTAGACAGAAAATACCAAATAACAGTCCCAGGGACAACTCCCAAAGTGGAAACTATAAAATATGGGGCGAACCTTATCGTTGTTAGTCCGAAGACATAAGAAATGACATCATGGAACTGACCTAAAAATACCCTCGCTAGAAATAGCGTTTGCAAGCCGTAATTATTCGTGAGTTTATCCAATTTCTTTATGCTCTCAACTCCCACAAGTTTTTCGACCAGATCCCGGCCCCAAAATCTGCTAATCCAGAAATTCGTGACTGAAGCAATCACCACTGCAACCGCGGAATAGAAAATAACCGTCTGCCCATAAAAGTAGAAGCCTGCAAAAAGAAATGGGGCGCCACCCAGTGGGGCGATAATATAAGTAAGCCAAGTTAAAAAGATAAACACAATAATTCCCCAAGAGCCAGCATCTTTAATAAGTTCTTGGATCATTCTCTCTGGAAAGGCCGTGCCGATTAAATAAATAAGAACAAAAAGTCCAACCGTAAGCCCTATCGGCAGATAACTTTTCCGAAGTATTTTCATACACCGATAAAGGCCACGGCCCAAGAAAATACTAGGAATGGAACATTAATACCCATTCTATTTCTTAATCTCAATGATAAAATTATCAACGGTCATGTTTAAGTCGTCAATTATTGATTTAAGCGTCCCGCGTCTAATTTCTTGGGACGGATGATATGGAATTGTTGTTCGCCGGCCATCAGGATGTTTCATAGTGATATGGCTGCCAGACTGGTGAGATTCAACAAAGCCAATTTTCTTGAGAACCTTAAGGAGTTCCTTTGCCTTAATAACCGGCAATTTAGGCATATTGGGGCGGAAACTGGTTAATTGGAATCGTCTGAATAATCTCAATAGTTTTATCTTCAGTAGGAACAGGTAATCCGTCCTTAATTAAACTCTGAATATGACAAGAAACGGCATCTTGAAGGTTTTTCTCAACCTCCTCAATAGTATCACCACTGGTGTGCACTCCTTTTAAGGCCGGAACAAAACCATGATAGCCACGAGGGTCATCGGGTTCGATAATAGTACGAAAAGTATAATTCTTCATAACAGCACTATTCTATCAGATTCCGCAAGCTATTTCTTCAGTAGCTTTGACAATCGAGATTTGAGGCGGGAGGCTTTGTTTTTATGGATAACATTAGTTTTGGCCGCTTTATCCAAGGCCGACGTTAGTTTGACTAGGGCCGTCGGGGTGGGTTTTTTCTTATAAGCATCCAGCAGTCGTTTCACCCCACCTTTAATTTGGCGGTTTTGTTCCCGCCTTTTTTCGCTTTGTTTTAATTTTTTGATGGCCGACTTAAGAATTGGCATAGCGGTTTAGATTGTATCATAGTACAATTGCCCTGTGAAGGACCTATTATTTCGCCGGCAAACCAGCATTCTCTCCGCCGCCACCCTGATTGCTATGGCCGTTTTAGGCGCCAAATTCCTGGGAATCATCCGCTATTGGTTACTCACCGTTTATGTCCGGCCCGTTTCCGACCTGGATATTTTCTTTGCGGCTTTTCGCATTCCCGACTTTATTTTCCAAATCCTGGTCATGGGGACTCTCACCACGGCTTTTATTCCCGTGATTGCCGCTTATGTCGGCCGGGGGCAGGATCACAAAGCCTGGCGGGTGTCCTCCATCATCGTCAACCTGGCTTTAATCGTTTTTGCCGTTTTGGCCGTGATCGCCTTTATCTTCGCTAAAGACTTGGCCATTATTGTGGCCCCCGGCTTTGCCGCCCAGCCGGACAAGCTGGACAAATTGGCTAATTTGTCCCGGATCATGCTCTCCGCCCAAGTCTTTTTCGTCATCAGTAATTTCTTCTCGGCGATCATTCAATCAACGAAGCGGTTTTTAATTCCCGCCCTGGCTCCGGCCGCTTACAACACCGGCATTATTATCGGCATTATTTTTCTGGCACCGGTTCTGGGCATTTATGGCCCAGCCTGGGGTGTGGTCTTAGGAATTTTTCTCCATTTTCTCATCCAACTCCCCTTGGTTGCCCACATGGGCTTCAAATATGAACCGATAATTGACTTAAAGGATCATGGCGTGGCCGAGGTGGCCAAGCTTTTGGGCCCGCGGACTTTTGGCTTAGCCATTTCCCAAATCAGTTTCACTGTGGACACGGCCATGGCCAGTCTTTTGGCCACCTCCTCCATCACCATTCTTAATTTGTCCCAGGCCCTCCAACAAGTGCCAATTGCTCTTTTTGGCGCCACCATTGCCCAAGCGGCCCTGCCAACTCTTTCCGAAGAACAGGCTCGGGAAAACCTGGACAATTTTAAAAAAACCCTGCTCACCTCTTTCCACCAAATTCTTTTCCTGACCATGCCCGCCTCCGCCATTTTGATTGTCCTTCGCATTCCCGTGGTCCGGCTGGCCTTTGGTTTGGGAAACAACAATTTTCCCTGGGATCTCACCGTGCTAACCGGCAAAACCCTAGCCGTTTTCGGGCTGGGAATTTTCACTCAGAGCTTAATTAATCTTTTGGTCCGGGCTTTTTATGCCCTGCGCGACAGCCTCACCCCGGTGAAGATCGGGGTGGCTTCTTTTGTTGTCAGCATTATTCTAAGCTTAGCCTTTATCCTGGTTTTCCGGCTGCCAGTTTGGGCTCTGGCTGCTTCCTCGGCCGCCGGCGACGCCATCAATTTTTTCTTCCTGATGATTTTTTTGGACCGGGTGCTGCATTTTGACAGAAAACAAGTGCTCCTGCCGGCCGGAAAAATCTTTCTGGCTGCCGCCATCACCGGCCTGGCTCTTTACGTGCCCATGAAACTGCTGGATCAGTTGGTTTTCGACACGACTAAAACCCTCCCCCTGATCGCCCTCACCGGGGCTGCCGGGGCTTCCGGCATTTCCGTCTATCTTTTTTTAACCTGGCTTTTGGGCATCGGCGAACTGCAGTCATTTTTGGGGCTCTTTGGGAAATTGCGCCACCTTCGCAAGCCCCCGGAGGTCACCGCCCCGGTCACCGAGATTGTGGAAACAACAGAAACACATGCATAATCACAAAATCAATAAATCCAATCTGCCAATTTCCAATGTCTAATATCCAATTCGTAATTCCCAATCTGTTTTTGCGTCATAAAAATTGGTTATTAACTGATTGGTCATTGGTTTTATTGAATTGTTTATGATCCAAAATTTTATAAGAAATTTCTGTGTGATTGCCCATGTGGACCATGGCAAGTCCACCCTGGCGGACCGGTTCTTGGAAATCACCGGCGCTGTTACTCGCCGGCAAATGCGCGAGCAAACCCTGGATTCCCACCCCATCTCCCGGGAACGGGGCATTACTATTCGCTTGGCCCCAGTCACCATGAGCTATCAAGGCTATCAGCTTAATCTGATCGATACTCCCGGCCATGTCGATTTCTCTTATGAGGTTGAGCGCACCCTTTCTGCCTGCGAAGGAGCGATTCTTTTGGTGGACGCCACCCAGGGTGTTCAGGCCCAAACCCTGTCGCACTTTCGCAAGGCCGCCGCCTTGGGCCTGACAATTATTCCTGCCATCAACAAAATCGACGCCCCAAATGCTGATGTCGAAGAGGTCGAGCGTCAGCTTCAAGAGACCACCTCTCGTGAAGGTAAAATTTACAAAGTTTCAGCCAGGACAGGAGAAGGGGTAGAAGAATTACTTCAGACGGTGATCGAAAAAGTTCCCCCGCCCGAAGGAAATCCGTCCGGCCCGACAAAATCCTTAATTTTTTCTTCCCAATACAGCCAGGAACAAGGCGTGATTGCCTTTATTAAAGTTTTGGCCGGAACCGTCACCGGCGACGTGGGCCATTTTTTGCCGGCGATGACGCCGGCGGACAAGTTGGAAGCCGGCGAAGTCGGTTATCAGCTAACCCACATCAAAGACCCGGCCAAGGTGTCCGTCTGGGAAGGCTACCAGGCGCCAAAACCGACAGTTTTTGTCAGCATTTTCCCGGTGGACCAGGACGACTATCCCCTCTTAGAAGACGGCCTAAAAAAACTAAAACTTAATGACGCGGCCATCACTTTTTCCCCCACCGCTTCCAAGGCCCTGGGCCGCGGCTGGCGCTGCGGTTTTTTGGGCCACCTGCACGCGGAAATCTCCCAGGAACGGCTGGAAAAAGACTATGATTTGTCGCTGATTGCCACGATGCCAACCGTCGAATATCACGACAGTGAGGAACCCTGGGTGAAAACGACCATCATTACTCCTATCGATTACGTCGGGGCCATCATCACTCTTTGCGAGGACCGGCGGGGAAAACTGGCCAATATGCAGTATCATGGCCGCAGTGTCACCCTGGAATATGAGCTGCCGCTCTCCGAGATGATCACCAATTTTTTTGACAAACTAAAATCCGCCTCTTCCGGCTTTGCCAGCCTAGATTATGAACCGTCAGGCTATCGCCCCTTTGCCGCCGTGAACCTGGAAATTCTCATTAATCATGAGCCGGTTGACGCTTTCTCACAAATAATGGAAAAGGGGCGGGGCCAAAAGTTTGGCAAGTTCCTTGTTGAACGGCTCAAGGACATTATTCCCCGCCAGCAAATCCCCATTCCCATCCAGGCCATGATCGACGGCCAGGTCATCGCCCGGGCGGACATTCCGGCTTTTAGAAAAGACGTGACCGCCAAACTCTATGGCGGCGATGTCACTCGCCGGATGAAGCTTTTGGAGAAACAGAAGAAAGGCAAGGAAAAGATGAAAAGCATTGGCCGTGTCCAAATCCCCGGCGACACCTTCCTGAAAATCTTCAAAACTTGACAATCATTATTTGATAGTATATAGTACACAGTATACTATATACTATGACCACAGACACTAGGCAGAGAATCCTGTCTTACATTATCACCAATAAACAGGTTCGGGCCCATGACCTGGCCCGGTCTTTCAACCTGACTTCGGCTGCGATCCACCGCCAGCTACGAAGGCTTCTGGCCGCTGGAGAAATTAAAAAAACCGGCACTCCCCCGTTGGTTTTCTATCAGCCGGCCGACAGCCCAAAACCGACAATAACCACAACCGTTATGGATAAGAAAACCAGGGATATTCTTGAGAAGAATTATCTCTACATCACCCCGCAGGGAGATTTGCTTTATGGCGCGGCGGGTTTTGACCGCTGGGCCGCCAACACGAACCAAAGTGACAAAACGGTCACTCTGGCCAAGGTTTACGCCCGGACCCTGGCAAATTTCAACCGGCATCGCGCCCACCAGGGCTGGATTGACGCCACATTAAAGGTGCGGAGCACCTTTGGGGAAAGCTTCCTGGACAAATTGCTTTATGCCGACTTCTACAGCCTGCCACAGTTTGGCAAAACCCGGCTGGGGTCATTGGTTTTGTATGCCAAACAATCGCAAAACCGGGCGCTGATTAGCCTGGTTTGCGAACAAATTAAGCCGTTAGTTAATAAGATTATTGATGAATACAACGTTGACGCTGTGGCATTTATTCCGCCCAGTGTCCCCCGCAGCGTCCAATTTCAGACGGAACTGGCGGCCGGCCTTAATCTGGCCCTTCCCGTCATTGACCTGGTCAAAGCCCGCAGCGGCCAGGTGATTGTGGCCCAAAAAACCCTGGAGAAACTCTCCGAGCGGGTCACCAACGCCCGGGACTCAATTTTTGTTAGAAATAAGACCGTGGGCTACAAAAACGTGCTCCTTATTGATGATGCGGTTGGCTCGGGAGCAAGTTTGAACGAAACCGCCAAAAAGATCCGGGCCGGGGCCACCGGAAAAATAAAGGTGATTGGTTTTGCCGTGGTGGGCAGCTATCAAAAATTTGATGTCATCCGCGAGGTTTGATCCCGCCGACACCTTCCTGAAAATCTTCAAAACGTGAATTGTGTTATCCTGGTTAGGATGAAAAAAATTCTTATACTGCTAATTCTTATGTCTTCCCTGATGGTTGTTCATCCCAAACAAATTTTCGCGGTTGACCCAACGTGCCCCTCTGGCTGCGGGCAACTTAAGGGTCCTATCGGAGGGAAAGTTTTTCCCGGTTGTCATTATTATGTGGGGCCTGTCATCAACCCACTTTCTAACTGTGGCGCAGCGACAATTTGCCCCGAAGATAATAACTATTATTATATTTTTGACCCCACGAACAATACATGCCTGCCCCAAGAAAAAAAGCCGGTTTATCTCTGCTACTCTGGTGATTGTCAAACAGCAGTTGGCAATATCACATTAACCCATGGCTATCCGACTGGCCTCGTTAAATTTGTCCTTCAATTTGCCTTTGGCATTTCCGGGGGAATAATTTTGCTAATGACTATCGCCACCGGCTATATGGTTCTCACCTCTTCGGGAAATCCCGAAAAACTACAAGGAGCAAAGGAAAACCTGGTTTCTATCTTCTCTGGTCTAATTCTCATCGCTTTTTCTTTGGTGTTGTTACAAGCCATTGGCGCTGATATACTAAAACTGCCGACATTTTAAAATGCGAATTCGCACTTTTTTCACTGCCTTAGTCTTGGTTTTTCTCTTTTCCTCAATTAATTCCCCGGCCTTTGCCTGTTCTGTTAGCTCTTCGTCAGCCTGGGAGGGGAAAAATTTAGTTCTCACCATCACCGACGCTCCCCAAGGATCATACACTGCTGATGTCAGCCGAAATGGAAGTAATTTAAGCGGACTTATCGTCCAATACATGAACAATAACACCTACCAAATTGTTGTCGAGAATGCGATGGACGGCAATTATAGTGTCATCTTTAACGGCACCACGGCCACCGGGGCTGGCCAATCATGCAATGGTTCCTCGCAACCCGTTCACCAAGCAGCCTCGCCTAGTCATGGTTGGGTCAGTTCGTTATATCCCGGTTTTGGCCCAGATCCCAGCTTGGGACTAAGATTCTTTACCGATAACCTGACATCTTTTCTCATCTCCGGAGCTTTGTTCTTACTTGTTGTCCTTTCTCTCCTCATACTACTAATCGGTGGTGTCATGTGGATCACTGCCGGGGGCAATAAGGAGGGAATGGCCAAAGCAAGAAGCACTATTACCTATGCCTTAATCGGTTTGGCCCTTGGGTTCGCTTCATTTATCATCCTGTCGGTTCTTAGTGCTTTTTTTGGCCAAAACATTATTTGGACCGGTGCTTAGTTAGTTCTTGACTTAACTAGAAAAATGCTTCAACATAAAGGCAAGGAGGTGAACAATGAATAAGAAATTAGTAAAAATCGCGGCTCCGGTTGCGGCGGTTGCGGCTTTATTAAGCAGCGCCTTGCCTACGTTTGCTGCTAGCACAGTGAATCTCTGTGAAAATCAACAAGGATTTCAGATAGGCAATCTTTGTAATGTGACCCTGGTCGGATTGGTGCAAACAGCCCTAAACACAGTTTTGTTTGTTGCTTTCGTCGCGGCCTTAGTCTTTTTGATCATCGGTGGCATTCGCTGGATCATGAGTGGTGGAGACAAGGAAGGTACAACCAAGGCTAAAGAGGCCGTAACTGCGGCTCTTATCGGACTGGCAATTGTGATTGGTGCTTGGGTGTTAATCAACATCGTTCTGCAATTCTTCGGAATTGGCGGAGGATTATCAGGATTATCCACCCCGGTGCTACAGCAAAAATAGCACTAAGCCAGAACCATGCAAGCTAATGCCGGCCAGGGATGCACGTTCCTAGGCGATGTTCCGTCGCTTGGGTGCCTGTCACAAATAATTTTTAATGTGGTCGGTGATGCTTTGCTGTTTATCGGCATTGTCACTTTAATCTTTCTAATTTATGGTTCCATCCGGTTTGTTCTTTCCCGAGGTGATCCCAAAGCTTTGGAAGCCGCCCAAAAGACTATGACTTATGCCGTTTTGGGAATGGCCTTGGTCGTTGGCTCATTCTTTGTTGTTAACATTATCACGACAACCCTGGGCCTGCCGAATATCCTGGAACAATTCACCATTTTCCGCGGCCCCTAGCATTGACAACCTCTCCAAACTCCACTAATCTGGACCTGATGAGAAAAATCTTATTCGGTTTGATTTTATTAGTAACTGCAGCTTTATTGGTCAGCCCAAAAATCGTTTTGGCCGCTAACAACGACACTTATGTATCTAACGTCTACGACAGTTTGGTGGTTAGCATCACTAACAGCATCACCGGCACTTTTGACAGACAGGGGAAGTTAGAAAAACCCGGGGCAATCACCTTCCTGTCTCAAACTATGGGTCTAATGAGTTCCGTGAAACCGGCTTCCGGAGTGGATTTCACCCGTTATCTGGCCAGCCACTTCCAGATTCCGGGAACGCCAAAACCCGCCTATGCTGCCTCGGTGGGAGGGATTGGTTTTGATTCCCTCCAGCCACTGCTGGTTTTTTGGACCGTGATGCGCAACCTGGCCTACATGTTTTTTGCCATTGTCTTTGTGGTGATTGGCATGATGATCATGTTCCGGGTGAAAATTGACCCAAAGACAACGGCCAATATCCAAACCGCTCTGCCAAAAATCATCATGGCTCTAATTGTCGTCACTTTTTCCTACGCCATCGCCGGGTTTTTAATCGACATCATGTATGTGCTTATTGGTTTGATTATTAGCCTGGCCACCAGTCTGGCTGTCAATAAAGCCGGGGTCAATCTTGCCCCAGAATTTACCGGCCTGATTGCCAATAACTCCATTTTTGCTTTTTGGTTAAACGGCAGCGGGTCCGGACCGGCGGGAGGAGTCAACGCCGCAGCAGCGGCCGCTGTGGCTCAAGCCGTTGATAGTTTTGTCAAAGGACCACTGGGCGCGGCCGGAGGATCAATTGCCGGACTCATCGGCGGATCAATCGCCTGGTTAATCTTTGCTGTCGCCATTCTTTTTGTGCTCTTTAAAACCTGGTGGGCTTTATTGGGAGCCTATGGATCAATCATTCTCAACATCATTGTTGCCCCATTATGGTTGATGTTGGACGCCATTCCCGGGCAAAACCAATTCGAGGCCTGGATCCGCAGCATGTTGGCAAATCTGTTGGCTTTTCCCCTGGTAATCGGGATGATATTTATTGCCTGGGTCCTGACTGCCTCGGATATTTATCAGAATGGTTTTGTTCCGCCATTGATTGGCGGCAACACCCAAGGAGCAATCCAAGCCATCGTCGGCCTGGCTATTCTCCTAACAATTCCCAAAACTGTGGAAATAATGCAACAAGTCTTGAAAGCGCCGCAAAGCAAGTTTGCCACTGCTTGGGGTGAAGCTGTCAGCTGGGGCTACCAACATAGTGGTGTTCCCTTAGGTATTGGCATGGCCACTGGCACAGGCAAGGCAGGCGCTAGAGAAGGCCTGGAGAGAGTTCGAACTGCAGGAACAGGAACATTCGTGGAAAGACTGGCCGATGTTGGTATCGCCGCCGGACAAAACGCAAAATGGTGGACTAGGTAGCTAAATCGTCAAGGATTCACCACGTCCAATCGTTGTGGCCCGAATTGCACTGGTCACGACTTCCGCCCTAGTGCTACCCCCAATCAAGCCCACACCGGCTGATTTCAATACTCCCCGAACATAATTGTAGCGAACCTTGTGTCTCCAGGATTCCACCTCCTTATTTAGTCGCGCCTTTCTTGCTGGGTTTGAATTCCAATACCCAATATTCGATCCAGGCATGAGTTCCTCAGCAACCACTACATCTCCAATAACATCATCAACTAGTTTGTTGGTCTTACGTAAACCAGCCTCAGATAAATCCTCCTTGGAAATACCGTAGCCGGTTAGCATTGTAAATAATTTGGCGGCATCGGAGACATTGATGGCATAAACCAGATCCACTGCCGGCCGAAGAATATTTCCGTGCCATTTGATGTTGCGCAGTAAGTGGTTGGGGTCGGCCTCCATTGCTTCTCGGAGAGAAATCTCCGGCGTCGGTGCTCCAGTTGCCGGATTGATATAGGCATAAGGGACAGTGTCGAGCATAGGAAGTAATAATTTTTTTGGGAAACATCCAGTCAGTGTTTCTTTAGGCCCCCCCGATCTTTCTGTCTTGGAAGCAAATTGCTGTTTTCTCCATTGTTCAAAATAGGTGAGTCTGGAAGTGGCATCAGAGTCGCTTGTTTTTGCTCCCCTAGCCATATCACCAGCATGATTATCGCCAGAGGCAGCTTCCCGCCAAACATGAGCTAGTCTCCACCCCAGTCTTTCCGCATCCTCATCATTGCCGGCATGAACCTTAACGGCATCGTGAATAATTTTTTCTTGTTCGGGGGAAAGATATTCAGAAAAAATATTGCGTGCCGTATGCACTCCATCATACGGTTGGCCCCGGGCAATCATTCGATAAGCCCAGAAGGCTTTACTTACCCTGTCGCCAGTTAGCTCTCCTTGTCCCGGTGGCGGCAACATAGCTGCAATTGATTCAATATGATCTGGCGTAAGTTCGGAATTTTGCCCCAAAAGGTCCTGAACTTTTGTGTATGCATCAACTACCGGAGCACCGCCCCGCCAAATCATGAACCGATTATGCAATGTTTGGCGCGCTCGGCACTCGGCTGTTAGCCTCTCTTTCAGGGTTTTTGCAGTGTTGGCCCCCTCGGACACAATATGAACAGGGATATTTGCGATTGCTGGCTGCATTTTTTCTAAGGCTTTAGAAATGGTAAGACCAGATGGGCTTTTCAATTCCAGCAGTTGGTCCCACGGTTGTGTCGGCGGATAAAGAACATCTGTCTGTTCAAGTAAACTTATCTGTTCCCTAACTAGCCTTCTCCAGCCTTCAGCATTGGGCGGCAACTCCGGACTGCCTAACATACTCTCGCTACTTCTCACGGTAGTCAATTGTGTATTAATACCGCTTGCTACCCGAATAACATCCGCATCCCCTGCATTAACAGTTCCATTTGCCACCAACTCGCCAAGTGCTTTTAATGCGTCATTCAAATTTTGTGATGTTGGGTGTTCAAATAAATTCAAAGGGGCGATGACTCTATTGACAATATTTGCGTCGCCAACTCTTAAGGCTGCATTGGGATTAGTTATGAATTCATCATTGGCCCATGCCCCCCCGCCGATAGGCGGATATCCCTTTTCAATTAATTGATTGATTGCTTCCTGCTTCTGTTTTGGGTAGGGGTCATTGCTAAGGGCATGTCTAGCCACATCTGTTGCCCACAAGCTCCTAGCTAACTCAACTCTTTCTGTTGAAGGACGTTTTCTCTCTACTTTCTCATGACTGCTTTTAATACCTATTTCATTGTCAACACTTGATTCTGCCATGGACCGATTTTATCACACTATCCCTACTCACATAAAGAAATTGATGATTGGGCGTCGTTGATGATCTCACCGAGGAATGGCATTTGATCCAAAATGGCACCGGTCTGACAAGTGCCGATGTTATTGGGGTCAGTGAAATAGTCGTTGGTCAAATTGGGATATAAAAGAATCTGATAGTGCACATGGGTGCCGGTGGTGGTGCATTGGGAAGCACCCAATCCGCCGCAGATTTGTCCAGAATAAGTTTCCCCAATGGGGTCACCCCTTTTAACAATTACATTTTTCGTCTCATCGAGATTTTGCGCTGGTAACCCATCGTTGGCCAAATGCAAATAGGCCACAATGTAGCTGTTGTCCAAACTGCGAATATAGACCACCCCACCCAGAGCCGGATAGCAAAACCCGGTGGGAGAAAGAAGCGGTGTGCAAGTGGCCGTCGTCGGGCCAGTGTCAAAAGCGCTTTTAATCACCACTCCGTCAACGGTGGAATAAACCGTGGTCTGCGGCCCGGCAATGTCCATTCCCCCTTTAGAATGGCTGCTGCAAGTGCGCCCCCAACCGAAAAGGTCCAAAAAAGTGCCGCAGTGGTCCTCTTCGTGATAGCTTGCCGGACAACTGATAGGCTTTCCGTCAGCATCGCGCTGTGGATCGACTTTGTCATTTGGGTCGGAATTATTCACACATTTAACCGGCTCCAGATCCAATGATGAGATCTTGCCGGAAGCGGGATAACCAAACGGCGGCTTAATCTTGGGTGACCCAATAGTGACCTTAGTGGTGATGCTTTCTGTTTCGTCTGCTGGTTCGTTCTCTCCTTTCCCGGTCACATTAATCGTGTTTAATAACACTGAGTCATTAAATCGAGGATCATTAATAGTCACTGTGTAGGTAAGCCTAAGTGGTGTGTCTGGCGTGGTTGTGCCACCCGTCAGAGTTCCCCTAACCATCGGCGGGCGATCACCTTTTCCCACAGAGGTCAATTGATATTCAACTCTGCTCACTGTCACGTTCTCCACCGGGGTTGTCACCGTCAATGTGTAGGTAATGTTGGCATTGTCGGAATATGAAGAAATTTCGGCCGGATCCGCGGTTTGCTCCAGTTTGAAAGTGATTTTTGCCTCCTGGCCCTCCGTCGCTTGAGCCGGCAAAAGAATGATTAGCAGTGCTGCCACACCAACTAATAATGGGGTTAGCACCACCACTAAGGGGGCGACAAAAGAAAGTGATAAACCAGCCAAAGCGGCGGAGGAAAAAGCCGATATGGCGGCCGCGCCGGAACTGAGCCCGGAAATAATCGACGGGATGATGGTTTCAATCCCCAAACCGGTGATGAAAGCCGCCGTCATGGCCGCCGGGCCAAAAGGCGACGCAAGCAACATCAGGGTTGTCGCCAAACCATGGCTAAGGAAAAAACTCAAGAGGTAACCCACTGCCAGACTAGCACCAAAAGCCAGCTTTTTCAGGGCATCCCGGATCGGCTGGGGAATCCGATTCCAAACAGCCTTCACCGCTCCCCAAACTCTTTTTGCCACTTCCAAAGCCGCGGCCACAGCCTGGCCGCCGGGAATCAGGGCAATCAGACCCTCAAGGGCATCGGAGGCCACTTCTTTGACCGCTTTTTTTGTTACCTCTTTGGCAACCTTTTTTGCTCCTTTGGCAACACTCTTGGTCACTGCTTTTTGGGCCGCCTTCTCCGCGGTTTTTTTGGCAACATCTGCGGCCGCGTTTTTTCCGGGGACCCAGAAAAGATTACGTACCCAAGAGATGGGATTTCGCAAAAAAACTCTGACTTCTGTGCGCCAGCCACCGGCCGGGCGTGCCAGATTAATGGGAGCCTCCACCACCTGCCGGGCCATCTGCACTGCCGGTTGATAGGTTATCTTTCTTGAAATTGGAGCTCTTTGCTGATCCGGTCCATTGGCAGTTTGCTCTTCCCTGATAATGTCATCCCGAACAATTTGATCCGCCGCGTTGGCGGCAATTTCCCGGGCATCAGTGGTGTTTTTGCCCCGTTGGTTGGCAAACTCCTGATACCATTTTTTGAAATTATCATTCCAACTCTTGCGGCGATTGGTCGTTTTCTTCCGATCCTCGTCCAATTGATCAAGATCTTGCTTAGTCGGCTGGCCATTCTTCAAGTCTTTCTCGATTTGGTCCAAAACAACTAACCGGGCTTGCTGCCAGCCATCGGCGTGGTCAAAAAATTCCTTTGGTTTTTCTCCAAGAAGCTGCTCCACTTTAGAAATTTCCGCATCCCGGGGCACTTCCATCTCCACGTCTTTTTCAACAAAACTGTTCGTCGGGGCCTTGGGATCTTGCTCCCACTTGAGGGCCAGCAGAAGAACATCATTCCACGACAAAACTATTGCGGGCTCATTCTCTGCCATAGCTTTCATCCTAGCAGAAATTTGACCCTTGTGTCATTTCGAGAAGCGCGATACTATAGTATTAATATGCCAGCCAATCCACCGTCGCCGGATCAAGGTCACACCAGGCTAGCCAAAGAGGTTCTTCCTCCATCCGGTTATGCAATAAGCCCCAACAGAAGCCGATGGACCGGTCCGGATGGGAGAGGCGGCCCGGTGGTCCCGGTTGAAAGCCAAAACCTATTGGTACCCGATGGGGTTAACAGCAAGGCGGGAGAATTAGCCCAGGCGGTAATGACTAATGTCAAGACCCATGTGGCTAACTTGGAACAATCCGGAGGAAACCAAGGCAGGAATATCCCCGATATTCATGCAGCAGCGGCTAATGAAATTGCCAGTGATGTGGAAAGCCGGGTTGTTAAGGTTAGCCGCCCCACCGACCAGGAGATTAAAACCGCAGAACAAACCTATTTGACACGAAGTCGTTATATTTAAAAATTCGAACTGATTTTAAAAATTTAAATCGTTAGGTCTCCGCCCCGCCTGCGGGCGGGGCTTATTGTATCGCTCCGGCCCTCGCTCTTGCTCGGGCCTTCGCTTTTTCGTTTTAATTTCTTTTTTGCACGCGCGACGAACGACGACGGCGTTCGAAGGAATTTAGAACCGCAATTCAACGCAGTTGAATTATATCATTTTTCCCGAATCGGCCAAAATGGTGGAAAATGGCCGATTCGTGCCTGGAATTGCTACTATTTATATAGGTTTTCGAGCTCGCTGAGCCTGAGCACAAGTTGAGCGTGGAACCTCTGGAATTTGGCCGATTCCGGCTCCGCCGGTTTGGTTTTTCCCGCCCCCCACTAACACTTCGCTTTAGTACAAGAGTACAAGACCGAAACAACCCACCCACCCGATTTGTTGTTGGCGGCGACCCCATTCATCGCGCGCTGAGCCGCCTAGGGGCGGCTTGCGACGAAAGGTTTTCTATTCTAGAAAGTTCCTACTGCGCGTCCTGTCGGCCTTTTGATGACTTCCTTGTCCAACATTACGCTTTCTGTTTCGGCCTACCAAAGAACTGACTTTTGAGGCTCGCGCGTTCTGGGGTGATCCGCTATTCGCCCCCGCCTTCTTTGTTTGTACCCCTTCCTGTTTTTGTAGGGCTCCGGCGACAGCGCTTAAGGATTATTTTATTTAACATTTTAGTCGCCGTTCGCGAGGACAACCATGGGCTCACCCCGCGCTTTCTTTCCCCTTAAGGATTATCTTGCGGGGGTCGCGTTAGGAGAAAAAGCTATTTGGAGTTTTCCTTCCCTCGAAAGTTTGCCTGACGCTTTTTCTCCTTTCAGCTTTGAGTTCTTGAGGGGCGGGGGCGGCGGGGCCGCCAACACAAAAGATTTTTTGGGTCGTTTTTGCTAGACTGATTATATGGACGATCCTTCTTCTGACCAGACGCAGACGCAAGACACAACACCACAACCAACAGTTTCACCGGCTGATCAACCGCCGGTGGAAACTCCACCGGAACAACCACCACAAAATCCACCCACTGAAACTCCAGCAACAGAAACACCGGAACCAACCGAAACAAAAACAGAAACACCAACTCAATCGGAGCAAACTCCTGTTACTGAAGCATCAGCACCACAACCTGAACTGCCACCAGTCGACATTCCCATTCCCAATTTCCGTTTCCCGTTTAATGGTGATTATCCCGTAACTTTTCCTTTCAACGCCCAAGCAACAACTGGTGAAATGAAAGCCAAGTTTTCCCAGTGGGGAATTACCGGTCATCACGGAATTGATTTTGGTTTACCGGGGGGAACAGAGGTTTTAGCTGTTGATGCAGGCAAGATTTTGCAGTCCAGTGAGAACGGTGATTACGGAATTTCTGTTACCATTCAACATCCGTGGGGACAATCTTTATACGCACATCTGAAAGAAACAAAAGTTTCAGAAGACCAAGAAGTTAAAGCCGGAGATTTAATTGGCATTTCCGATCAAACTGGTTCTGCCTTTGGTCCCCATTTGCATTTTGGAATAAAACCAAACAATCCAAACGAAAGTAATGGCTATCTTGGTTTTATTGATCCTACCCAATATTTACCAGCCGTTTCCCAAATCCCCCAAGTCCCACAAACTCCTCAACAAGAGCCGGAAAAGCCCAAAGAAGAACCGGCACCAGTTCAACAACCAGTGCAGCCCGAACCAATTCCGGAACCAACAATTAACATTGAACCAGAAAAACCAGTTGAACAACCCCAAATTCCTCAACCTCCTCAAGTCCCACAAGTGAGTGATGAAGAAATTCAAAAACAAGTGGACGATAAATTAAAAACTGAATTAGACGCCAGAAGATTAAAAGCTAATCAAGCAAGACAAACAAAAAGAGAAGAACACTTAATACAGATTGAAAAATTAATTGAGACAAAGAAACAAATTAACAATAACGACGTTTGTGATTTACTTCATGTTGCCCAAAGTACTGCCACCAACTATTTAGAGGATTTAGTTAAACGGGGAACTATCAAAACCGAAGGTAAAGCTAAAGCCACCGTTTATCACTTCTAGTTTTTATTTTGTCGCTACTGGTGCCGTAACTGGTGTAACTGTTTGTGTGGTTATTTTCCCGTTTGTACTTTCTTCTGTTACCGTCTTTACAGTTTGGGCGACATTAAACATTTGGGGAAATCGTAACCGATACAAACTTTCGAGAAAATCAGTTCCTGCGTATCCAGCAAGTAAAGATATTCTCCAATCACCATCAGCAATCAGTCCTGAAACAATTCCAACAATCCCTGAAACCAAAAGGGTAAAACCAAAATACTGCCAGTGAATTTTAAACTCGTCGGGGTTTTGGGATTGTTTTAGGATTCCAACTAGTCCTCGTACCAATCCACCACCAAGTCCTGTCAGTAGATGATAAATTTGAAACTCTAAATTAATCGTCATGTTTTTACCACCTCCTTAACTTTTTGTACTTTTGTACTATTGTGCAAGACTGCAAAGCCACCCTTCCCAAACTTTATTACTTGTCCAATCTTTGAAATGGTCGAAGTGCTAACAGGAATTTCTGCTGCAATTTCTTCGTAGGTTTTTCCATCAAGAATCAACTTTGCTATTTTTAATCTTTGGGCAAGATCAAGGGTTTCTTCCGGAGAAAACAAATCTTCGATAAATTTTGCTAGATTCTTTTTGGTTTTAACTTTGAAAAAAGAATTAATTACTAACTGGGTATCTTTGTTTAAATTAATCTTGTCCATATATTTATTATTACCAACACCAGAATAGAAAACAAGTTTTTGGTTTAGACGGTGACTGGGATTCGGGTATCGATGTTGGTTGAATTTCTGGTTGAGTTGTTGTGGTTGTTTTCAGAATTGGTGTCGTTGGTAAGGTGACAGTGGGATAACCGACTACAAAATAGGTGTTAAATATTTTGGTGGTGTTGGAGATAGTTTTGTTATTCCAATCAATGACAGTGTTGTTTGGGATAGTTTTCCATTTTGTTCCATCATAATATCCAATTCTTAAATTATTTGAATTAGAACTGGTGTAAGGTAAAGTAAGAGTGGCAGGGTTATCCAGTGGGGTTACTGGATAGCCATTGAAAGCGGAAAGAACTTTAACTTCAAAGATA
Source organism: Patescibacteria group bacterium (assembly GCA_023485845.1). Classification (GTDB taxonomy): domain Bacteria; phylum Patescibacteriota; class Microgenomatia; order JAMCZE01; family JAMCZE01; genus JAMCZE01. The sequence goes on from JAMCZE010000008.1 coordinate 18,001, forward strand.
TCACTTGCGGTATTTAATCCTTGTTCCCAGGGATATGGAACTTTGGGGGTTTGGTTGGAAAGATAGTCTGTTGATCTTTTGAACAGTTGGATATATAGATCATCATGGTGGGTGGTATCTGCAGAAAATATACTGGCTCCCTGATCAGTCAGAAATGAGTTACTTCCTTGGTGGTGGGGACCAGAAGTAATGCAATATTTAAAGTTCCAGAGACAGTTAGGATCAGAGTTCCCAGAACTACCAGTACTGGGACTGTCATTAAAGGTAGCCACAGCATATGAACTTTGAGCTGTGTAACTACCATTGGTATCAAAGGCTCTGATATATACCTTGTTAGAGGATCCAGAGGGAAAGTTAGAGAGAGTACAGGTAAAACTAGTAGTTCCTGTACAGTTGGTCCAGGAGGATGATGAAGGAGAATTGTCATTGTAGTTGTACTGGACTCCAGAGACACTAGTTACTGAATTAGAAGCTGTCACTGTTCCCATGATTTTGTCTTTACCGGAAGAAGTGAGAGTGATTGAATGGGGGAAGTTGTAGATGATATAAAGAGAGTCTCTTCCCGCGGCTGAAATCACAAAATCGTCTTTTCCGTCTCCATTTAAGTCAGTAGGAGCATCCTGGTATACAGACTTTGATAATCTGTTGTTGGCGGCTGCGCCATCAAAACGAAGCGTGTAATTATTTGAATTACTTAAATCGATTAGATTTCCTGTTGTCCCCAAAAACTGCATAAAAATGTTTCTCGCTAATATAAAAAATGACCCTGAAAAAGAACCGTTTGGGTTGGCGTTGAAACTACTAATGGCTAGATCTAGTCCACTGCCGTCGGTAAAATTCCCTCCGTAAAGTGTGTGAAATGCTCCTGCTCCATTTATTACAGCGGTGTAGTTTGCTGAAACAGCCATATCGAGAGTATTACCAGTTCCCGAATGATTTGAGAGAAATGACTTTATATCTTCAATCAATGTAATATTACCTGTGTTTGGAAAACCAGCGTCACCAATCACAAGCGTTAATTTTCCTGACGAAGTAAAATCGTTTACAGAAATAGACCTACCAAAGAAACTAAGATTTGGATCACTGACACCATCTAAACGAATATTCCAATTAGAACTGTTTGCCATATCTAAAGTATTTCCGGTTCCGCTTAGGTAAGAACTTAAGATGCTGTCCTTGATAATAAATACTGATCCAGACAGTGATCGTGAATTATAACTAGCATCATCTGCACCAATAATCAAATCATTTTTTCCGTTACCGTCTAGGTCACCGGCGTATTCTCCCACTGAAAATTCATCAGAAGCGGTAGCTCCATCAATTCTTAAAGTAAAATTCGATGAGCTACTTAAGGCAACAATATTGCCAGTACTGTTAAAATATTGGCTTAGTATCGAACCGTCAATTATAAAAAGTGATCCCGAATCTGTGCGGCTATTTTGATTTGAGCTAAATGCAGGAAGCAGTAAATCCTGTGAGCCATTTTTATTAAGATCTAACATTTTCATTTGCCCCCCACCAAGAAAAACTGTTAGTGAATCTCCGTCAATTCTTATATTGAATGTTGATGCAGTAGAAATGTCTACATTATTTCCCGTACCTTGATATTGAGTAATCAACGAATTTAATATGACGTAAACATGTCCCGGGCTTTTAACATCACCCAAAATCAAATCAACTTTTCCATCGCCATCAATATCAGAAACTATTTTATTTGTTCCGAGATGACTGCTTGCCAATGCACCATCAAAACGAATGTTGTAGTTAGCCGCATTAGTAAGGTCAATTGTGTTTCCGGTTCCTAAATACTTAGAGAGAATGGAATTGTAAATTATGTAAACTGATCCCGAATTTGATCTTCCATTAAAACTTGCGTTTTGCGCCGCCACAATAAGGTCGGGTTTCCCGTCGCCGTCCAAATCGGCAACTCTATAGTTATCAGCAAAGTCCGTACCAGATGCTCCGTCTATCCTAATATTCCAGTTTGTGCTTGTACCCATATTGTAAGTGGTCGCGGCCAAGATTTTAGAAGGAAAAATGAAGGAAGATAAAAATAGAAACAGGGAAAGGGAGAAGAGAAATTTTACAAAGCCGCGGAGCGGCTTACTCTCTCTCTCTCTCTCTCTCTCTCGATCCCAAGCTTGAAAGCAAGTTTTTGAAACATAACATATTAGGTTGGTGAAAATATTTTTCTCCATATTATTTATAGTATGTCCAACCAGCAATTGCAATAGACTACTGATGATTGTTACCTACATAAGCTTAGTAATAGTTAGCAAATAATACAAGCAGCAAGTTGAAGCTGTTTGCAAAGAAATAACTTGTGGATTAATAGCCTCATGGCAACGAGAATTTTCTCGTATGCCAAGAAAAAACAATAGGACACTGGAGAAACTTGGAACCAAGATCCGAAAGCTACGAAAAAATACAAAACTCACCCAGGAAGAGCTGGCTGGAGATTTAGATATTAGCCGTGTTTACATGGGTTACATCGAGCAAGGTCGGGAAAGCCCATCGCTTAAGTTGTTAATGAAAATGGCTCGAAAGTTTAAAGTCAAAGTTGAGGATTTATTCCACCGGTAAACGCTAAACCTTAATTTTGATATCTTGACAGAAAATGGTAATATAAGAGTGCGGGTGTGGGTCTCTTGTCCATGACCCGCAATTTAATTCCCTTAATTCCTCCAGTCCATTTCCCACACACTGAAATATGAAGGGCTTGTGGCAGTGAAACTTCCACAGATAGATTTTTTGTTTAATGCCATTTTAAGTTCGTTGACTACGCCACTTCGTTTTTCTGCCAGCTTGTTCGAGACCAATCCCCCTGCTTGTTTATAATCCCAAGTGACACAACCTAAAAGGACGTCAACCAGTTGAATAAGTAAACTAGCATGAGATTCCAAACGAGTACATTTGAAGTTTAATGAGCTCATTCCGCGTTTAACCAACGCTTCTTTGGTTTTTGTCTCCAAGTTTTGCTCAAAAGTTGTTTGGATATTTCCTGGTTTACTAAGATCGTCGGCCAAAATGCAGACTCCACTACATTTAAGATTAGCCGCTTCTCGAGCAATTAACATGCCTGCATATTTCATGTAAGTATCCCAGGTTCCCGGGATGAGTGAAACTGGGTGATAGTGTGGATTTTGTTTATCAATGATTATCGCAGCGAAATGTGCTTCGTGAATTGTGAAGTAGTCTTTGATAATTTCTCGGTAAGTGCCTTGATTGAGAAAGTTAATCCGGTCAAATTTTAGCTCAAAACGCTTACCGCCTTTAGCTATTGTGGCAACTTCTTCTGGTTTGTTTTCTGTTAAAAGTTGGTCAACACGATTGGCTCGACTTAAGTCAGAAATAGTATGAATATTAAGTGCTCGCTTGGAAATTAGATCGTAAAGCGTGCCAGTTTCTCTAAGAAGCAACAGGCCAATTCCAAAATACCTTTCCTGTTTAGTATTGCCACTTTCATCAATAAATCCAAAACAATCCATATCTGTATTTTATTCTTTAAATCCAAAAATTTGAAGAAGAAGATACCATGGGCACGAGCCCTTGGGGATTCCTTGCTTTTACAAAAATGTTACCTTAACAATTTTTCCAATTGATATTAATCGAACCTCTTAGATATATATTGCAATATTGAAACTCCACAAGCTTTTGATCACACTGAAAAAGTGCGGAAAATTTTAGCCTTTCTTTTAACGATTCGAGTCGACACTTTGCGAAAAAGCGGAGGCCCGAGCGAAGTCGAGGGCCGGAGCGATACAATAAGCCCCGCCCGCAGGCGGGGCGGAGACCTAACGATTTAAATTTTTAAAATCAGTTCGAATTTTTAAATACAACGACCGCAAATCAGGAGTGGACCAAAAAAACTGGGGAGAGCGAGTCCCGTCCACTGGCGGGACGAGCGCGTCAAAACCGCCCGATTTGAAATTGACGGCCAGCTGCCGGATACAGATAGCAAAAGAAGAAAAGAAAGGGCAAAAATTTTCGTAACAAGGAAAAATATTATCATAGTGCAGTAGCACAATAGTACAAAGCTAAAACGCTTATGAAATACATAGCTTACTGTCGAAAATCAACTGATGAACCAGACCGGCAAATTCTTTCCATTGAAGCCCAAATTGCCGAGTTGAAAGAATTTGCAGAAAGAGAACATCTGGAGATTTTAGATTTTGTGGCCGAAAGCAAAACGGCCAAAGAGCCAGTAGAGAAAAATTTAACGAGGTTTTAAAAAGAATTGAAAAAGGGGAAGCTGGAGGCATTGTTTCCTGGCACCCGGACAGATTGGCAAGAAACTCGGTAGATGGTGGAAAGATAATCTATCTGTTGGATACTGGTAAAATTCTTGATTTAAAGTTTCCCTCTTTTTGGTTTGAAAATACTCCCCAAGGAAAGTTCATGCTTTCCATTGCTTTCGGCCAATCAAAATATTATGTGGATAATCTGAGCGAAAATATTAAACGGGGGAACAGACAAAAGTTAAGACGAGGAGAATATCCGGGGAAAGCACCGTTTGGTTATGTAAATGATCCGATAACCAGAGGAGTGATCATTGATCGAAAAAGAGCAAAGTTTGTTAAAACTGCTTTTGAAATGATTGCTGATGGTAAAAATCCAGTGGATGTTAGAAATTACTTTTTAGCGGAAAAAGTTTGCGACAGAAGGGGTTTATCAGCTACATATTATGACCGAATTAAAAGACTTTTAAACAATACTTTTTACTACGGGGTTTTTAAATTTAATGGGGAATTTTATGAAGGGAAGCAAAAGCCCATCATTTCCAAAAAACTTTTTGATAAGGTTCAACAAAATTTAAAACCGAGAAAATTAAAAAGTAATAAAGCGAATTTTGAATTTTTGGGCTTAATGAAATGTGGGGAATGTGGATCATCAATAACGGCAGAAATTCATCACAAGTTTTACAAGCGAAAAGGTAGGCACGCCGAATATATTTACTACCGGTGTTCCAAGAAAAAAGGGTCGTGTAATCAAAAATATCTTTCCGGGGGAATTTTAGAAGATCAGATTTTTGAAAACCTTAAAAAGGTCGCTCTTCCAAATTCCGCCGCCCAAAAATTCAAAATATGGGCTAATGAAGATGCACAGGAGGAAAGAAAATTATCTGCCGGACAAATTGAAATTCTTAAAGTTCAACTTAAAGAAGCTGAAGGAAAAATTGACCGACTGCTGGAAGGATATTTAGACAAAATAATTGACCCGGTGGAATATCAAAAAAAGAAAAACGAATTACTTCAGATGAAAGTAACAATAAACGAGAAAATTAAGGAAATTGAAAGGACGGGAAATAATTGGCTCGAACCCTTTTTAGAATTCGTAGAAACGGCGTCGGAAATAGAAAAAATCGCGCGCGCAAAAAAGAAAGACATAAGTTTGCGAAACTTAGTCCAAAGTGTCGGCTCGAACTTCTTTTTAACTGATCGGCAGCTGGCCGTCAATTTCAAATCTGGCGGTTTTGACGCGCTCGTCCCGCCAGCGGGCGGGACTCGCTCTTCCCAATTTTTCCGCTCCACTCTTGATTGGCGGAACATCGTGAGGGACGTTGGAAAGATACTTCAGCGACAAACCGAGTATATTTACATCCCCAATTTAAGTCCTCAGAATTAATTTTACTATATCAGATTTTACCCTACCCTGCCACTCACTATTTCTTTACCTTAAACATCGGGCCGTGGCCAGGAATAATATAGTCGGCAACTTCCAACACCTTCTTCCTGCTTTCTTTCAATGCCTTCTCATCTTTCACGTATGGATCTTCACGATCCACTAACTTAAGGATATCTCTTTCTTGCTTTTCTCCGTCTCTCCACCATAAAACATCACCAGCTATAATTACTTTTCCAAACTCTTCAGTATTTACTAAAACAGAGCAGTGGAACTGGTCATGACCAGGCGTTTTGATTATTTCTATATCAGTATTTGGGATTTTGCCATTGTGACTGCTTATTTTCCCATCAAAAGAATAAACGTCGCTGTTGTCGAAAACTTTGGCATTGTTGAAAATACCAACCAAAAGGGAGTGATCTAAATGGGTATGGGTCAAAATCACATAGTTAATGTCTTCTGTTTTTAGCCCTTCTTTTACTAAATTATCCAATAATAATTTTCTGTTCATTCCAGGATCAACAATTACGTTCGCATTACCATCCTGAATTAAGGTGGTTGCTGAAGAAGCAGATTCAACCCCGTTTATTTCTGTTGCATAACCCTGAATTAAGAGTTTTATTTTCGGCATAAAATTATTCAAATTCTTCAATGTTTTTAATAGATACGACTACGGCGGCTTTGGGAGTGTAGTTCTTATTCGTCTCCAGGCCCTTCACATAATCGAAATACTTTCCCGAAGATAGGTACTCCGCCTCGCCAGTTATTTTAATTCCATAATGGTAATCTTCTTCGTATGCCAACACGAAAACTTTTTTATTTACCAATATATTTCTTTCAGAAGCAGACATCTGGTTAGAGGTAATAATAAGCCGATCACCTTCAGCTTTATTGGCTTCCACAATAATAGCGCGTGGCTGGCAATCTTTATCCGCTGTAGCCAAAATTACCAAATTTCTTCGACCTAATAATTCTAATTGTTTTTGATTTAACTCCATATTTGTTAAATTAATTATAATCTTATTTCTTTTTCTAACCAATCGATTTTCTCGTGCTTGCGCCGCCAAAATATATCCTCCCAAATATAGTGGACTGTCAGCATTGAATAATCGCCGTATTGCCTGAGGATATCTTTTTGAATCGTGTTGGTCGGCACAAGTTTTTTATTATAGAAAAGCATCGAGTATATCTTATGTTGCCAAGGAGCAATGTGATCGAAAACATCATAATGATGCAGTGCCTCAAATAAAAGAATGCGTGCACTTTCAGGGCCGATTCCATAAAGCTTAATCAGCTCTTTCTTGGCATTTTCTTTATCAAGCGTCCGCAATTGAAACTCATCTATTTTTTTATTCGCAAAATCCCCAGAAAGACGCTTAATAAATTTTGCCCTATAGCCAATTCGCAAATCGCGCAATTCCTGCTCTTTAGTTTTAGATAAATCTTCTGGAAGCCAAATAGCATAGAAGACCTTTTTATCAAACTCAATCTTGATCCCATATTTACTAATCAAAGCGTCCAGCATCTGCTGGCTACGCCTGACAGTCGCATTCTGCAAAACTACAGCAATAATCAACAATTCATAGAGAGTGTATTGACTCAAGTTCCGCATGCCCATCCATTTTTTGAATACAGGATAAAATCGTTTATCGTTTTTAGCCAAGGCATTAAACGCTCTAAAATCTTGATCAAGCTCAAATCGCCAGCTTATTTCTTTTTTAATACCTTCAAGTTCGTTATGGCTTAAACTTCCTTTATAAAAGACTGACGCCAATAGTTTAGGCTTGGCTGTAGTGCCACCATTTTTAATCTTTAGCCCAAACAAACGCTTACCGATTCGCAACGACTGCCAATATATCCCTGGCTCCCAATCTTCCAGTTTGAGATTATTCGGAAAGTGTGATGGCTTATGAAAAGTACCATCAAAATGAAATGGTGATTTGGGGAACAAAATAAAGCTTTTTGTAAGATTTAATTTCATGTCTATTGAATAAACCCGCCGTGCACAAAACAGCGATAGATTACCTTGTCCTTAAGTGATATTTCCTCCGCGCCTGAAAATCTTGCCAGATCGCCATCTGCAAAGAATTTATATTTCCAATCGCCATCAGTAAATTCATTAGGCCCTCGGACAGGCACGGGACTATCGTATTCTTGCATCAAAGATTCTCTAAGAAAGTCATAGACCTCTTTTTCTCCAATTTCTTCAGAAAGAATAAAGCCATAATAGTTTGCACCCCAAACAGGCTTTTCTTCCTGGTAAACAATTTCCTCGCCAATAAAGTCTCGGCTGCCAAAATAAGTGTCGTGATAAATTAAGCCATCTTTTTCGAAGTGATAGTCCTCGGATTTAAGTCGGTTTGATTCAACTTTAGGAGCATCTTTGTTTGCATATGTGCTTTTGTTTGCTTCGCTAAGAAAATGCGCAAGAACGTCTTTCGGCAGGTCTTGATAGTTTGGCAATTGATATTCAGGTATACCAAGCGTTAGACCATACTTCCGCACCTCATCATATTGAGTTTTATTACTGCGATCAACGTGAAAAACTTTCTCCCTAAAAATAATGTAATGCTTTTTATCATTTCTAAAATCCGCATACCAAGAACTAACATGACTAACATCTATTACCTTGCTTAATTTCTGTGCGATCTCTGCCGCATCTATTTCTGGAATCTCGACTCTATGTAAAGTCCATTGCTTTAACCAGGGCGTCTGATGTTCGTCCGTAACAGACTCAATGTCAGTCTTCAAAATCTTCAGACCTTTAAGCACGTCTGCATTATCCAAGCTCTCTTCAATTATTGTACCTTTGTAATTCATTTGAAATATTTATCCAAAAATTTTCCGAGTTCCTTATTGACCTCCTCAATAGCTTCGGGAGAATAACGATAATCATGAGTACTATGTATTTCTTTTATCATCTTTGGTGCAGGAGCTTCCTCAAATAATTTTTTAGCAACATCAACAGGCGTAAATTCGTCTTTGTCGCCATAAATCAAAAGCTTCGGTTTCCTGCAAATTTTCAAAATTTCTCCTGCATTGTACTGCTTGCCATCCTCCCAATAAGCGGCTGGTAACTTAAATTCTTTCTGTTCTTTAGTTTTAGAAGTCCCTGGAGGTAGGTCTCTGTACGATAACTTATATCCTTTTTGCATGGCTTCTTCGCCTGGAGCCGTGGGTTCTCCAAAATTTGCCATGATGGGCACAATACCGACTACGGCCAAATTTACACTTGCAAATATTGAGACAGCCGCTCCTCGACTATGGCCCATAAGCAGAGTTGGTTTATTATTAAAGTATTCAATTAACTCACCAACCGCTTTGATATAATTTGTGGTTGTATATAAATTGATGCCTCCTGAACTTTCCCAAGTACCTGGCGGATCAAACGCTACTGCATAAAAACCATATTCAGCAAGATAATCTGCATGGCTTGGAAAGCATGCGTAATCTTTAGTATCCAAACGACCTGGTAAAAGTAGTGCCAATTTTCTGGCATTCCGATTACCACTTGCAAGTATCGCTAATTCAAATGATTTTGTTTTGATAGTCTCTGTCATATTATTGTCCCCAGTCAATGAGCTCAGTAAATCTCAAATAGAAGCCGAATGGATCTTCGACTCTAAAATCCCTCCAAAGGGTATCACCATCTTTTTTATCCATTACGGGCTGCTTTATGCGACCTTTTATTTTTAGCTCGATTCTATTATAAAAATCGTCGATGTGTGCGACTGGGATTGTTATTTCGGTAGCATATCCACGTTTCGTATCTTTAGTAAAATTTTTGAAATATGCCTGATTATAAACTTTTTCGTTACCGCCATAAAAATTAAGAATCGTGTCGCCTTCGTCATCGTGCCGTTTGAGCACGAGATATCCAGGTTCGGTTGCGGTAATGGGATTTTCGGAAATCGATTCGAAGCCAAGAAGTCTATAAAACTCCTTTACGATTTCAAAATCTGGAACATGTAATTCGATAATCAAATTATTACGTATGGGTAACTTCATAGTTATATTTTATAATCCCAACCTGGCTGCCAAGAATGGGTGTTACGCCAGTCTTCGGTAAAGGCCTGCTTCCAAGTTTTACCCTTAAGTAAAACATCTAAAGCTAATTGTGGGGCTTTATGCGCTACGATTGCGATCGATTTTCCATCGTAATTTGTCTTCAAAAATTCCAAAAATTCAGCAATTCTATTTTTTACATCCTCATAACTTTCTCCATTAGGAAATCTCTTGCTAATCATCTTCTCCTGCATTGGCTCAACAATTGACGAGGGCTTAGCGTTAAAATCTCCATAATTACATTCTCTTAATCTCGAATCAGGAATTATTGTATAAATACCTTTCCATGTAAGTTCGGCCGACTGCACGGCCCTTTTAAGATCAGAACAAAAGACAATATCAAACTTCTTGTTTTTAGTTTGATCTTTAAGATCAATGGATTGCTTTTTACCTAATTCAGATAAGCCAACATCATCCCAACCAGAGGAGATGTGTTGCTCATTATCTGTCGTTGTCCCGTGAACAAAATAGGTTATTTTGACTGCCATAACTATTTTTTTATTTTAGAGTTTTTCTTAATAAAATCTTGCAAATCTTTTTCATAAACTCTCCAATAGCCAACCTTGACAGCATTCAATCGTCCAGCCTCAATATAGCGAAGCACAGATCGTTCACTTACTCGTAGGTAATCGGCAACCTCTTTGATAGTTAAAAATTTATCTTTCATAGGTTTTATTTTTCCATTATAGCTCTACAAATTACCATTGTCAAAAGTGGCGGAATCTGTCAGAATGAAAGTAAATTACAATTACCATTACCATGATCAAAGAAACAAAGGTAGCCCCAGAAGGTCTGCTGAAAATAAAACGAATACTTGATACGATTCAAAGCCGTTACTCCCTCAATCCAGAGAGCAAATTTTTTGAATTCGAACTTGGTGGCTTCGGCTTGGAATTAAAAAATGATACTGATTATTCGGAACTGAGAGATATTCTCAATGGCTTGAAAACAAAAGCTGGTATCGAACACGAAATAGCCGACTCATATATCGACCACAGAGGGAGAAAACAATCATACACCCTATACGATTCCCAGAAATGTCGAATTGAAATTACCGATCCTGCAAAATTCATGAACTATCACAAAGAAATAAACGAGCAATGCCGATCAACAGCCCCGAAAGAAGGCGCAAAGGAATCAGATAAAAAAGCATTTCTGCCGATTAATATCGGCCAAATATTTGCGGGTCTCAAAAAAGATAAACCTAAATTTCCATACAAGTTGCCAGCTGGAACGAGATGGGAAGATACGACAATCAAATTTGAGGATGACGAAAACATCTACATCCAGGTTAAACATCTTAAGCACCACACCAATTACAAAGAAATGGAATTTGTCGGGAGAGGGAAAAATCCAGGGCCGAGCGAACTGTGGACGTTCCTAAAAGTTCTGGCCCAGGTTAATGGCGAACTGGCCGTTAAAGACAAACAGGCCAGAGACAAATATAAAAAGCAAAAAGAGCTTCTGGCAAAAGCACTTCAGAGTTACTTCTCTATCGATTACGATCCATTTTTCCCTTACCGCAATTCCTTTGAAAAATATGGCAATTCCTACAAAATTAAAATCACTTTAATCCCGCCAACCAAAACAAAAGAGCCAGAAACCGAAGAAGAAAAAGACGATCTGGGAGTAAAAGAATATCTCGACGAGCAATCTCCCAATGTCTACGAAAAGGAAAAGCGAAATTAGTCTTTGACAATTCCAAAAGTAGACCAAAGAAACTCCTCACAAAATGGGGAGTTTTTTGATTTTTCAAAACTCATCGTGAAATTCGCCATCTGGGGGTAGAAGACAAAAATTCTTAACCAAATTATATGACCAAAAAATTACCCTCAGCTGAAGACTATACTCATTTTTTATCCACGTTTGATCTGGGAGCAGCCGCCTCATTGGTGTCGGCTGGCTTTGAGCTTGTCTCACTGGACAAAACCAATCCCAGAAAAGTCCAGTTCATCTTTCGCCGAGAACTCGGCATTGAAAAGGTCGTTGATGACTACTGGTCAGATCGCCTGGACGTTAAAGCCAGAACATTCTTTGACAATGTGAAGATGTTAAAAAACCGAATCTATTCGGAGTAAACAGATGATACCAGACACTCAAATGATAACTAAATTTCAGGAGCTGATTAAGAAAGCAACTGGCAAAAAAATCAGCCGACAGGAAGCTCTTGAAAAAGGAGCGAAGTTTCTCCGTCTGGTTGAACTAACTTACAAACCGATGACCGAATCCGAATTCCAAAAACTGCAGGAACGACGCAAAGAGACTGGCGACTTAAAAACTTAACCAAAAACATTATGCAAGAATTACAAACAATTACCATTAAAGAATATTTATCCCGCAAGGGCGTTGCTTTTCGGGAGAGCGGCAAAGAGCTTATCGTTAAGTGCCTTTTTAATAACTGCGACAAAGACAGCCAAAGCAATGAGGCTCATCTGTATTTTGATTCAGAAACAGGCCAATACGAATGCAAGAAATGCGGTGAGAAAGGCAACCTCATAACTCTGGCCAAACATCTGGGAGATGACATTAACGAGATAGCCTTAAATCCACGAGTTTCAGCAGTTAAGCCACGTTCCGCAAAATTTGGGGCTGTGTCGGCAGATGCCTGCCACTTGGCACTTACTCCCGATATCAGAAAGTATTTGAACGCCAGGGGCATTTCTGACCCCGTTGTGGACGCTTTCAAGCTGGGCTGGGGTAAATTCTATGGAAAATACTGGATTACCATACCCATAAAGGACATTTACGGGTCTTTTTGTTTTTTCAAACTGCGCCAAGACCCGAACACTGGAAACGATAAAATGACCTATCCCAAAGGCATTGAGGCTCAAATTTACGGCTGGGAGATGCTAAGCGAAAATCATGATCGAATAATAATCTGCGAAGGAGAATTGGACAGGCTGGCCCTGATATCAAGAAATATCCCTGCCATCACTTCAACACACGGCGCATTGACCTTCAAAAAAGAATGGGTAGATAAAATCGGCAAAGGCAAAAAGATTTACATCTGCTACGACAATGACGAAGCTGGCCGAAAAGGATCGGAACGAGTGGCAAAACTGCTGGAAAATTCTGGCAATGAAATCTTTATTGTTACTCTCCCAAACGAAGTTGGCGAGGGCGGAGATATCACAGATTATCTGGTAAAACTCAACGGCGATCCCGAAGACCTATTCAGCAAATATGCCAAACCTTATCCAGAAAAAATTGATACCTCGCAATTCAAACCTCTATCAGCAAAAAAAATTATAGAAACATTAGGGCTGACCATAAAAAGAGATGAGGAAAATAAGCTGATAACGTTTCTGTGTGAGCTCTCGGCCTACACCAAAAACTCCCAGCTCAACATTTCTTTTAACGCTCCGTCGTCAACTGGCAAATCATATATCCCGACAGAAATTGCTCGGCTCTTTCCAGAAGACGATATTGTCGAAGTCGGCTACTGCAGTCCGACTGCATTCTTTCATGACGTGGGAGAATACGACAAAGAGAGAAACGGCTACCTGGTAGACCTGAGCCGCAAAATATTAATCTTCTTAGATCAGCCACACACTCTGCTTTTACAACATTTAAGGCCATTACTATCTCACGACAAAAAGGAAATTCGCTTAAAGATTACCGACAAATCACAGAAAGCAGGATTAAGAACTAAAAACATATTTCTCCGAGGATTTCCTGCGGTAATTTTCTGTACTGCAGGACTAACGGCCGATGAACAAGAAACCACGAGGTTTATGCTACTCTCGCCAGAAACCAATCAGGAGAAAATCAGGCAGGCAATTTACGAGAAAATCAAAAAAGAAACTGACAGCGAGAAATACGAAAATGTGCTTGAGGAAAATCTTGAAAGGCAGTCTCTTAAGGAAAGAATAAAGGCAATCAAACTCGAAAACATTCAGGGAATAAAGATCGGCTCGCCTGAAGAATTGGAGAAGATGTTCTTCGGCCAGAACAAAATGTTAAAACCCCGCCATCAGCGAGATATCGGCCGCATCATCTCATTGGTCAAAGCATTTGCATTATTAAATCTATGGTTCAGGCAAAGAGAAGGATCAATCATCGTGGCCAACAGCGATGACATCACAGAAGCCTTCAATGTCTGGGATACTATTTCCGAAAGCCAAGAGCTTAACCTTCCGCCGTATGTCTACAAGCTTTTTCAGGAAATAATAATTCCAGCCTGGAATGAAAAGAATCAAGGTCGAGATGAGTTTGAAAAAATCACGGGCCAGCTGGGATTAACCAGACGGGAGATACAGCGAAAACACATTCTGGTTTATGGGAGAACTCTGGCCGACTGGCTTCTACGCCAACACATGATTCCGTTATTAGAGAGCGCAGGATTAATCTGCCAAGAGCCTGATCCAAGCGACAAGCGGAAAATGTTAATTTACCCCACCACCCCACTCGGTAATTCAGCCACTCAAAACAATAGTGAGCCCAATGGTGGGGTAGAAGAAAAATTAAATATATGACAAACACAATAAAACTCAATAGAAAAATGCGAAAAGGTATGTTCAGCATATCCGATCAATGTAGAAAAGAAATGATGAGTGAAGCAATTAAACGAGGTAAAGCTTATGCAAAATCACAACGTCAAAATAACAAAACTACCTAAAGAAACCGAGCTAAAGAAGTTTGATATCAATGGCTGGCTCGCAAAGGTCGACCTCTGGTCAGGAAAAGAAGTCGGTAAATTAACCGATCAGATTATTAAAGACTACAACTGCCAAACCGCACTGGAGCTTTTGCTGGCTGGGAGAGTAGCGGCTCTGTCATGGAGATTAAATCACTGGGAGAGTCTGCTGGATATGATGCTTAGCGATGGCAGCGATGCCTATAACTTTTCAAGCTCAGCCGATGACACACAAAGAAAGGCCGTAAAAGAATTAAGCAAAGGAGTTGAATCAACGCATCGACAATGGCTGACTTCGATTCTTCTGCTTAAAGAATTAAAGCAACCGACCCTGAATCTACAAATCAAAACCAAGAACGCATTGATCGCCCAAAATCAGCAAATCAACGTCGAAAAACCAGAGAAGCCAAATCATTAACCATCAATAATCTTGGAAAATATATTTTTAATCACACACCAATGAAAGACATTGATTTAGCCCAAATTCAATACCAAAGCTTTGCCGTAGAAGAATGCGGAAGGATAGACATCAACGAGATGATGGCAAAGATTAAAGAATTATTGAAAACCGAGCTTCTGCAGATAGAACTGAACGGGCTGGAAAATGACATCAAGCTGAGCTCTTCAAAAACTGGCAAAGGCGGAATCAGATACTGGTTTTTCTGTCCAAATTGTAATAAGCGGGTTGGAGTTCTATACCGCCGTCCTGGAAGCAATTCTCTGGTCTGCCGAAGATGCGGAAACCTGCAATACAGCGCAGCTCGATATCACCGATCACAGCAAGAGGAGCATGCGAGATTAATTAAAAGACTTTTGAAAGATCAGAAAAATAAAACAGCACATTGAGAAATCAGACAAAATGGGGTAAAATATAATTGCGTCCTACAAGTTTGAATATCTGCACAGGGTATTGCTTCTTTTGAAGCCCAATTGCGGGCTGAAAGGGGCGACTATCCTCCACAATTGGTTGCCTTGTGCAATTCAGACTTGTGGGACGCAGGCTCTGGTCGTCCCTTTTTGTTTTGTTTGACTTCTTCAAACCTTTGGCCCATGTATGTGTGTAGAGCAATAAAATTAAAAGTTTACATAATATGACAAGACCATTAAACACAAAAACAATAATCTTAAGCATAAGCGGAATAATCCTGCTGACTTTAACGGCTATCGGACTATTCGCATATTTCTCCCTCTTCGGCGCACCACAATCAAAAGCCGAGTCAGAAAGATTCATCGTCTCGCTGAACGAATCAAAACAAGACGTTATTAAAAAACTCCATGAGCAGAAATTTATTAAAAGTGAGCGGGGTTTTAATTATGTGCTCAAGGAAAACGATATCCAGCCAGGTGGATACAAAATATCAAAGAGCATGACGGCATGGGAGCTGGCCAGTGCCATGAAAGAGCCCTATATGAAATGGGTCGTGATCCCTGAAGGGCTAAGAAAAGAACAAATCGCTGACGTTATAGGAGAGGCACTCGGCTGGAGCGAACAAATCAAAAAAGATTTCGTCACAAAATATACCGCCATGGCCTACGATCAGCTGGAAGGCATATATTTTCCCGACACCTATCTTCTCCCAAAAGACGAAACAGCACTTCAGATATCTGACAGGCTTCGGGCCAAATTCAACGAGAAATTCAAACCTTACGCCGACAAGTTTGTAAAGGCGAATATCAAATGGGATACGGCACTGAAGATCGCATCAATCGTGCAAAGAGAAGCAGCTGGCAAAAGCGATATGCCACTCGTAGCAGGAATTCTCTGGAACAGATTATTAAAAGACATGAAGCTTGAAGCCGACGACACAATCCAATACATCCGAGACGACGTGATCCATTATAGCGAAGCCCGATTTGATGCACAGCCAAAAGATTACACGAGCGTTGGGAGCTGGTGGACACCGATTAAGCTGGCCGATAAACAAATTGAATCTCCTTACAATACCTATCGAAACAAAGGACTTCCGCCACATCCTATTTGCAATCCAGGTCTGGACGCAATCGATGCCGTGCTGAATTCAGCCGATACGGAATGTTTGTATTATCTTCACGATTCAAACGGACAAATTCATTGCGCCAAGACTTACGAAGAACACCAGGCCAACATTGAAAAATATTTGAAATAATATGGAGCAACAAGCTCAAAAAATTAAATACTTTCTTTACGCCAGAAAATCATCGGAGAGCGAGGATCGGCAGGTGCAGTCCATCGATGACCAAATCAATCGGCTAAAAGAGCTGTCAAAGGATTTGAGTTTGGATATTAAGAAAATCTACAAAGAATCAAAGTCGGCAAAAAAGCCGAATAATCGCCCCCTGTTTGATGAAATGATCCAGCGCATTGAGGACGGAGAAGCCGATGGTATTTTGTGCTGGCAAATAAACCGACTATCCAGAAATCCGATTGATAGCGGAAAATTAAGCTGGCTTTTACAACAAGGCACGCTCAAATCGATTCAGACCATGGATCGAAAATATCTACCCGATGATAACGTCATTCTCTTCAGCGTTGAAAGCGGAACAGCAAATCAATACATTTTGGATTTAAGAAAAAACGTCAAACGAGGACAGGAATCAAAATTAGCGAAAGGTTGGCTGCCCGCCTGCGCTCCTCAAGGATACTTAAACAGCAAAACCAAAGAAAAGGGAGACAACGATATTCTCAAAGACCCAGAACGCTTTCCGCTAATAAGAAGAATGTGGGAGCTGATGCTGACAGGAAATTACACTCCGCCTCAAATCGCAAAGATTGCCAATGAGCAATGGGGATACACAACAAGAAAAACAAAAAGAAGTGGTGGTAATCCTTTATCAAAGAGCGGAATTTATAGAATCTTTACCAATATTTTCTACACAGGAGTTATTGAATATAGCGGACGGCAATACGAAGGTAAGCACGAACCGATAATCACGCTTGAAGAATACGACGCAGTCCAAAAACTTCTTGGGAGAAAAGGCAGGCCCAGACCAAAGAATCACGCCTTTGCTTTTACTGGTTCGATACGCTGTTCTGAGTGCGGTTGCCTTTATACGGCCGAGACAAAACAAAAGTTAATAAAAGGTACTGGCAAAATCAAAGAATATACCTATTATCACTGCACCAGACGCAGAGAAGATTATAACTGCTCGCAAAAGAAAAGCATCAAACTTGATGATTTGGAATTGATGATTGAAAAAGAACTCGAAAAATATACCATCTTACCAGAGTTCCTGGGCTGGGCCCTGGAAGGTTTGAATAAAAAGAATGACACAGAAATCGAAGAAAGGACGAAGGTTTACGAAATGCAGCATAAAACGCTCGTTCAAACCCAGAAAGAATTAGACGAGCTGACCAGAATGAGATACCGCCAGCTTATCGATGACGAAACATTTATCAAAGACAAAAACGAGCTGACGGCAAAAATTGCACAACTAAAAAGCAAACTGAGGGAGACCGAAGCCAGGGCCGAACGCTGGCTGGAATTATCAGAAAGAACTTTCAGTTTTGCTACCTATGCTCGCAAGGCTTTTATAACAGGCGGGTTAGAACTGAAGAAAGAAATATTACTTGGATTAGGTCAAAGCCCTAAAATTAAAGACGGAAAGCTTGTGATCGAACCAAACGAATGGTTTCAGCCAATCAAAAATGACTATCCTAAATTAGAGAAAGAATACTTAGGGTTAGAACCGACGAAATTGCCACTAAATAAAGCAAAAACAGAGGCTTTGACCTCTGTTCGTGCACGCTGGCGGAGGAGACCGGATTCGAACCAGGCTAACTGCTGCCGTGCCAAATGTTAAACCAATTGATGTTCAATCGGCTATGGACAGTCTCAGGGCTAAAGGCGGCGACTCAATTCTCTATCACCTTGCTCGGCTCCAGGCCCAAGTGGAAACAGCCCGAACAAAATTATTAGGCCTTGCTAACCCCGACGGCACTCTAAAACCGTTAGCAGGAAGCGCCTTTATCGAATTCCAGCGGTTGGAAGCATACCGCAATGCTATGGAAACAACATTGCTCTTGCCCCAACTGCAGCGCCGGGCCGAGGAAGCGGGAACAAATCGTGAAGCAAAAGTGCTAAACAATACGCGACTAACCAATCTTGTCGATAGTATGGGTTATCCTTCAAGATTTCAAGCAATGCTTAAAGATTACAAATCAAAGGGGTTGCCACCGGGAGACGTGGCCACAGTGGTCAGAACATTTGAAAAACAATACGAGACATTCAATCCAAAAACAGAGTCCGCCCAAACATTGAACTGGATTAAGGGAAAGGATCGCACCCGCAGGATACGCGGGGAAACATTGTCAGAAGAATTTTGTAAAGATCACGGCATTGGGCCGGATCAAGCAAAGATTGAGGAAGTGGCCCAGGCTGTGGCAGACATGGTGGTCTATCGTGTGCAACTCGACCGTTTCGACGAATATGACCGCCGGGGGTCACTCCCACAAAAAACAGCCGTGGCAGCCACCAAAGCCGGGTATCTGGCAAAGGCGCAAAAAGAAGGATTTGGGCCAAAACAGTGGGGGCAGTAGCCCAAAAATACAAATTTACTTTATAAATCTATTTATAAATCTAAACGGGAATTGTCTTTAGTTTTGGGTTTTCGGCAATATATGTCGGGAGCTTTATCGTTGCGGTGGGATCAGGAGGTCCCTCAATAATTTGATCCGCCGAAAACACCGATATGGTGGCGGCTTTTGCCAACTCCTGAAAGCGGGGCCTGTCATATGGCCGGCCATAGTGCGGTTGAATTTTTGGCGGATAGTAACTGTCATAAAGATCATAGAGAGCTCCCGGAGATATAACCCCGGTGTCTATCGCAGTGAATAACTCCCTGCCAGCTCTTGGCGGAAAACACAGGATAAAAGATATTGGCGTTACTCCCCTTCCCTCTAATGGATGGCTGCTGGCCGCATATGAAACTAGCTCAATTGAGAAAAAAGACCTGTTTAAGAGTTTGGATACTATTTTTGCCCCAAAAACTGCCGGGTAATATTGTGCGTGATCACCAGAGTCAATATTCAACGCTTTCAAAATTGCCCCAGGCCAAGGCCGAGGCATTGGATAATCATCTGTGGCTGGCTTTTCCATCCCCTGTCCGTAAGTTTTGTCATCCCACTCAAAACCCCCACTGTTTTCCTTAATCTTTCCCATTCTGCAAACAATTAGCACTTCCTGTTTTGCTCTTGTTAACCACTCGGCATATTCGGTCCCCATCTCTTGTTTAAGTAAAGACTCTTTTGGCTCATCTGACATAATAATGATTATAGTCTATCGGCTTGTCAGATTATTATTTCCTTGCTTAAGTTGGTGGTTCAACTCTTTAACTCTCTGGTGCTATCGAGAAATCGGGGGAACATTGTAGTTTGCTCTCTCTTCGTCTGTTGTCCCCGGATCGATTTTCCATAAAGTCCACCTATTTCTTACCTTCTTAAACTGGGTGCCGAATTTTTGTGGTTTTCCCTGCGACCCAAGGTAGCGATCTAAACTAGCAGCATAAAGCCATCTAGCCGGTTCGAATCCAGCGGCCATTAAACATTCCTCACAAAGCTGGTTCGCAACCCGATAATCATCAGACTTGTCACCGTGTTGAAGTATCATAGCAGCATGATATTTATCCTTAGCAGAAAGAGCCACCCCGGAATTCAATATTTTATACGTTTCCTCCAACCGTAGTCCATCTCTTTTGTCCACCTCTGAAGTAATAATTGGGCCATTAAGACCTGGTGTTCGATCTTGTTGGTCTTGTTCAAACAACATCGCCAAGACCTTGTTCTCTGCCATAGCTTTCATCCTAGCAGACTACAGCAAGAACTTGAAGGTCCGGACCATTTGGTCCAGGACGGGATAAAGAGAGGGAGAGGAAGTGGAAAAATCAAACACTGCATTTCCAACATAAACGTAATAGTTATACTCCCCACTCGCTGGCCCGCCGGGATAACTGATCACTCGAGATTGCCACTGGAGTCCGTCAATTTGTAACGTCTTTTTATTTAATGTTTGTGTTTTATTCTTTGCAAATAAATCGTCTATATATGCATTTACGTCAGAAAAATTAGTTCCAAATCGAGTGATTAATATTTCACCTTGGCTACTCGAGATAGCGAGCTGCGTAAAGTTTTCTTTTGCTGTAAAACCCTGGGGAATATCAACACTGAACTTCAAGCTTTTTGACTGGAAGGTTTTTGTTGGTTGTTGGTTAGTGGTTGCGGGAGCGGCGGGAGACGGGGTGGCTTGCTGGCGGGAAAGATAGAAAGCTCCCAGCCCAAGAGCAAAAATGATCACGATCAAAAGGGCGATGTTTTTCATCGGTCACTAATAAGATACACCATTGCCAGACAAAAAAGAATAAAGGACAAAATGATAATTATGATCCACCACGGAAATCCTACCCCGGTCCCGGCCGCCGCCGGGGCCAGGATCGGCGATGGGGAGCTGGCCGCCAACACAATCCCCGGCTCGACCGGGGTGAATGGCACCTCAATCGCCGGCGCCACCGCGCTGATCAATTGCGTGACGAGGTTTTGATTATTGTTCTCTGTCGTCTTCTGGTTATCTGACACCGTCTGGTTATCTGATTGTGTCTGGTTATCTGTTTTTATTTCTATCGTCTCCGACTTCACTTCTTCCTGGTTATCCGCGTTGTCCACCGCAAAATATTCAATTGTGTGTTGACCTTCGTCGGTGATTTCCACCGGCTCGGTGTATTCTTGCCAATCGGAATCATCAACTTTATACAAAATGTAGCTTGTTCCCGTTCCCCCGCTGTTATCGGCGGCGGCCAACGTCACTTTGTAGCCCCAGACGGACGAGGATGTTTGCGGAGCCGTGGTGTCGCTCTTTGCCGCCATCAAAGCAAAATAGGTGAAGTGGTTGAGTTGTGTTGTCGCCACCTTGTTAATTTTGTCCACCGTGGTTGTTTCCTTAGTCCAGGTTTTTCCATCCTGGCTGGAATAGATTGCCACCGTGTCCAAATTAAGCCCCGTCAGGTCCAGGCCGTTAAAATCCACCTCCATCATGTAGGAGTTTTGGAACGTGCCAACGAGGCCGCCCAGGGAATCGGTGGCTGTCGCCCAAAGGCTGGGGCCGATGGAAACCAGATTGGCGCTTCTAACCTCCGGCGCGGACTGCAGATTAATTTTCAAATCTTGGGTGCTGGTTTGGTCGAAAAAAGTCAGGGTGAAATGGCCATTTTTGAAAGACAGCGAGCTGTTGGCAGGTAAACTTTTGTCCAGGTTGTCAATTTCTTTTTGCCAAAGATAATAGCTTTTGGCTCCGGTTGGATAGGTTTCCCAAGGGTCAGGGTCGGGGCTTTGCCAGCCGAAGGGGTCCACCACCACGCCGTCCTTGTTATAGACCATAAAATGAACGTGGGCGCCGGGCTCGTCGGCGGGGATGACGTGGCCGGTGTAGCCCAGCCGGCCGACCATCTGGTGCTGAGTCACATCTACACACGGCTTGGCGGAATCACTGCTCACTAAATCGGCATCTTCTAGGTGGAAATTTTTTGTCTGGTAGCCGTTGGGGTGGGCAATGGTGATGGCATTGCCGGTTTCCGGCGAATAGGAATAGGAAGCGCAGCCGGAAGCGGCCGCCAAAATCGGATCGCCGAGGTTGGCACGGGCCAGATGGCCATAATCATAGCCATCGTGTGATGAGTAAGAACCGTTAATTCTCCTGGAGCTTTGAAAATTTATGATTGTCCCCGCGGCTGATGCTGGTTCTTCCAGACCGAGGCTTAGAAAGGGATATTCATGGTCAAAAAAGGCGTTGATTGCCAGGGCGGCGTCGGTGAAAGACAAACCGGCGCTCTCATAGTCCCAGGGCAAATCCAGAAACGCCGCCACGTCCGGCACTTCGCTTTGGACGGTCAGCGCCAATTTTCCCATCCCGCCCCACTGGCACCATTCCCCGGTGATCAAATCCATCGTGTTCTCCCCGCTTTTGAGAGCAGAATAGGCCATCTCCGGCATTTGTCCGTTGGCCACCCAGCCGTCCGTTTCGTTGGCGTATGGGGCTGACCCGTGCTGGTCATTGACGTTAAGATAGGTCGCTTTATAACTGGTCCCCAGCTGGGTCAGGAAATTATCATTAAGATAGATGTAAATGTTGTCATTGATGGGAATAACATTGTCCGGATAATAGGGGCTGGACAAAATCACCGCGCCGGACTTGCCCAGCATTGAGGTGTCCAAATTAAACTTTGCTTGAAAATGACGCAGATAATAGATCGGGCCGCAGCGGTTTGGGTTGCCGTCCCAGGAATATTGCGGCCAGGACGCCCAATAGTTTCCCGCCGGAACCGCCAATGAGTTCGCCAGCGGGGTAAACATCCCCTGGTCCCAAACCACCTGGTCCGGGTCCATCGGCAAAACCAGGGCCGCCGGCAAATTTTCCGCCGGGTGGCTCTCATGGACGGTTTTGTCGTTTGACTCCGTGCTGCGCTGCCAAGTCAGCTCTGGTTTGACAGTGATGGTTTGCGCTTGGGCCGAAGGAGCAAAAATCATCGCCCAAAGGACTACAAAAAAGAGGCCAAGGGACAGTCGCCTCATGTTAATTAATTTTTCAGGAAAATTTCAGCTGATGCAAGAAGTAAAAGTGTATCAAAGGAGGTAACTTTTGTTATACTGGTTCCATGATTGAGCAGGCAGCCATCAGTGGAGCTGCCAAAGGCGGCGTCTACAGCCAAACTCTTTGTCTGGAAAACTTCTATTTGGTCCTCACCCTCTCCGATGGGCCGCAGGAGGTTAACTTGGAACTGGGCCGCAACACTCTGGCCAAAATTGAAGAAATCATCACCCAAAGCCCGCAGCTGAAACCCTCGGAACTAATTGCCGCCATCAGTGCCGATTTGCCTGAAGAAATTTCCGTTGGCATCCTGGTCGCCAGGATCACCGACCAGCAATTAATACTGGCCGCCAAAGGGGACGTCGGCGCCAAACTGGCCCGCCGGGGCAAAATTATTAATCTGGCCGGAGCCACCCTTTCCGGCCAACTGCAACCCCAGGACCTCTTAATTTTAGGAACAAAAGATTTTATTAGCCAGTTAATATCTAATTTTCCCAATGCTGACCAAACTGTTAATGACCTGCGCGACGCCCTGCTACCAAAAATCGAAGAAATGGAAAACAACGCCGGCATTGCCGGCTTGCTGCTAAAATTCAATCCGGAACAGAGCGAAAGTCTGCCAACCAAAAGCTTTAAGTTTACCCCGACTCTGTCGGAGCTACCAGCTATGTTGTCCCGTCGGACGCTTTATTTGGCAATTTTAGCCCTGGTCACTCTTGTTTGTGTGGTGGCTTTCCAACTGCGTTCCCGAGCCCTGGAAGAAAATTCACAAAAGATCGCGGCTCTGCAGCAAATGGTGACGCAGGCAGAAAAAACCGGCCAGCGGGATGTTCTTTTGCAAACCCGGCAAAATTTTGTCAGCAGCGCCGGGGATCTGAAAGATCCGAAGGTTAAAGCGATTTTGGACGAGCTGGACAAACAGATCGCCGCCGTCTCCCACATCTACACCCTCTCTAGTTTAGATTTGTTTTATGATTTTGGGCTTCTAAAAGCCGGGGTTAACGTCAGCGCTGCCGGGCTGCACAAAGGCCAGATCACCGCCCTGGACAGCGCTAACGGTGCCGTCTACACCGTCACCACCGCCAACAAAGGGGCCAACATTATCACCGCGGCCGATGCTTTGAAGTCCGCCAAATTTATTGATTCTTCCGGAGACAGTAATTATATCTGGACACCATCGGGGATTTATTCCAACGATAAACTGCTGTTAAAACCCGCCGACAAGTGGGGACAAATTGCCGGCCTGGCCACTTTTGCCGGCAACATCTATCTTTTGGACAAGGCCAACAGCCAAATTTGGAAATATCAGGGGACAGATTTGGGCTTTGCCGACCTGACACCCTATCTAACGGCCGGATCGGTGGACTTTTCCCGAGTCACCGGCTTTGCCATCGACGGCTATGTTTATGTTCTCTCTTCCTCCGGCAACATTGTCAAGTTTTCCGCCGGGTCGGCCCAGGATTTGCCGGTGGCCGGACTGGACAAACCGTTTGCCAACCCCACCGGCATCTTTGCCACCGATGACACTAATAATATTTATGTTTTAGACTCCGGAAATAACCGGGTGGTGGTTCTGGATAAAAGTGGAATTTATAAATCACAGTATGTGTTCCCTAGCACCTATCACCTAGAACCTAGCACCTTGCTTTTGGCCGACGAGTCCACCGGCAAGGCCTTTCTCCTCTCCGGCTCCAAAATTTTCTCTTTTGACCTGAAATAACTGGTGGAGATGAGGGGGGTGAGCCCCTGTGTGGGAAGAAAACTTCTAAACGTCTACAAGCGTAGTTAGTTTTAGGAAGCTAACAAATGTGTTTTTGACTTATCGTCTTAAATCAACAAAGAAAGTCAGCCTTTGTTGACAGCGTTCCGGCTTTATTATGCCCCAGAAATCTCACCGGAAAAAGATTTAAGAGACAGCGCTTACGCCGCTAACGGTAAAGTCGCGTACGCAAGACGCGGTTGATAGTTTTCGCTATCACCTAGTCTTTGAAACAATCTTTAACGAAAGTATGTTTCCTCTTCGGCTTGCAGTTTTCAAAGTGCCTTCCCATCGATTCGTACATCCCCGCACACGAATTTTCAATT
Source organism: Patescibacteria group bacterium (assembly GCA_023485845.1). Taxonomy (GTDB): domain Bacteria; phylum Patescibacteriota; class Microgenomatia; order JAMCZE01; family JAMCZE01; genus JAMCZE01. The sequence continues at coordinate 42,961 of JAMCZE010000008.1, forward strand.
ATCAATTTAAATTTTCAATGAATTCTCAACATCTCTAAGTTGGTCACGTTTTTTGATCGCTTCGCGTTTGTCCCATTTTTTCTTCCCCTTGGCCAGCCCCACTTCCAACTTGAAAATGTTGCCCTTATTATACATCGCCAGGGGCACCAGAGTCAAACCGCCCGTCGCGGCCTTATTTGCCAAACTGATGATCTCTTTTTTGTGCAAAAGGAGCCGGCGGGGGCGCGTCGGAGAGATTTTTTCCTGGGAGTTCTGGTAGGGATGGACGTGCGCATTAACCAAAAACGCCTGGCCGTCGCGAATGTGGACAAAAGCCTCGGCCAATGAGATCTGGCCCTCACGCACGCTCTTAACCTCCGGGCCTAACAGGTCAATCCCGGCTTCAAACTTTTCCAAGATGTCATAGTTATAACGGGCAGTTCTGTTTTCAATACGCACAGACATATTATGTCATTGAAAATTGAAAAATGAAAATTGAAAATTATTTTATCCTCCTCTGGCGACACAGATGGCAAAGACAGATTTGGCGCCGGCCCGTTTGAGAACTTTGGCACATTCAAAAAGAGTTGCGCCGGTGGTGGCCACGTCGTCAACGAGACACAACGAGTGGCTAGTGACTAGTGGCTGGTGGCTAGAAAGAGCGAAGGCATCTTTGACGTTTTTCTTCCGCTCGTTGAACTTTAAATCAAACTGCGGCTTGGTGTCGCGGACGCGCTTTAAAATATTTGCTACCGGTTTGAATTTTAATTCCCATGCTAACTTCTCCGCTTGGTTAAAACCGCGCTGACGTTGGCGGGCGCGGGAGAGTGGGACGGGGACCAAATAGTCAAATGCAAATTTATCGGGATAGTTTTTCAAAACCAGTTGGGCTAACTCCTGGGCTAACCAATGGTTGCCTTTATATTTCATTGCCAGCAGTGCCTGGCGAAGCGGGCCGCGGTGGTGGCCCAAAACAAACATCCCGTCCAGGCCAAAACGCGGCCGGCAGACCGGATGGGTCAGGCCGGCGGGACTGAAATTTTCGCAATAGGGGCAAACGGGCAAGGAAAAGTAGTCAATTTTGCTCCGGCAGGATTCGCAAATAAATTTTCCCCACTTGCCGCAGGAAACGCATTTTCGCGGATAAATGATGTCCAGAAGAAAACTCAGCACGGATCTAGTATATAATATGGCTGCCGGAAGGTGGGCAGGACGGTAATGCGATGGCTTGCTAAGCCATTGTCCCGCAAGGGACTAACAGGTTCAACTCCTGTACCTTCCGCCAGTGAAACTCGTGTGGTATACTCCGGCCATGCAGACTTCTCTATTAAACTACCGCATTATTGTGGAACCGGACCGGGAAACAGGCACGGAAAAACCGGGCTACACTGCTCTGTGCCCAACCTTGGGTGTGGCAGATGACGGAAAAACCATTGAAGAGGCATTGAAAAACGTCCAAGGGGCAATAAAAGCCTACGTCCAAAGCCTGGTTAAAGACGGATTATCCGTTCCCGTGGATCAACCCGAAAATGATCTGGTAACCACGACCCAGATTGCCGTTGATCATCCAGTGCAATTCGCCTATTAAAATGCCAAGGCTGCCGCAAATTAAACCACGGGATGTCGAAAAAGTTCTTCTGAAAAAAGGTTTTTCTCCAAGACCCACTAAAAGCAGCCATGTTGTTTTTGTCCATCCGAACGGCCAACGCACAGTGGTTCCTGCCCACAACCGACCAGTCAGCACCGGAACGCTACGTGCAATTCTTCGTCAATCCGACATCACCGTCGAAGATTTTCTAAAACTGCTTTAACTTCTTTAATAAACATTCTCATAATGGGTTAGACGGACAAGGGAGTTGTCGGAAGCAAGGACGATGGCAATGACATCCAGACGGCAGGGAAGAATTTCTCCTTTCATATAAATCGTCGCCATGTTACGAATCTTGCGCAGCTTTCCCGGACCGACCATTTCCTCCGGCAGTCCAAAATCCTCCCCTTTTTTTGTTTTCACTTCCACAAAAACCAGGATGCTTTTGTCTTTAGCAATAATATCGATTTCCCCAAATTTGCTGGCGAAGTTTCGCTCCAGAATTTCATAGCCCTTTCCCTCCAATTCTTTAACAGCTAAATTTTCTCCTAACCTTCCGGTGTTCTTATTTTCCGTTTTCACTTTTGCATTTTGAATTTTGAGTTTTGATTTTGTCTAAATCATCTGCCGATATTGTAGGGCTTCGGCCATGTGTGCCGGCAAAATTTTTTGTGCCGCTTCCAAATCGGCAATCGTCCGGGCCACTTTAATCAGGCGAAAATAGGAGCGGGCGGAAAAATCAAATTTGTCCGCCGCCAGCTTTAACAAATTCTCCGCCTCAGGTGTTAAAAAGCAATATTTTTTAACGTCCTTATTATGCATTTGTGAATTAGTGTAGAGCCCGCGGTCGGCAAAGCGTTTTTCCTGAATTTTGCGGGCAGCAACTACCTGGGCTTTGGCCTGGACGGATGACACCCGGTTAGCGGTTTTCTCATTGGTCAGAGACAACTTTTCCGCCTCAATGGCCGCCACCGGGACAAACAAATCCACCCGATCCAAAATCGGGCCGGAGATGCGATGACGATATTTGGCAATTTGCCGGTCGGAACATTTGCACTCCCGTTTGGGATGGCCCAAATAGCCGCAGGGGCACGGGTTAATCGCCGCGATTAGCGTGAAGCTGGCGGGATAACGCACATGACCGGCCGCCCGGACAATTTCCACCGTCCCGTCCTCCATCGGCTGGCGCAGTCCTTCCAAAACACCGCGAGGAAACTCCGGCATCTCATCCAAAAACAGCACCCCAAGATGGGCCAAACTCACTTCCCCCGGCGCCGGGTTGCTGCCCCCGCCAATCATCCCGGCAGCTGACACTCCGTGATGCGGGGAGCGAAACGGCCGGCGCGAAACCAGAGCCTGGCCGGGAGAAAGCAAACCGGAAACGGAATAAACCCGGGTGACCTCCAGGGCTTCAGCCGATGTCAGTGGCGGCAAAATTCCGGGCAGAGCCCGGGCCAGCATGGTTTTGCCCGTTCCCGGCGGCCCCCACATTAAAAGATTATGTCCCCCGGCGGCGGCAATAATTAGGGCCCGTTTCGCCTGCTCCTGGCCGGCAATCTCGTTTAAATCAAAATCGGCAACCACCGCGTCGATTTCTTCCTCTATTGGCTTTGGCGCCAGGGGAGCAATTTTTTCTGTGCCGACCAGGTGCCCCACTAATTGCGAGAGGGTTTTAACGGGAATCACTTTAGTGCCCGTCACGACACTGGCTTCATTAGCTGATGGTTCGGGAACATAGATAGTTGCCTCTTTTAACTTTTGGGCAAACAGACCCAAGAGCAAAATCCCCCGGGTGGGTCGCAGAGTTCCGTCCAGCGACAACTCACCGTAAAAGAACGAATGCTCCAAATCAACCGCGTTAGGCAACTGGTCGCTGGCCAGAAGCACTCCCAGAGCGATGGGCAAATCATAGGCCGCTCCGTCTTTAGGCAAATCCGCCGGGGCTAGATTAACGGTGATCTTGCGCGGGGGAAACTCCAGTTTGGAATTAATAATGGCGGTCTTCACTCGCTCCCGGGCTTCCTCGACCGCTTTGCTGGCCAGGCCGACGACAGTGAATCCCGGAAATCCGGCGGCGGCCACATCCACTTCCACATCCACCGGCACCGTTTCTAGGCCAACGTTAGCGATGGAGCGCACTTTAACCAGCATCGTTCAAATAGTATTTTCCTCCTCTTTGCGCCAGTTGGCCAGAGAGCAGAAATAAAGAAAGCTGCGCCCCAACCTGGGCCACTGGTTTATTTAACTTTCGCGCCAACTCGTCGGCGGACAGGGCTTCATTTTCCAAAACTGTCAGCACCGGATCATCCAGTTTCAAACTTTGTTGTTGGGCCGCCCCGAGCCACATCTGCGCCTGGCCGGCGGCAATTAAATTATTGGTTCCCGCCGAAGTTTTGGATGTGATCGGACCGGGCACCGCCCAAACTTTTCTTTTGAGCCCCCGGGCCAGCCGGGCGGTGATTAAGGAACCGCTTTGGATAGCGGCCTCAATAATAAAAACTTCGCTACAAAGAGCCGCCACAATGCGGTTTCGCTGGGGAAAGGTCCACAAGGTTGATTTTTGCGCTTCCCATTCGGAAAGAAGTAAACCACCGTTGTCAACAATTCGCCCGGCCAGTTTTTTATCTTCCCCGGACAAAGGGACGTTAATTCCCCAACCCAAAACGGCAATTGTTTTCCCCCCATTGTCCAGGCAAATTTTGTGGGCATATTGGTCCGCGCCATACATGAACCCGGACACAATCGTCTTTCCCTCAAAGATTAATTGCGGAATCAGTTTCTCAATCACCTGCCGGCCATATTCGGTCATTCGCCGGCTGCCCACCACCGCCGCGCAATTTTTAAACAGATTCTTCTCCCATTCTCCCTGATAGAAAAGCTCTTTTGGGGGAAGGCCTAAATCAAGAAGTTGTTTCAGTTCCGCCTGCTTTTGCCAATCAGCAATTTTTTGATAGTCCACAATGCTATCTTACCATATTGACTTTGTACAGAATTCTGTTATGATGATTTTATGACTAAAACTCTGCCGATCACCCAAGCCCGGGAGGAACTGCCCCTATTGGTGCGAAATGCCGCCAGGCGGCTTGATGAATACACCATTACCGTCAACGGCTCACCGGCGGCCGTGTTGCTGTCCGCAGCGGAATATGAATCCTGGAAGGAAACCAATGAAATTCTGGCGGATAAGGCATTAATGAAATCAATCAAAAAAAGTGACGAGGACTTGAAGAAAGGAAAATATATTACTTTTGATCAGTTGAAGAAAGAGCTAAAGCTGAATGTTTAAGCTGCGGATTTACCCGGAAGCCCAGAGGGAAATTAAAAAGATCAAGCGACTTTACCAAATTTCGGTTATTGAGGCCCTAAAAGAGTTGGAAGATGACCCTTTTTCCGGAAAAGCATTAACCAGGGAATTGACTGGCTATTTCACTTATAAAATCGGCCAGTTCCGATTAATCTACAAAATTAATGCCAAAGACTGGGTCGTTGAGATAATTTCCGCCGGCCACCGGGCAATAGTTTATAATAATTAAGTCAAACTTGGAGGGTTGGCCGAACGGTAAGGCGATGGTCTTGAAAACCATTGAGAGCAATCTCTAAGAGGTCCGACTCCTCTACCCTCCGCAAATCAGGAGTGGACCAAAAAAACTGGGGAGAGCGAGTCCCGTCCACTGGCGGGACGAGCGCGTCAAAACCGCCTTTTTTGAAAGATACGGCCAGCTGCCGATCAGTTAAAAAGAAGTTCGAGCCGACACTTTGGACTAAGTTTCGCAAACTTATGTCTTTCTTTTTTGCGCGCGCGATTTTTTCTATTTGAGACGCTTTATTTACGAATTCCAAAAAGGGTTCGAGCCAATTATTTCCCGTCCTCTCGATTTCCTTAATTTTCTCTCCAATGGTTACTTTCATTTGAAGAAGTTCGTTTTTCTTTTTTTGATATTCCATTGGGTCAATTATTTTGTCCAAATATCCTTCCAAAAGTCGATCAATTTTTTCTTCGGAATTTTTGAGTTGTGCTTTTAGGATTTCAACTTCTCCGGCAGAAAGTTTTTTCTCCTGGTTGGCATCTTCATTGGCCCACATTTTGAATTTTTGGGCGGCAAATTCTGGAAGAGCGACCTTTTTAAGGTTTTCAAAAATCTGATCTTCTAGAATTTCCCCGGAAAGATATTTTTGTGAGCAATGGCCTTTCTTTTTAGAACACCGGTAGTAAATATATTCGGCGTATCGTCCTTTTCGCTTGTAAAATTTATTATGTTTTTCCGCCGTTATACTTGATCCACATTCTCCGCACTTCATCAAGCCTAAAAACTCGAAGTTCGCTTTATTACTTTTTAATTTTCTCGGTTTTAAATTTTGTTGAACCTTATCAAAAAGTTTTTTGGAAATGATGGGCTTTTGCTTCCCTTCATAAAATTCCCCATTAAATTTAAAAACCCCGTAGTAAAAAGTATTGTTTAAAAGTCTTTTAATTCGGTCATAATATGTAGCTGATAAACCCCTTCTGTCGCAAACTTTTTCCGCTAAAAAGTAATTTCTAACATCCACTGGATTTTTACCATCAGCAATCATTTCAAAAGCAGTTTTAACAAACTTTGCTCTTTTTCGATCAATGATCACTCCTCTGGTTATCGGATCATTTACATAACCAAATGGTGCTTTTCCCGGATACTCGCCTCGTCTTAATTTTTGTCTATTTCCTCTTTTGATATTTTCGCTCAAATTATCAACATAATATTTTGGCTGGCCGAAAGCAATGGAAAGCATGAACTTTCCCTGGGGAGTGTTTTCAAACCAAAAAGAAGGGAATTTTAAATCCAGAATTTTGCCGGTATCCAACAGATAAATTATTTTTCCGCCATCAACAGAGTTTCTAGCTAAACGATCTGGGTGCCAACTTAAAATCCCACCGGCTTCTCCGTTTTCAATTCTTTTTAAAACCTCGTTAAATTTTTCTCTCCCCGGTTCCTTGGCTGTTTTGCTTTCGGCCACAAAATCGGTTATTTCTAAGTGTTCCCTCTCTGCGAATTCTTTCAGTTCTGCAATTTGTGCTTCAATCGACAGAATTTGCCGATCTGGTTCATCAGTAGATTTTCGACAGTATGCAATGTATTTCATATTAGTTTAGTACTCTTGTGCTTTAGCACTATGATAATATTTTCCTCTTAACGAAAATTTTTGCCCTTTCTTTTCTTCTTTGTTTCTTGATCGGCAGCTGGCCGTATCTTTCAAAAAAGGCGGTTTTGACGCGCTCGTCCCGCCAGTGGACGGGACTCGCTCTCCCCAGTTTTTTTGGTCCACTCCTGATTTGCGGTCGTTGTATTTAAAAATTCGAACTGATTTTAAAAATTTAAATTGTTAAGTCTCCGCCCCGCCTGCGGGCGGGGCTATTGTTAAGCTCCGGCCCTCGCTCTTGCTCGGGCCTCCGCTTTTTCGCAAAGTGTCGGCTCGAATCGTTAAAAGAAAGGGCAAAAATTTTCGTTAAGAGGAAAATATTATCATAGTGCTAAAGCACAAGAGTACTAAACTAATATGAAATACATTGCATACTGTCGAAAATCTACTGATGAACCAGATCGGCAAATTCTGTCGATTGAAGCACAAATTGCAGAACTGAAAGAATTCGCAGAGAGGGAACACTTAGAAATAACCGATTTTGTGGCCGAAAGCAAAACAGCCAAGGAACCGGGGAGAGAAAAATTTAACGAGGTTTTAAAAAGAATTGAAAACGGAGAAGCCGGTGGGATTTTAAGTTGGCACCCAGATCGTTTAGCTAGAAACTCTGTTGATGGCGGAAAAATAATTTATCTGTTGGATACCGGCAAAATTCTGGATTTAAAATTCCCTTCTTTTTGGTTTGAAAACACTCCCCAGGGAAAGTTCATGCTTTCCATTGCTTTCGGCCA
>JAMCZE010000011.1 GCA_023485845.1 Patescibacteria group bacterium
CTTTCTGACCAGTTTTAACCTTCTCCAACACCTCCAGCTTTATTTCCTTAGGTACCGCTTTAAACATATGCACAAATTCTACATCTCAAGACGCAGAAAGTGTGTCCAGTTTATCGGGTACCTATCAAGTTAAATAGTCAATGCCATAAAGAACGGGGATCTTTTTCTCATAGCCCTTGACGGCAATATATTTGCCGTCAACCAAAAGAATGCCACAAAATTTGGAACAATAAAATCTGGTGAGATCAGAACAGTACGGAATCTGTTTTAAAGCACTACGATAACGCCTAAAAGCCGTTGCGGGTGAGAAGTTGTATTCCTCTGCAAGAGACCGGAAAGATTGGCCGCGAATATGGGATAGAAGAATCTTTTTGGGCCTGAGCTTCTCCTTGCGATTTAACTGGAACCACGCTCCACAAGTTTTACAGACTAACTTAATTTTCCCCCGACGAAGTCCTTTGCGGATTGCTACTTCGTGGCATTTTGGACATCTAAAGTTTTTTTCATCGCTGTAGTTTAGCGCAAACTAAAGAGATTTCACCTAGTGAAAATGGGGTTTTAGATTGTAAATATAGGCCGAAGATACTAATTTAGGTGACCAAAATGAAACGGTCTCGGCCTTTTTATATAAGAAACTGATAATTCCTACCTACAATTAAGTAGATATGGACAACGAGAAAATATTAGAAATAGTTCTCAAAGCGCGGGATGAAGCCAGTAAAGTCATTGCCGGTGTAGGTGACCAGGTGGAAAAAAGTACCAAGCAAGTTATGGATTTGCAGTCGACCTTTAAGATCGCTGGCGGGGTAATGTTGACGGCGGGTTTGGCTGGTATCGGAGCAATGAAGATGCTTGCCGACGCCGGAGCCGAACAGCAGGTAGCCATGGCCAGCGTAGAAGCGACTTTGAAAAACGTCGCGGGCACGATCGGCAGTTTTGAGACGTTGAAGAAAACGACCGAAGATTTGGGAACCGCCTATATGAAGTTGGGCTTCGAAGACGACGAAACTCAGCTGGCGTTTGCCCAGGATCTTCGGGTCACTAAAGACGTGGCTAACGCCAAGATAATGATGGCGACGGCAACCGATCTTGCCCGCCTCAAGCACATGTCCCTGGCTGAAGCCACGCAGATGCTCACCATGGCTTACGAGGGCAACCACCGAGCCCTGAAGACCCTTGGGATCGAGGTTGATGCCCATGCCAAAGGAATGGATACCATAAACGCGGTCGAGAAGGCAGCTTCCGGTCAAGCGGAGGCATTTTCGAAAACTTGGGAAGGGGCCACTGCCAGACTTGACGTCAATATCAAACAACTGAAGGAATCTCTGGGGGCCAGGCTGATTCCAAGCTTAACGGATTTTACAGAAAAAATCAGTGCCGTTATTGAACGATTAAACAAACTCAGTCCGCAAACTTACGACACCATCATTAATGTTTTGAAATTTGGGACGGCTTTTGCCTTAGTTGGCGGCGCTATTCTTCTCTTCTTGGGGTTTCTTCCTGCTGTCGCGGCCGGTTTCGGCTTGATCTCCGGTGCTCTTTTACCGATTGCTTTGATTCTTGCCGGCGTGAGTGCCGCCGCCTTTCTCCTCTACAAAAATTGGGACAATGTGACCAGAGCTTTCGAACAAGCCCGGCCCTATATTCAGACCGTTCTTGACCAGCTGTCAAAATTTTGGGTCGAAATCCAACCAAAACTGGAAGCCGCCTGGAACGCCATAAAAATTAAAATTGATGACCTGGCCAAGTTTATTAAGGACCATTGGGACCAGATAAAAATCGTCATAGAGATTGCTCTTGGAGTCATCATGACCTTCCTTATTGTCTGGTGGGAGCTATTTAAAACCGTTATCAAAGTTGCTCTCGACGCTATCTCCGGCAATTGGAAAGCTGTCTGGGATGATATTAATGGCTTTTTTATTGGCGTTTGGGATGACATGAATGCCTTAACCGGCGGAAAGCTGGATGAAATCCTGAAAAATATCGAGAAATTCATTGGTGACGCCATTGCCAAATTTAAAAGCATGGCGGCGGGAATTACCAACGCCCTTCATGAGATCAAATTTCCTCATCTATCCATCGGCGAAGGCGATATTAATGTCGCCGGACACGACATTAAATATCCCAAACTGGACGTCCAGTGGTATGAACAAGGGGGTTATGTCCCCCAAACCGGTTTGGCCTATTTGCACCAAGGTGAATTTGTCCTCTCCAGAGACATGCTGGAAGGACGAAAACCGGCGCCAACGTCTGCTTCTAATATTTACAAGCAACCAATAACGATCAATGCCAATGTTAACAGCAATGTAGATATTAATTTGCTGGGCTACCGCCTGGCTTTTGCGTTACGTAATTCTAGATAAACCATGATTACCAGTGTCACTTTAGGAAATAACCAGCTGACCGGAGCGCAAGTTTTTTGTACGGCCATCAGAAACGCCGGCTTCCCGGGCGTGGCCTACACCCGGACCAAACGTGGCGGCTACCAGGGATCAAAACTAGTGACTCCCACTTTTGTCGGTTACAAAATCGAGCTAGAATGGAAAATTATCGGGGTTTCTTTCTCTGATCTGGCCACTCAACGGGAAAATTTTATTAACGCTTTAGGTTTGGTTCATTCTCAAGGTTCGCAAACGCTGATCATCGCTAAATCCAATGGCATCCAGGTCCAGGCTGACGTTAAAGCCATTGATGTGACCGCTGATCTGGATACTGACAATCTTCTAGCCACCAATGTCCTGACGGAGATGGAAATAGAATATCCACTGCTTCAAAGTACCCAACAAAACTCCCAAGACGTCCTTATATTTAGCGGTGGTGGTGTAGGAGTGCCAATGAAGATTCCCATGGACATGTCCGTCGGCGGGACCAATCTGGTAACAATTACCAATAATGGCAATTACGCTGCATATCCGGTATTCACTCTCGTGGGTAAGCTTACCAATCCGGCGTTTACGAATTTGACGACCGGAAAACAATTATCTTTGAACTACTCGCCGGCAGATAACACTCAGTCGATTGTCATCGACACTTACGCCCGGACCGTTCTCCTCCAGCCTTCAGGCAATAACGGCCGGCAGTATGTCAGCGGTGACTTTTGGACTATCGCCAAGGGGAACAATGTTTTACAGCTTGGCAATGCCAACCAATCAGATAGCGGCAAAGTGACCATAACCTGGCGCGATGCCTATTTAGGAATCTAAACTTATGTCAGCCAACATTACCGTCAAAATTCAAAATCCGGTCACCGACGACCTCTATGAACTGCCATTTTCGGCGATCAGTTATACCGAAGAGCTAAACGGCGGCAAGGATGCCCAATTCAGCTTCGATTTCATGGCTCTTGCCGATATTGCCAAAGCCTACAACACCAACCCGCTTTTCCTCCTGACCTCATCCTACCGGGAAATTTGGGTAGAGATGAGCGGATCGAAGATATGGTACGGAGTCATTTCTGACTTTCATCTGACTAAAGACGCTCAAGGATTGTTTCAGTTAAACGTTTATGGGCTGGACTTTTTCTCGCTTTTCCAAAAGAGGCGGACAAACAACTCGACTGTATTTACGTCTATCGATGCCGGGCAAATCGCTTGGTCACTGATTAACACCAGCCAGCAAGCTGATTTACCCTATTCTGATTTGGGAATAACTCAGGGATCAATTCCGGCAAGCACCACCAGAACTATCGAATATAATTTTGCTGAAATCCGCCAGGCAATAATTGACTTGTCTAACGCCAAAGTTAAAAACGGCTTTGATTTTGATATCGACTTCACCAAAAAGTTCAATGTCTATTACCCTTATAAGGGGACAACGCGAAGTAACATCATTCTGGATGATAAGAATCTTCTCGGTTGGGCGGCCGTCAAAAATCTTTTAACAAACATTACCAATAAAGTTTATGTCGTCGGGAAAGGCATTAATAGCGACGTGGCCTATGTCTACGTTTCCGCCTCGTCTGATTACAGAAGTGCCTTTAAAGTCCTAGAGGATGCTGTTAGTGACAAAGCTCTGGACAGTCTGACTAACCTAACTGACGAAGCTAATATGTTCCTGGCATATAACCAGGCGCCGATTCTCACTTTGACCTTAAAACATCACGGCGAAGATCCGGATATCACAACTTACGATCTTGGGGACATTATTTTTGTAACGATCCCGGAATTATCCCTCTCTCTTGCTTCCTTCCGCGTCAAAAAACGCCAGGTCCAGATTGACGAAAACGGCAATATCTTGGTTGATGTCGATTTACAAACAATTTAACTTATGGAAATGTGGAAGAAAATCATTAATGACATTCTGCGCCGGCTGGATGCGCTGGAAAATAACGTGGTGATTAAAAAGATTACGATTCCTTCTGATGGCTATTTGGTTTTAAAAGAAGTTACCAGTGATCCAAGTACGCCAAAAGAAGGCGAGATGTGGGTCAATAAAACTACCTGGCAAATAAAAGCCTGCATTAACGGCGTGATTAAAGTCTTCACTATCACCTGATTTTGTATAAGAACCCGCACGCTCCTCAATACAATTAGATAGATATGATTAGAACCATTAGATCAGGCGGAACGGCCCATACGGAGGCGAGTGTTCTTCAGTTTGTCACCGACCTGCTGAAAGCCTCGGGTGTTTTGGACACAACTGGAACTCAATTCAAAGCCCAAGCACAAGCGTCACCTGATATGACGGCGCTAATAAATGTTGGTCGTGCCTATATTCTCAACTCCGGCGGAAACGGCTATCCCATTTATATGGATGCCTCGTCAAATGTCACCTTCGGGGCCAATTCCTCGGGTAACCCACGAATTGATTCCGTAATTTTATACATTGACCTGTCCGCCTCCCCCAATGCCGATTCCTCTAATGTTGCTAAGCTAGCAGTGGTCCAGGGAACACCGGGGGCTTCTCCGAACCCGCCCAACACTTCTCAGATCCAGGCAGCTATTGGTGCGTCTAACCCTTATATAATTCTGGCCAACGTCACTGTGGCTTCCGGAGCAGTTCAAATTACCAACGGCAATATTGCTGACGTGAGAACCCAAATATCGTTCCGATCCGACGTTTTAAACCAGGACCAATGGGTGACGGTTAATGCAACAACCTCAACTACCACGTTGGATCTTTCTAAGGGCAAGAAATTTATCGTTAATTTGCAAACCGCAACTACAACCTTAGCCCTTCTTAACGTGCCTTTAAATTGCAAATCAATTGTGGTCCGGCCGGTCCAGGATGCCACCGGAAGCCGGGTGCTGAACTGGTGGTCCGGATTGTCTTGGCCGGGTGGAACCGCGCCGACACTGACGACAACGGCCAATAAAGCCGATGAGTACGGGATTAATTTCTTAACGGTGACTAATGATTCCACCAACACATCCGAGGGCTTTATCATTGGCCAAAGTATTTAAATATGGATAATAATAAACTTTTTTCCAGAAACGAGCGACTGATTCTCCGGATGGTAAACTCTCCGGCCGTCAGGGAATATTTGGGCATTAAAGAAACTTATCCGATTGTTAAAGTTTCACCAAACAGCCTTCATTTTCTGGCTGATCAAAAAGATAATAAAGCAATTTGCCTCGCACGATTTTATTGTAACCAGGAGATAGGCAGAATCTTTCTTCCGGTTCTTTCGCAATTAGAAATAGCCAACGAATATAGTGTTGTCCGGAATAACCCCTTTGAAGCGGGTTTGCATTTTGCCGGCATACAAAGAAACAACCGGATCTTCCCCACAATCTATTTAAAAGTCAGTCAATTCAGTGTTAACGGCAGCGATGGTGAGGTGGGTTGTGGCGGCGATCCCAACTTTTCCAACATGCACAATGCTTCAAACGGCGGTTGGACAAATCAAGCGGCTAATGCAGTGGCCCAATCAAATTTTGGGGTTGATCACACCGATAAATACTGGATAAAAAGACCTTTCGTTCCTTTTGACACTTCCGCTATTGGTGGCGGGAAAATTACGGCCGCTAAACTTTATCTTTATGTTAACGGAGCCAATCATCAGTGGGGAGGATCTGGTTGTTTTGCTACCGTGGTCCAAACATCACAAGCGAATATTGCACTTCTAGCACTTTCTGACTATCCACTTTGTGGTTCTTCAGTTAACAATCCCACTGAAGGTAGTAACCAGCTGGCGCTGTCAACTATTGTTAGCCAGCAAAACAGCTATAACTACTGGACCCTTAATGCCACAGGCTTAACTTGGATCAATGGTAAGGGAACGACCAAACTAGGACTACGTTGCGGCATTGATTACACGTCCAGTGACCCAGGCATGGGTGGCAATCAGGGAGAAAACTTCGTTTGGAATAACTCCTATTCAACCAGCAACAAACCTTACTTGGAAGTTACTTACACTCCAGCCGGTGGCGGGGCTTTTAATTTTCTGATTTTTTGATATGGCCAAAAACGGTGTTTGTTACAAAGATTTATATCTGGCACTTGAAGATCTCCGACGGGAGATGAACGGCAGATTTGACCGTATGGAAGATGTTTTTATCACCTTCCACAAGGATGAGTTTGAACCTCTTCTCAACTGGAAGTCGGAATTGTCCGGAAAGTTAGCGGTTGCGGGAACCTTAGTTTTATTTGTCAGCTCAGCAATTTGGACATTTGTTTACGACAGAATTTGGGGGCGCTGATGATTTCTGTACCAAATTATGCTCAAAGAGATGGCAAGTGGGGTAGTCTCACATTAGGATCTAGTGGCCTTTCTGTGGCTTCTTACGGCTGTACTTCGGTTTGTTGCGCTGCTTGCTTAGGAATTGATCCAGCAACTTTTATAGACAAGATGAACAACAACGCCGGCTACACCCCAGGCGGCCTTTTAATCTGGCAAATTGCGGCCAATCTTTTTAACGGTTCAGTCTCTAGGCATGATTGGTCAGAAAACCCTTCGGATTTAGACTGGATAAAAAGTTTTCTTCAAAAAGGTTATCCCGTTATTCTCGAGACTCGTTTTCCTGGAAACTATAACGACGCTGAACGAAGCCTCACTTCCCATATGCACTTTGTCGTCTGTGTTGCTGACGACTTAACCATTAATGATCCCTGGTTTAACGATCAGGTGAAATTTACCGATAGGTACGGAGATCCGGCACGATGGATTTATTCGGCGGTTTGCTTTAATAAGATCGTTGGCTCAAGCCAAAACCAAGTTACACTGGATGGTGACAAGTTTTCAGAGCTGGTCGATAAATCCACAAAATATGATGCTTTCGTGGCCGGCGGATACAAATCCATTGATGACATTAACAAAAAGCTTTCGGATTTAACTTCCCAAGTCCATGAGTACTCCATCAGCTTAGATACCGAAAAACAGCGTGCCGACAATCTCGATTCCTTCCTCGGTCAACTAGCAGAAATTCTTAATGTCCCAAAAGAACAATCACAAGTGCTAGCAACGATAAATGGAATGATCTCTTCAGCTGATTCAGTAGAGAAGTTTACTAAACAGATCTCAGATCTCCAAAGTGAATTAGCCAACGCTAATGGGTCGATTAAAATCTAACAAAACAACTGCGGGATTCACAAACGGCATTACAAGATGCCACTAGCGCTAGGGATCAATCCGAAAAACAATACAAAGATTTATTAGCCACAACTCCGGAACCGTTAATCCGAAAAAAATTTGCGAAATGGATTATAGAAATCTTCAGTGACTAGAAGGGTGGTGAGAATATGGAATTAAAACCAGGTTACCAGTCAACAGAATTTTACGTTACGCTAATTTCCCAAGCGATCGGGATATTGGCTTTAACGGGTGTCGTAATTCCCGACCAAATAGGGGAGTTGTCGAAAGCAATTATTACTATTATCGGAGCATTAATCTCCATCGTGCCGGCGGTCGTTTATATTTTTAACCGAACGTGGCTGAAATCAAAAGTCTCGGGAACAAATTAAAAGTTATAGCTTGGAAGCCTTAGAAAGTTTCGCCAGTTTCGCCATGGCACTTTCTAGCTCTTCCATCAACTTTTGGTTTTGTTTAATCAAAGACGCTTTATCTGCCCGCAAATCGACGATGGTTTGGTCGGTTATCTTAAAATGCTCGTCAAATAACTTGTGGCCGTATTCCGTTTGTTTCTTTAACGCATCAATCTCGTCACGCAGTTTAGAATTGCGCCTCAAGTAATAAAAAATAAAGAATATAAGGGAAATACCAATGACCACAGTCAGCGCAAGAAGACCAACTGAGTCTAAGATCATGTGGAGCTGTTCCGTACTCACCCCTTTATTTTATCAGGAGGTTTGTCTTCGTCAATCGCCTCAATGTCAATTCGGACTTTCCTGCCGTCCTTACTTCTTTTTTGGACATTGATATACACTTTCTGACGGTAGCGCTTCTCAGCCTTATAAAAGAAATCCAGAAACGATTGGATGATATCCACACCGCGTTTATGGGGCAGGGCTAATCGGTCGTTATCAATCATTTCCTGGACCGATTTCAAACTCATGTGGATGTATTTAGCGGTAGTATCCAGTCGCCGGTGGCCCATGGCTTTCTGGATTTTGAAAATAGAGACATCTTCATCGGCTTGTCTTGTGCCAAAGGAGTGCCGCAGACTATATGGCTGGAGATTCTCTCGAGTTGCCAGGGAAGGGAAATCCGGAGCCAGTCTTTTAATTCTTTTTTGGAAATCCTCCTGCCAGCTCATATCCTTCATATATGGGAGACCAGTGTTGTGAATTGGCGGAAATAGATAGTCACCAATCATGATGTTATCAATGTAGTTTCTGACTTTATCACGAACAACAAAAGACATGGGGACAATCCGATTACCGGTTTTGCCACTGACGAGAAATACATTTCTGCCAAAATCAGCGTCGCGTTTGCGCATTTTTACGGTCTCTCCCATGCGAAAACCGTGATAGGCATTAATTAGCCAAAACACTGTCCACATCTCAAAGCGACGCCAATAAACACCATCTTTGGGATAAGGGTTAGTCAAACTGACAAAGGCTTCAACTTCTTCGTCGGACAAAATAGCCCGGATGTAATCGTCACGGTCTCTGCCTTTATAGAGTGGATATTCGATGAACTCGGGAACGGTAAAAACTTCGCCCCAATAATGCAAAACGACGATATATTGATTTATGTAGCTGGCGTCGCGACGTTTATCAATGAGATCGGTTATAAATTTGGAAAAGTTTGTAAGAGTTAAGGGGTCGACATCCTTGAGGATCCGGCGCATCAATTTTAGGTTGAATTGGACGGTGGTGGGCTGTAAAGCCTTATCACGCAAAAGAAACAGTCTTAATTGCTCTAGCTTATCCATACTTTACTATCGCTAGAGACAATTATAGAAAGTTTTAACTAGATCAAACTGCCGCTTGACAGTGAAAAAACCCTGTGCCTATACTGTAAGCGTACATTAAAACTGTTCCGAACTTCTTACTTCGGACGAAGCAAATAGGTAAGGTAGCATACTACCGGTGTACTAATCCCGCCTACGCTCCGCTTCGGCGGGCAAGCCCGCTAGCGTTGCATACATGCAAGATTATAACACCTATCGCGGCAATTTAAGGACGTTGCCGGAATAAATCATGTCGGGATTTGCCAGGTTGTTTGCCTGGGCAATCTGGGTCCATTTGTAGCCGTCGCCATAAGCGCGCACCGCAATGTCCCAAAGGTCATCACCTTTGATCACCGTATACTCTCCGCCGGTGATTTTATTGGCGGTGACGGTGGTGGTCATGGCCTGGGCCACAGTTGGTGTTTTGGCTTCCACCTTCGGGATGGTTAACTTCTGATTAACTTCGATTGCTCCCGGATTAGAAAGCGAGTTGGCGGCGGAAATGTCCACCCAGTTGTAGCCGCTGGCATAATATTTTTCGGCGATGGACCAAAGGGTTTCGCCGGCAACCACCGTGTGGCTGGTCGGTAGGGCCACGGCCGCACCGGGTGTTCCCAATTCTCCCTGTTGATTTTCCGTTTGCGCTGCTGGCCCGGTTGCGGTTGGTCGGGTTTGGATATAGCGGTAGGCGGCAAAGCCGACCACAATCACCACCAGGGCGCCTAACACCATGGCCAGAGACGATTCACTCAAATTAATTCCGTATTTTTTTAATTCTTTTCGCAGTTGATCTAGCATTTGTTCACACTCCTTCCGGGCAGAAGAATTTTGGCAGCTGATAAATAACTTATAACGGAAATTATGGGAGAAAACAAGATAGCAATTGCGGATCCGGCCGGATTCGAACCGGTGGTCTCGTCCGTGACAGGGACGCGTGTTAACCAAGCTACACCACGGATCCAGGCGTGCTACAATGATAACATAAATATGGATAATTTGGAAATTGCTAAACTGCTGCGAAAGATGGCGGCGGCCTACACGATTTTAGGAGACCCGCCTGCCGGCAGGCAGGGAAATCGCTTCAAGATTATTGCCTACGACAACGCGGCCACCGCCGTGGAGCATGCCACCTCGGAGCTAAAGGACCTCTGGGAAGAAGGCAAGCTGGACACTGTCCCTGGATTAGGGCCGGCAATCATCTCCCACCTGGACGAGCTTTTTCGTAAGGGCAAATCGGCCCATTTTGAAGCGACTCTAAAGAAAGTTAACCCGGCGATCTTTCCGCTTCTTGACGTTCCCGGCCTGGGACCAAAGAAAGCGGCTAAACTGGTCAGCCAGCTGCACCTTAGGAGCCTAGATGACCTTAAAAAGGCGGCTAGGGAACATAAGATTGCCAGTTTAGAAACTTTTGGCAATAAAAGCGAGGAAGTGATTCTGTCCAACATCGAGCGCTTGGAAAAAGGGGCGATTAAGGAAAGACGGTTGCTGCTGCCCCAAGCCGATGAGATTGCCGATGAAATTATTGACTATTTGGCCGTTAAGGCCGACAAACTGGGTAGTCTGCGCCGGCGGGTGGCGACCATCGGCGATGTTGATTTGGCAGTGGCCACCAATCAGCCGATAGAGGTGATTGAGAGATTTGTGAATTATCCCAAAAAGGTGAGCCTGATTGAGCGAGGTCCAACCGGGGCCTCAATTTTGCTGGCCTCCGGCCGTCAGGCAGATTTGCGGGTGAGCAAACCCCGGGAATATGGGGCGATGCTGCAATATTTCACTGGCTCCAAATATCACAATATTCGGCTTCGCGAGTTAGCGCTAAAAAAACATCTGTCAATTAACGAGTATGGCATAAGCGGTCACCGGTTTGCGACGGAAGAAAGCCTCTATAAATTTCTTGGTTTGGATTACATCGAACCGGAATTGCGAGAGGACAATGGGGAGATTGAGGCAGCCAAGGCCCACAAATTGCCCAAATTAGTCGAATTAAGTCAAATTCATGGCGATTTACAGTTGCATTCCAACTTTGATTTGCAAACCAGCCATGACAGTGGTGAGGATTCGATGAAAGAGCTCCAGGAAGCGGCCCAAAAATTGGGTTATGACTATATTGGCGTGACCGATCACAACCCCAGCACCACTAAACATCGTCCAACCCAGGTGATGGCCAAAATGCGAGCCCAAAAAGAGCACGTTGAACACTTAAATAGTTCAGGACATTTGCCTAGAGTAATTAGTTTGCTCGAAGTGGATATTTCTGCTGATGGCAGTTTGCCAATGCCTCAAAATGCGCTAGCGCAACTTGACGGCTGCCTGGTTTCCGTTCACTCATCGTTTGGCATGGATAAAAAGGAAATGACCAAGCGGGTGATTGGGGGATTGTCAAATCCGGTGGCCCGGATCCTGGCGCACCCCACGGGACGGATTCTCCAACAACGTGATGGCTACGAATTGGACTGGGACGTTATTTCTCGGTTTTGCCTCGAGCATGACAAAGCTCTAGAAATCAATGCTCATCCCAGTCGGTTGGATTTGCCGGACACCCTCGTGCGGGAAGTGGTTAAGCGGGGAGTGAAGTTGTCCCTGGGGACCGACTCTCATAAAAAAGATGATTTGGTTAATATGAAATATGGGGTGAGTGTCGCCCGCCGGGGTTGGGCGCAGGAGAAAAACATCATTAATAGTTGGAATTATGCTAAAATTCTGGCGTGGTTTCATCAAAGGGGGTGAGAATTAAATGATTATCGAAATTATTGGTTTATTGGTCTTACTGGTGATTTTTGTGTGGGTGCTCTATAACGGGCTGGTGAGCAAAAAGATGCGCGTTGACGAGGCAGCCAGCCAAATTGATGTGCAGTTGAAGCGCCGGGCGGATCTAATTCCTAACCTGGTGGAAACCGTTAAGGCTTACGCTAAACACGAAAAAACCGTTTTTGAGGAAGTCACCAAAGCCCGATCGGCTTTAGTGTCTGCCGGCAGCCTGGCCCAGAAAAATGTGGCCAACAATCAACTGGCCGGGGCGCTGAAATCATTGTTCGCGGTGGCGGAGGCCTATCCCCAACTGCGGGCCTCGGAAAACTTCAAGAGTCTGCAGGAAGAATTGACGGACACGGAAGACAAAGTGGCTTACAGCCGCCAGTTCTATAACAATGTGGTGATGGACTATAACACGGCTCTGAAAGTTTTTCCGAATGTGCTTTTTGCCCAGATGCTGAATTTTAAAGAAGCGGAATTTTTCGGTGACGTAACAGGAGAGGATAAGAAAGCACCACATGTCAATTTATAGCCAGATAGATTCGAATAAAAGGCGAACATGGCTAATTATGGCTTTGTTCGTGGCGTTTATCACCACGGTCGCCTATATTTTCGGCCGGGCCTATGGGTTTGGTTTGGGCTTTGCCGGCATGGCCTTAATCGTCGCCGGGTTGTTTTCCTTTGCTAGTTATTATTTTTCCGATTCGATGGTGCTGGGAATCTCCGGGGCAAAAGAAATCAAAGTGGCCGATGACCCCGAGCTCTATCATGTGGTGGAAAATTTAGCCATCGCGGCCGGGTTGCCTAAACCGAAAGTCTACTTAATTAATGATGCTTCTCCAAATGCTTTTGCCACCGGGCGCGATCCGGCTCACGCGGTAGTCTGTGTCACCAGCGGCTTGCGGGAGAAACTGGATAAATCGGAACTGGAAGGCGTCATCGCTCATGAATTATCCCACGTGGGCAATTACGACACGCGGCTAATGGCCATTGTGGTGGTGTTGGTTGGATTGGTTGCCTTGATGGCCGATTGGTTTATGCGCAGCCTTTGGTGGTCCGGCGCCGGACGAGGGGACAGTCGCGATAATGACCGGTCCGAGGGCATTTTTATGCTGGTCGGGGTGGTGCTGGCCATATTGTCACCCGTTATTGCCACCCTTATCCAGCTGTCCATCTCACGTCGCCGGGAATTTTTGGCGGATGCCAACGGGGCCTATTTAACACGCTATCCAGAAGGGTTAGCGCGGGCACTGGAAAAAATTTCCACTGACAAAGCGCCCGCTTCTTTTGCCAATAACGCCACGGCCCATTTGTTTATTGTGAATCCTTTCCACGGCAAGGATGTCGCTTCCTGGTTCTCGGGACTTTTCGACACCCACCCACCAATTGGTGAGCGCATTAAAATTTTGCGATCGATGTGATTAAGCTCCTTGCCAAATTAGTTTCGTTTGTCAGCAAAACTCTTGGCTTAGGCGCGGGAGTGACTTGGGCCGGGGAAATTGCCTTAAAATTTGACCCGAATATTCTTTCAAAATTAATTCCAACCGGTTCGCGGGTGATTTTGATTGCCGGAACTAACGGGAAAACCACCACATCGAAAATGATCACCCAGATTCTTGGCAACGCCGTTTCCAATGACACCGGTGCCAACATTCTTAACGGCATCGTTGGGACTTTAATTACTAAACCGGCGGCCAAAAACATTGTTTTGGAAACCGACGAAGCCACCTTGCCAGCCGTGGTGGCGCAAATCACTCCTGACACGGTGGTTCTTCTTAATCTCTTTCGGGATCAGTTAGACCGCTATGGCGAGGTGGACACGATCGCTAAAAAATGGTTGTCAGCACTGGAAAAGCTATCCTGCCGGTTTGTCATTAACGCCGATGATCCGCAGTTGGCCTGGTTGGGCTCCAAACTAAAAAAGGTCTCTTTTTTTGGACTGGACGATAAAAAATATTTTTTGCCAAAGATGCAGCATGCCACCGACTCCATCTTTTGTCCGGCGTGCGGCACTAGATTAAAATACGCTGGCGTTTATTTTTCCCATCTGGGCCAATATCGATGTCCAAAGTGTTCGTTTAAGCAGCCAAAACTAGACCTGGCTGCCAGGGATGTCAAAAGCCCGCTGCCCGGGGTTTATAACCTGTATAACATGCTGGCGGCCGCGGCCGTCACCGGGACAAACGAGATTACTGCTTTCTCGCCGGCCTTCGGAAGGATGGAAAAAATCGGCAATGCCCGGCTGCTTTTGTCAAAAAATCCGGCCGGGTTTAATGAGTCACTGCGGACCGTTTTAGACGCAAAAGAGCGCGGGCCAGTGTTATTGGTTCTTAATGACCGCATTCCTGACGGCCGCGATGTGTCCTGGATTTGGGATGTGGATTTTGAAAATTTAACGAATTATCGCGAATGCATTACCTGCTCGGGTGACCGGGTCTATGACTTGGCATTAAGATTGAAATATGCCGGTATTTCAAACATGCGAATTGTCCCGAATCTTGGGGATGCGGTAAAAAATCAGTCCTGGATTCTGGCAACATATTCCGCCATGTTGGAAGTCAGAAAAATTTTAACCGGAAAGAAGATAAATTAATGAAAATTGAAAATTGTAAATTAAAAATTGTCGTTTGTTGGCTTTATCCGGAGTTAATGTCCACCTATGGGGACCGGGGTAATATCATCTGCCTAACTAAGCGTTGCCAGTGGCGCGGGATTGACGTGACCGTGCAGGATAAACTGGCTGGTGCCGATTTGATTTTTGGCGGCGGGGCTCAGGATCGCCAGCAAGAAATCGTCATGCGTGATTTGTCCGGCAAAAAAGACCAGCTGCAAAAAATGTTTGACGATGGTGTCCCCGGTCTTTTCGTGTGCGGCGCGCCACAACTTTTGGGCCGACCCTATCTGGGAATCTTTGATATGGAAACAAGCTTCCCCGGCGGCCCACGCCTGATCGGTAATTTAGTTGGTGAAATTTCTAGTCACTATAACCTAGAACCTAGAACCTTCGTCGGTTTTGAGAACCATGGCGGCCGGACCTATTTGGGCCCGGGAGTGAAACCTTTTGCCAGGGTGATCAAAGGGTTTGGTAATAATGGGGAGGACGGCACCGAGGGAGCCGTCTACAAAAACTGCTTGGCCACCTACTCTCATGGGCCGTTTTTGCCCAAGAACCCAGCCGTTGCCGATTGGCTGATTAAAACGGCCCTGGAAGTGAAGTACCGAAAAGAAGTAGAATTAAAACCGTTGGATGATGCCTTAGAGCATCAAGCCCATGATTTTATTGTTAAAAAATATGGACATTAAACACGTTGCCAAATTAGCCAACCTGCCGTTGACAGCTGACGAGGAAAAGAGGTTTTCGGCTCAGTTAACGGCAATTTTAAATCTAGTTTCCCAGCTTCAAAAAGTTCCTACCAAAAATGTTGTTCCGACCTCGCAAGTGACCGGCCAGGAAAATGTTTTTCGGGATGACAAGATTGAAACCGAGCGAATTTTAACCCAAGACGAAGCCCTAAGCAACGCCAAGAAAACTTATAACGGTTACTTTGTTGTTCCAAGAATTTTTAAAAATGACCATTGATGAATGTTACCAGAACATAGGCAGGATTGCTGACAAGACAAACGCTTTCATCACTGTCATTTCCAAGGCAGAGGCCGTTAAAAAAATGCAGCATGCCAAGAGTTTCTTATCTGGTGTGCCGTTTGTTTTGAAGGACTCATATGTGACTAAGCACATCAAGACAACGGCTGCCTCCAATGTTTTAAAAGATTACCTGCCGCAATATAGTGCCACGGTCTATCGGCGACTGGAAGGTGCCGGGGCGATTTTATTGGGGAAGATGAACATGGATGCTTGGGGGCATGGGGGAACATCGGAAAACACGGATTTTGGCCCCGTTAAAAATCCTTGGGACCTAACTCGTGTTGCCGGCGGTTCCGGCGGCGGCCCAGCCGTGGCGGTGGTTACCGATTGTGCCGACTTTGCCATTGGTGAGGACACCGGCGGTTCAATTCGCAATCCTGCCGCCTGGTGTGGCATCACCGGTTTAAAAGTGACATATGGTCGGGTTTCCCGCTACGGTTGCATCGCCTACGCTTCATCATTTGACACGGTCGGTCCAACTGCCCGGACAGCACAGCAGTGTGCCAGGATTTTGCGGGTTATTGCCGGGAAAGACCCTTATGATGCCACATCCTCAAATAAACCGGTGCCGGATTACGTTGGCCAGTTAAAAAAACCACTTGGCAAATTAACCATCGGTTGGCCAAAAGAGCTTTTTGGCGAGGGCCTTGACTGGGAGATTAAAATAGCAATTGAGCAGGCACGCCGGGAATTGGAAAAACATGGCATTAAAATTAAGGAAATTTCCATGCCGCTTTTTTCTTATGGCGTTCCGGTTTACTACATTATCGCTCCCAGTGAAACCAGTTCAAATTTGGGCCGATATGACGGTGTGCGCTTTGGCAACGGTCGGGAAAACTTCACCTCGGAAACAAAAAGAAGGATCATGGTTGGAACTTACGCGCTGTCGGCCGGTTATTATGATGCTTATTATAAGAAGGCCCAGCAGGTGCGCACACTCTTTATTAAGGAATACGCAAAGGCGCTATCGGAATGCGATATGGTTTTAATGCCTGTCAATCCCACTCCACCGCCGAAAATTGGAGAATTAATCAACGATCCGGTCAAAAAACTGCTGGCGGATTATTACACAACATCGCAAAACCCGGTAGGGGTGCCCTCATTGGCATTGCCTTGCGGATTTACGAGAAGCGGGCTACCAATCGGAATGCAATTGGTTGGGAAAATGTTCTCTGAAGATTTACTGTTGCAAGTCGGGTATCGCTATCAGCAAGCCACCGATTGGCACACACGAAAACCAAAACTATGAAGATAACTCCGATCATTGGTCTTGAGGTGCACGTGGAGTTGGCGACAGCGTCAAAGATGTTTTGCGGCTGCCCGGCGGACCATTTCGGCAAGCCGCCAAACATCCAAACCTGCCCCGTGTGTTTGGGCCTTCCCGGTGCTCTGCCTGTGCCAAACAAAAAAGCGGTGGAGTGGACGATTATATTGGCCCAAGCCTTAGACTGCAAAATTAATTTAATATCCAAGTTTGACCGCAAAAACTACTTCTACCCTGATCTGCCCAAAGGCTATCAGATCACCCAATATGATCAGCCATTTGGGGAAAACGGAAAGCTGGGAAAAATCCGCATCCGTCGCGTTCATCTGGAAGAGGACACCGGCAAACTTCAACATGAGGGGCAGCAGTCCTTGGTGGACTTTAACCGCTCCGGAGTGCCCTTGGTGGAGATTGTCACCGAGCCAGATTTTCGCAGCGTTGAAGAAGTGGACGTTTATCTTAAAAAACTGCAGAGAATAATTCGTTATCTGGGAATTTCCAGCGCAGACATGGAAAAGGGTTCTATGCGCTTAGAGCCCAGTATTTCTTTGTCTAATGATGGCTCTTTGCCAAATTATCGGGTCGAGGTAAAAAATATTAATTCTTTTAGGTTTGTTCGCATGGCCTTGGAATATGAAATTAAGCGGCAGCAAAAAGAGCCGCATATTCAGCAAACTAGAGGATGGAGTGAAGCAAAAAATGCCACGGTCCCCCAGCGGGAGAAAGAGGAGGCTCATGACTACCGCTATTTTCCCGATCCGGACATCCCACCCATACGAATGAGCAATGAGCAATTGGCAATAATTAAAGAACAGATTCCGGAGTTGCCAGAAGCAAAATTAACTCGATTTGTTAAGCAATACAATTTATCGCAATATGCGGCTAACATTTTAACTGATGATAAAAACACCGCCGATTATTTTGAAGAGGCGGCAAAATTATCGGATCAATTTGCCGACATTGCCAATTGGATTATTAACAAAAAAGCGGACATCACCACGCTTGTTCCGGCGCAGCTGGTGGAGCAGATCAAAAAGTCACAAACTGCCATGCCGGTTGACAAAACCGCCCTGGAACAAGCAATCAAAACTGTCCTGTCCGCCAACCCCAAAGCTGTTGCCGATTACAAAAAAGGCAAAACCGCCGTTATTGGATTTTTTCTTGGCAAGATTTCACAGGCTGTAAAAATACCAGCCAATGATATGATTAGAACTGTTCTAGAAAGGATGTTAAATGCCCGATAGCGAGCGAAGGTCACCAAGAGAAATAGAATTGCAGGCTGAAATCGAGCAATTAAAACATCAACTCGAGCTTGATTATCTGACTGGTGCTGCTAATTCCAGGGCATTTGATAAAGAGATTAAGGGTCTGGGGAAACTTGCGCATTCTGGAATGCTTCAAAATATTGGCTTCATTTATGCTGACATCGACGATTTCAAAAAAATTAATGATCAACTTAGTCACGCATTTGGCGATGAAGCATTAAAAATAGTGGCCGCCACATTGCAAGGTAGTGGCCGTAGTAAATTAGACACTGCCTTCCGATTTAGTGGAGATGAATTTGGTCTTCTATTGCCAAATGCTGACGAACTTGTTGTCCAAAGGATTATGCAGAAAATTAATGCGAGCCTAAAAAAACCTGTTAGACATGAAGATAATGAAGGAGTAGTTACCATAACAATGGGGATAGCAATATTTCCAGAAACTTCAATTGACAAGTTGAAAAAAGTTGCAGAAAAAGCCATGAGAGATGAAAAGAAAAATAAAGGAGTTGGACGCTAATGGTTAAGTATGTGTCGCTGCACACCCACTCCGAATATTCCCTTCTTGACGGATTAAGCCGCATTAAGGATTTGGTGGCAAAGGCCAAAGAATATGAAATGCCGGCCATCGCCCTCACCGACCATGGCACCATGCACGGCGCGATCAAATTTTATCTGGCCTGCAAAGAGGCTGGCATAAATCCGATTATTGGTGTTGAGGCCTACCAGGCACAACGCAGCCGGCATGACAAGCAGCCGGGGGTGGATAAGGACCAGTATCACCTGATTTTATTAGCAAAAAACTATACTGGCTATAAAAACCTGATGAAAATGGTTTCCATCGCTGCCCTTGAGGGTTTTTATTATAAACCGCGGTTGGACTGGGAAGTTTTGGAAAAATACCACGAAGGAATAATCTGCACCACCGCTTGCGAAGGCGGTTTGGTCGGCAGTTTGGTTGGCAAAAACGAGCGTATTGGGGCACAGGGAACCATTCGCAAACTGGAAGAAATATTCGGCAAGGATAGTTTTTATCTGGAAATTCAACATCATCCGGGAATGGACCGGGGGAATGAAATCTACGGCGTTATTTCTAAATTTTCCCGGGAGATGGGCATTCCCCTGGTGGCGACTAATGATTCGCACTACACCGATAAAGACGATGCCGAAGCGCAAGAGACGCTGCTTTGCATCCAAACACAGAAAACCTGGCTGGACAAAAACCGCCCCCTTTCGATGATCGATTATCCAGATTTTTACTTTAAGTCCCCGCAACACATGGCTGATGAATTTGCCCAGTTTCCCGACGCCCTGGAAAACACCCTAAAGATAGCCAACGACGTCAATGTAGAAATTCCTCTGGACAAGTTAATTTTCCCACCATTTGAAGTCCCAAAAGGGGAGACACCCGATAGCTATTTAGAAAAATTGGTTTGGGAACATGTCGGCGATCGCTATGAAACAGTGACACCAGAAGTTAAAGATAGAATTAATCATGAGTTAAAGATTATTGAAAAAGTTGGCTACGCAACCTATTTGCTAGTTTTTTCGGACATTGCCCGTTGGGCGCACGAGCACGGGATTATGCGAAATGTCCGCGGTTCCGGCGCCAGTTCGATTGTTAATTACATCATCGGCACTTCAACACTTGATCCGATTCGCTACCGGATTCCTTTCGAAAGGTTTCTTTATGTGGGTCGTCCCTCACCTGCCGACATCGACTTTGATATTGCTGATGCTTATCGCGAACAGGCAGTGGAATATGTCCGTGATAAATATGGTTCTGACCGTGTGGCTCAAGTGATTACTTTCGGAACCATGGAGGCCAAGGCGGCCGTGCGGGATGTGGCCCGGGCACTAGGCCATCCCTATGCTGTCGGTGATCGGCTTTCAAAGTTGATTCCCTTCGGCAGTCAGGGATTCCCTATGACAATTAAACACGCGATGGAGCTGACACCAGAGTTAGATCAAGCCTACAAAAATGAACCCGAGACAAGGAAGATTATCGACTTGGCGGAAAAGCTTGAGGGCGTGGCGCGTCATGCCTCGGTACATGCAGCCGGAGTGGTTATCGCCGACAAGGACATCACTGAATACACACCGCTTCAGCTTGACCCCAAAGGGGGAAAAATTATCACCCAATATGACATGTATTCGCTAGATCTAAACGTTAGTAAACACGCTGTTGGTTTGATGAAGATGGATTTCCTGGGACTGCGGAACCTCACTATCCTTGGAGAAGCGGTTCGCTTTGTGAAGCAATATAAAGGAATTACCGATTTTGATATTGAGAATATTTCTATGGATGATCAAGCAGTTTTTCAAATGCTCACCAAGGGCGACACTACCGGTGTTTTTCAATTGGAATCGGCCGGGATGAGAAAATTGGTTCGGGAATTAAAACCGACCACAGCGGAAGATTTAGGGGCCCTAGTGGCACTCTATCGTCCCGGACCAATGGAAATTATCCCGGATTTCATTAAACGGAAATCACATCCAGAGTTGATCTTCTATCCCCATGATGACCTGCGCCCAATCTTGGAGGAAACATACGGCTTGATTATTTATCAGGAACAAGTGATGGAAATTGCTAATAAACTGGCGGGCTATAGCCTGGGCGAGTCGGATGGTTTTCGTAAGGCAATGGGAAAAAAGAAACCAGAGTTAATGAAAAAAGAAGGCGAAAAATTTAGGGCAGGAATGATCAAGAAAGGCTACACTGCTAAGCTCGCAGATCAACTGTTCGGTTTAATTGAAAAATTCGCGGCCTATGGTTTTAACAAGGCGCACAGCGTTTCCTATGGAGTGATTGCCTATCAAACGGCTTATATGAAATTGCATTTCCCGGTGGAATATATGACGGCCATGCTCACGGCTGAATCACGGGGCAACACCGGCGACACTAAGAATGAAAAAATTCAGATGTGCATTGATGAATGCCGGCGGATGAAGATCATCGTTTTGCCGCCGGACATTAATAAATCAGAGGTGGAATTTGGCATTGAGGGAAATTCTATTCGCTTTGGCCTTTCCGCCATTAAAAATGTAGGGGCGGCAGCCATTGAAAGCATTCTCGCCGCCCGCAAAAATGGGTTACCCTTTTCGTCACTTTCGGATTTTGCCCGTCGGGTGGATTTGCAAAAGGTTAATCGCAAAACGTTGGAAAGCTTGGTTAAAGCCGGAGCCATGGATAAATTTGGCAAACGGGCGGCTATGTTGGCCGCTTTAGACAAAATTATTAAGGAGTCGCATAATCTTTCCAAGCAAATTAGCAGCGGCCAGACTGGTATGTTTGAATCGGCGCAAGCAGTTGCCAGTTCGTTTGAGCTGCCGGATATGGAAGAGCTGCCAAAAGATCAACTGCTGCTGTTTGAAAGGGAGTTTCTGGGTTTCTACCTTTCCGAGCATCCGGCCCAAAAAGCCCTGGAAAAACTGACGGAAATGGTCACCCACGAAATTTCGGAACTCACTGCCGATCTCCACCTGGGAAAGATCGTCACGATTGGCGGGCTTGTCACCGGCTCCCGCCGGGTGTTTACCAAGAAAAATAACGAGGAGATGGCGTTTATTACAATTCAGGGTCGAGATGGCGGCAAAATCGACTGTGTGATTTTCCCTAAGCTTTATAGCAATGGGGCTAAGAAGGCTTGCGACCCGGATAGTGTGATTGTTTGCACTGGCCGGGTGGACAACCGGGACGAAAAATTAAGCATCATCGTTGACTCTATTCACGCTTTGGATTAAAATAGCGTTATGGAAATTAACTTTCGCGTTGGTGACACTGTTCGTGTTCATCAGAAAATTGTGGAAGGAGAGAAAACCCGGACGCAAATATTTGAAGGAGTGGTTTTGGCAATTAATAAAGCTTCCAAATCCTTCACTGTTCGCAAGATTTCTGACGGTGTAGGTGTGGAACGAATTTGGAGCTTTAATACGCCTTGGATTGAAAAAATTGAAGTTAAACGGCACGCCGCCAAGATTCGCCGGGCAAAACTCTACTATCTTCGCGGTCTCACTCCGAAAGAATCGGCTCGAGTGGTAGCTTAAGAACTTCTTCTGCGGTATAATCCAATACAAACGGGGCGTTAGCTCAGTGGTAGAGCAGGAACCTTTTAAGTTCTTGGTCACTGGTTCGAATCCAGTACGCCTCACCAGGCGCGTTCGTCTAACGGCAGGACGGCAGATTTTCACTCTGCCAACAGGAGTCCGACTCTCCTACGCGCTACCGCGCCCCGCGAAGCATTAGCGAAGTGGGGTAATTTTATGGACATTCGTAATGTGGCGATTATCGCGCACGTGGACCACGGCAAAACAACGCTCGTGGACGCGTTGCTGCGGCAGTCACACACCAAGCTTAATAAAGAGCAGGAGACTCAAGATACAATCCTTGACTCCAACGAATTAGAACGCGAACGCGGCATCACGATTTTCTCCAAAAATGCTTCCGTTGTTTGGCAGGGAACCAAGATTAACATTATCGACACGCCCGGCCATGCCGATTTTGGTGGGGAAGTGGAGCGGGTGTTGTCCATGGCTGATGGCGCCCTGCTTTTGGTGGATGCCAAAGAGGGTCCCATGCCCCAGACCCGCTTTGTTCTTAAGAAAGCCCTGGAACTAGGCCTAAAAATTATCGTGGTCATAAATAAAATTGACAAGAAAGATGCCCGGCCGCAGGACGCGCTAGGAAAAACTTTTGATCTATTTGTGGAGCTGGGAGCTAACGAGCAAACAGCCTTTTTCCCGGTCATCTATGCTGTCGGCAAAGACGGTCTGGCGGGAGTTGATCCGGACGTTGCAAAGATGACCGATATCTCCCCGATTTTTGAGGCAATTTTAGAGCATATTCCCGCTCCGACTGGTGATCCAGACAAACCTCTGCAAGTGCTAATTTCCACCATCCGGGGTGACAATTATAAAGGTCGGATTGCCACCGGGCGAATCTATAACGGACAAATAACTGCCGGACAGGAAGTGATGCGAATCAACCGGGCTGGCCAGGTGGAAAAATATAAATTAACCGCCCTAATCGGTTTCGAGGGCTTGCAGCAAAAGGAAATTACCCAAGCGTCGGCCGGGGATATTGTGGCGCTGGCCGGAGTCCCCGACATTAACATTGGTGAAACCATTGCTGATCCAATTTCTCCATCGGCCTTACCGGTGCTTAATGTGGAACAGCCGACCGTGAAGATGACTTTTGCCGTCAATAGCTCCCCCTTTGCCGGTCGAGAAGGGCAATTTTCCACCTCGCGGCAAATCAGAGAGAGACTTATGCGAGAACTGGAAACTGATATGGCCTTGCAAGTGGAAGATAATATTGACGGCACCTGGACAGTTTCTGGCCGAGGGGAACTGCACCTGGCCATTCTCATTGAACGGTTACGGCGTGAGGGTTATGAATTTCAGGTTTCCCGACCCCAAGTCATCGAGAAGGACGGTCAAGTGCCATTTGAAGTCTGTTTTATTGAAGTGCCGGAACAATATGGCGGCATCGTTATGCAAAAAATGGGGGTCAGGCATGGAGAGCTCAAGGATATGAAGGCCGATAATGGCATCACTTATTTTGAATTTATTATCCCGACCCGGGGCCTTTTTGGCTACCGCAGTGAATTTTTAACCGATACGCGAGGACTGGGGATAATTAACACATCGTTCTTAGATTATCGGGGAGACTTTGCTAACTGGAGAGAGCGGGAACAAGGGTCGCTGATTGCTTTTGAGGCAGGCACGGCGATGCTCTATAGTCTTCTTAATGCCCAGGATCGGGGACAACTGTTTATTGGCCCGGGAGTGGTGGTCTATAAGGGCCAAATCATTGGTCAAAATAGCCGACCCGATGATTTGCGGGTCAACATTTGCAAAGAGAAGCATCTGACCAATCATCGGTCGAAGGGGGAAGGCGTGGCGGCCCATTTTGACACCCCGAAAGCAATGAGCCTGGAAGATAGTCTGGAATATATTGATGATTCGGAACTGGTGGAAGTGACCCCACAAAATATCCGTTTGCGCAAGAAAATTCTTGATGAAGTTGAAGCCCGCCGGGTGGCCAGAGGATTAACCTAAACAGCAAAAGAAACTCCAAGTTTTTGATCGACTTTGCCACGCCATCGAAAAAGATCCCCAATTTTATCATCATGAATGTCGGCCACTCGGTTAATGGCCGCTTGCAATTCGTTATGCTGTCGGTCATTTTTCTTTTCCGTTCGATCCATTCGAACGTCAAGTCTATCAACCTTTTCCTCAATGGGTCTAACAATGGCTTTTATGGCTTTAAGATCATCATTCGTTAGCATATTTATAGACTACCAATAATTTTTTTTCGTTGCAAGTGGGAGTATAATTTAGCTGTGCTTCGGAATATTTTGCTCGCCATAATATTATTATTCCTGATCTGCGCTAACAGTGTTTATGCTATTTATGATCCGCTGTCGGTGCCCAATAACCGAATTGGTATTCATATTCTTGATGTTTCGGAACTTGCCAAAGCCGCTTCACTGGTAAACACCACTGGCGGTGATTGGGGCTATGTAACAATCCCTATTCAGGCCAACGACCGTAATCTTGTCAAGTGGACCCAGTTTATGCAGGACTGCCATCAGCTTCACTTAATTCCTATTTTGCGAATTGCCTCATTTCCGGTGAGTGATTACTGGATGGCGCCGAACGAATGGGACTTGGTCGACTTTGCTAATTTTTTGGACGAACTCCCCTGGCCAACTAATGACCGCTATGTGGTTATCTATAATGAGCCAAACCACAAAAACGAATGGGGCGGGTTTATTTATCCTGCCGAATACGCCCAGGTGCTAAATTTAGCCGTGGACATTTTTCACCGGCAAAATCCTAATTTTTTTGTTATTTCTGCCGGTTTTGACTCCGCCGCGCCCGACAATGAATATGATTATATGCGAGCCATGAATGCCGCTGTGCCGGGCATTTTCAATAAAATCGACGGCTTTTCCTCCCACTCCTATGGTAACCCTGACTTTTCCAGTTTCCCCAATGTCTACAGCCGAATAAACGTGGCTAACTATCGTTTTGAGGAAAACTTTCTTTCCACCCTGGGAGTGCCCCGGCCAAAGTTATTTCTGACCGAAGCCGGCTGGCACCAAGATGTGCCAACCTCCTTCTTCAGTCAGGCTTTTAACGACATTTGGACGGATGACAACATCGTGGCCATCACCCCATTCCTGCTATCGGCCCAGGCGGGGCCATTTGTCGACTTTAGTTTCACTGACGGCTTGGGAAATTTTTCTCCGGCGGGGAAGCTAATTCAAAACCTGCCCAAAATCGCTGGGCGGCCGGAACTGGCCTCGATGAACATTGCGACGCAATCTGCTAAGATAACCCCATGGAATGGCAAGACGCCCCCGACGTCAAATTTCGACTTGATCGGCTCCTTAGAGCAGATCTTTTTCCGTATGTTCGGGGAACAAAAATAGCGGCCTTGCGGGGTCACGGCTCAACTTCCCGCGCCATTGCCCGCATTTGGAGCCTTCCCCGGCCCTGGCAACAAGTGTTAGGCATTGATCCGCAATATATTATCGAGGTGATAACCGAGCGTTTTGACAGGCTTTCCGACCAGGATAAAGACCGAACATTAATTCATGAATTAATGCACATTCCCAAGTCCTTTTCCGGAGCGCTGGTGGCTCATCGCGGTGGTGGTCGGGGCCGCCCCCACCGTATTGATCGTCACACCGTTGAAGTTTTATATCAGAAATATATTCAATCACAATGATCACGGTCTTGCACGGCGAAGATATCACGGCCTCACGCAAGGAATTGAACCGGTTGCGGGAGGAATTTGACGGGGAGGTGCTAATTAATCCCACCGAGCTGGCGCAAGCGCTGGAAGGCGGCTCACTATTTGCGCAGAAAAAACTGATCATTTTGGAAAACCCCAAGGAAGTCCCAGAAACGCAGTCTGATTTAATCATTTGGTTCGACCGTAAGCTCACTGCGGCGCAAGCAGCTAAGTTTAAAAATGCCAAGACCTTAGAATTTAAGCTAAACCAATTAGTTTTCAAATTTGTGGAATCGCTGCGGCCGGCCAACCAAAAAGAAATGCTGACACTTTTTTCGCAATATTTGGACCAGGAGGTGCCCGAGATTGCTTTTTCCATGATTGTTCGCCAGTTCCGCTTAATGTTAAATCCCGTCGGGTTAGCAGCTTGGCAGGAAGGAAAAATTAAGACTCAAGCGGCTAAATTTGGCCCAGCGCGCCTAAAATCACTTTACAAAAAGTTGCTGGAGATTGATTTTGCTGTTAAAACCGGCCAATTCCCCGGCAGTCTGCGGCTTGCCCTTGAACTCTTCCTTCTGGCGCTCTAGACTGGAAGGGTGAACATTGACGCTGCCTTCAAGCTTTTTGATGTACGAGGAAAATATCCCCAAGAAGTCGATGAGCGACTGGCTTTTGCCCTAGCCCGGGCCCTTGCCCAGATTAAAAAGCCCAAAAAAGTTTTAGCCTGCTGTGACACACGAGAAAGTTCGCCGTCTTTGAAGGAATTTTTAATTGACGGGTTTTCCACCGACAATGTCCCGGTGGTGGACCTTGGTGAAGCCCCCCTGCCGATGTTTAACTTTGCCATGACCACGGCTGATTATGATTTGGGGGTGATGGTCACCGCCTCGCATATCGCTGATGATGAAAACGGTTTCAAAATTATGGCCGCCGGGCCGCTCCCACTAGACGAACAAGAGCTCGTTAACGTTAAAGAGGCGACCCGGCAGTTTCAAAGCGACCCGATTGTTGTTCCGCGGCTCGCGCCGGAAAAAATTAACCTTTCCGACCGTTATATTGATGCTATCCTCAAATTGGTTGGCATCCAAAAGCCAAAGCTCAAGTTAGCCTTAGATGTCACCCAAAGCGCGGTGGTGACAACGGTTATGGTTATCTTTCAGAAACTGCAGGCGGACTTTCATTTGGTTAATGCCAACCACAGTGGCAATCCGCTCCTGGCGCAAAACCGTCAGGACCTGGAGAAAGCTGTGGTGAGCAGTCAGGCCGATTTAGGCGTGATTTGGGATTCCGATGGAGACCGGGCGGTGTTTGTTGATCGGCACGGAAAATTAATTCCCCTATCCTTTACGCTGGGGATGTTGGCAGTTGATGCCCTTGGGCGTCTGCCGGGGCGAAAGATTGCTGTTGACGTGCGGGCAGGTCTGGCCGTTCGGGATTTGGTGGAGCAGGCGGGAGGGAAACTAGAAATTTTGCCAGCCTGGAATGAGTTTACTAAATTTGCCATGGCCGCCGATCCGGAAATTGCCTTCGGGGGTGAGACCTCGGGCCACTATGTTTTTTCCGATTTCTTCCGGATTGATGACGGCATTTTGGCGGCCCTGCGCTTTATCCGGCTGTTTGAACAAGGGAAAATTGAGCCGCAGCTGGCACAGCTAGCGAAAAAATATTTCGAGCTGCCGGAAAAAAATTTTCCCTGCTCACCGGAAAAATCCACCGCAATTTTAGAAAAATTAACGAATGACTACCGTGCTTCCGGTTATCTGGTTTCCATCAAGGACGGCCTGACGGTTTTTGCCCCCGACTGGAAATTTAATTTACGCCAGAGTGTCACCGAGCCCTATTTGCGGCTTAACCTGGAGGCAAAATCAGAAACGGTGGCCAAGTCTATTGTTTCTCAACTGCAAAAGCAGCTAGAATAGAATTATGGAAAAAGTTGTCATCTGGTTTAAGGACATTAGAAAGGACGACACACTGCTGGTGGGCGGGAAGGGAGCCAACCTTGGGGAAATGGTTTCCATCAACATGCCGATCCCGCCGGGATTTGTGGTTAGTGCCGTCGCCTACCGGCACTTTTTGGAAGCTAACGGCTTAGATAAAAAGATTAAAGAGGCCCTGGCCGGTCTGGACACCAGCCAAGTAGAAAAAACTCAAGACGTCGCCGTGCATATTAAGAAATTAATCACCACTGCCCCTATTCCCAAAGAAATTTCCAAGCCAATTATCCAAGCCTATTTTGAATTAAAAAAGCCGCTGGTGGCCGTGCGCAGCAGTGCCACTTCGGAAGACTCGAAAGATGCTTCCTTTGCCGGCCAAAACGAAACCTTTCTCAACGTTTCCGGTGAGGCTAGTTTGGTGGATTTTGTTCGGCGCTGCTGGGCCTCGCTTTTTGAAGGTCGATCCATCTTTTATCGGCATCAGCGCCACATCGACCACCTGAAGGCGGAGATTGCCGTGGTGGTGCAAACCATGGTGGAATCCGACTCCTCCGGGATTATTTTTTCACTTGACCCGGTGACTAATAATAAAAACCGGATCATTATTGAATCAATTTTTGGCTTGGGGGAATACATTGTCCAAGGAAAAATCACCCCGGACCACTATGAAGTCAATAAGCAGGACCTAAAAATTGTGGAAAAACAAATTGCCAAGCAGGAAATTATGCTGGTGCGGGACAAATCCGGCCGGGTTAAGCAAGTGAGAGTTGATCGCAGACGGCAAAATGTCCAAAAAATTTCCGACGATTTAATCGTCAGGTTTGCCCAACTGTCCAAGGATTTAGAAAAACACTATTACTTTCCTCAGGACAGTGAATTTGCCGTCCACCACGGTCAGGCTTATCTTGTCCAAACTAGGCCGATCACAACAACAAAATTGGACAAATTTGATCAATTTGTCAAATTAGATATGTCTCACAAAGTTATTCTCCTGGAAGGTGCCCCGGCCAGCCCGGGTATCAAATCGGGGCCGGTTAAAATTCTAGCCTCCGCCAAGGAGATTGATAAACTCAAAAGCGGGGAAGTGCTGGTGGCCCAGCAGACTAACCCGGACTATGTTCCGGCCATGAAGAAAGCGGGGGCAATCATCACCGACCGGGGCGGTCGCACCTCCCACGCGGCGATTGTTTCCCGGGAACTGGGTATTCCCTGCGTGGTGGGAACAGAAAAAGCCACAATGAGCCTTAAAGACGGGGAAGTGGTCACGGTCGACGGAACAGAGGGAAAAGTTTACAAAGGAGGCATCGAAATAAAAACAGTAACACAGTCACACAATAAACCAATTAAAATAATGACGGATGAGCTAAAAACGGCAACTAAGGTTTACGTTAATTTGGCCGAGCCGGAAAAAGCCAAAGAGATTGCTGCGCTGGATTGTGATGGGGTGGGATTGTTGCGGGCGGAATTTATGCTGGCCGGCATCGGGATACATCCGAAAAAAATAATTGAAGAAAGAAAGCAAGAAGAATATGTTAACACCCTGGCGCAAAAGATGACCATGTTCGCCGAGGCTTTCTACCCGCGGCCAGTGGTCTATCGGGCGACCGATTTTAAAACCAATGAGTACCGGTCACTTAAAGGCGGCGAAAAATATGAACCGGAAGAAGCCAATCCAATGTTAGGTTTTCGCGGCGCCTTCCGCTATATTGTCGAGCCAGAAGTTTTCAAAATGGAAATCGAGGCAATCAAGAAAGTGCGGGATGACAAAGGCTTCAAAAATCTATGGCTGATGATTCCGTTTTGCCGGACAGTGTCGGAATTAGCGCGGGTGAAGTCCCACATTAACCTCTATGGCCTGCAGCGGTCCGCTAATTTCAAACTTTGGATGATGTGCGAAATTCCGGCCAACGTCCTGCTGATTGAGGATTTTTTAAAAGTGGGCATTGACGGCATATCGATCGGTTCCAACGACCTAACCATGCTCACCTTGGGAGTGGACCGAGATAACGAAAACGTCGCCCGAGAGTATAACGAGTTGGACGAGGCGGTGCTCTGGAGTTTTGAGAGGGTTATCAAGGCTTGCCGCAAGGCCGATGTCACTTGCTCCATGTGTGGCCAGGCCCCATCCGACTATCCCAAACTCACTGAGAAGCTAGTGGAATGGGGCATCACCTCTGTGTCCGTTAATCCCGACGTTATCGCCAAAACCCGCGACATCGTCTACCACGCGGAAAGAACACTTCTTACCAGCAAATAAAGAGGAAGCAGGTTTTCTTAGGGACTTGTGGCTGGGGACTGGAGACTGGTTTAGGGGCTGGGGAATTTTGGATAACCGTTTCTGCCGCTGACACCGTGGCCACAGGAACAGAAACTGTTGTGGTTATTCCCTCCACCACCTTAAACTCCGTGTTTGTTATCGTTGTGGTGGTGGCCACGGTTTTGTCTTGGTTGTTAACCACCATCGGATTAAGAATGGGAAGCCAAGTATTGTTGGATAGGTAGACGATATGTGGATCAGCAACGGTGTACGGCAGGATGATGGTGTAGGGATTGGTGGTGGGAGAGATGGGATAACCGTTAAAAGCCGAAGATACGTTAATCCGGAAGATAGTGGTATCAAGGGGGTCAGTGGTGATCTGGACATGAAGATCAGATGGATCAGTGTTTGTTGTGGTCAGAACGGTTGCTCCGTTAGCAGAGGTGAGGCCATTACCCAAACAATACTTGAAATATTGGGGACAGTTAGACGTATCTGGTTGGCTGCCATACCAGAAACTGTTGGTGTTGTAGGAGGATGGGGCGGTGTAGGATCCATTGGTATCCTGGGCCCTAATGTAGAGGGTGTGCTTGGTGTTAGACTCCAGTCCTGACAGGGAGATATCATTACAGGAGAAGCCTTCAGACAGGGAGTTAAACTCCCCATCAGAAGGTTTACAATCCTTCCAGTTACTGGATGATGGGTCGTTACTGTCCAGGTTGTACTGGACATTAGCTATCTTGGTGACACTGTTAGGAGCATTCACCGTCCCGGCGACATTGAACTTATCCTGGAAGGTAGAAATATTTCCTGGAGCGTTACCTGACAGACTAATGGTGTGAGGGAAGTTGTAGATGATATATAGAGAATGTTGACTCCCTCCTGCGCCCCCAATTAATAAATCAGCACTGCCGTCACCATTAAGATCTAGCGGCAGGTTGACAAATGGACTTTGTGAAAGGCGGCTTGAGGCCGCTGCTCCATCATAGCGCCAGGTGTAGTTTCTTGGATCGGTTATGTTAATAGTATTCCCAGTAGTGCCGTCATAGAGCATAAAGATTTTACGGCTGATGATATAGAATGACCCAGAGAGGGAACCATTAATTGGTGAGTTCCAACTGCTAATAGCCAGATCTAGACCCCCATCGTTGGTAAATTCCCCAGCATAAAGGGAATGAAAGCCTCCTAACCCATTAATTACCACTGTATAGTTGGAGGGAGTTGCCATATCAACTAGATTGCCTGTCCCTTCGTGTTTCCCCAAGAAATCTGGTAAATTCGTGATAATGGTTATATGTCCATTCCCTGCCGAGCCAGCATTGCCTACCACTAGAGCAGGTTTCCCGTCGTTATTAAAATCAGCCACCACGACAGATCGCCCGAAGAAAATTAGGTTAGGGTCGCTGACTCCATCTAGTCGAAGGCTCCAATTACCACTATTAGCCATATCTAGAATATTACCGGTGCCACTCATGTGTTGACTCAAAATGCTGTCTCTGACAATATAGACAGACCCGGATAGTGAGCCAGATGGGACGCAGAGGCAACAAAGCGTCCTTTTGTGTTGAATTGTCGGGCTTTTTTGTAAGTTCGAATTTTCCATTTTCCAAATCGTCAATTTTATCAACTTTCGGACGATTGGTTTCTTCTACTGCTTCAGAGAGGATTTTGAAGGTCTTGGAGTAGGTGTAGCTTAGCTTTCCCTCATCAACTGTTAAGGTGGCAAAGATAAACCTGATTAAGGCTCTTTGTTCGTCTATCATGCCTTTATCCTTGGCTTTTAGGTATAGTTCTTTGGCTCTCTGGGAGAGTTCGTAGATATTTACCCCTAAGTTGATGTAGCCTGTGCTTGCCTGGGAATGCTTTTTTATTGATTCAGTTATTTCGTCTTTCTCGTCCGAGTATTGTTTGAGCTTTCTGCTGTAAAACTCTGGGGTAATCTTTTCGTCCAACTTGTCATCGTATAACTTGTCCATCCGCTTCTGAACCGCCTCGTAGCGGGCTTCAAGCTCGCCAACAGTGTTGTTGTGGTATTCGACCTCGTCCTGGTGACTTTCTTTAAGTGCCTTCTTAAGCCATCCGACTATACGGCTGTTTTTGATTTTCAAGGTTTCAAATCCTTCTAAAAGCTGGGCTTCGACTTCATGCTCTTTTACCCAGGTTGTCTGCGGGCATTCGTGATAATGATTGCAGTGACCGTAAATGTGACCCTTGGCTGTTTCAAAAGTGATTGAGTTGTGGCAGCCAGCGCATTTAATCAGTCCTCGAAAGAGAAAATTGTGCTTGCGGTATTTAGGTGTAGTTCTGCTTTTGAGCATAGCTTGGACTTTATTAAATTGCTCGACGGTAATCAACGGTTGGTGTTTGCCTTCATACAAGTCATCGTTCCATTTAATTTTACCAATGTAGAAAGGTTCACGCAGCAGGGAATGTATTCGGCTGTGTGGAAGTTTGTGCCCTAACTGCGAACGCATGCCTTCAGCAAACATCTTTTTAGATAATCGTTTGGTTGAGTAATTGCCTGTAAGGTACAAATCAAACATTTTCCTTACAAACGGCGCCGTATCCTCGTCGATGATATGAGTTTTGTGCCCAGTTTCGCCAATGGTTTTGTAGCCGTTTGGCGGCTTGGTTGGTAGCCATCCCTGGGCAATCTTTTCTTTTTGCCCCTTCTTCACATTCTCTGAGAGGAGTCGGACATAGTATTCGGCTGTTGCCACCTTCACCCGCCACATAAACCACTCGTGGGAACGAGAGGTGTTATGGAGAATACAGCCTTCTTTTGCCAGGTGGACTTGATGGTTCTCATTCTCAGTAATCCATAAATCAATAGTGGGAACATCAGCAAAGTTCCTAGTTAGTCGGTCAGTTGTCTCTACGATAATCGTGGGGATGTCGTGTTTGCGGACATAAGCGATCATCTCAATAAAGACTTTTCTTTGGGTTTTACCAGCTGCTGATTCGGAAATGGCAAAGACCTTGGCTACTTCTAGCCCTTGTTTGTCGGCATAATCCCTCAAAAACTTCTCCTGGGCTGGCAGAGAGTAACCTGTTTCTTCTTGTTCTTTGCTGCTTACTCGGCAGAATATGGCAGTTTTCATAGTAATTTTTGTCCAACACAGAACATAAACGAACTTTTTGTTAATATCAAACAGTTATAATTTTTCATGGTAATTTAGCCTCAATCATTCCTTTATATTTTCTTTTGCGATATTCAAGGTTAAGACAATTTCTGCATCCAACTTTTCCGTTAATGGGATGTTTATAAAGAACTGCTATTCGTGCCTGACAGATGGGGCATTTAAACCAGAATCGGATACCGTTGTTGTAGGTTTTGGAAGTAGCCAATTCGACCTTTACGCCTGATGCTTCAATTTCAGCGTTCAACAACGCCTCTTTTAATTTTTCTTTTGAGGATCTTAAGATGTCTTGCATTCTGATTTTCTGGCAGTTCTCAACTAAAAATTGATTTCCTAAATCATTTGGCTTCAATGATTTCATCTGTTTTATCCTCCTTTCCTTCGGCTGAGTTATTGCCGACATTAAACTGTTGATTTTGAGCGACAAAAGCGGTCTTAGTTTTAACATTCACTTCTATTTGCGGAGCCTTAATTTGCTTAAGGGTTTGTAGTGCGGTGAGAAATTGACGATTGGCACGATCTAATTCCAAACCAATGATTTGCATTCGTTTTAAGAGGAACGGATATGTTTTTATGTCCATTACCTGAACGCTGGTGTTTTCCATCATTATGTGCAGTCTTCTTGAAAGATCGAGGACATGTTCAAAAGCGATTACGACTGTCTGAGCAAGAGCTTTTTCTGATGCTGTTTGGCAGTTGTATTCCTTATAAAGCTGAATGCCGAACTCAGCAGCTCGTCCTTTATCCCAATTGCTTACAAGCTCTCGGAGGCTGTAAAAATTGTCCAAACTAAACAAGGAGGCAATGCTGATGTCTTGTTCAGCTGCATCGTCTTTAGATGATTTACTTTTGGTAATGCGCTTGTCTATTTGTGCCTCAATGCCATAAACAGGCTTACTAAGTAATTCTTTTAGCTTGGTTTTTAAATCGTCAATATTTTTTGGTGCGACCGTCCGTTTTTGATTGACTTGTAGTTTCGTATTTTTATTCTTCATAAGCAAAATGACGATAGTAACTTATATAAATACATTTCCTCTTAAAAGGGAAAAAATGTTACTGTAAAAATCCCTTTATAAGTCCCTATATAGTTACTATTGGTTTTATAAGTTAATATCATCTAGATTTACCTCCTCGATTACAGTTTCATCGTCTTTACCCTGATTGGGGTTTTTACTTCTCGCAAGACAGTAGGCGTCATATATTTTTCCAATGACCTCGTCAAATAACTTACTGTCATCTATGAAGACGATCTCATTCCATTTGCCAATAAATTTGTAACTTGGAGCTTGAAACCAGATATATTCTTGGAATTTCGAATGAAGTCTGTCGGATTTTAGGACCTTCCATCCATGCTCTTTCCAGATATCAAAAAGGATAACCGTTGCCTGGGCGAGGATGGTTTCCGATTTTAATAATTTAATTTTGACTGTTATGTTATCAATTGTTATTGTCATGGTGATTTATAGTCATATTAATTTTTCTTTTTCCGCCCCATTTTCGTTTTAATAAATTTTCAAGCTCATCTTTATGCGGACAGTCTTTTTTGTGTTCAATCAGCGCAAGAACTTCAAAAAAATCTTTTAGTGTGTTTGCCAGTATTAACACCTCGTCTTGGCTAAGTTCGACCTCAAGTTCTGCTTCTAAAACTACTTTTAATCCGCTTACTAATTTGTCACTTGTCATCTGCATTTTGTTTGCCTCCTTTGTATATCCCAACAGAATCAATTTTTAATAAAGTCTCGACATATGCCAGTAAGCCTGTGCCTATTTCCATCACTTCCTGGAGTGTTAACTTCAGTTTCCATTCATCTTCCAGGATTTGTTTTAGTTCCAATAAAAGACTCGTGCTTATTGTCATAGTTATTCGTTTGCATACAGACGGGCTTTGACCACCCGTAGTTGATTAAAATAAACTTGTGGCGAAATTTTGATTTCATTGCGGTAATACTCATCGACAAGTTTTTGAAGTTGATTTGTATTTTGAAAAATGAAAAACGCTTTACGGGGATTTGCTCGGTCAATGTCCTCAATGGGGCACCAAAGGGAGAGGGTGGTGGCAAGCGAGAGATCGCTGGTTTGATAGTAATGCTCGTCTAATTGTTGGTTCATAGTTATAAAAAAAGCTAGGCTTTACTTACAGCCTAGCTCTTAGGGGGTTATATAAAGTTATCTAACTACTTTTCGGGGAAGGGTAGATATTTCGGAGTGACTCTGATCGTTTTTTTATTAACATCGAGAAGATCTTTTATTCCTGTTTCAATGGCAACCTTCTTATTAATCTCAAGCCCTGCTCCATAAACCTTACGCCAATCATCGTCTTTATATGTGCCTTCTGTTCCTTCTCGTTGATCTAAGACATCCATCCAGGACCACTCTTTCTTCATAGATTTTGTACTCTTGAGAAGAGTACGGCAAATTGAGTCTTGAAAGCCGTCTGGAATAAAGACCTCCTTACCTTTGAAACTTAGTTTATGAGAAATATAGGATAGGTGCGGTTCTATCAGAGCTATCAACCTTTTTGTTATCTGTATAGTAACTATTGGAACTTTGTGTGTAGTAAAAGCGTTTTGGTGAGCATCTCTTCCGAGGAGCGAAGTGACTGGAGAAAGCGGAAAAGTTGTCACCTCATGAGGTTTTGAAGTGCCAAGCCTCAAGCTTAAAACCTCGATAAGTCCTTCTAGCTCTAAAGCTAATAGTGTTTCGACAAAAGTAATTCTGTCAGTATCTTCTCCAAAAAGCTGTGTGTCTTTTTCTGGGTGAAGAGGAACTTTCATTCCATAGCGCTTTAGATACTCTCCAATATGATCGATAAAGATGTTTTTCTGGTGCTGGTAGGAATATCTGATTAATGCTGGATTAGTGACTAATTTTGCATACGCTCCTGACCTGAAGGCTTTTAGATCCCTTTCTAGTAGTTTGCTCAACTCTTTTTTGTCTTTCTTTTCCAACATCCTGATTTCGTTAACCTGGCTTTCGTCCAAGTTATATTTCTCGATGAAGGTATCAAAGAGGGTAAAAAAGTTGTCCTCCTCCAAAATCAGACACTTCGCAATTAGCAATTTGTCAAAAAAGAATGCCAGTTGTTTTATTTGATCGTCATTATTCATTTAATTATCATTGTCATCGTTCAGCGATGAAAAAGTCCCTATGTAGTCATTATATAAAAATTGGCTCATAATTGGTAAAATAACCCTAACGACCTAAACCCTGTAAAGGGCATGGTTAAACAAGTCCTCGTGAGCAATAAGCTCTCCCTAGAGCGCTCACGAGGCTGTCTCCCGAAAGGGTGGCAGGTGGCGCAAGCCATCGCTGGGGGGAGCTTTTTGTTTGATTTGACAATCTCCCCAAGCGAAGTTAACATGCAACACCTCAAGGGTAATTATTAGTTTTGACCCGAGAGGAGATGAAAAATGAATATGAAACATAAAAATAAATCTCGTTTTCTACCTGTTATTCTTCTCATTGCCTTGATTGCCGTCCTTGCTGTAGTTTTGGCTCCTCGTTTAGTCAGCCAATCAAAGGTTATTCAGACCTTACAATCCAATTCCAAGGACAAAGAGGTTTCTGAACTCCTGGCTGCTATGAGTGCCAATCCAAACAAGGAATCGGAGGAGTATAAAGTGCTGCGCCAGAAGTTTTGTCTTTTAACAGCCAGACCAGAGACGGAAAGAGCTAAGGCGGTAAACAACATCAGAGAGTTTTTGCATGGAGTTTACCCAGCCGTTAGTAAAGAATTTGAGCCAGAGTTTATCTGTAGTAGATTTAACGGTAAGCCTGATGATAGTGGGACCGATTATAACAACCCTGCAGTGGAGTTTTACGAAGCAGAAAACCATAGCTTCGAGATTGATCCTAAGACAAATTACATTCTTGGATTCGCAGAGGCGGAACGAAACAAGAGAAGCGACCCTTTACCCAACTATGACTACTCAGGAATTTACAGT
This sequence comes from Patescibacteria group bacterium, assembly GCA_023485845.1. Taxonomy (GTDB): domain Bacteria; phylum Patescibacteriota; class Microgenomatia; order JAMCZE01; family JAMCZE01; genus JAMCZE01. The sequence goes on from JAMCZE010000011.1 coordinate 37,233, forward strand.
AAACCAGAAGAGTTAAGGCAGGTTGCAGAGAGGTTTTTGGTTGACCACAGAGACATCTTGGGTGTCGATATTACCAAGATGACTTATAAGTTCGAGGGAACAAAGCCTGGCAATTTCTTTATGTTCTGGGAAGACAAGAATGTCTCATCAACCAAAGAGCATGAGGTTTGCGGGGATGTTGATCAGAAGCGGGAGGGAGCATATAAAAACAATCAAGGAGTCTGGTGTATCAAGATGAAATCGACCAATTATCAGAGGGTCGATATCACGATCACCAACGGCGGGCAGATTATAATCTATCGCAATAACATCAACGATCTTGATAAACTATAAATATGAAGAAGTTTATCGTTGTTGGACTACTGCTGCTTGTTCTTCTGCTGGTTTTTGAATATCTATGGTTTAAGGGAACTATGCGTTGTGTGATTAACAGATCTCAAAGTGGTCAAATTGTTGATTGGGAATTGATCAAAGACTGCAGCTACTAAGGATTACTCCGTCTTGTTTCCCGCCTTCAAACCTCTTTTAAGGGCGTTAAGAGATGCTTGTGCCTCCCTCTGGATCTGTTCCTCTCGTTTGTTCTGAGGCTGCTTGTCCTGATTGTTATGTTTCTTTTGTTTTTTCATAGCTTTACTCCGTTTTATCTCCTGCTTTAAGTCCTTTTATAAAGGCTCGACGACAGGCTTCAGCCCTCTTTTTGCTTCCTTTCTGCCAATCGGACAGGGGCTTCTTCTCATCACTGTTTAGAAGCCTTTCTATTTTCTTTTGATATTTATTTTGTTTCATTTCCATAGTTACACCTCAGCATTGAAACATAAACAAAAGAGGGGGAAATATCAAGTTAAGTTGAATTTTTACCAAGACAGGGCTAAATTGTTTACTGGTTCTGACGCTAGAAATACACCCTTTGGGGAAACTCTCTAGGCTAGCCCAATTAAGTATGGAGGTTAAGGAGTCCTCCCAGAACTATTGCAGATTTCCGCAACAAGTCCCCAACGAGGATGGTAAAGCTAAACAGAGGTGAACTTATGCCATCTCAGGCACGAAAGCCCCACACAAGTCAACACACGGGGACACGAGCTGTATTTATCAGAGTAACTTATTGCTTTAGGTATTTCTGATCTCTCTTTTGAAAAGCTGGTAGAGTTCCCTCAAGAACATCTAATATCTTTTTGTTCGTAGTGGGATTTTCTATGCTACCAGAACTGTATCGTATTTCATAAGTATGTTTGTCCATTTCAGAGCTAATTATTTGCTCGGCGTCACAAACTACAGCAAGATTCGGATTGTGTGTAACGATGATAATTTGTCGTTCTTTCTTAGCCTGTTTAATATAAGGGACTAATAGAGTGAAGACAGATTCATTATCCAAGTTCTCCTCTGGTTGGTCAATAATAAGAGGAATTTTATCTTTGTCGATTAGTAGGTAAAAAATAAGCAGAAGTGCCCCAATTTCTCCAGGGGAAAACTCATTTTCGTTAAGATCTTTACCGTTGAAAGTAATATTGTATTTAACTTCTAGGTAACTTAACCCGTGTAGGTAGTTGTAAAACTCAAGTTTTTTACCATCACTTTTAATAAGTTGTTCATCAAGTAATTTGGCAGGGCTGCCTTTAACTGATTTATCCGCTTTAAGGCAATTAATGAGTTCTTGGATAAAGTGTATTATTCCGTCTTTTGTTTTGAGATCACTAATGGCTATGGTTTCCCTAACTCTAGTCAAACCTTCGGTTTTTCCCTGGAAACTGCCATCTCTGCTTTGGTCAATAAAGGATAGGAAATCTGGAGCAAAGTTGAGTTTGTCAAAGACGATTCCGACATTGAAATCAAGAACGCTCCCAGTTTTCAGCTGTTTTTCTTTTTTGTCTTTGATAATCTTACCAAGAGGAGCATATATTTCGTTATAAAACGAGATCTTCTTGTTTAGTTCGTCATAAACCTGTCCTACATACTTGTCTCTTTCTGCTTGAGTAGACTCGATATCTTTATCTAATTTTTCCTGAACATATTTTATTTCGTTGGTTAAGGATTGAATTGTTGCTAGATTAGTGTCTTCGTTAGTTCCTTCAATTTCTGCTTTTTTATTCTGGTATGCCTTCAGTGTTTTTTGATACTCACGGTAGGTGTTATTTTCTTTATCGAGACCGTCGTAGATTTTCTTAAGCTCGCTTTGTATGTTTTTCTTTTTTACAACTAGACTGTTTTTATCGTTGCCTTCCGTTGAGAGTAGGGCGGTTAATTTCTCTCTTTCTGTATTTAGGAGACCTCTCTTTCTGACAATAATATCTTTATCAATTTTTATGTTGATTAATTTTTGTGTGTCTATTTCGAGAAGCTTTAAGTCTTCTTCATGATTGGCTAGGAACTCCTCAAACTGTCTCTGAAGGCTTCCTAGTGCGATTTCAAGATTTTGTAGTTTAGTTGTGCGTTGGTTGACGCTTTTAAGTTCCTGTTGTTTTTCTCCGATTTGTTTTTCGACTTCTTCTAACGAAGTGTTAAATGTAGTAATTTTTTCCTCAATTTCTTTTGAAGGTTTACTTTTAGGTTCAGCGACTTTTTTAGGTTCGACTAACCCCTTGAGCTCTCGTTGTTTTTCAGCCAATTTGCGTTTTAATAGTTCAAGATATGAAGGAAGCTTCTTGTCTTCTAGTCCACAAATTAACTCATTCTGTTCAGATACTCTCTGTCGGAAGGTTTCGATATTTCGGTCTATTAGTCCAGTTTTTAGTCTGATTAAATCTTTTAAGTTGATCGTGTCGTCTCTGCTTTCTTCGGGAACATAGGAAAAAATAACTTTATCAATTTCTTGCTGAAACAGGCTAATACCGCTTTCGTTGCAGATGGTCTCGACAAATTTTTGAGGTAGGTATTTTACCTGCTCTGGTTCTGTGTCTGTGTTTACCTGGTCATTGAGATTGCATTTAACGGCAATTCCGTCACACCAAGTCAACACTGCTTCATATTGTCTTGCCAAGCCCTTTTTTCTGAATTTGTCATCTCTTAGGAAGGAGTAGTTATCAGGTGCTGTATGGCTTTTTCCAGCTAGGGCAATAGAGTCAGCTTTTGCGCTTTTTCCACTGCCTTTTTTGCCAATGATAGCCACCAAACCAGGGTTAATGGGTGTTTCATTATTAAACCATGCGTGTTGTTGTGTACTATCAGTTGGTTTCAGGGTTATGGAGTCAATGTAATGAGATTTATTGCATTCAATATCAATCAGTTTGGGAGGGATTTTACCGATGAATATTCTGTCCTCTGCTTCATTTACGACCTGCCTTAAACCCTCGAAAGTTGGATCCGACTTAATCCAGCAACATTTCTCACAAGGCTGAGTTTTATCATCTCTCAATGAGCCGATCGGGTAAGTATGTTCATGAGAGTCGCTACCCTTGAGGCACGGTTTCTTGTCTTTAAACCACTTACGAAACTGATCTTCTTTAATTGCATCGTCTTTCCAAAGAAAGAAATCGATTTGTTTTGGGTTAGATGACCCAATGAAATGGGAATCGTTAATGAGACCCTGCTTAAACCATTGGTCGTTTACTGGATCTATGTTATCAATGCCTCCATATTCATCATAAGGCATCCAAATTAGATATTTTCCCCTGAAGGCAGTATCTGACTCTAGCGCACCCACAATAGAGTTAAAGTCGACTGCTACCTTTTCATACAGAAACTGGCTATCCGTATATTTACTTGAAATTTTTGTTCCATTGACGGTAAGAGATTTCAAGAAGTTTTCTATATCCGTAACATCAATCTCGTTGCTGAAAATGATATGGAAGTTTATCCTTTGCCCGTTTTTCGAGTTTTTATTGAGAAGGGCATTAAGCATTCTAAACTCGACAACGGGTAACACGATTTTACTTGAGTCGGGCTTTCTGGTTATAAATTGCTTGTATCCCTCGACAGAGCAGTAGTCATTGATGCCGATGACATCACAATCTGAGTTTTCGACCTGGTTGATGAATTGATCGTATGTCCCTTTATAGCTGTATGAGGCTGGACTGTGGACATGTAAATCCCACTTTCGCCAAATTGAGCCTCTTGGATCATTTGTTATTTTCATAGTTATTATTTTTCAACACTTTATTTCATGATTTTTTCTAAATCTTCAGGTTTATATCTTCTGTCACCACGCTCGTTTACCCTAATAGCTTTTAATTTTCCGCTTTTATCCCACCGTCTTAGCGTCTCTACATGGACATTCAATACCTCCGCTACTTGGCGGATGGTTAACAGTTTTGGAAGTGTCGTGTTTTTCTTCGGCATACCTCAACATAATTATACATAAGTCGATATAAAACATAAAGAGTTTATGGAGAATAAATATTCTTGACTTATTGCAACTGATTTGCAATAATATCTCAAGAACTATGGAAGAAATTGCTAAAACGCTTCAACAAAAAGGTTATCGCTTCACCAAGCAAAGGCAACAGGTTTTTGATGCTCTGACCTCATCCCCACAAACTGTTGAAGAAATTGTTGCCTCCCTTAGGAATAAAGATATAAGTATTGATAAAGTAACTGTGTATAGAACACTCGATTGTTTTGTCAATCTCGGTCTTGTCAGTAAAACCCAGTTCAAAGACAAAACTGCCAAATATGAACTTTTGGTGGCAGCCAATCACCATCACCACTTAGTTTGTGATAAATGTGGGTCTGTGGAAGATATCCCACTGGATGATTCCATTCTTCTCAAGAGGGTTCGTAAACAAACAGATTTTCAGGTTAAAAGTCACTCATTAGAATTTTTTGGCATTTGCGCTCATTGCCAATGATATGAAAGGGGAAATGATCTATGTCTAAAAAATTACTTTATTTTGCAGTTGTGATTTTAGCAGTCGTTGGAGTTGTCTTTTTTATCAGTAAACGATCATTCCAACAGAACCAAACGGTAAACGACAACAAGCTTCAGGTTATAACAACTCTCTATCCTCTTTATGATTTTGTTAAAAATGTCGGACAAGATAAGGCTGAGGTAACACTTCTTCTTCCTCCTGGAGTTGAGCCGCACGCTTTTGAACCCAAACCAAATGATGTCATGGCAATTAACCAAGCGGATGTCTTTGTTTATACTGGCAAGTTTATGGAAGTTTGGGCGGAAGATATTCTTAAGGGCGTAACAAACAAAGATCTCAAAGCGGTTGATACTAGCGAAGGCATTAAACTGATTCTCTCAGAATTTCATGATGAGGACGAACCAGCAGGTTCAAGTGACCCTCACATCTGGCTTGATTTTAACAATGCGCAGGTTATGGTAGATAACATCACCCAGGGTTTAATTGAGAAAGATCCTATCAATAAAGATTTCTATCTAGCCAATGCTGTCTCGTATAAGAAAAAACTCCAGGAGTTGGACGAGCAGTATAAGACGATATTAAACACTTGCAAAATAAAGGATGTTGTTTATGGTGGGCATTATGCCTTCGGCTATCTGACTAAGCGATATGGTTTAAATTATGTAGCTGCTCAAGGCATTGCTCCTGATTCAGAACCAACTGCAAACGATATGG
>JAMCZE010000013.1 GCA_023485845.1 Patescibacteria group bacterium
GACCGATAGTGAACTAGTACCGTGAGGGAAAGGTGAAAAGCACCCCGGAAGGGGAGTGAAATAGTAACTGAAACCATTGGCTAACAAACAAGTAAAGCATCTCGTTTCCACTCGATGCTTAATTCAAAAAGCAAAATGCAAAAGTCAAAATTTTTTTGAATTTTGATTTTTAACTTTTGATTTTGAACACCGAGCGGAGGCGAGGTGTGATACTGTGCCTATTGAAGAATGAACCGGTGAGTAGTCGCCAAACTGCGTTTATCTAAGCCACTTTGTGGCGTAAGTGAAGTGAAAGCAAGCTTTAAATGAGCTCCCGATGTTATGTCGGGTTGCAGTTGACGGCTGACCCGAAACCAGGTGAGCTAACCATGAGCAGGGCGAACCCCGACGAAAGTCGGGGGAAGGCCCGAACTCGTCAGGGTTTCAATCCTGTGAGATGACTTGTGGTTAGAGGTTATATGCCTAACGAACCTGGAGATAGCTGGTTCTCCCCGAAATATATATAGGTATAGCGTCCATCGTTAAAATTCCGGAGGTAGAGCACTGGATGGTTCCGGCAACGCAAGTTGTCGAGACTAACCAAACTCCGAATGCCGGGATGGTTGATGGGCAGTCAGAAGGCGACGGCTAAGCGCCGTCCTCTAAAGGGAAACAGCCCAGACTCAAAGCTAAGGTCCCTAAATGGAATCTAAGTTAAAGGATGTCCGATCTTTAAGACACCCAGGAGGTTGGCTCAGAAGCAGCCATCCTTTAAAGAAAGCGTAACAGCTCACTGGAATAAAGGTCAGGCGCCGAAAATGATCGGGAATTAAGATTCCTACCGAAGCTTGAGTCCCACGTAGCCCGCAAGGGCGAAGTGGGAGGTAGGGGAGCGTCCCGATCGCAATGAAGTAAAACCGTAAGGTTTGATGGAGCGATCGGGAGTGAGAATGCCGGTATGAGTAGCGTTAAAATCCGGTGCGAACCCGGATCGCCGAAAGTCTAAGGTTTTCCACACAACGGCAATCGATGTGGAGTTAGTCGGCCCTAAGCGTGAGCCAAATGGCATAGCGCGATGGATAACGGGTCATTATTCCCGTACAAAGTATTAATCGTTATCACCCAAGGAAGGACAAAGTGGAGTGAGCTTGGCCCGCCCAACGAACACGGTGGGTTTAAGTGTTGAAATAGTAGTAAGTGGTAAATCCCTTATTATGTTTAATTGAGACACGAATGCTATCCCGCAAGAAATCAAGGAGAGCAAGTGACACTTCGTTTTCAAGAAAATTTTCGTGGGGAGATTAATGTTTTACCGTACCAACAACCAACACAGGTGGACTGGTCGAGAAGACCAAGGCGATCGGAAGAACTATGCTTAAGGAACTCGGCAATACAGCTCGGTGTAACTTAGGGAGATACCGTCCCCGCGAAGCGCAAGCGGAGTGGGGCGCAGCGAGTGATTGCTATCCAACTGTTTAACTAAAACACAGCTCTCTGCAAAGCCGAAAGGCAACGTATAGGGGGTGACACCTGCCCAGTGCTAGTCGATTAAAGCTGGTGGTGAGATCCGCAAGGGTTGAGCCATTGGTCAAAGTCCTAGTGAACGGCAGCAGTAACTATAACTGTTCTATGGTAGCGAAGTTCCTCGACAGGGGGCCTTGTGACAATCTAAAGTCACAAGGCGAATTTGGCCATATGCTGGAACATCCGAATAGTATCTTGCACTACCCGACAAAGTAATATAACATGGATTTATGTCGGGTGATAATGTGACAAGTGCGGACAATCAGCAGGTAACGCTGTATTACTTCACTGGTTTCTTAACTGGTGAGGGATCAATAAGCCTAATTAAAGCAACTAACAAGAAAGGAGGAAGTGGTTTTTACTATACACCTGATTTAACTATTAGTAATGCCGATTTAAATCTCTTAAAAGAGGTAAATCGAATTATTGCAGAAAATCTCGGTGTGATTTCTCCAATAAAAGGAGGTTATAACCTCTCGATTCGGGGAAAAGAAAAAGTAAAAATTGCTCTAACTTTTTTAAGAAAATTCCGGCCAATTGCCGGCAATCTAATTCGAGAGAAATTAACGATTCTCACGAACGGAATTTCGATTCTGGAAAAGAAAGCCGATCGAAGTGAGATTGAAAAGTTGCGGAAAAGGCTTAGAGAGATAAAAGATACTGCCAAAGCAAGCAGAAATTTTTCTCAATTGAAGCTGAATCGAAAGAAAATAGGATATTTTCTTGCGGGGATAGTCGATGCGGAAGGATCAATGGGATGGCGAAAATCGGGCGACCGACTACAACCATACTTTTGTGTCCTAATGCGAGAAGAAGCCATTATCAATTTATTTCTAAAATACTTTGGTTTTGGGCAAAAATACTATCGTCCAGCAGAAAAACTATTTCATTTCGAAACAGGTAAAAAAGAGAATGTTTTGCGATTGGCGAATTTCTTTTTAAAAAATTGTCCAGTCCGACTTAATAAAAATATTAGTCGGCTGGAAAATTTACAGCGGATCCTCAACGACTATATGCCAAAACCCGCCAAGGCGGGTAAGATATAGTCTGAACTCATAAGCAATTATGAGAATTGATAACAGAATGTGTCGGGTGAATCTTGAAAAAAAGATACACTTGCCCGAATTTACCGGAAGGTAGAGCACTCGGGAATCGCGACCAATTAAAGTTAAACAAAAAGTTCGAAATATTAATCGTGCAAAGGGTTAAGAGTGTAAAACTTGACTAAATGCTGGAAACTTTGGCAATCTGGTGCTACTATAAAAGATAGTGACAATGCAGTCCAGTACAAACAATCAGCAGGAAAGACCGGAAGTGAATAAATATACTGTTTTTGGTCTATTAACGGCGCTTTTTGTGTACATGTTGTTTCTTGAGATTGGTAAATTTTATTTGCCAACTTACTACAATGATATGGTGTACAGAGTAGTACAAATTGTTTTATCGTTAGCCGTTTTTAGATTTATTAGCAATAAATTTCACTTCTAGAATCCCCAGAGACTATACGTCAAGGCCGAAAGGATAAGATATAGTCCACAAATGAAGTTCCGACCCGCACGAAAGGTAGAATGAGATAGCGACTGTCTTAAGCATAGGTCCGGCGAAATTGAAATGGCTGTGAAGATGCGGCCTAGTCATGCCAGGACAAAAAGACCCCGTGGAGCTTTACTGTAACTTGACACTGTTGAATTTGTTTTCATTGTCTAGCAATAGGTGGGAGTCCTCGGCGCAAGCCGGGACAACAATGTAAGACCACTCTTGAGGACCAAGGAGACTAATTTTGTCGCCGACAAAGAATCGGCCGAAAGACAATGTCTGGCGGGCAGTTTAACTGGGGAGGTTGACTCCTAAATTGTAACGGAGTCGTACAAAGGTACTCTAGCTCCGGATGGAAATCGGAGTGATAGCGCAAACGCATAAGAGTGCTTGACTGCGAGACCTACAAGTCGAGCAGAGACGAAAGTCGGTGTTAGTGATCTGGCCATTGCTTACTGATAAGCATGGAGCTTAACGGATAAAAGCTACCCCGGGGATAACAGGCTGATCGCATCCAAGCGTCCACAGCGACGATGCGGTTTGGCACCTCGATGTCGGCTATGCGCAATGTGCGCAGGGGCCCTCCCGACGGAAACGTCGGGATGAAAATTTAGCTCATAACGGTGGAACCCCCGACACACGCTACTTTGTTAAAATGGTGTGTATGGGCAATACCGTGGGAAGTCGAGGAGTTTTAACGGCAAGACAAAGGGAAATTTTGATTGGTACTCTTCTTGGAGATGGCCATCTCGAGAAGAACGGCCAATATACACGCTTGCGTGTTGATCATTATGATAAGCACAAAGCATATGTGTTTTGGTTGGCGCAAGAGTTTTTGCCATTTTCTTTAAAACCTCGCCGAATTTTGGAGAGGGACAAAAGGAACGGAAAAATTTATTCGAGATGGCATTTTTCAACACGAAGTTTGCCGATTTTTGACGAGTTTCGAGAACTGTTTTATTCCGAGAAGAAAAAGATAATTTCGAGATCGTTGATAAATATGGTTAGCCCTTTGGCACTTGCAATTTGGTATATGGATGACGGATTTAAAAGGAAGGACTCGAGAGGGTTTTACCTTTGCACGTCATCTTTTACCATAGAAGAACAGGACTTGTTACAAGAGATTTTGCGGAAACGTTTCGATTTGGGAACAAAAATTCACTTTCAGCATCAGCTGGGGAGAATTTTCATCCCGTCAGCCTCCGCAGTTAGATTTAATACTCTTGTTAAGCCTTACGTTCTTCCTGTATTTAACTACAAACTCCTTTGACCCTGTAACGACTACACGCTAGACTCCGGTTATTTCGGAGATGGTATAGTCTAACCCTTATAGAGATATAAGATAAGTTGCATCCTATCCTGGGGCTGAAGTAGGTCCCAAGGGTCCGGCTGTTCGCCGGTTAAAAGGGTACGCGAGCTGGGTTCAGAGCGTCGTAAGACAGCTCGGACTCTATCCGGCATGACCGTAGGAATTTTGAGGGGAGTTCTCCACAGTACGAGAGGACCTGGAGGAACGAATCCCTGGTGTGCCAGTTGTCCCGTCAGGGGCACCGCTGGGTAGCTACATTCGGATCGGATAAGCGCTGAATGCATCTAAGTGCCAAGCCGACCCCAAGATTAAAATTCCACCCCGCGAAGCCGCAAGGCGTAGTGGGGAAAGACCCCCCGTAGACTACGGGGTTAATAGGCGGCAAGTGTAAGCACCGTAAGGTGTTCAGCTTAGTCGTACTAATTGGTCAATTGTAGATTTTTAAGCCCCGATTTAATCGGGGTAGCTGTAAAGAAAACCTTCTATTCGCTTTTCAGGGAGCAAAAGAAAAAACTAACGGAGATTTTGTATTGAAATCTGTCGGTCTCTGGAGCAGGGTGGAACTACCCTATACCATACCGAACTAGGAAGTAAAACGCCCTAGCGCTGACAATACTTGAGAGGAAACTCTCTGGGAAGATAAGTCGAGGCCGGTGGATTTGACTACAAAATTTCCGTTTTTTCGTGCTATTATTACCTGGTGAAAAAACTGTTAATTTTTCTCCTAGTTCTAACCGCAGCCGGAGTGGGAATTTGGTTTAAATTTCTATCCCCGGTTTCGACGCAGGCGAGAGCCCAGATTATTTCTTCTCCCAACACTATTTCGTTTTCCGACATGGCTAATAAGGCGGCAGGAGCTGGGCTGGTGCGCAGCGGCGTGGCTCTCAAATTGATTCTTTGGGCTCACGGTCATGACACCAATTTTGCCGCTGGGGGCTACGAGCTGGCCCCGAACATGACGGCTTTTCAAACGGCTGATGCTCTTATTTCCGGTCCGCAGTTAATCTGGGTGGAGATTGTCCCCGGACTGCGCAAGGAGCAAATGGCGGAAAAACTTCAAGCGAAATTCTCGTCTTGGACGGCCCAGGACGTGGCCGACTTTGAGAGTTTTCCTGAGGGGCAGTATTTCCCTGACACCTATTTAATTCCTAGAAACGCCACTGGCAAAGAGGTGGGCCAGCGGATGGTTGACCATTTTAATGAGGTCTTCGCCCCTTATGCAGCCAAGTTTTTGGCGCAGAATATCAAAAACGACACCGCCATTAAGATTGCCTCAATTATTCAGCGGGAAGCGGCGGGCAATGGCGATATGCCGATTATTGCCGGCATCATTTGGAACCGGCTTTTGAAGGGGATGGCCCTGCAGATTGACGCGGAAATCCAATATGCCAAGGGAAAGGTTGGCAACCAGTGGTGGAGCCACGTTTCTCCGGCAGACTTAAAGATTGATTCACCGTATAACAGCTATCTTTATAAAGGTCTGCCGCCAACACCGATTGCCAACCCGGGCTTGCCAGCCATTGACGCTGTTTTAAATTCGGCCCAAACCGACTGCCTCTATTATCTTCATGATTCCTCCGGTCAAATTCACTGTTCACCCACTTATGCCGGTCACCTGGAGAATATTAAGAAGTTTCTGGAGTAATTTCGCTAATCCGGTAGTGAAGCGGGGTTTTATGCGTGGAATCGGCGGTAACAGTGATTACCACTTGTCGGCAACAAGGGAGAATAACCTTTTCAGTTAAGGACATTTCTCGTTTCATCAGTTTATCTGCCTGTTGCTGAGCAACTTTTCCCACTGCAGTGGCAGCTGCCACTAGCTCTTGTTGTTCACTCGAATTTGCCCAACCCATCATGATATTATTATCATAACAATATGGATGTTTCAATAGTCATTGTTTCCTACAACGCCTCCGGCTATCTAAAAGAGTGCCTTGATTCAATTTTCCAATTCACTAAAAATATTAAATTTGAAGTAATTGTGGTCGATAACGCCAGCAGTGACGATTCACTTACTGTCGCTAAGTCATATGGCAAAAAAGTTACCGTGATTGCCAACCCGGACAACCGGGGATTCGGGGCGGGAGTAAACACGGGGATTAAAAAAGCCACCGGAGAATATATTTTGGTTCTTAATCCGGATGTTAGATTCCTCGATGATGCCATCTCTGCGATGCTAACTTTTATGGGCCAACACTCTGACGTTGGGCTGGCTTCCTGTCAATTTCTAGACGGCCTGCCGGCCGGCAGGCATGGTGAACAAAAAATGTTAGCAAACGGCGGCTATTTTCCCACCCTGCCGCGTCTTCTATGTTGGGCATTTTTTATAAGAATCCCTACTGCATATCACCTGCGTGCTAAAAGCTCTAAGCTACAAGCTACCAGCTATCTTGATTGGGTGACCGGTTCCTTTATGTTTGTCCGCCGGGAAGTTATTGACAAAGTCGGCTTGCTAGACGAAAACATTTTTATGTATGGGGAAGAGGTGGAGTGGCAATATCGGATCAATTCCGCCGGCTGGCGGATTGGCTACACCACGACCACCAAGGTCATTCATCATGAACGGGGGAGCCAGGGGGGGCTGCCGCGGGGAGCCATTTTGGGCGAGTTTAAGGGTCTAAAATATATCTACGGCAAACATTTTCCCGGCGGCAAACAAATTGTCGTGGGAGCAATTCTTGATGCTGCCGCTTTTTTGCGCGTCATCTTCTGGCTCGCGCGTCTAAAACTCGCCATGGCCAAAATTTATCTGGAAGCTCTGTTTTTATGATTAGTGTTGTTGTTCCCAATTTTAATGGGGGAGAGCAGTTGGCGAAAAATTTGCCGAGGCTGTTGGCATTGCTGAAAAAATCCGGCCTGGATTATGAGGTCATCGTCTCTGACGATGCCAGCACGGATGATTCTATTGCTCTCCTGTCAGGGTTCCACCCTGTCAGGCTGGTGACAAGTTCGGTAAATACTGGTTTTGCCGGCAACGTGGACCGGGGAATTAGAGAAGCGAAAGGAGAGGTCATTTTTACGATTAAAACAGATTCTGTGCCGAAATCAGCCGATTATTTCCAGCTAATGCTGGAGCACTTCGACAATAAACGAGTTTTTTCTGTTTCCGCTGCCCTGGAAACTATCGAGCAGGGAAAAAAAGAAATTCGGGGTCAAGGTGTCCTAATTTTCTTTCGGGGTCTTTTCCTTCACTTTCGAACTTATGATGATTACTGTCGATGGTTTGGCACTATGAGAACGACCCGATGGTTGCAACAGGTTGGACTCCTGCCCAAAAGATTGCCGCCACCGGATCCAAGATATTCTGCTTGGTCTGATGGCAGCGCCAGCGCGTTCCGGCGTGATCTGTATCTGAAGATTGGCGGCTTTGATAAGCTATATAACCCTTTCTATTGGGAGGACACAGACCTGGGATATCGAGCTTGGAAGGCGGGTTATCAAATTGATTTTGAACCGAAAGCAAGTCTCCTGCATGATTTTGAATCCGGAGTAATTGGCAAACACTATACAAAAGAGCAGATTAGATTAATTTCCCTGCGTAATCAGTTTGTTTTTGTTTGGAAAAATTCGGATATACATCATCTAATCCTGCATTGTTTATGGTTACCTTACCATGTGGTGGTGGCGTTGAAAAATCAAAATTGGCAATTTTTTGCGGCTTTTTGGCAGGCATTTTGGAAATGCCCGCAGATTTTGGAAGCGCGATGGCGACAGAAATTTCAATAATCATCGTTGCCTATAACCGTCTAGATTTAGTAAAAGTGTGCTTGGCGCGAGTTAGGAAATTCATGCCAAGCAAAGCGGAAGTGGTGTTTGTGGATAATGGTTCTACCGAAGATGTTTTTGGCTTCGCGAAAAGGGAGTTTCCGGAATTTCGCCTGGTGAAAACCCGGAGTAATCTAGGCTTTGCTAAGGGATATAACTTGGGGATGAGAAGGTCGCACGGAAAGTATCTACTTCTTTTGAATACAGACGCCTTTCTGGAAAGCAAAGTGATAGAGGAACTCTTAGCATTTCTTCAGAATCATCCTGGTGCTGGGGTGGTGGCGCCGAGACTTTGCAATATTGACGGCTCAATTCAACCGTCAGCCGGCCATTTTGCCAATTTGCCACAAATTTTTTTAATGATGACTTTTATTGATAATTTACCAATAGTAAGAATGGTGGCGCCATCAATTCATGTGCGCTATTTACCGGCTTTTTCTGAGGTCAGGACTTTTGATTGGGTGGCTGGGGCCTGTCTGCTTATTCCCAGAGAAGTCTTCCAAAAAACCGGTGGTTTTGATGAAAGAATATTTATGTATGGGGAGGAGGTGGAGTGGCTTTATCGTATTAATAAAGCTGGGTGGAAGATTTACTATGATCCAAAAACGAAGGTGGCTCATGTTGGTTTTGCCAGCAGTGATGAAGCAAGTGGAGCCGTCAAGGAAATGGAAAGTTTCATTTTTTTCTACCGAAAACATAAACCCCAGTGGCAACTGCCGATCCTGGTGGGGCTGCTCGTTGTTGGGTGTCTCCTAAGAGTTTTCCGAGGAATTCTTTTTCCAAAAAAGAGATGGATGGTCAAGGCCTATTTGGTGGCCCTTAAAGAGGTCCTTCGCCACGCTTTCCGATGAGAAAATCCTTCACGCCCTCTCTCTGCCAGGGCTGGCCGGAGACTAGCCAGCCTAACTCCTGGCGCAGAACGGCTAATTTAGTTTTGAGCGGCGCGTAGTGAAAAGAAAAAATCAGTCGATTTCGGGCGGTGTAGTAATCTGTGGCTGGCGCGCCGATGCCGGCGGTGCGGGAAACTTTGTGAAAAACGGCCACCCGACCGTCGTAATAAAGCATAAATTTTCTCTTAAATCGCTCTTGAAAATCATTATCGTCATAATAGGCAAACATTTTTTCATCCCAGAAAATTCCCCGGTCAAAAACAACTCGTTTAACCAACATGCAACTGCCGCTGACAAATTCTGTTTGCCCCACCGTGTCATATTTGCCGGTGTCCACCTCGTCCAGGCCGCGGTGCACGGAATTGACGTTATTCCAATCAAAGTGCCCACCGGCGTACCAGATGACATGGCCGACATCTTTTTGGGAGTAACGATCTTTATAAAATTCGAAGCCGGGAGCAAAAAGAATTTTGGGAGAAACGGCAGCGATTTTCGGATCCTGTTGGGCCACAGAGATGAGGGATTTGAGGAGGTTGGGGGATTTGAAGAGAATGTCGTTATTCACCAGAAGAATAAAATCGGCTCCCCAGGCCAGAGCGGCGCGGGCGCCGTCGTTATAACCGCCGGCGCTGCCGCGGTTCTCTTTCTTAAAAATTAATTCAAAATCACCGGCAAATTTTTCGTTGCTGACAATGAAGGTTCTAGTCTCCAGCGAACTAGTATCTAGTTTTTTCAGGGACTCGAGAAACTCCAAAGTGTCCTTCTTACCGTTAAAATTAACCGTGGCGATGCCGACTTTAGTCATTGACTTATTCTAGCATGGATGTTAGAATTAGCCCACATTTAAAGGAAGGAGTTGACCATGCTTGAAAGTCTCAAAAAGTTCATCGAACAAATTAAAAAAGCCCTCAAGATCTAATCCCCAGACAATGGAGGAGCTTCTGAAACAGGAAGGTTACTCTTTGCGTGGCTATAAACGCGGTGATGTGGTCGAAGGCAGAGTTTCCTCAATTTCCGGCAAGGAAGTGCTCATTGATTTCGGCGGCAAGATGGAAGGGGTCGTTGGTGAGAAAGAATGGGAAGTGGTCAAAGAGTTCGTCTCCCGGCTGTCAGTAGGGGACAAAATTAAAGCCGTGGTCATCTCCGCGGAAAACGACAAAGGCCAAATGATCGTTTCCATTAAAAAAGCGGGGTCAAAATTCCGTTGGGAGAAAGCCAAGGAGCTGTTAGAGTCGGGGGAAGCGATTAATGTTAAAGGTGTGGAGGTTAATAAGGGTGGGTTAATTGTGGAGTTTGAAGGCATTCGTGGCTTTGTCCCCGGTTCGCAATTGGCATCCGAGCATCAGGGAGAGATCGCTCACATGATCAATCGAGTTTTTGCGGCCAAAGTGATTGAAGTGGATGAGGACCAAAACCGGTTAATTTTCTCGGAAAAAGCGGTCACTGGAGCGGCCGATCTGGCCAAAAAGTTGGAAGAGTTAAAAGCCAAGGTGAAAATCGGCGGAAAATACTCCGGCAAAGTGGCGGCCATTGTCAGCTATGGCATTTTTGTCAGCCTGGAACTGCCAAAGGGGGAGGCGGATGGGCTGGTGCACATCAGCGAGATTTCCTGGTCCAAAGTGGAGGACTTAAACTCGCTTTTCAAAATCGGGGACAAGGTTGAGGTGGTGGTGATCGGCATTTCCGACACTGACGCCAAGCTTAATTTGTCCATCAAACAACTGCTGCCTGATCCCTGGCAAGATCTGGCCAAGAAATATACGGCCGACCAACAAGTTCGCGGCAAAGTGACGAAAATCTCTTCTTATGGCATCTTTATCCAGCTGGATCCGTCAGCTGACGGGGGCATCGAAGGACTAATTCACATTTCCAAAGTCCCGCCGGAGGCCTCTTATGAAGTGGGGGACAAAGTCACCTGCACGGTGGAATCGGTCGACGCCGCCGCCCATCGCATCTCTCTTCTCCCGGTGCTGACTGCTAAACCGATCGGGTATAAATAAAATATAGCTACCGATCACCGAAGATGATGTCCACGGTGACGCCGGAGGTGGCGGGACAGGCCAGGTCCCACTGGGCGTTTAACTGGTTAGCCCGGTGTTCGGCATCGGAGTCAAACACCCACTCAATTAAATGCACCCCGGAAAGAACATAACCGTAGCTGGCGTTTTCCCCGATGGCTTTAATGTTTAACTCCTGCCAGTGATTTGGATCATTCATGTAGTCCTCCAGCCCTTTGTGGCCGTCCAGGGTTCCGGCCTGGTTCTGCGTTTGTGCCCGCCACTGGGCTAGTTGACAAAGATTATCGTCCTTTTGCACCGAGCCGACATTGTGGTCGCGACGATAGCTATTTAGCGCCGTTAAGATTTCGTCCGGCGTGCCCATCGCCGGGTCGTTTCCCACATAGGTTCGGTAGAGGTGATTCCCGAGGCTTTCCGTGGTGCCCCAGGGCACAGGATTAGATGAACCAGACGGTAAGCCAGACGTGTTAACAGACGCTGAGAGAGAAGCATTTTCTAAATTTACGACTGGGGCAGTGATTTGGTGTTTTGGGGCTGGGGAAAACGCCAAAAGAAAACCAATAATTCCAGTCAAGATCAGGGAGGTGAGGTGATTAAACCAATTGACCAGCTGTGTCATAGAGTGATTTTAGATTATTGGTCGACAAGAGGTTATTATACCCCAATTTTTTTGCCTCTTTAAGCCGCCGGGGAAGATTGTTAACGGCGCGAACATTGCCCAGCAGATCCAATTCTCCAATGGCCAGGGCTTTGGCCGGCAGGGCTTTGTTGCGAAAAGATGAGAGAATAGCTAAGGCGATTGGCAGGTCCACCGCCGGTTCGGAGATTTTGAACCCCCCGGAAACACTCACGTAGATGTCTTCTTTCCAAAGCGGCAGGTTAAGCCGCTTTTGCAGAACAGCCACAATCATTTGTAGGCGGGCATAATCCACGCCGTTGCCGACGCGCCGCGGCGCAGGCAAGGGAGTGGCCGTTGTCAAGGCTTGGATTTCCACCAAAATCGGTCGGGTTCCTTCCATAGTGATTGTCTGGCAGGATCCCACTTGGCCCCCGGCCATTGCCGGGGTTAGGTCTGGCGTTGTGGGGGCAAGGCCGGTGTCGGACATCTCAAAGATGCCCACCTCGTCGGTGGGGCCAAAGCGGTTTTTTGAGGTCCGGACTAAGCGCAGATTGCTTGATTTCTCACCCTCAATATTTAGAACTGTGTCCACAATGTGTTCAAGAACTTTTGGTCCGGCAATGGCGCCGTCTTTGGTCACATGACCGATTAAAAATAGCGGCATGCCTAATGATTTAGTCTTGGCAATTAGTCTGGCGGCGCACTCCCTGACTTGGCCCACCGACCCGGCCGTTCCCGTTAAATCATCGGTGGTTAAAGTCTGGATTGAGTCAACGATCACCAGGCCGTTTCGCAAGGTCTCTCCTTGGGTGTCAAGGAGAGACCTTAATAAATCGACGTCCGTTTGTTCAAAAATTAAAATATTGTCTGCTTTAATTCCCAGCCGCTGGGCCCGGATTTTGATTTGGGAAGCGGACTCTTCGCCGGCAACGTATAGTACCGCCCCAGTTATGTTTTTTGCCAACTCTAATAATAAGGTGCTTTTGCCGATGCCCGGTTCCCCGGCTAAAAGAACGGCCATGCCGGGAACAACCCCCCCGCCCAGGACCAAATCCAACTCCGAAATGCCAGTGGGAGTCCGCCGACTGGCCTCAGCTTTTATTTCCGATAGTTTGATTGGCTTCTGGCTGCCGACTGATTTTCTAATCTCCTGATTTCCTGATCTTGATTCAATTGTTTCCACCAGCGACCCCCAGGCCTCGCAATTAGGGCACCGACCCAGGAAAGAAGGGGAAACATAGCCGCATTGCTGGCAAACATAATTCGTCGATGTTTTGGTCATGCTGTTTTCCTGCATTATATAGCGTTTCGTCTTCTCAAGAACTCCCCAATTTCTAATTACTAATTTCTAACATCTATTTAAATTAGATCACAAATTATCCACACGAAAATTAGATGGTAGATGTTAATAAAATAGGTTATTCTGACGCTGTGCCCTTTATAATATAGTTATAGGTATATCTTATAGAAGTTGAGCAATTAACTATCGGTCTTGACAAAATAAAAAAGCCGCTATACACTCACTTCACCTATGTCGTTTCGGGCATCAGTCATTAAAAAGTTTCGCCGCTGGTTAAATAAGCGCGGTCAAAAAATGATGCCTATTTGCGTGACTCCCTTTCTTCACAAGTTAGCAAGCTCCTCCAAACCCGCGGGTCCGAGATTATTACAATGACAACCCTATGACAGAAGCGGTAAAAAAAGCAGAAATTATACTTGAAAAATTAGATAAAGCGACCGGAGATAGTAATACAATCGATTTGTATCTTGATCATCGGCAGTTGCAATTGATGTGCTTAAATGGTAACCCCGGGCGGTTTCGGTTAGTTGAGTTTGGTAGTTTTCGTGGGGTTAAAAACTTTGAAAATATTAGTCTTGGTGAACTGAGAATAAGAGGCCTACGTACCGTTGGTGAGGAGTTTGGCACATCAGGAAACAGAAAAATATGACACGAGAAATTATTGATGAATATAGATTAGCAATTGCAAATGTTGCCCGAGGAATAAATAGTCGGGCAATTCCGGCAAGGGTAAATTATGGAGGATTTACCTGCGATGATGCAACACTTTATCTCTTGAGAGATTTAAGATATCCATATCCAAGTGACAGGTTGATTGTTCAAGCAGAGTGTCATCATAGTAGAATCCTTTTTTATTCACGCCATGGCGATAGAGATTTTGGGAAACTTGATGAACAAACATTGATGGGATCGGGTTTTGAGTTACGCGACCCGATTATTTAAATGAAAATGACACAAAAAAGCATCACTTCCGCAGCCTGAGAGGGGCAGGAAGAAAAAAAGATAAAGATATGACGGAGAAATTTGAAAGAAAAATTATTAATGCATTTGCCGGCCAGGGCACATTTGTTGATGAACCAGCCTATGTCCCTACCCCATTTGACAGTGGGCGATTAGTGCGTGCCAGAGTGACAGTGAAGGAATATAAAATTGATGCCGAGACTAGAAAATTAGTTGGAGCTGCAGTCAATGCAGTTAGAAGTGATGGAACAAAAGGGAACTATGAGTGTCCTTTAAGTTCGTTCGCTAGAGAAGATTTTCGCTTGGAAGAAGAAGGGGGTCCACTGAACCCGTCGGTGGAAGCGCTGGAAAAAGCCTGGGCAAGGTATTTAGCACAGGGAGAACCGCGGAATAGCTGGTTCAGCCCAGGAGACCTGCAAATTGCGAGTAGGGATATGGCTAAACTTCTTGGCTTGCGGGCAGGCAGGGGTTATCGAGCAGTACTGATGGGCAGGGAAGAGCGCAAGAATGGAGAAATTGGTTATAAATTGTGGGTTTATAAGGGTTGGGGACCATGGGAAAGAAACCTTAAAGTAGTGTGCAGTTCTGGTAACTTTGAAGAAGGTGAAGTTGAGATCGTGGCACAAAAAAGCATCACTTCCGCAGCCTGAGATCTCGAAAAGTGATGCCTTTTGACAAAATACCCGGCCGCAAGGCAGTTGCGACCAAGCATCTCTGTTTTTAACGCTAGCACACGGCCGCGGCCGGTGTCAAATTCTAATTTACGGTCGAAAATTAAAAATAGTGTTGATTTGACGGTTTAGTTGGGGTTCCAGGAGTTGGGCAGGCTTCTGGGACTCCAACCAAATTGCCAAATCTTCTTGACAAGCCACATCTTATAGGTTAAAATTCCGATTGACAGCCTGAGAAATGCGAAAAACTTATTTATTAATTCTTCTTTTTATTACTTTCGGCGCCTTCCTTGCGGGTCTTTTTAACTTTCCGGCCTTTGCGGATGTTAACTGTGTGACCCAATATGGTGGGGGGCAAACCTGCACCACGACACAGTTAATTGTTAATAAACAAGTCTGGGATCCGGACGGGAAAGCCTATGTGGACAACCTGACTCTCTCTAATCACCATTTCCAAAATGGGGAAGAGGTAGATTTCACCATCTCCGTCCAAAACACGGGGGACATCACGTTGACTAATGTTAATTTTGCCGACACCTTGCCGGCCAATTTAACCTGGATTGGCGGCGACGCTCTTTCTTCGACCATCGGCTCACTGGCCCCGGGCCAGACGGCGACAAAAAATATTAAAACAAAAGTCGCCAATGCCACCGCATTGATCTGTGAACTGAATTCGGCGACAGCCACCTCGGATCAGGGCAGCGACAGCGACACCGCCCAGGTCTGTTTGGGGCAGGGACAGGTTAAGGCCGCCACCTACCCGGCCACCGGCCCGGAGACAGCCGTCTGGGCCGTTCTGCCCGGTCTTGGAACTTTAGGCTATTTTCTAAAACGAAAGGGGGTGAAGTGAGATGAAAAGAATAGAAATAAACAGAAGGGAATTCGTAAAAGGAGTGGTGGCATCAGCTGGGGCAGTCGTTTTGGCCAATGCGCCAGAATTGACAAAATCTGTCGAGGCGCAGGCAGATATGGTCTACATCGGTGAAGGTTTTGGCGTTTCTGCTAATCTTGCCGCCTCGGTCGACTATAGTAAAGTGGAAACTGTGACACAAACCACAATCCACCAGGAAAACACGATTGGCAAAGGGACAGAGCAATTTCTAGCCAAGGTTGGTGGTAATTTGACCATTGATCCGGCGGAAGCGACACGAGCTGATCTTGGAGGGCAAGTCCAGCTAATTATGCCTGGGGTCACCCAAGGAAATTTCGATAGCGTTGGAGAAAAAATTCTGGATGCACCCGAGCGTGGTTGGTTTTTACTGCATAGTGGCACCGGCGGTATGTCAGTTCGGATTGGGCCGGACAGACTTATTGAGTATCCAGCCGGCACGCCTGACCAGGTGATTCTTGTAGTTCGCGGACCATACGGAATTCCTGACCAGGACACGAATGAAAATCGGCGCTTGCGGATGGAAGTGACCGATGCAAATGCCGGTAATGTTTTATGGCAAAGGATAATGGCGCCGTGGAAGGGCAATATCGGCTTTATTACCCAGGCCTGGTTTGCTAAAGAGATCGCAAACGCCCATGCGGCAAGTCCCAATCGGGGAGCAGATGGCAATAGCAAGGTTTTGGTGTTGTCTTATGACACCAACACCGGTTATTTACAACTGCTTCGTTCGACAGAAAAGAAGCTTGATACTCTGGAAAAACAAATCGAAGCGTCACAAGATCCGAATAATTGGACGCAGGAGTATCAAAACGTTGGTTAATAACAACGTATCTTAATGTAAACCCCCGCCGATTGGTGGGGGTTTTCCGTTGATGTTTATGATTACTTGGCTTAAACGAAATCTTCCAGTAGGGCTACTTATTGTCTTAGTAGCAGTGTTGTTTTTTGCTAATTATGTTCCCGGCACCTGGCTTTCTGGCTGGGATACCCTTCATCCAGAATTTAATTGGCCTCTTTATTTCACCAGGACGATTTTTAGTGCCTGGCAGCAAACCTACGGTTTGGGAGTGGTGCCGATACAAGCTTATGCCTCTGAACTTCCCAGGCTGCTTATTCTTTTTCCGATGTCGTTGGTTTTTCCTGCTTCATTTCTGCGCTATGGTTACTTCTTTCTTTGTTTGATAGCCGGGACGCTTGGTGCCTATTTCTTTATTAGCGATGTGTTTAAATCTAAGGCGCTTGCTTTTATTGGAACCCTGACTTATTTATGCAATCTAGGAACGCTGCAAATTTTTTTCTTGCCGTTTGAGATGAATATTACCCATTTTGCGACCTTGCCCTGGGTATTTTTGGCGGCGACAAAGTATATCCGAGATAGCGGCAAGAGAAATTTAATTTTCCTGGCGGTTGCCTCATTCTTCACGGCGCCGATTGCCCACACCCCGACGCTTTTCTTTGTCTTTTTCGGCTGTTTGATACTTTATGTTGTAGTTTTGAGTCTTGGTAACTGGTCAACCTTCAAGCGAGCGCTGCTTCTATTGCTGACAGTCTTAGTTATGAATAGTTTCTGGCTGTTACCGTCGGCATATTCGATCCTTACCCAAGGATCACGAGTGACACAATCTAAAATTAACCAACAGTTTTCCCCGATTATCGAAGATACAGAAAAACGAGACGGAACACTGGTAAACACGGCACTATTCAAAAATGTTTTCTTTGATTGGGGACAATACGATAATCGCACTGGATCATTTGAGCAGCTATTGCCAGCTTGGGGTCGACACCTGAAAGATCCACTAGTTATGCCAATTGGGTATGGAATTTTTGTGGTGGCAATTATTGGTATTTTTAGTAGCATTCATGATAAAAATCGATTTGGCTTGGCGCTTTTGCCCGGTTTTATTATTGCTTTTTGTGCCTTAGCTAACGGGTCTCCAGTAATTTCGTTAATCTTTTCTTTAGCTGGCCATGTGCCACTTTTACAGGAAGCATTGAGGTTTACTTTGACTAAGTTTACGCTTCTCACTGTGTTCCCGTTTGCAGTTTTTGTAAGCTTGGGGTTTGGTGCGATCAGCGAGCTAATTTCCCGGTGGTTCAATAAAAAGGCAGTGTTATGGCTGATGATTATTATTTTCACTGCTGGATTAATTTACTACTTTTTTCCAGCGTTCACTGGCAACTTTTTTGATAAAAAAATGCGGGTCAATTTCCCTCAGGAGTATTTTAATACGATTAATTGGCTGAATGGCCAACCGGGACAAGGTAGGGTTGCCGATTTTCCTGTAGCCTCATTTTGGGCTTGGAATTATTACCATTGGGGCTATGAGGGTTCTGGTTTTTGGTGGTTTGGCTTGGACAATCCTTTATTAGATCGGGAACAAGATCGATGGTCACAATATAATGAGAATTATTATTGGGAGATTTCTCAGTCAATCTATTCCCAGAACACCCATTCACTGGAAACAGTTTTAGGCAAATACCAGATTCAATGGCTGGTTGTTGATGAAAATGTTGTCAGTCCAACATCGCCGGCGTCATTGTATTTCGACCAGACAGAAAAATTGTTTACCTCCTCATCGAGAGTCTCTTTGGCGAAAAAGTTCGGGAAGATCATCATTTATAGAGTGAGCCTCCAGTCGCCTATTAATAACTATGTTTATGCTTCTGACAATCTGCCAGGCGTTGAGCCAAACTATTCTTGGAATGATCAGGATTTAGCCTTTTCTAATGTTGGAAACTATGTTTCCAGCCAGAAGCCAGACTACTACTATCCTTTTAGGTCTTTGTTCACTAGGGATATCGGATTATTGCCTTTTAATTTTCAAGAAGCAAACAACTCACTAGTCTTTAAGGCTAATCTGCCATCAAATCTATTGTCCGATCATCTATTATCAGTTCCACCCAGTGACCAAGGAAAAATTCAGGTTTATGGAAATACTTTGACGGTTGAGGTGCCGCCGACTGGTAAGTATAAGCTAAATTATGACAACCTATTACTGAAGAATTGCGACACGACTCACAATGGTGTCATCAAAAACACGTTGGATAACAACAAAGTTCGTTTGTATGCCCTGGATGCGAACAACTGCAGTGCTGCATTCTATTTTCCGGCTATGAGCCAACAAACCGGTTATTTACTTGTGGTGACAGCGCAAAATATTGCTGGCAGGCCACTGAACTTTTGGGTTGAAAATCGCACCAGTCGGAGAATAGATAACCAAAGTTTCTTGCCTATTAGCCAAGTTGGGTCCATTTATTATTACGTCCAGCCGCCAATGGATCCTTATGGTTTGGGCTATAATTTTCATTTCGATAACACTAGCATCGGTCGCCAGCCTAGCATCAATGATCTGGGACCGGTGGAAATTTATCAAATTCCCTATTCTTTCTTGTCAGAAATTGTTTTCGTTCCCAAGAGCGTTCCTATTCCCACGACTCTTAGTTTCCCTGCTATCTGGCATCCTAATCCAGTGTTATACCGAGTGGACTTATCCACGGCCGACCAACAAACGTTGGTCCTTAATCAGGCTTTCAATAGGGGGTGGATAGCAATCAGTAAAAATGGAATTTTAGGCGACCATGTCTTGGTGGACAATTGGGCTAATGGGTGGGAAGTGCCGGCGGGGCGGCAGGTGGTCTATCTTTTCTTTTGGCCCCAGCTTCTGGAGTTTGCCGGGTTTGGGGTCTTGACAATCGGTCTGATTGGGGTGATAATCTTTCTAGCCTCAAAAAAGGGAAGAGCCTATGCCTCTACGGTTTAGCAGTTCGATCGGAAAACGACCACTTGATGCTGACGCTGATGCGTCGCTGGTGTCCGGGATCGTGGGAAAACCCGCTTTTAATAACAATAACAATGGCCCGCGGGATTTGGACAACGAGAACATCCAGACCATGAACTTGGCCGGGGTGTTGGACATTCAGATGGAGGGTCATGGCTATCTGCGCCCCAAGTTTATTCCTTCGGACAAAGACGTTTACATTTCCTCCTCGCAAATCCGTCGTTTCAATCTGCGGGCGGGCGATTGGGTTGAAGGCGTTGGCCGGCCGCCGAAAGAAACAGAGCGCTACCACGGGCTGTTGCGGGTGGACAAAGTTAACGGCATGGAAGCGGACAAGTTGGGGCAGCGACCCTGGTTTGATGATTTAATTCCCATCTATCCGGACAAACAGTTAACCCTGGAAACGGGGGCTACACCGTTGTCCACCAGAATAATTGATTTGATTGCCCCGATTGGCCGGGGACAACGGGGTCTAATTGTGTCACCCCCAAAAGCCGGCAAAACATGGCTTCTTAAAGAGATTGCCAATGGTATCACCACCAATTTTCCCGATTATCACCTGATGGTGGCTCTGGTCGGAGAGCGGCCGGAAGAAGTGACGGACATCTCCCGGGGAACCCACGGAGAAGTGATTGCCTCCAATTTTGACCAAAGCCCGCAGGAGCAAGTGCGGGTGGCCGAAGTCACCCTGGAACGGGCCAAAAGACTGGTGGAGATGGGCAAAAACGTGGTGATCTTGTTAGACTCTATCACCCGGCTGGCCCGGGCCTACAACTTAGCCATCCCGCCCTCCGGCCGGACCCTGTCCGGTGGTTTTGACCCGGCGGCGCTTTTCCCACCCAAACAATTCTTAGGGGCGGCCCGGTGTGTGGAAGACGGCGGCAGCCTGACAATTTTGGGCACGGCCCTGGTGAACACCGATTCGCGGATGGACGATTTGATTTATGAGGAGTTTAAGGGGACGGGTAACATGGAGTTGCATCTGGACCGCCGGCTGTCGGAAAAAAGGATTTTCCCGGCCATTGACGTGGGCCGGTCCGGAACCCGTAATTTTGAACGTTTGGTGGATGAGAAAAGGCTAAAACAGCTGGACACTTTGATCAAAATGCTCCATCTCTTGAGTGATGACGAACGAACAGAAATGCTAGTTGAGCGCCTCACCAAGACCAAAAGTAACGCCGAGTTTTTGGAATCTCTCTCTCAGGGAGCATAGTTTGACATCTTCTGGTCGGGTTGACAGTGGCTTATTAAGATAGTAAGCTAGTGCCTCGCATGCAAGATCTTTCGGAATTTGGGCGAACTTTACTCTGGTACGGCCAACGCAAACTGGCTGTTGCCGGGATGGTTTTTGAAACTGGCAAAGGGCTGGTGGTGGAAGTGCTCAAGGCCCGCCGGGGGACATATCAAAAGCCTTTTCTCCATGTGGGCATGATTTTTCTCACTGCCACAGCGATGCTTTCCGCTCCGATTATTGTTAATTCCTATCCCACCTCCGCCAGTTCCAGCTTAATTTCCTCCCAAACGCCGCCTTCGGCGGTTTTAAACGCCGCCACCGATGCGACTAACGTGGACACGGTCACGATTGAGTCGGAAAAACCGCGCCGTGATGTGGTGGACTATATTGTCCAGCCGGGGGACACCCTTTCCTCCATTGCCAAAAAATATTCCGGGACGAACAATCCGATGGACGTGGACTCGATTGCCTATTTGAATAACATTGCCGACACGGCTACCTTGCGGCCCGGGGACACGATCAAAATCCCGCCGGTGGCCGGGGTTATTGTTACCGTTAAATCAGGAGACACGATTGATTCCTTGGCTAAGAAATATGGTCTGGCCTCGGCGCAACCGATTGTTGACTGGCCTTATAACACATTCGTTAATGATGAAACCTTCAGTTTGGCGGCTGGCCAGACAATTGTGATTCCCAGCGGCAAGCCGCCGGCCGCCGCCCCCGCGCCGGTGTTTTCCACCCCGTCGGTCAGTTTGTTTGCCCAGGGGTCCGGGGTGCTGGCTTGGCCGACGCAGGGGATTATTACCCAATATTTCTCCTGGTATCACAATGGAGTGGACATCGCCAATAACATCGGCACGCCGGTTTACGCTGCCGATTCGGGGATTGTGGAGTCGGTCATTATTGAGGAACACGATTATGGCCATCACATTATTATTAATCATGGCAATGGTTTGCGCACCCTCTATGGTCATCTGTCCGAGATTTGGGTGAGTGTTGGCCAAAGTGTGGTCCGGGGCCAGCAAATCGGGCGCATGGGCTCAACAGGACGGTCCACCGGCCCGCACTTGCACTTCACCGTCTATTCCGGCCCCGGCATCGCCGCCTTGAACCCGCTGACCTTATTAAAGTAGGATTTGCTATAATTCTTCCACTGGGCCCATGGGCTAACGGCAGACCGGGTCATTCGCATTGACCAGATGGCGGTTCAATTCCGCCTGGGTCCACAATTCCCTCTTGACAAATAATATACAATTTAGTATATTATCTATTAATGACCTATCTTCAATTGCGGGACAAAATAGCGACGAAAATTTTTACCCTCGAAGACGTGGAAAAGATTTTTTGGCCGGAGGCAGGCCCGTCCGTGCGAATGCAACTATCCCGGCTGGTGCGAAAAGGACGGCTAGTTAGTCTTAAACGCGGTCTCTACGCTTTTTCTAGAGAGGGGATTGACGAATTAGAATTGACCCAGCATCTCTATGCTCCAGCCTACATCTCTCTGGAATCCGCCCTGAATTATTACGGCGTTATTCCCGACATTCCCCTGGGAGTGACCGCCGTGACCACGGTGACCACCAAAAAAATAAAAAACGATTTCGGCACCTTTACCTTCTATAAGGTCAAGCCGGAATTGTTTTTCGGTTTCACAACGGTGCTGGTGGCCGGTGGCGGCACTTATAATTTGGCCTTGTTAGAAAAAGCTCTCTTAGATTATTTTTATCTGCGCCGGCTTTCCCATATCGCCGACCGGCGGTTGGATTTGACTGGTCTGGACCGGCGCCGCTACAATCAATTTGCCGACTTTTTCCCCGCCTGGGTACAAAAAATTAACCTTAATGACTAACATTACCGCCAACTTTAATCAAATTTTAAGCTTCGCCCAGGAGTATGGCCTGCCGGCCGGCAAGAAGCGGGCGATTATCCGAGAATATCTCCAGACAAAAGTTATTAGCTATCTTTATCGGCAAAAGTCTGCCGCCAAACTTTTTTTTGTCGGCGGCACAGCGTTGCGGCTGTTGTTTGGCCTGGACCGGTTCTCCGAGGACCTGGATTTTGACGCTCCGGAATTATCTAAACTGGAAATTAAAAATTTGGTTGCGGCGGCGGTTGCGGGCCTGACGAAAGAACATTTATCGGTGGATCTCTACCAAAACCCGCGGGAGAAAAAAGACTGTTATGAACTGCGCTTTCCGGCCGTTTTGCCGGAGTTGGGAATCAGCCGGAATAAAAACGAGAAGTTAATGGTGAAATTGGATTTTGAAACCGGCTGGAAGGGGCAAACCCGGCAAGTGGTGCTCTTAAACCGCTACGGGGTGCTGGCTAATGTGGTGACTAAAACCCCGGACCAATTTTTAGTGGAGAAACTGGCGGCTTTTATGGGTCGAAAAGCGCCGCAGGCGCGGGACATTTATGATTTGGTTTGGCTAAAATCCCATGGGGCGAAACCGGATGTAGCGTTTGCCAAAGCCAACGAATTAAATGTTGATCAGTTACTGACTCAAGCCAAGAGTCGATTTGCCCGAGGATCGAAGGCTACTTGGAAATCCGGCCTCCGGCCATTTCTTTTGGACGAGACAAAGGTGGACCAAATTGGTTTTCTGCCCCAAGTTCTCTGAAGGATTGAGATATGGATAGATGTATTAGTTTATGTTATGTTATTGTTGCCTAGATCTGGTTTGGGGGTACGATTGGTGGTAAAATTGACAAATTAAAGGGCCGCTAGCTCATTTGGTAGAGCGTGCGCATGGCATGCGTAAGGTGACCGGTTCGATCCCGGTGCGGTCCACTGATTAATGTTATACTTAATAGACTTATGAAAGTTTTATTTGTTTCCGCGGAAGTGGCACCGTTTTCCTCCTTCGGGGGGCTAGCCCAGGTGTCCTATTTTCTTCCCCGGGCCCTTTTAAAACGTGGACTGGACATTCGCATCTTCACCCCAAAATATGGCCAGATTGACGCCAAGCGCTTCCCGACGAAGATGGAGATTTCCGGTCTGCGGGTTCCCACCGGGGAAGAGGCCAACAGCGAGAAACCCAAAGAATTGGTCTGTAATGTCCTTTCCTTTGCCACCCAGAAAAAAATGGAGCCAACGGTCTATTTATTGGAGAACATGGAGTATTACGAGAAACGGGCTAATGTTTATGGCTATAACGACGACCACATCCGCTTTGGTTTGCTTTCCCGCGGGGCGCTGGAGTTTGTTCGCACTTCCGGCTTTGAACCGGATTTGATTCATCTTAACGACTGGCACACTGGTTATTTGGCTAACTACTTGCGGGAAGCATATAAAAATGACCCACTTCTGGGGAAGATTGCGCTCCTTTTCACAATTCATAATCTCTATCAAGGGATTTTTGACTTTGCCCATGCTTCGGAAATGGATGCCGATGACGGCAAGGGCAAACTGTCGGGTTTTTTCACCGACCGCTTCTATAAACAAAACGCGCTCAAACGGGGTGTGATCTATTCTGATCTAGTTAACACGGTCTCCGAGACGTATGCCAAAGAAATTATGAAAGAGGAATTTGGCAGCGGGTTAAATAATCTTTTCCGGGAACTGCGTGGAAAAGTGGTCGGGGTTCTTAATGGGCTGGACTATCGGGAATTTGATCCGGTAACCGACAAACTGATTAAGAAAAACTACAGTGCTGGCAATCTTGGGGCACGGGCGGAAAATAAGGTGGCTTTGCAAAAAGAATTTAGTCTGGAAGTTAATCCGGACAAGCCATTGATGGCCTTCTGGGGCCGACTGGACACGCAAAAGGGGATTGACTTAATCCAAGATGTCATTCGTTTTGTCCTTGAGGAATTTGATGTGCAGCTGGTGGTGGTTGGGCCGGCAGAGCCGGGTCAGAAGGACTTTTTCCTGGATTTGGAGAAAAAATATCCCGGCCGGGTGGGGACCCATCTGATGTTTGATCCGATTTTGCCCCGGCAGTTGGCCGCGGGGGCGGACATTCTGTTGCACCCGTCCCGGTATGAACCGGGGGGCATTGTGGCCATCGAGGCGATGCGCTACGGCTGCGTGCCGGTGGTTCGAGCCACGGGCGGGTTGGCCGACAGCGTGGCTAACTATGACCCGGCGAAACACACCGGCACTGGGTTTACTTTTAAGAGCTTCAATAAAGAAAGTTTTCTGGTGGCACTGGTGCGGGCGCTGGAAACCTATCGGAACCGTGACGACTGGAAACGATTGGTGAAGCGGACGATGGAGCAGGACTTTTCTTGGAACCAAGTGGCCCAAAAATATGTTGATCTCTATCGCCGGGCCACCGATTTTCGCAAGGAAGCGCTCTCTCTTAACCCCCCGATCGCTTTTAAGCCACAGGACTAAAAATCGGGTCTTTGTGCCGGGAAACGGCGGTGAAGATTTTGAATTTCTCTCGACAGTCTAGGCTTTGGCGTGTCAGTTTAATTAAATCCTCCTGGCTGATTTCCAGTTTTTCTAGCTGCGGATCAAATTGCCCCAGGCCGGCGACATGGCCGATGCGCAAAACGGCACTGCTAACGCCATATTGATCGGCATAGAGCCGGGCGAGAATTTCCCCGGCGGCCTTGGACCAGCCGTACCAGCCGTCCGGTCGGAACGGGTCATTAATATCAAGTGTTTTTTTGCCGATTAATTTTGTGGGATAGCCGGGATAGGCTCCGAAAGCGTGGGTGGAGCCGGTAAAAACCACCTTGGGAACATGATGTTTGACGGCGCATTCATAAACGTTTCTAGTGCCGATGACGTTGTGTTTAAGCACCAGACCCCAGCTGGCAAAAGGATAGGCATCGGCAGCCAAGTGGATAATGGCGGCAATCTCCGGTAGTTTAGAAAAATAGCTCTCCAGCGCCGCTAAATCGGTGATGTCGACACCGTCTTTGACATCCAGGCCATGGATTTCATACTCCTTGGCCAGGCCTTTGGCAATAATTTGTCCGACGCCGCCGCTAGAACCGGTGATTAATAATTTTTTCATAAACTGATAGGTAGTTTTTGGCCATTTGAAGTAGGGTAAAATTTTTTAGGACATGGTCGCGGCAGGTTTGGCGGTTAATGGCGGCCGCCTTTTTTACGGCCGCGGCCAGTTGATCCGGGTTTTCTGGTTCCACAATAAAACCGGTTTGGCCCTCGACGATGACTTCCGCCGCGGAGCCCAAGTTGGCGGCAATCACCGGCGTTCCACAGACTAGCGCTTCAACAAAAACCAGCCCGAACGGCTCCGGCCAGCGGATGGGGGCCAAAAGTGCCAGGGCGCCCCCATAGAGAGCTGGCAAATCCCGGCGGGGAACCGGGCCAAGATATTCGATCTGATTATTTAGAAACGGTTTCACTTTAGTGACAAAAAACTCCTGGTCAACGTCATAAACACTGCCGGCGATTTTCAGGGGCAAACCGGTTTTTATGGCAATTTGGACTGCCAAATCAACGCCTTTCTCCGCCGTTAGCCGGCCGACAAAAAGGAGATATTTGCCGGCGGCGGGGGAAAAGGTCCAAAAATCGGGGTCAACGCCGTTGCCGACATTGCCGGCCCAGGACAAATCCGGATAGGGCCAGCGTTGGACCAGGGACAGGGATGACCAGTGCAAATTGGAGAATTGGTTATAGAGCGGCAGAATTTTGTAGGCAGGTGCAGTCAGGGGGTCATGAACAGTGGCTAAGACGGGCAGTTGGGGATGGGAAGCAGCTTGGTTAACAATGCTAAAGGGCCGGCAATGGGTGTGCAGCAAGGAAAGATTATTTTCCCTGGCAAAGTTAAAGATTTTTGCCAGCATAACGTCTTCATAGCGGTAACTGGCATCCTTATCCGGGTAGCGGGAGTGGACGGCCGGGCTATCAAACGGCTCCATGTCGAAAGTCACCAACTTGGCCCTGGTTTGACTGCCCGCCGGGGCAAAAAATGTGACGTCGGCACCAAGATCGGCCAGGGTGTCTGCCAACTCCCCGGCGACGGTGAGGTTGGCGTAGATTAACCCGTCCGGCACGGGATAAACGTGATTATTAGTGCAATAGATGCCGATAGAGTTGCTCATATTTTTCTACCATGGCGGCTGCTGAAAATTGCTGTTCGGCTTTTTGGCGGCATTTGGCCCGGTCAATGTTTTCTATTTGGCTAATAAAATCAGTTATCTCTTCCACAGAATTGGCCAGAAATCCGTCCTGGCCGGAGCTGATAATTTCCGGCATGGCCGCCCGGTTTAGGGCGATCACCGGCGTGCCGGCCGCCAGTGATTCAATTGTCACCAGCCCGAAAGGCTCGTCCCACTGGATCGGCATTAACGTGGCTTTGGCGCCGGCCAGCAATTTAATTTTGGCCGGCTTGTTCGCCGGGCCGACATATTTAATCCGGTCGGACAAAAGCGGTTTAATTTTTTCAGCGAAGTATTTTTGGGCCACGGGATCATCGGGCCGGATTGGGCCGGCGATGATCAGTTTTTCCTTGGTGGGCAAAACCGCCTCAATGGCCTGGAGGGCGCCTTTATTGGGGGTGATGTAGCCCAGAAAAAGCAAATAGTCACCGCCGGAAGGATTAAAATGGAAATTCTCCACGTCGATGCCGTTGGGAATCACTGTGGTCGGGTAAGGATAGCGGCTGGCTTGGAACCGGCTGACCATCACCGCGTGAGAGTTGTGTTCGTTTCGGGCCAGAATCCTTTCAAAATAAGGCCGGTGGTCCGCCGGCAGTTTTTCCAAGGTTTCTTTTCTGGTGATGGGGCTGTGAACAGTGGCAACCACCGGGATATTAATAAGGCCGGCAAAATGCCGGGATGATGACCAGGTGTGGTCATGAATAATGTCAAAATCAGCCTGACGCAAAAAGGCTTCGGAAACGGCCCATTGGCTGAAAGTGTCGGGAGAAAAGATCGCCGCGGCTGGGTCCCGGCTCACGGCGGTGGGCCAAATTGGCACCAGTTTGGCGGACGTTTTTGAATCGGCGGTGGCGAACAAAGTCACCTCGTGGCCGCGTTTCACCAACTCCTGGGTGAGCAAATAGACAATTTGTTCCAGACCGTTTTCGTGGATGGGAGGAACGGATTCTTGAAGGTTAGTGATTTGGGCGATGCGCAGTTTTTTGGTCATAGTCGAGGCAAAGCGAGCAAAATTTTCCGGCGCTGTTGGTCATAAAGTTGATAATTTTTTTCTACCCGGCCGGACCAGTGATAGCGCCAAATGGCAGTCACTAGAGAGTGATAAAGCTTCTCCGAGGGCAATTTTTGGGCATGGGGAATAGCCAGAGAGCGCACTGCCCGGATCAGATTAGTGGCGCCGGCTTCGACCAGGTCGGGGTGCCACCAGGGTTTGTTGGAGAGCCAATAAAGGTGGCAGGATGAGGTGCCCCGATTGAAATGGTCCCGGACCACCGTGTTATCGGAGGTTTTTATTTGCGAATAAACACTGCCTGTCAATGCCAAATATTTTTTCTGCAGTGGCGTCTTGGTCCAAAGGGAAAGTCCGCCGGGTTGCCAGCTGGAGGTGGCAATTTTCACTCCGGTGCTGGCTGGGGGCATTTTTTTCACCGCTTCGCTGGCTTTTATAAAGCTCATCTGTTCGCTCTGAATTAACTCGTGGAAAAAGTTAATCCGTTCCGTGTAGTGATGACCAAAAACCTCGGCGTCACTGACGATAACAGCTGTTAGCTTAGAGCCCTGCCTGCCGGCAGGCAGGTTGGTAGCTTTTAACACATAATTAATAAATTTTTCTGCGGAGAGCTCGGTGGGGTAGGAGCGGATGATCTCAGTGATTTGGCGGCTGGCGACAAGGAATTTTTGACTTTGGGGAACGTTTGCCGTTTCGTCGACCACGGCAAAATCAAAACTACCAAAGAGCGGTTGACAGTCTTGACTAACGGCTAACTCCGGCGAGAATAAGCCGGCCACCGGAGTGGCCCCGACTGTGTCAGACAAGATCACCCGGTTTTCTCCCAGTTGGTCCCTGACCACTTCGGGCGGTGTCAAGGGGATAAGCGGGTGAAAGGCGGGAGAGGCCAGAAACTCGATTTGGCCGCGGTCCGAGAGACTTTTTAGTTTGCCAAAAAAATCATGGTTGGGAATGGCCTTTAGTTGAAGAAGTAAACAGCCGGAAATGTTAAAAGTCATCTTGGCTTTGGGGGTTTCCAAAAGCCGGTCCAAAATGGGCAGGTAGCAGGTCTGCAGAACCCATTGGGTCAGCCCCAACGCCTGCGTCGGCGGCTGATAAAAATGGAGAACAAAAACCGCTTCCTTCATCACCCCCATTCTACCATTGTTGGTTTTTAATTTCCCTTTCAAAGCAGATTACGGTGGATAGTCCTCCTCCTTGCTTTCTACGAAAGGACGAATATAATTGGGCTGAGATGACAGAAATAAATCATGATTTTGCGGTTGTCGGCGAAGTGATGGATGATCTGGCTCGAATCGGCAGCGGGTTGGTGGCCGGCGCCGTTGGCGCCTTGGTTCTGGTCTCGCGAGTGCCAGATGCCTTGCAGGGTCGTTCTGATTTACTCCCTACAATAGAACTTTCGGGGGCATTAGTGGCTCTCGGCGGTTATGGTCTGGTGGTCGGGGCGATTAGATTATTGGATCTACATAGGGCCTCTTGAGTAGAGTTTCTTTTGATAATCGGCCAGGACCCGGGAAGTGAGGTATTTGGACTGGACTAACTGGCGGGTGCGGGCGGCGCGGTCTTGCCACACCTCCGGCTGGTCGAAAAAAAGCGGCACGATTTCTTTTTCAATTGTGTTATAGAGGTTGGCGGCGATGTTGTCCTCAAATAATATCCAGCCCAAATCGGTCCAGTCATTTTCCGCGATCCAGCCATCGGCAGTGGAAAACTGGAGAGCGTGGTTGAGACCTGCTTTCATTCCTGATGTTCCCGAGGCCTCTTTGCCAGGCAGAGGGGTGTTGAGCCAAATGTCGGCGGCGCCGGAAAGTTTGGCCGCCAATTCCAGATTATAGCCGGTTTTAAAAATCACTTTGCTGGCAATGTTCGGCTCCTTTACTTTCTCCATGATTTCCCGGCTGACCAGTTCACTTTCTGGGTTGGGGGTGTGCGCTTCACCGGCAATAATAATCTGAACGGGTTTGTTGGGGATATTAACAATTTGTTCCAGTCTGGTCGGGTCGGAAAAAAGGAGATGCGGTCTTTTATAGGCGGCCAGGCGCCGGGCCCAGACAATTAGCAGGGCTTTGGGATCAACGCCGAGATCTTTTTTTAACTGTTCCTGCAACCGGTGGTTTCCCCAGCGTTTCTGGTAGACGCCATTGGTGATGGGAATCAAGGGACTGTCGGGATGGATTTCTTTTTCAAATTTGGCGTGGGCCACGCTTACGGCGGAAGATCTGGCAGAAAAAGATAAGAGCAATTGGGTGGTCGAGAAGAGTTCCGGTTTACCCCGGTGAGGAGAGAGGGGGATTAATTCTTCGAACTTGAAGCCGTGCTTTTCTAAGATCGGTCCAAGAAAAGCTTTGGGCAGGTCCCAGGGAATGTGCAGCCCCGCCCCGGGCAAGATCGTGTGTTTGGTGGCAACAATTTTCGATTTGACAGCGTTTAGAGCCGCCTCCAAGCTTATGCCGGGGTGAGAGTCAGCATATTCGCAAGCCAGAGCTAAGATAACCATCGCCGTATGGCCCTCATTAAGGTGATAAACATCGGCTTGTGGACAAAGAGTCAGACCGACAAAGCCGAGAGTAATCTGCTGTTTGAGCATCGTGAGGGGGTCGGGGCCATAAAGCACCCTGGTGATGTCTCCGGCGTCTAATAAGAAAATATTGGCCGTGTTAAACTTTTTTGTCCAGACTTTCACTGGGCCAAACGGCCCCGGAACTTCTTTGAGAAAGGTTAACCCGGTGGTCACTCCGCCATAGAGCAGGCTAATAAGATTAAAATCCAGGTCCTGGTCGGCTGCTTCCAGCAGCAAATCGCCGGCCAGCACCCCCAGCCCCCCGGCAAAGCTCGGCAGCGTGTCCTCCAGGGCATATTCGGCGCAAAAATATCCGACTTTCATCTTTTAATTGTCTGCGTGATTATATCCAGATAGTTGTCGGGGTTAACGGTCTTGAAGGTGTGGGGGAGGGGGAAAATATCTTTCGGCCGGGCTGCCGACGCGCTTTTAACTTCCATGGCGGTGTAGTTTTTTTGATAATCTTCCAGGACTAGGTCCACTTCCTGGCCGCCATACTCCCGGTAGAAATACATTGACAATTTCGCTCCGGTGTTGCGTCGCTGTTTTTCCACTTCGGAAACGATAAAATTTTCAAAGACGCCGCCTTTATCGGGGCGCAGTTCCAGCTCCCGAAAATCCTTCACCAGGGCGTTTCTGATTCCCAGATCATAAAAATAAAACTTGCGGTTCTCGGAGACGGCCTTGCGCAGGTTGGTTTTGAAGGACGGCAGGGGGATTAAAATATAGTTCTTCAAAAAAATCTCAATGTAGTTGGCGACGGTTTCTTTGTTGGCTCCCAGACTGGCGGCAATTTCCCTCACCGAGACTTCGCTGCCCAATTGCAGGGCAATTTTGGTGAGAATGTCCCGGGCCAGCCGGTCGTCTTTTAAATTATAGATATTAATGACGTCTTTAAGCACGTAGGTGCTCACGATTTTCTCTAAAAGATTAATTTTGTCCCGGTCGGTGATTTTATCCTGGACATAAACTTCGGGATAGGCGCCGAAAATTTGCGCTTTTTTTTGGAGCTGTTTGGCTAAATGGTTTTTTTCATAGGCGGCGACAGTGGCATTGGCGGCTATCTCCGTGGCCGATAGGGGGAGACAGTAGATTTCGTCAAAGCGCCCGGCCAGACTGTCGAAGTCTTCTCCGGCTTTTTGACGCAGTTCGCTGCTGCCGGTGGCGATAATTTTGACCAGGAATTTGCCCTGAAGGAGTTTGAGAACCACGGTGGCGCCGGGATAATTTTGGATCTCATCAATAAAAATAATTTTTTGTTCGGCCGCCAGTTTTTGGAGCGCCTCAATTCTTGGGACAAACAATTCCTGGTCGGTTTGGAGGTCAAAATCAAAGATCCGGGTGTTTAATTGCCCGGCAAACTTTTCCAAAAGTGTTGTTTTTCCGGAGCGGCGGGGCCCCCAAATAAACAGAATCTTATTCGACTTGCCCTTTAGGTAGTCTTCAATTTGGTCCTCGATGGCGCGTTTCAGAAGCATCGTGCTCACACTGGCCATTTTAGCACTAATCTGGCCAGTGTCAATGGCCAATTTAGCCATAAAGTGGTTTCTTTTTCCGGCTCCACTGGTGTTTGTTAACCCCCAGCCCTCCCGCAAAACTCGGTAGCGTGTCCTCCAGGGTATATTCGGCACAAAAGTAAGCGATTTTTTGCATAATCCCCCAATGGTACTAGGATATTATATCCGATCGTATGATAAACTTAGATAAATGGGTGAAGGCATAGGGGTTAAGATCTCAGATGGTCGACTTAAAGGGCCAACAGTAGAAAAGATTTTCTTTTCCAACTCCAGAGAACAATTGCAACGTTTTTGGGGGTTAAAAGACCTTGGGGAGCTTCGCCGAGCTGACCCAATCAATTTACCCCAAGAAGCTCTGGAATATGTCGTCTCGACTACTAAGCAGACTATTTCCGACGGGAGAGAGAGGGCTGCCGTATTTGGGCATTCTGGATCAAAAGTAATTATCAACAAAGAAATGGTCGGAAATGACTCATTTAAAGCATTCATTAATAGTGGCAGTGTAAAAAATATCGGAGCAACTATATGGAGCGAGAACTCGCTTATATTTAACTACAACCGCTTATTCGGAAGACCTGAACCAATTTATTATCATTGTCACCCTGGTTTGACCAGTTCGGACATCACTTCAGCAGGGATCACCCTCAACGGCGGAGAACGGGTGGAGGTGGCTCCTGAAGACTTCATCAGGTATATAAATTTGCGGTTTGGGGCATTTTCCGACACAGATCTAGAAACTTTTTTTGGCTCAAATCGTTATGTAAACTCTGCTTTACTAGGCTCGATCGAGCGGATCTTGTATATCGCCCCGCCAGAATTTTATATTAGTCTGAGTCGCGGGCAATTTAACCATCTACATACCGAGTACAAATCAGCTATGGATGATGTTCTCCTGGCAGCTTTGAGCTGGACTTTTGGAATCCCGACAGAGAAATTGGCCCAGCAAACCCCCCTCAAGGGGTATGATTTTAAGAAATCAGCTAAAGCCGCTACAAAAATTTTGGAAGAGTGTGGGGACGAACAGGGGATTAAAAAGGCAAGAGATAAAGTGTTAGTAGATACTTGTAATAAAGCTGGCTATGTTTGTTTTGTCTCGCATTCGCTTGAATCTGGGGTATTAAAGAGGCTCGAATTCCAAAACGGCTAAGAATATGTTTCAATTTCTATCGCTTGTTTAAGATCTTCCTGGAGCGCCTTTTGGTGTGCCAGTAGGCCTTGATTTAAGAATTGCTTTATCTTGTTGATCGGAAGGGATAGGTTGATTCCATTTTGTGTCAGGTAATCCCAGAGCGCCAGCGCCTGGTCCGACGCTCCCTTTTCAATCTTCGGCAGCAACCCCCCCAATTGTCTTATCTCTTCTTCCGGTAACATCTTTGTGGCTCCTCCAACCGTTTTCTGCATCAGTTCGGTTACTTCTTCGGAGGGTCTGGGATCGGCCGATTGCAATCTCTCGTGGCCCACCTCGTGGAAGATTGCCGCCAGCCGCTCGGGGGTGGTGATGTTCTCCACTTGCAAGTATTGGCCATATGATTGACCAAAGTATCTTTTTGCCGACTCGGAGTCGGCGGCCACCGGGACATAGCGCAGCTGGGTTTGGGGCAGAATCATGGATCGAATATCGGTGGCTCGGTCGGACGACAAGTCATGAATGACTAATTGTCGTGCCTTAATATATTTATGGCCTCCACGCTCAATCTCCCGTGGGCTGCCGGTAGCGGCGATGCCTCCAAAATCACCATCCAAAACATAGATGATTTCCAAACTATCGGCGATTTTCTCGGTCACGATGACTTCCGCCCCGGCCCCGTCCAAATTTTCCTGCGCGGTGGTTTCCTTCCGGCAACACAACCGCACCTGAACATTCTCGCCAACCCTTTCCCCAAAGACAGCTAACACGGCCCCATAGGCTGTCACATTAACTAATCGGCCGTCTTTCGTCCGCAGACAATTGCGCACGTCGCCTCCCCAGGCGTCGGTCAACTCGGAGCGATTGACCGGAGCATTAGACAAGGCAGTCCGATTACTAATATCGTCCTGCACAGAAGCGGCTAGAATTTCACCTAGGGGGCCAATCACCGGCCTGATACCGGCTATCTCCGAATTTTCTGTGGCCCGGGCCAGCTCGGGAAAGCGGCCCAACGGTTCACCGATGTCCTTCGACGGTTCCATACGTGTGATTATTTTAGCACTTTATCCCCCAGGGCATATTCGGCGCAAAAGAATGCTATTTTTCTATCCATAGTTTTTTCTTCCGGCTCCACTGGTGCTCATTGATGCCCAGTTCCGGAATTTTGACGGTTTGGGAAATTATAGCGTTTAACTGCGCGTTTAGGAACTCTAATTTAAATTTGGTAAGAAGCCGGCGGTATTTAACCAGGTCAACATCAGCAAAGGTTAAAAGCGATAGGATATCTATCCGGTCTTTTTGGCCTTTGGCCGATAGCTCCCGGTTTTTGAAAGCCAACTGCTTTAAAATTAACAGCATTTCCGGGTTCGGCAGCCGGAAAGTTTCCCGTTCCTGTGCCTCCTTAATTATTTGCTCGACAGGAACCCCAAGATCGCTAAAATGGGGGAGATAAACATCAATCTGCACTTCTTCCCGGCGGGCTTCATACTTTTTCAACCGCTCATTTTTAGTCACGGCAAAATCCCGCCGCAGTTTTTCCAGCTGGTCATAATCAACAATAACATCAATGTCTTTTGATTTTAGGGCCTTAGTGTAGAGATAAACCGCCCAGCCGCCAATTAAGATGAAGTCAAACTTCTGCCGCAGTTCTCCCAGCGTCTGCCAACTTTTTTGAGTTACCAGGTCATTATAAAAATCCATAGAATTTCTCCTTCAAACCGTCCAAAAAATCCTTGGCGTACCAATCAGTCAGGTTCCACAGGTCGACGAACGTTTGTGATGGACAAGTGGTTTTCCCGTATTTTTCTAAAAACGGGTCGCTTTTGAGAACAAAAAAATTAGCCGGGCCGCCTGCCGGGGCGAATCTTGATCTTAAATTTTGCGCGTCAGCGGCATAAACATAAACTTTGTCGTAATCGGTCGGGGCGCTGCCCAAGAGTCGGCGGGTGGCACTGTAGGCGGCAAAGACCGTTTGGTTATCAACTAAACCTTCAATTTCTAGGGCAGGCATATTCACCCGGGTTTGATAGATAATGTCTTTATTTAAATGACGATGAGTGGCCCAAAAGGTCAGAACCTTCTCTAAATTAACAAGGCGAAAGTCACGCCCGGTCACGGCCACAGCGCCGATTTCTCTCAGGGGAGCTACGGCGGCAAAAACCGTGCTGGTGGACAGGTGAAATTTTCCGGCCAGCCCTTTTTGCTCAAAGACCGAATTTTTAATTCCTTCCTCCAAGATCTCCCGCCAAATCAATTCGATTTTCTTCATTTTTTTACCCTACATTTCGATTATATGCGAAAAGAGGAGAATGTCAAGTTGGGGTATACTTAACGAGTTGGCACAATAAATAGTGACTTTTCCAGGTAGTAGCGCGGGTTTTCAAAGATTTCCGGATGTGTAAATCTAAAGCAAAATTCCATAGTTAGATCTTCTAATTTGTCCACGGTCACATGATGATACATCCTGCGGATGAAGGTACGCAAGTTTCCGAATGTGCCTTCGATCTCACTGGTGTTGGTAAACTCCCACTTTTTGTGAATATCCCGGTAGTGATAAACCGGCCACCAATCTTCGATTTTGTGGTAGATAGAAGCCCCGTCTGTGTTAAGTTGGGTCTGAGGTTTAACATAAGTTTGAACAAACCACCAGGCATGTTCCCGGCACACATTCGTGTGGGGCAAAAGCTGATAAGCCAATTTTCTTGACCCTACTTGTTTACCAAGAAGTAAGGCTCGGCCGGATTTACCGCCAAAATAGGCTTCATCAAGTTGAACTAAATGATCTAGGACTTCTTGATCTTGAGGCAAATGGTGCCTAAATTCTTCGTACCAATGTCTCACGGATACCTCTGATAGTTTCGTCAAGCTTTGTGCCTGTTTAACGGGAATCTGGGTGGTCCAGCACCACAGGGTCATCCAGAACTGGTTAAGCGGCAATTTTGGGTTAGCCAGCCAAGTGTGGGACAAAAGCGAGAACCTTGTCCGGCACTTCCTGCACCGGTAGCGCTCCTGAGAGGCGTAAATCCTGGCTGATTTACACCTGGGACATCGTGAACGATGTCAGAACAATTATACAAAATTACTCTGGCTACATCCACATTCCCGACTTACGGCCACAATTAGCCACTTGCCCCACTGCTTAACTCACGACTTATCAATCGGCACTTCTTTATTTTATTATAAAAAAGTTCTTATTGAAAATAAGTAAACAATTTAATATCATTAAGCCATGACTGATTTTGGCGAAGGTTACAAACCACCAGAGGCTCTACCACAAAAACCTCCTATTGAAACATTTTCAACTATCTTGGCTAATCCTGATCATCCGTCCTATTCAGCAGATAGGGCTGTTGCAGCTGAAATGGCTGGGGGCAAAAGCGGTATCATTGCTGCCATAGATGGTGTTGGCTCTGGAGGTGAGCAGTCAGCAAAAGCAGCAGAGATAGTGCAAAGAAATTTAAGATCACTGGAAACTGGTTTTGCGTCCGCACCAACAATAAATCAAGCAGTAATGACTCTAAAAAATGCCATATTTGCAGCAACTGGTGAAATAAAAGCATTACAAAGACAAATTGGAGACGATCAAGTCGATACTACTGTCAGCACAGGAGTTGTTTGTGCAAGTCCAGACGGAGCAAAAAGATTTTTAGTAGTTGCTAATGTAGGCGACAGCCGAGTTTATAGGTATGCGCCTTCAACTGGGATTGTTGAACAAATAACAAGGGATCATAGTATTGTTGAAGCTCTCGTTGCGTCAGGGCAAATAACAAGAGAGGAAGCCTTTGAACATCCCCAGAGGAATCAGATATACAGGTGCGTAGGCAGTCTTAAAGCACCCAAAGATATTGATTTCACTGTTACGCCTATAAGTGATGGAGAAATATACTTGGCTGTATCTGACGGGGTTTCAGACAACCTTACTCCAACAGGACTACCATTAGCAATAAAAGACGAATATCAAAAAGGATTTGATGCTGGAACTAAAAAAGTTGATTTAAAAAAGTTTTCAAAAGGGATAGCGCAAAGGGCACAAAATGTTATGACTACACAATCGTCACACGCAAAAAAAGATGATTCCTGCGTTGCAGTTTTGAAAGCACCAAGGCTTTAATTTCTCCTACACAGTGTTATTTGTCTCATAATGCAGAATGAGACTTACCTCCGTGTCCCCGTGTGTTGACTCGTAGTGACCTTTCATACCTGGGATGGCATGGTTTCACCTCTGTTTAGCTTCACCAGCATCGTTGGGGATTTGTTGCAGAAACCTGCAGTTGTTCTGGGAGGACTCCTTAACCTCCATACTTATATGGGCTCGCCTGGAGAGTTTCCCATTCAAAGGTGTATTTCGAGCGTCAGAACCGTTGGTAATTTAACTTCGATAACAAGAGATGTCAAATCGAACTTGATATTTCCTTTACTTTTCTTTATGTTTGGAGTTGGTCTATAACGCCAGAAAACCCCTCCTCACCGCTGGCGGGCAATGAAAATTGTTGGATGGGAAGACTGAGAGGGTCTCCCGATAGACCGTTTTAGAGCTTATCCAGGTCATTGATGTTGTTACGGTAGATGATGATCTGTCCACCGTTAGTGATGGTAATATCGATCCTTTGATAATTGGTCGACTTCATCTTGATACACCAGACTCCTTGAGCGTTTTGGTATGCACCTTCTCGCTTCTGGTCAACATCCCCGCAAACCTCATGCTCTTTGGTTACTGAGACATTTTTATCCTCCCAGTTCATGAAGAAGTTACCAGGCTTTGTGCCTTCGAATTTGTAGGTCATCTTGGCAATATCGATACCCAGGATGTCTTTGTGGTCGATTAAGAACCTCTCGGCGACCTGCCTTAGCTCCTCTGGCGTGTTGTAGCGTCCTGAGTAGTCATAGTCAGGCAACGGATCGGTTCTCTTGGTGCGTTCAGCATCACCAACACCCAAGACATAATTGGTCTTGGGATCAATTTCAAAGCTGTGATTTTTGGCTTCATAGTATTCGCTGGCTGGATTGTTATAGTCCGTCCCACTATCATCAGGCTTACCATTGAATCTGCTACAAAGGAATTCAACCTGGAAATCACCGCTTTCAGCTGGGTAAATACCGTGTAGGAACTCTTTGATGTTGGCTACTGCCTTTGCCCTCTCCGCTTCTGGTCTGGCGGTTAAAAGACAAAACTTCTGTCTAAGGGCTTTATATTCCTCAGACTCCTTATTTGGTTTGGCGTTCATT
Organism: Patescibacteria group bacterium; assembly: GCA_023485845.1. Lineage (GTDB taxonomy): Bacteria > Patescibacteriota > Microgenomatia > JAMCZE01 > JAMCZE01 > JAMCZE01. The sequence continues at coordinate 37,993 of JAMCZE010000013.1, forward strand.
GCTTCCAAGAGTTCCGCCACTTGTTTATCTTTGGCATTGTTTTGGAATGACTGAACCACTTTCGATTGAGCCAGGAAACGAGGAGCTAACACGACACCTAAGAAAACGATAACAGCAAGGAGAAAGATAACGGTTAGCAAACGAGATTTATTTTTATGTGTCATTGTCATTTTTATCCTCCTTATGCGCTAACTTATAAAGATTTCAGGATGTTAACTTCCTTTCCAGGCGATTGTCAAGTTTAGACTTATCTCCAGGCATATTTTAGCACAAAAGAATACAAGGAGTATGTCGAAGATGATACAAGGAGTCTCTAAGATTTTTAAGTAATGGGCAAACCAATAACACACCAGCACATTTTGAGGAATTTTGGGGAGAGACTACAAAAGGTCAGAAAGTCTCAGGGGATCTCGCAGGAGGAGTTGGCAGCACTGCTGTCCATGCACAGGACTTATGTTGGCATGGTCGAGAGGGGTGAGCGAAATCCAACCATCAGGACGCTCTACAAGATTGCTAAGGCACTGAAAGTAAAATCCTCCGACCTGCTTCCCTTTTGAGTTTATATTTCCCTTCATTCTCGGTAAAATAGAAAGTAGGAAAGTCCTGTGAGGACTTATATTACCCAAACATTACTATGAGCGTGCCAAATGTCATTCAAGATGTTATAGCAGTCATCAATCAAAAGCTGGAACTATCCCCTAAAAGCGATAATGTCTTCTCAATTTCACTGTGGGATTTTCAAGATAATAAAGGTGACACAATTCCCAAAGACGACCTACTAAAAGTGTTTAGAAAGCTGGAGGAAGATAAAATTATCAACTTGCTGTTTACCGAGCACTTCAGCTATTTATGGAGAAAAGCCGAAGATAAAGTTGAATTTGAGATAAACAGGGACGAGTTTGAAAGATACTACAGTAAAAATAAAGGACAACTGCCAATAACAAACCAAGACGATACAACCTCTTCTTTAAGAGAGAATTACCCTACAGAATTCAAGCTCAAAGTCGTAGATCGAGAGGTGTGGGTAAACAATTATCTGATTGCAAAACCTCATGCCGTTGGTAATAACTATGACTTTCTGGAGTATGTCAGAAAACAACCGTTTAACCAGCCTATCACCAAAGACAGCCTGACAATCGATTGTCAAGTACCCGATTTTTGGGACACGGTTTCTGCGTCTAGGAATTTTCTTCTAAATTGAGCTGGGGACATCTTTAAGCTGGTGTGAATTCGCAGATTATTGTAGTACCAAATGTAACTGTAAATTT
>JAMCZE010000010.1 GCA_023485845.1 Patescibacteria group bacterium
CTTTCTGACCAGTTTTAACCTTCTCCAACACCTCCAGCTTTATTTCCTTAGGTACCGCTTTAAACATATGCACAAATTCTACATCTCAAGACGCAGAAAGTGTGTCCAGTTTATCGGGTACCTATCAAAAGCCGTATCAAATTATTCAAAGAAAAGACAGGAACAATCCGGCATTTCCCTTTAAGGATATCCTTTGTCCGAAATGTCATAAGCCGCTAATGGGAAGTGCACCACGCAGTAAATCAGGTAAACATATTGGCTATTATCATTGTGGCCGAAACCATAAATATTGGGGAATCAATAAAAAAACGTTTGAGGAAACTATATATCAGTTCATTAAACAAATACGGTTTACTCAGGACTTTATTAAATTATTTAAGGAAGTGGTTTTAGATGTTTGGGACAACAAAAAGGAAGAGTCGTTTCAAAGTTCCGTTGATTTCGGAAAGAAAGTAGAAGCATTAAAACAGGAGAAACTGCTGATAAAGGATAAAATAAAGGCATTAAGCTCTTCAGTCGCTATAAAGGCCTTTGAGGAAGACTTAGAGAATACAGAACTTCAGATAGCTTTAGCCATTGAGAAAAGGGATCGACATGAACAAAAAGAGGTAAATATTGATGAATTGATAGTCTCTGCTAATTATTTTATGGAACACCTGTCAGATTTATTGATAGTACCGAACAATCCCATGCAACAGAAGGCTTTATTTAGTCTTCTTTTTGAGTCAATGCCAACTTATGAAGACATCACTAATGGAACACTCAAATTATCGCAATGTTTTGAGCTAAATCAACAAAAGTCTTTGTCAAAAAGACAAATGGTGACCCGTACTGGATTCGAACCAGTGGCCAATCGATTAAGAGTCGATTGCTCTACCGCTGAGCTAACGGGCCTGGCGCGCCTAGCAGGAATCGAACCCGCATCCACAGTTCCGAAGACTGTTGCTCTATCCGTTGAGCTATAGGCGCTAAACAAGCTTAATTATACGACAAATTCTCTTTAGTGCCTAATCCGGAGGCGGCGCTTAATTGCGTAGAGATTTAACAAGCCACAGTGCCTGGATTTCTCTATAATTTTGCCTTCAAGTCGCTTGCCGACACCAAAGCCGCACCACTCTCTGCCATGCCAGAAGATCATATACGGACAGTGGGGGCAGCCTTTTGTTCTCATTTTCCCATGACCAAACCAGGGACTAGTCGTGTCTAGATGAATCTCAAAATCTTCAGGCTTTAAATTCATTATGGATAAAGATAAGGTAGAGAAACTGGCGGAAGAATATTCCCAAGTTGAAAAACCCGAAATGAATAAAATTCTTTCGATGCTTCGAACTCGAGTCGCTGGAGGCTTAGAAATCTTACACCAAAGTAATGAGGCTCACCCTACTGGAGTAAAGTTAACAATGGCTTAGAAACCATCATGGAAGACCCTAAAGAGGCATTTCAGTTTGCTTTAGACACTTTGCAAATCAGGCCCTTCGAAAAAGATCCCCAGAAATATCATAAATGGCTTTTGGGAAATGCTTTAATAATCTTAGCCGATCCTCGTGTGCGTCCGATGCTGGTTGAAGAACTTTCTCGAGAAAATTCTATTATCTCCAAATCGTTAAGCGGTTTTCTTGGTTATATCGTGCCAGAAAATTTACAAGGACCAGACGATATTTCCAATTACCCGGAAGGTTTTAATCTGGTGATGAGCATTCGAATACTTAATGATTTACAAGTTGAAAATACTCCAAAAGCTTCTGATTTGATAAAGTTGGGAAGGAAAAAACTAAATGACGAAGGGTCAAGGAGAACAATTGACGCTCTTTATCAGATTCCCGACGACGTGCCATTTGTAGAACCACTTTATCAATTAATTCACGCTTCTTAAATTAGATCTTGCCAAACTAGGTTCTGGGGTGACTGACGGGAGTTGAACCCGCAACGCCCAGCTCCACAAGCTGGTGCTCTGCCATTGAGCTACAGTCACCATATTACTAATTATAAGACTTTGGTGCACACAGTGAATGAGTTTTGGAACCAAATTGTTTCCGAACTCAAACTCTGGTCAAACTTCTTAGACGATTGTAACACACCGGCAGTTTTGGCCTCAACTGCATAAATTTCCCAACTGCCAGAAATTACTCAAACCGTTCCCATAGTACGGACCTCCGATGGTCTACCGCTTCCGCCCCGCTCCAAGGCTAATCAAAAATCGCCGCCGGTAGTACGGAGTTCCACGCCAACACCGCTCCCGCACCGCTCTAAAGCCGGTCAGAAACTAGCGGTACGATACCGAAGGCGGCGAGCAAGGCGAGCCGCCTTGTACTTCTTTCGTTCCTTTTTGGTGAACTCGCGGGCAAAGGGCATGGGGTCCCGCCCGCGGGCTCGTTCTTAATTTAAGATAAATTCGTGCAAAACCCTGGTGGTGGCGGCTGGAGAAGGGCCCCGGGAAGAGGCTCCAGACGCCATCAGAGATTTTAACTAATCTCTGGCCGAGGATGCCATTTCGTAAAATGGCCCATTTTGCGAAAACGAACACATCAGGGCCGCAGGACGTCGCAAAAAGAACTTTTTGCGATGGCGGCCGCAGACGGCCCCCGAAGGGCAAGGCCCTGTGTGCTCGTGTTGGCAGACCGGCCAAACCTTAAGGGATAAATCTCTGATTTTGCGCGCTACCTTTTTCGTTCCGCCGAGGCGGAACTAGAGACAAAAGAGCGACGACCCAGCGGAGTGAGCCGTGAGGCGAAACGAAGCGGGAGCGAGGAGCGACTTCCGCTTAGTAATCTTTTGAACTCCTAATAGTTAAATAAATAAGCGACGCGCGTGAGCGCGGAGCGACAATTAACAGATCAACGTAAACATTTACGACATCTTAACCGCAGCAATTATGTGCGGCCCGATGTTTTGATTAGTTGCTAATAAACCACAATGGAAGATATTCGGCATGGAGCGTGGTGACAATAGTTAGTTATTCAGAGTGTTGCCAGACCTCAAGCGGACTTGGGTTAGTTATGATTTGTGGTTCATTGAAAACAAGGTTCAATATGGTTCTTGCAATCGCAAGAATTATTGGGTTAAAATGGCTCATAGATATAAATGTAGATGGATATGAGTGAAGGGGCAATCACCACCGAACAACCAGTAACAGAAAAAACAACACTTTCTGACCGAGCGCTTCAATTAGCAGAAAAAGTTGGACTTGGAACGGTCGCTAGGGAGGCCCAAACTCTTTGGCGGTTAGCAGGAGAAAATAAAGGGGATAAAGACAATTATTTCTCCCGTCTACAAACTCTTCCTGTCGCCTCACTAGTAGCAATCAATAATGGATTACTTAGTAAACCAGATATTGGTGTCGGCGAAAATACCCTTGATGATTTAATTAAACAACTTGGAGGCATGCTTTACCCTAACCCTGTAACTTGGAGAACGGTTGTAGGTGGGGCGGTAGGTGCAGTTGTTGCCTCATGTGGGTTGAAGTTTAATATTGAGAAAACGGAGTCTGATGGTGCATACGAAACAACCAGATATATGAGAGGAAATCTTTCCTTGGGCGGTCCATTGTTTGGCGCCATTGCCGGCTCAACTATTGCTAATCATTTTTTTGAGCAACATGAATCTTAAAACAATAATTACCGATTTTAGAAAACAACAATCTAACAAAGTTGTGGCCGATGACCAAATTGAGGAAACACTTTTTATTGCTTTTAATGTGGCACTTTCCAAGACCTTAGAAAACATCGGTAAAATTACGGCAGAAGAGGAACTATCAAAATTATCCAGTCAACTTCAATCCAGTCTAAAATCAGAAAACTGGGCGGAAATGGAATCTACTCTTAATGAAAATTTAATGGAAGCAGGCACATCGGGAATTTTAGAAGATTTTTCTAATAATTTAAGTACATTTCTTGGTCAATTAGAAGAATCTGAAACTAAAAATGCCACTTGAACCAACAAGCGAAAAAAAAGCAGAACTGAACTCCGCCAACAGAGAGGTTCATAAGTTCATGACCGAGCGCTCGCAAAAAGATGCGAACGCAATGAAAAGTTTCGCCACCGAACGACGCTTTTTGCCTGGTACCCCACAGTATGAGGCCCAAGAACAAGAGAGAAAAGGACGCCATGACGCTTTAAGTGCCAAGATTAGGGCCGATAACTATGCGCTTGAATTATTAAGAACTGGTAAAAAGTTGGATGCAGAGGGCGTCAAAACAATTGAAGGAAAGGTACAAGAAGTTCGTGAAGAAATTCGTCAACTTCAAGAGCAAGTTGCCAATCACCCTGCTCGGGGTTGGGCGGAACAAATCAAAGGAAAACCAGCAGAAGCAAAGGTGGTTACCAAGGGAAAACAATTAGAAGCGGAACTTGCTCAACAAGTGGGTTTTGCGATGAAGTTGACTAATCCGGACTTTATGAGGGACGATGACCCAAATAAAGCAAAATTAGTGGCTTTTCTAAACGCTCGTCATATTCCCAGGGAACAGGTTCAAAGATTGAGCGATTTACTTAGATATCACGAACTTACGGGCGAAGTGGCAACAAAAACAGCAGGGATTGAACGAACAGCCAAAAATTTTGCAACTGTTCAGGAATTTGCTTCAGCGAACCAACCTAAAGAAACTGGTGCTCCAGCACAAAAAGAAGCGGCTCCAAAACTTACTCCGGAAGTAACCGCCGCGTTTAAGAATTACATTTATCAAGGGGGAGAACTTATAAAGGCAGGCAGATATGCTGAGGCTATGCAATATTTCAAAAATGCTGGTGAACTAGCAAAAGTAGGTAGACACATATCACCTGCACGAGAAAGAATGGTAAATGCGATACCTCAACCTGGCGAATATGCAGAACTTGCTAATAGTGTTGCTAAAAATTCATGGAATAAAGAAGGGGGAAGAATTGAGTTATCTGACATAGGATATTATGCGACAGGCCCAGATGGACGACCACAAAAACAGGTCATGCCTCCAGGGTTACAACAAGAAATAGCGCTAGTTTATATGGAAGAATGGCTCCATAGTTTGCAGGATATTCAAGGGAAACCTCTTGCCGGACAACCTGACCACGAAATTGATGTAGCCGCTTATATGGAAAAAAACGGCATTCCCATGACAGATACCTTTACGAGAAGATACGGAAGAGCGGAAGCATTGGCACGTGCAAAACAAACAAAAGGCTAATCTGGAAAACGACCCAAGAACTTATAACTGGCCTGGAAAAATTATTCGCTCCATAAGAATCAACTTCCAATAATTCTTTTTTTACCTGCTTGCCCAACAGAGGAGTAAAATGGATTTATATGGATGATGATAATGTAGTTAATGTCCCCGACTTTTGCAAAAAGCCTCAAATGCGCCGTCTTGCTCGCCAAAGTATCCATCCTGAACTTTCATATTTTGTGGGCAGATCAATTAAACCAGTTGACCCGGTAGTCCACGACTTAGCCAAAGAAAACAATATCGACATGTTTGCGGAAATAGCCGAGGACAGATGCGACCGGGTGTTTTTATTCTCTGCTTTACTGGCTGCCAACCATCCAAAAATTCAGACTACTTTGCAAGAAAGCAGAAAAGCGATGGGGATAATTAATCTGTGGGCTTACGTTAAGGAGTGTGATAGCGAAGGGGGATATTACGACCGTTCTCTTGTTAACTTAAAAGAACCGCTGGCCAATAAAGTAGAAGAACAACTGAATATTCTCTTTAATGGGGTTTGTAAAAACCTGGCTTGGGAAGATTGGAAAAGATGTATAAAAGTTTGGCTATTAACGGGAACTTTACCCTTGCCTCTTATTCCCGCTTACCCATTTGAACTTTTTCCTGCTCAATCCAAAGAAACAGTGCCATGGTTAAACAGTTGTCCAGCAATCGTAATTAAGCGGCGGCTTCGCGAACGAGAACTTGACCCTTTATTGGAGTTTATCCGATCAAGCGAACTGGAACTGGTTAAATTGACAGCCAATTTACCCGATGAACCAATTAAAAGAAAAGATATTGATATTACAAAATTAGCCATTGGTTTATGGATTATTAGGCTTAACTTGCAAACAAACGCGGATGTTGATAAGTGGGTTACTCTTCAAGAAAAAAAGGACGAAAACTATTTTGGCAAAAGAGGGGCGCCATCTTTTCCAGAATTTCCTCGGATTAAAAAGGATGCAATGTTTTACTTGGATAAATTATATCCGCTTCTAGCCTCATCTAAATAATTTCAAATTATCTCCAGTAATTTCAATTTAATTGTTTTGGCAAGCCAAACTAAAGGTGATTAAGTGTTTCTACCTGATTTTTACAGGTATGAAACACATATGAAGAATTTTTATGAAAGCAAGGACTGGCAAATTTGCCCTTTCCTTTTAGTTCAGGCGAATATTACTTTTCTTGGCACGAGAGTTTCCGAGGGTGTCGTTTTCTTCCAATTCTCCCCGCAAAACCGTTGCGTTGAATTGGTTAATGACTTTTTAACCAGAAAAGCGCCATTGTGCCAGCCAATTGACCTTCTAAACGCTGTTGAGAACTACAAACGGATTATTCATGACGCCAAAAACGGCTTGCTGGATGACCTGGAAATAAGGAGGTCAACATGATCTCCATCTATCAGGCCAGAAAGATTTTAGGCAAAGATGGTCGGATATTGACAGATTCCCAAGTGGAGGAACTTTTACGGGAATGTCTTGTATTGGCCGATTTGTTTATGGAACTTCAAGAAGCAACAATTCACGGAAGGGAGGTGAACAAGAAAAATGCAAAATCAATGTGTAGCGCGTCAGGTGCAATTTGCTCGGCTGGCAAAAGTTCTAAGACAAATAGAACTAAGCAAGATTGCCAGAGAAAGAGAGTTAAATTTGCGCCGGTACTGGGAATCAAAAAACCGTCGGCAATTTGAAAGATTTTGGCCAACGGTCTAATTGGGATGAGCCGGTTAACTGAAAGTTAACTAAACAAACAACTACAGTATAACCGGCTCTTCTTCCCAAATCAAGCACGCCACAGATTTTTGCCATTGACAACTACCGGGGAAATCCTAAGATTAATTTAGGATTGCAATTGAACAGCGGCTTTTTTGCTGCCCATTTTTGAAAACTCTATCAGCTGATAAAAAGGGCAGTTCGGGCGTAACGGTCTAGTCGCTGTTGCAATCCTCCCGGACTGTCCTTTTTATATGAATGCCGTAATTTATTGCCGAGTTTCAACTAAAGAACAGGTTGATAATTTTAGCCTGGAGAATCAACAAAAGATTTGCCGAGAATATGCCGCTCGCAGCGGTTTTGTTGTAGTTGAAGTGTTCGTTGACGAAGGCGAATCAGCCAAAACAACCGACCGACCTGACTTTTTACGGATGGTTAATTTCTGTTGCAAACAGAAAGGTAAGATTGATGCCGTTATTGTTTACAAGTTAGACCGTTTTTCCCGAAACGTTGGGGATTATCAAGCAATCCGGGCTGCTCTGGCTCGTTATCACGTCCGACTTTTATCAGCCACCGAACAATTAGACGAAACCCCAGCGGGTCATCTAATGGAAAACGTTTTGTCTGCCACGGCGCAATTTGATAACGAGGTCAAATCGGAACGAGTAAAGCAAGGCATGAAGGCTATGTTTGACAGTGGGTATTGGTCATGGGTGGTTCCTCTAGGCTATAAGCGCATTCGCAACAACGCTAAACGCGGCACAATTATTCCCGACCCGGAAATAGCCCCGATTGTGGTTTTTGGTTTAACGGAATTTTCCAAAGGCATTTATTCTCAGACGGATATTTTGAAAAAACTTACCCGGAAAGGTTTGCGAACCATTAAAGGTAGGAAACTTACCAAACAGTTTATTGGCCGCATGTTACGGGAGAAATTTTACGCTGGTTATGTTGTTTCCAAGAAACGGCATGAAGAAGCAAAAGGAACCCACCAGCCGCTTATCGGTTTAGAAATCTTTTTGAGAAATCAACAAGTCCTCGCCGGGAAAACTTTTGGCACTAATCCTAGACCCAAACTGCGTTTGGAATATCCCTTACGGGGTTTTGCTCAGTGTCCCAATTGCAAAAAACCAATGACTGCCAGCCGTTCCAGGGGGCATGGTGGTTGTTATGACTATTATCACGATTATGGCCAACATCGTTGTGGAAAATCTTTCAAAGTCAGTGATGTCCACCAGGACTTTGCCGACTATCTTTCCCAAGTCGTCCCGATTGAAGCCCGGCTAAGGCTCTTAGAAGCGGTTATAAAAGATGTTTATGGGACCAAGCAGCAAGAAGCGGGCCAAGACCAAAAACGCATTAACGAGCAGGTCGCCAAATTAACCGTGCGCAAATCTAAACTGATTGACCTTATTGCTGACGGCACAGTCTCTAAAGACGATGGCAAACAAAAACTGGAAGAGATTAGAAAAGAAACGGAGGAATTAATGCTTTTAGGGGCAGAAATGACCGCCGATGGTTTTGATGTTGGAACCGCCGCCCATAGGTTTGCCCAGTCTCTCAAAAATCCAAGCCAGTTCTGGAAGAACTTGAAAGTGGTGGAGCAAAAAGTGAAGTTTCAAAGTCTAATCTTCCCCAAAGGCGTCGTTTATCAAAATCCAGGATTTGGAACCTCGCAAATGGGGCTTCTATTCCAACTAACCCCTGATTTAGGAGTTGAAAAGTCTCGTTTGGTGCGGACGAGAGGACTCGAACCTCCACCCCTTGCGGGACTAGCTCCTTAGGCTAGCGTGTATACCATTCCACCACGTCCGCACTCTGTCGGGGAGACAGGAGTCGCACCTGCCACCTTCCGGTCCCAAACCGGACGTTCTACTGCTGAACTACTCCCCGAAATGCTGAGCGGGATAGGGGAGTCGAACCCCTCTCTTAAGCTTGGAAAGCTGACGTTGGGCCGATCAACTAATCCCGCAAGGTTATGTGCCGCGAGGGAGACTTGAACTCCCACTCCTTGTTAAAGGGAACAGGGTCCTGAACCCTGCGTGTCTGCCAATTCCACCATCGCGGCAAATAAAAGTGCCGAGGAGGGGAGTCGAACCTCTATCTGAGCTTCTTCAGAGCCCCGCCGTGACCACCTTGGCTACCTCGGCATAATTAAATTTCTTGGAGCGGGTGATGGGAATCGAACCCACTGTCTCTTCCTTGGCAAGGAAGCGTATTACCGGTATACAACACCCGCGAACCTCGAATGTGATAAAATTATACCATAGAAAGGAGTTATTTATGAACGACACTCAGAAATTGATTATTGAGGTGGAAGGTCCGGAAGAGAAAATCCAGAAATTGCTGGAAAAATGGGAAGCGGAAATCGAAGCGGCTGCGGACCTAGAAATTAAAGCAGTGACAATCAGAAAAGATTAATCTTGCCGGGGTGGTGGAATGGTTTACACGCACGACTTAAGATCGTGTCCCGTAAGGGATGCGGGTTCGAGTCCCGCCCTCGGCACCCCGCCTGCCTGGCGGCAGACAGGCTCCCATAGCTCAATTGGATAGAGCAAATCGGTTCTAACGATAAGGTTGCAGGTTCGAGTCCTGCTGGGAGCGCAAGAGGGCGATTAGCTCAGTGGTAGAGCACTGCGTTTACATCGCAGGTGTCGGGGGTCCAAATCCCTCATCGCCCACCTTCGGTTTGACATTTGCCTCATAATTTGTCATTCTGATTGACAATGAAACGATTAGTGATTTTCTCGGGGTTTGTGTTGGGGAATTTCGCGATTTTAGTCATCAGTTTGGTGGTGCTGACGATTTACACCTCCAAACAAAGTTCTGCGCAAAACAGTGTTGTCCCGCAAGACATTAAAACGACCCAACAATCTTATGCTGCCTTTAACAGTCCTGCGCCGACTGATCCCGGGGCAACTGCTTACTTAGTTTCCGGCGACGCCCGGCCAAAATTAATTGACGCATTCTTTGCCCGCTATAATTCGCCGATGACCGGCCTGGGCCAGGACATTGTGACGGCCGCCGACAAATATCAGATCCCTTATGGTTATCTTCCCGCCATTGCCCAGTGTGAGGGCAACGTGGGTAAGTCAATGCCGGCTAATAGTTTTAATCCCTATGGCTACGGAATTTATGGCGGCCAAATTACCCGGTTTTCTTCCTGGCAAGAGGGGATTAATGCTGTTTCTCAAACTCTGCGCACCGACTATTTTGACCTTGGCCTGGACACCCCGGAAAAAATCATGCCTAAGTATACCCCGCCCTCCCAGGGATCCTGGGCCTTCTGCGTGGACAAGTTCCTCAATGAATTAAAGTAGGGAATTGACAAACCCATAACTTTTTGCTATACTCCCGCCTAGATCCTGAGGTATGCTTCCCAAGGCTACGTCAGGGTTTTTTTATGGGAAAAACAATGAGATTCTCAGGTCTCATAGTCTCAATATTTTTCTTCCTTTCCCAGCTCGCCGCCCCCGCCCTCGCGATGGATTTTCGTGCTCAAAAAGTGGCAAAATTCCTGTCTGAGCACGACTCTCCCTTGGTTTATTTTGCCAATGATTTTGTCCAGCAAGCCGACCGCTACGGCTTAGACTACCGTCTGCTGGTGGCCATCTCGGGAGTGGAGTCAACTTTTGGCAAACAATATGTTGCCGGGACATTTAATGCCTATGGTTGGGGACAGGGAACATTCCCGTTTGCCTCCTGGCCGGATGGCATTGCGGCTGTTTCTCAGGGCTTGCGGCAAAATTATGTGGACAAAGGGGCTAAAACACTGAACCAGATTTCCTATATTTATTGTCCGCCGAGCAATCTGTCCTGGGCGGCCAAAGTCCAGCGCTTCATGGATCAAATTGATGCCGAACAAGTGGGTGATAGCTACGTGCCCGCCTTGGCTTCCGTTACCCCCAAACTCTCTCTTACGCTATAATATAGAGACATTGCCGGGATGGTGGAATGGCAGACCTGCCTGCCGGCAGGCAGGCGCGCACGGTTTAGGACAATGTATTTTGTTTACATATTGCAAAGCCAATTAACTGGTGAGTTCTATAAAGGCATGTCGGGTGACATTAACCAAAGAATAACGGAGCACGAAAAGGGAAAAGTAGTATTTACCAAAAATAGATTACCAATTAAATTAATTTACGCACATGAATGTGAGAACAGAAAAGAAGCACGCGAATGGGAGAGATTTTTCAAATCTGGAATCGGCAGAGAAACAATTAATGAATTAGCCAGAGTGCTGGAATGGCAGACAGGCACGGCTTAGGACCGTGTGTCGCGAGACGTGGGAGTTCGACTCTCCCCTCTGGCACATAAAAAGAGAGGCGTGGAGGCCTGCCTGCCGCCTGCCTGTCGGCAGACAGGGCAAGGCAGGTTCAAGTCCTCTTCCCGGCACAAGTGCTATACTGGATCTAATGAAAAAAGTCCTGCCCATTATATTTGCGTTTTTTCTCCTGGCGGCGCCGGTGCGAGCGGACTACAACAGCGCTTATAATGACTATACTTATGCCTACGGGCAATACCGCACTGCCTATAACGCCTACCTAGTTTCTAAGTCCACCTATCTCACCTATAACACCCTCACTTCCCAAAACGACGCCATCGAAAAACTGCGCGCGGTGCTTTCGGCCCGGGATCAGGTGATGTTTGTCTATTATGATTTGCTTCAGGAAAAAATTAACGCCACCGCCAGTATCCCGGACGATTATAAAAATACCTTTGCCGGCATTAAGCAAAGCGAGAAAGATTGGCTAGCGGCCAACCAAACGAAAATTGCCGCGGCTGCCAGTCTTGATGATTTAAACTCTGTTTCCGCAGAATTTGCCAGCCGCTATCCCCAAATGGACACAGAAACTAAACAGATCATCGGCACCGTCTACGCCGCTAAGGAACAAACCCTCAACACCCAGCTGACTGACTGGATCACTAGCCTTAATGCCAAACTGGCCCAGATGCGCGCCGATGGACAATCAACCACCCTAGCGGATCGGGGACTGCTTAACACCAAAAGCAAGCTTGATCTTTTCTCGCAAAAAATGATTGAAGCTAATGGGGTTTTTACCACAAAAAATAGTGATGGCATCGACCTTTTTAAGGGCCAGCAAACCTATTCCCAGGCCAACCAATACTTGCGCGAAGCAGCCGGCTTTTTAACAGAAATTATTAAATCAATAACAGGATAGTTATGGATATCGACAGCCAACAAAACCGGGTGGAAATCGTTAGCCCGGCCCCAACACCAACCGGACCGGCAGCCAAGCCCAAGCGGAATCTTATTCCGTTATTGGTTGCCTTTTTAGCGGTGGGCACGTTGTTAATTGTTATTGTCGGCGTGTCAGCCGGCATCACCATGATTGAAAGAGCAATGCAGCAGGCAGCTTTGCAACCAAGCCAAACCGTTGCCCCGGCCCCGGTGGTCAATGTCACACCGGTCAGTTCCAAATATGCCACCGATTCCGGAGTCCTGCAACTGCGCGATCAACTGCAAACCATTAGCGATGCCATTGACGCGGTGGATTTGATCGAGCCGCAAATTGCTCCACCTGCCCTGGATTTGAATCTTAACATTAAGACTAACTAGTGCTACAATCGCCAATATGACAACCGCGCTAAACCGTTTATCTGGTTCTGCTTTTGAACTGACCTTAACGATTCCCTGGGCAGATGTTAAAGCTGTTTATGACAAGGTTTTTGACGAATTAGCCGCCGAAATTGAGGTGGAAGGGTTTCGCAAGGGCAAAGCCCCAAAAGAAACCGTAGCCGCCAAGGTGGATAAATCTAAAGTCTATGGGGAAGTGATTAATCGCATCTTGCCCGATGCCTACGCTAAAGCTCTGGCCGAACATAATCTTAAGCCGGTGGTTAGTCCCAAAATTCAAATCGTTTCCGGAGAAGAAGAAAAGGATTGGCAGTTTATCGCCAAGGCGGCCGAAAAGCCGGCCGTTGACCTGGATGGCTACCAGGAGGCCATCAAGGCCATCAACGCCAAAGACAAAATTTGGACCCCGGGCCAAAAAGAAGAGAAAAAAGAGGAGGAGGACAAGACAAAAAAGGTCAACGCGATTATCGAGAAACTGATTGAAGTCTGTCGGGTGGAATTAGCGGACGTGTTAACCGAATCGGAAACCAACCGGCTGATGAGTCAATTGATTGACGACGTGCGCCAGGCCGGGTTGACCTACGAACAATATTTAGCCAGCAGCAGCCAGACGGCCGACCAAGTCAGGGCGAAATATCACCAGCAAGCCCAAAGCGCCCTGAAATTGGAATTCATTCTAGACGCTGTGGCCGATGATCTTAAAGTGGTGGTGGAACCAGCTGAGATTGAGACGATCATTAATAAAGAAACCGACGAAGCTAAAAAGGCCGCTTTAAAAGAGCAGTCATATATATTAACATCCATTCTTAGACGAGAAAAAACGATTGACAAATTACTGAGCCTGTAGTAAGATGTCAGCAATGAAAACCAAGAAATTTAAGGCCGCCGACAACGCGGTGGAGCAGCTCAAAGATAGCGCCAGCGTGGTTGTTGACGTGCCCAAACAAATCCTAGACACCGCCTTCGAACAAATTGGTCTTAAACCCCGAAAAGCTCCCATGAGTGGGGAAATCAATCTGGCGACGGGAATTTCTCACACCAATCAGGAGATCAACCGCAAAGAAGCCAGTCTGGACCGCAAGATTGCCCAACTGCAGCAGGTTAATAAACAGGAGCAGGAAGTCTTCAATGCCAAGAAAAAGACGGTGGAAACCCAGATTGCCCGGATCATGGAAGAGCTCTCGTTAGAAGTTAAAAAACTGGAGCTGCAGACAGCGGAATTAACCGCCGATGTCAAGAAAATCACGGTAGAGACAATGCCTGCCAATCCCGGTGCCTATCATCTTAATTTCTTCGACTGGGTGATTAGTTCCTTGCGGGATTTGCGCTCGCGGGTGAATGAGAGTCGACAATGGTTGGCACTTTGGACGCAGAAGAAAAAACAAAAGGGCTATTGGGCGATGTTTAAAAAGCACGGCACCCAGTTTGCCATGTCTGACGAACGCGCCGTGGCCAGTTCAGCGGGATAATCCTCACCTGTGCATCGTAAATGAAAAAAACTTTTGTCGAATTGTTAGGAGATATATCACTTCATATTGATGATCAAAAAGAAGAGCTCTTTAGATTTGTAAGAAGAGCAAGCGAGGGAAACATTTCTCGTGAGGAAGATCCACATACCCACTTCTGTGTATATTTTGCTGCTTATGACCCAACACTAAAAGAGGTTTTCATTGGTCATCATAAGAAAAGCGATTTATGGCTGTTTAATGGTGGGCACATTAAAAAAGGAGAGAGTCCCGAGGAAACACTCAAACGGGAGTCTATGGAAGAATGGGGGATAGCAATCTCCGCTTCCGATACCGGTTACCCAAGGCTATTAACTACAACTGACATCGCTAATAACCCAGCGCGGGTTTCTTGCACAATTCACTATGATATCTGGTACTTTGTTCCAGTTGATAAGGCCTCTTTCAACCCAAGACAGGACTTGTTGCTGGAAGAGTTCCATGAAGCCGGCTGGAAGACCTTTCCTCGGGCTCGAACCTTAGTCACGGATTCGAACACCCTAAAAGCCCTTGATCTCTTATCACGACTTTAGATTGTCTGGGCAGTAATAACCCTTGACAATGATTATATTGGGAATATAATCAGCACAGCACACAAATAAAAACATATGGCATTAAATCAAGCCGATCTGAAAATTTTCCGAGGATTGATTCCCGCAACAGGAGATGAGGCCGGTAAGTCAACAATTAGGGTCGTTCGTAACCACTTTGAAGGCTCTAATCGATATGGCAGACCAAATGCCGTGACCGAGGACGAGCAGGTTTTTACTGGCGCCGACGCACAACAAGTGATGAGATATCTTATTGAAGCCCCAGGATCAAATCACGAGCTGATTTTCCCAGTGCGAGGAAAGACCATCAAGGTGCGAGTGTTTGACGAACCATGGATTGATGAACATGTTTCCGTTCGCGTCGGACAACAAGAGGGAGCCAGCCCACGAAGTGTTGATGACCACCATGCCATCAGCACTGACGGCGGAAGTTTCCTGGACATCTGTATGCACATTGGCCCACGGGATGACAAGTTATTTGATCGCGGACTTGCCTGGCTCCACGTCGCTAATCCTAGCGAGCCAGTATTATCTTTTATTGTTCTGGCGGGAAAACACACCCCAGAAGAACTAAAAGAGGGCTTTACCAGAATAGCGGTCAGAGGGGAGCAAATTTTAGCTGATCTAACTACGGGCATGGATAATCAGCTACCCAGACTGGGAGAGTAGCAAAATCTGATTCATGTCCGACGAATGCGCCGTCGCTTCCAGTGCCGGATAGAATAATATGAATAAACTTGAAGCTGGTTACGAAGCAGTCTCTGGTCTTTGCAGAATATTAGTAGCACCACTGACTGAATCTGCCCAAGAAAGAGACTCAGGGACAAGAAATGGCATGGATTCTGATGCCGATCTTGCTTGTTGTTGTGCTTACCCAATAATAGTTGTTTTCACCCTTGTCGGGACAGGATTTGGCTTCGTAGCGGAGAGATTTGGTGGGCTCCCAAATGGCACTTTAATCGGAGCAGGACTAGGGGCACTTGCTATACCGGCAATTATTGTTGGGTCGGAAGTCTACAAAGCATAATTGTGCACGCGCGTGGAATCGGACCACGTACCTCTTCGATGTCAACGAAGCATTCTAACCAGTGAACTACGCGTGCGTCTTGACAGATTATAGCGAAAACTGCTAGCCTTAAACAAGATGGCGGTACGTTTAGCTGATCTATGCTTTGATATTGCTAAGGGTTTGCTATTAACTGGTGTTTCGATTCCAATCATCAGACCAGCCAGCTATACAGTTATAATGATGCTTATTAGCCTTGCGATTGCCACATTCTCGATAAAGACCGGGTTAGACTTACTAAAAAACTAGTTATGCAAAATTTTGATATTGTAACCATTGGATTTATAATTCTCATGATTGGCGCATTCGCGACAATCATTCTTGGCTTGGTTGCCCACGCCAACAAACGGCCCAGAAAATAATCATGAACATAAATAATATTTTACTGGTGACAACAATAATTTTAACCGCAATTGCGGGTTATGTTGCCTTTTTTGTCAATTCAGGAGAAAAGTAATATAATTAAAACTATTAAAGTTAATATTGGCGCTAACACGGGGACTCACCACCTCCGGAGCCAAAACGTAATCAACCACCAAAAGTTGGATGGAACGGGGTAGAGATCTGCCCTCCAACAGCGCGGTGGTTTTTGTTTTTTATGGACAACAAATTAGATAACCTTCGTCATTCGGCCGCACACTTGTTGGCAGCGGCAGTAATGGAGTTGTGGCCGAACACCAAACGAACAATTGGTCCGGCCATTGAAAATGGGTTTTATTATGACTTTGACTTTGGTGAGGTCAAAATCTCCGAGGCAGATCTTCCTAAAATTGAGAAAAAAATGCATGAACTGGTTAGGGGATGGGGCACATTCGATCAGCTTCAAGAGACCACCTCTCGTGAAGCTAATCAATACAAACAAGAACTTATTGATGAGTTAAAGCAGAAGGGAGAGAAAATTACATATTACAAATCCGGCAACTTTATTGACCTGTGTGCCGGGCCGCACATCGAGAGCAAGGCCAGTGACATTTTAAAATATTTTAAGCTTTTGAAAGTCTCCGGGGCCTATTGGCGGGGAAGTGAGAAAAACAAAATGCTTACCCGCATTTATGGCACGGCTTTCCCCAGTCAGAAAGAACTTGATGACTATCTTAATATGCTTGCGGAGGCAGAAAAACGCGACCATAAAAGAATTGGGCGTGAGATGGAGCTGTTTATGTTCCACGAAAGCGCCCCTGGCATGCCCTACTGGCTACCCAAAGGAATGGTTTTCTACAACGAACTAATCAAATTCTGGCGGGAAGAGCACCAGAAGCGAGGATACCAGGAAATTTCCTCGCCTCTCATTAACAAAAAACAACTTTATGAAGTTTCTGGACACTGGGATCACTATCTTGAGAATATGTTTATCTCCGAAACGGCGGAGAAGGAAACGTATGGTTTAAAACCAATGAATTGTCCTAATGCGATGGTGGTTTTTGGATCAAAAACCCGATCCTACCGTGAACTGCCACTGCGCCTGGGTGACACCGATTGTCTCCACCGCTACGAGCTTTCCGGCACCCTCAATGGCCTTTTGCGCGTCCGGGAATTTCGCCAGGACGACGCCCATATTTTTGTTAGTGAAGACCAGATTGAGCAGGAATTCAAAAATGTTTTTGAGATCACAGAAAAATTTTACTCGGTATTTAACATGCCATATCGATTTCGCCTGGGAAACAGACCTGATAATTTGATGGGGGATACCGAGACTTGGGATAAGGCCGAGAAAATTCTTGAAAAAATAGTTAAGGACTCGGGTCACGAGTACTTTGTGGGTCAAAATGAGGGGGCTTTTTATGGACCGAAAATTGATATTATGATGAAAGACGCTTTGGGTCGTGATTGGCAAACCGGCACAATCCAACTCGATTTCCAGATTCCCCGAAATTTTAAACTGGACTATGCTGCGGCTGACGGCAGCCAGAAAACACCAGTTTGCATTCACCGCGTTATTTATGGTTCCTTAGAACGCTTTATTGGCATTCTCATTGAGCATCTTGCTGGTGCTTTCCCAACCTGGCTAGCGCCGGTGCAAGTGGCCGTTTTGCCGATTGCCGACCGGCACTTGGAATATGCCCGATCAGTTGAATCTGCTCTTAAATCTGCTGACATCCGTGCCGAAGTGGATGACCGGTCCGAAACGCTTTCCGCCAAAATCCGCGATGCCCAAACTCAAAAAGTGCCCTATATGATCATTGTCGGAGACAAAGAAGTCGAGGCCAAAAAAATTGCCGTGCGCACCCGCGGCGGCCGCGACCTCGGCCAGCTCGATTTGCAAAAATTTCTTAAAGACATTAAAATAGAGGTAGAGGGAAAAAGAATTGGTAAAACAATATAAAGTCAATAGTTTAATAACGGCACCGGAGGTGCGCCTGATCGGGGAGGATGGCAAGCAAATTGGTGTTCTTGCCCGCGACCAGGCTCTTGATTTCGCGCTCGCTTCAGGCGCGGATTTAGTTTTAATCGGAGAGCAGGCCAAGCCACCGGTGGCCAAGATCATCGATTTTAAAAAGTTTCTGTATCAGGAGAAAAAGAAAGAAGGGGAAGCCAGGAAAGGGCAGCGCAACACCGGCGTTAAGGAAATCCGGGTGGGTAGCCCCTTTGCCGCCACCGCCGACGTGGCTGCCAGAGTGAAACGGGCCCGGGAACTTTTAGAGGATGGGTATAATGTTAAAATCGTGATAAAATTCGCCGGGAGGCAAATTACCCGGCCGGAATTTGGGCACAAAATTATTAACCAATTTCAGGAGCAACTGGAGGGAAGCGGAAGGATTGACCGGGAAGCACATTTCGAAGGTAAACAGTTAACGGCAACGTTCTCACCAACAAAGTAAAAAATCAAAAATTAAAATGCAAAATTACAATTCAAAATTATTAATTTTAATTTGAATTTTTGATTTTTAAATTTTAGCTTTTAAATTCCTAATATGCCAAAACTCAAAATATCAAAGTCTGTTCAGGATCGGTTCAAAGTGACCGGCAGCGGAAAAATAATGCGGCGCAAAATTGGCCAACGGCATAAACATGCCGCCAAACGGCGGACAAACCTGCGCCGGGGCAAAGAGCCCATGGTGGTGACCGGAAAATTAGAAAAGAAACTAAAGCGATTGCTTGGGATATAAATGCACCGTTTTTTTGTCAACTTTCACACTAACGCCAGCGACCGGGCCAGCCAGATTTCCGCCCGGGCCTATAATCACTACTTGCGCTTCAAGCCCTATTTAGGTAAAATATACCGGCCGTTTAAGCAAATTCATAGTAAATTTTATGGCCAGAATCAAAAGGGGACTAGCTTCCCACGCCAAGCATAAGAAACTTTTAAAGTCCGCCAAGGGCTATATGATGACGCGCCACCGGTTGGTGCGCAAAGCCAAGGAGGCGGTCATGCATGCCGGCCAATATGCTTATGCCGGACGAAAAGACAAAAAGGGTGTCGCGCGCCGGGATTGGATCTTGCACCTTAACGAGGCACTAAAAATCAAAGGCCTGAAATATTCCACTTTTATTCATAAACTTAAATTGGCTAAAATTGACCTCGACCGCAAAATCCTGTCTCAGTTGGCCATTGAACAACCCGACACGTTTAACAGCATTGTGGAGAAAGTGAGATAGCTTAGAAATGCTAGCTCTTCTCCACACAGTCTCGCAATAAGCGAGACTTTTTGTTTTAATAATACTATGCAGGATAAGTTGATTGATATTAAGAATGAGGCGGTGGCGCAGATTTTGGCAGCCAAAGACGCTCGTGAATTAGAAGATATCCGGGTGGAATATCTGGGTAAGTCCGCCGGAAAATTGACGCTGTTAATTAAAAAACTGCCCGGCCTGCCGCCGGAAGAGAAAGCCATTGTCGGCCAGTTTGCCAATGAAGTGAAACAAACTATTGAGGAAACACTGCAAGCCCAAAAGAAAGCTATCCAGAAAGAAAAAGAGGCCAACATTGCCGAGACGGAAAAAATTGATGTCACTTTACCGGCTGTTTTTCCTCCCGAGGGCCATCTGCACCCAATCACTAAAACACTTAAGGAAGTTTATGAAGTTTTTAAATTCATGGGCTACCAGATGATAACGGGTCCAGAGATTGAGACGGATGAATATAATTTCACTCGCGTCAACATGCCTAAGGACGCTCCGTCACGAGATGCCCAAGCATCTTTTTATCTGGACACCCGTAATTCTAAGATATACCCGGGAGAATATTTGCTAAGAACACAAACGTCAAATATGCAAAGCCGTGCCTTAGAAAGGATAAGACCTCCATTTAGAGTCTTTTCGCCTGGAAAATGTTTTCGTGTTGATGATGTTGATGCTTCCCATGGCTTTGAATTCTGGCAATTTGAAGGAATTCTCATTGACAAAAATATTACTGTCACTAACTTGCTAGGAACACTAGATTTTATTCTTAAATCACTTTTACCGGGGACAGAAGTTCGATTTAAATCGGGACATTTTGGATTCACCGAGCCTAGCATCGAGGCAATGATCCGCTGCACGATTTGCGGTGGTAGGGGTTGTCCCTACTGTAAAAATCTAGGCTGGAGCGAAATCCTCGGGTCAGGGATGACACACCCCAATGTCTATAAAGCGGCTGGCATTGACCCAAGAGGGTGGACCGGGTTTGCTTTCGGCATGGGCCTTTCCCGCCTGGCCCTTCTTAAAAACCAAATTGATGACTTACGGGTTTTAACCAACTCGGATTTGAGAATTCTTAAACAGTTCTAATTCAAAACTCAAAAATCAAAATGCAAAATTGCAATTCAAAATTAATAATTTTAACTTGGACTTTTAACTTTTAAATTTTGATTTTTAAATTACTATCATGTTAATTCCATTAAGCTGGTTAAAAGAATACGTTGACATCAAAATCCCGTTTAAGGATTTAGCGGAACGGTTGTCGGAAGTTGGCCTGACGGTCGAAACCTGGCACGAGCAGGACGGAGATATTATTTTTGACCCTGAGGTCACCCCGAACCGACCGGATTGGATGAGCGTTTATGGGATTGCCAGGGAAATAGCCGCGGTCACTAATTCAAAACTCAAAAATCAAAATGCAAAATTGCAATTCAAAATAAATAAATCTTTAAAAATTGATATTAAACAAAACTATGACTTAATCTCCCGGATGACGTCGGTAATCATCAAAGACGTCAAGGTGAAACAATCACCAGAATGGCTGCAGAAGCGGATAAAACAAATCGGGTTACGACCGATTAATAATTTGGTGGATATCACCAACTATGTGTTGTGGGTTTATGGCAGTCCGTTGCATGTTTTTGATTATGACAAAATCCGCGGCCACCAGCTGATTGTGGAAAAATCGGCCGGCGGCGAAGCTTTCCGCAGTCTGGACGGCATTGATTATCATCTGCCCAATGGCGCCATCATTATTAAAGATCTCGGCCGAATTGTCGATTTGCCACCGATTAAAGGCGGGCAGAACACGGCTGTCTCGACGGAAACGAAAACCGTGTTGTTACACTCGGTGGTTTGCAATCCAATTCTTTCCCGGCGGGCATCCCAAGCCCTGGGGGTGCGCAGTGACTCGTCAGCCGTTTCCGAACGGGGAGTGGATCCAAACGGGACAGTGGCCGCCGTTGATCTTGCCCTGTCCTTAGTCTTAGAACTAGCCGGCGGGCAAGTGGCCAGTGAAATTATGGATCACAAAACGCAAGAGTTTGCCCCCTGGACCGTGGAAATGTCTCATGACCGGCTGGAGAAAATCTTAGGGATCAAAATTTCTTCGCGGGAAGTTAAGGACATTCTAACTCGGCTGGGCTTAGAAGTGGCGGGGGAATATAAGGTGACGGTGCCAACCTTTCGGGACGACCTCCACATTGAAGAAGATTTGATCGAAGAGGTGGGGCGGATCCATGGTTATAACAATTTCCCCAAAACTCTGCCGGCCGGGCCGGTGTCCACCGCCCCGGTGGCCTACGCCCGCGACTTTGATTTAGAATTTCGCGTCAAGAGTCTGCTTAAAGGCGACGGCTACAGCGAAATTTACACTTATTCGCTGGTGGGGGAAAGACAACTGGTTGATCTTGGCATTGATCCGGGCAAAACCCTGCGCGTGGACAACCCCATCTCCCGCGATTTTGAATATCTGCGGCCGCGGATGATCGGCAATCTTCTGGAAGCGATGAAACTTAACCAAGCAAATTTTTCCGACATCCGCCTTTATGAATTAGGTAAACACTACACCGGACCGACGATTGGCAAAGCCAAAGAAGAGTATTGGCTTAGCGGCGCCCAGACTGGAGAGAAATTTTATGAAGTGAAGGGAATAATCGAGACACTGCTAATCCAATTTGGCGTGCCTTACGAAATTAAACCGGACAACACTTCTGCCCAGGGCCACCCGGGGCGCAGCGCGGTGATTTCATCCGGGGATAAACTTTTGGGCTATCTGGGAGAAATGCACCCGGCGCTGCTCGCGCGGTTTGGAATTAAGGGCCATGTCAGCGGCTTTACAATTAATTACGATACATTCACATCTCTGGTTAATTTAAATAAAAAATACCGCCCTATTTCCAAGTTTCCGGCGGTGGTGCAGGATGTGTCGTTAATTATTCCAGAAAAAGTCCTTTATGGCGACGTGCTGGAAGCAATTTGGTCAACTAGCAAATTAATTGCCGACGTCCAGTTACTCGATAAACATGAGCAAAGCACCACGTTGCGAATCACGTTTCAGGACACGACAAAAAATCTGACTGACAGAGAAGTTAACGAGCTTCGGGCAAAAATTTTAAAGAAATTAGCGGAATTAGGAGTTAAGAACAAGGACTAGCTGACCCAGAGGCGGCCGGGGAGTTCCAGTCGGCATTAACCCCAATGGTGATGTTTGTTTCTCCGGTATTGCCGGCCGAGTCAGTGCCTTTAACCTTGACTGTGTGGGAACTATTTGACAGACAAATCGTCTCATCAAGATTATCGGTGGACTTGCTCACTTTTTGGTTGCCGTCAATAAAAAGGGTCATGTTGACAATGTCATGAGTGGAAAAAGCCCGGGCTTTAAACTCCACATTGTTATTTGTTAGATTCTGGTGATCCTGCGGCGTGTCAATCAGGGTGCTCACGGAATCGCTGTTGGCGGTGGAGGTGTCCGTTGGTGGATGATAGCGGGAGTCACCGGCTTGGTTAGCAGCAATCCAATCATCAATGGCTTGCTGCCAACGGTTGGTTCCGGACGCACTCACCGGATCGTCTTCGGCAATAACAATGAACTCTTTGGAGTCATATTGGCCGGTTTTAACCTGTAAATCATTGGCCAGTTTCCCATCCGCCTTGGCGATTTTCAGGGTTTTATAGATCGGGCTGACGGCTGTCGGCTCTGTTCCCTTAATAAAATACTCTGCCCGGGTGGGATCGCTGCCATGGGGCAGGCCGCCGCCTAAAGCATCAACGGTGACCGCCACCACGTCATCCGGTTTTTGGAATGGTTGGTCGGGCTTGCCGGCCAGGGCGGCTTTCATTATTCGGTTCCAAATTGGAGACGCGCCGGTCACCCCGGAGGCAATTGCCTGGTTCATGACCGTGTTGTCGTTGTTGCCCACCCAAACACCAACCACCAGCGAAGGGGTGTAGCCCACCGTCCAGTTGTCACGCTTCAAATCAGTGGTTCCTGTTTTCACCGCCACCGTGTGGCCGGGAATCTGGAGCAAATTAACCGGCCCAAAAACCGTTTCCCGCGCGTTATTGTCCGACAGAATATGGGAAATTAAAAAACTTACGCCGGTGGAAAACACCCGCCGGCCAGTGACCTGGTGATAGTCATAAAGCACATTGCCTTTACTATCCGTCACTTTGAGAATGGCTACGGGGTCATTCCTCACTCCGCCGGTGGCAAAAACGCCATAAGCGCTGGTCAGATCCAACAGGCGCACCTCACGGCCCCCCAAAGCCAGGGACAAGCCGACGTTGCTCATGTTGGCCGTTGTCGGCTCCCAAGTGGAAATGCCGGCATTGTAGCCATTAGTCATAATGTCCTTTAGCCCTGCCAGGGCGGTGAGCTTGACGGCAATGGTGTTAATGGAATTGCCAAGGGCAAAGCGTAGCTGCATCAGCCCGCGATATTTGCCGTCATAGTTTTCCGGGGTGTAAAGCGCGTTAGGATTAGCCGGGTCACCAGACGGGTAGGAAGTTTTGACGTCCATGAGCATCGTGGCTGGCGTATAGCCCTTAGTAAAGGCAGTGGCATAAATAAAGGGCTTGCCGGAAGAACCCGGCTGGCGCAGGGCGGTCGCGACATTATAGGAACCGTAGTCCTTGTCGAAATAATCATAGGACCCGTCCATCGCCAGAATTTCTCCGGTTTGGGGATTAATCGCCACCGCCGCTCCGTTGGTGGCATGGAGATATTTAATTTTGTTGACCTCCTGGTTAACAATTTGCTCCACTTGTTGCTCTAAATCCAGGTCCAAAGTGGTGGTCACCCGCAAACCGCCGGACTCTACCATCTGTTCCCCAAAGCGCGCCACCAGCTGGTCCCGGACATAAAAGACAAAATGGGGAGCGTTAATGGTGCCGGAAATCGTGGCAAATTTAACATTTGGCAGCTGCTTATCCGCATCCGATTCCTGCTGGGCGGAAATGTAGCCGTCTTCGCGCATCCGGCGCAGCACGTCGCGGGTTCGGTCCACATAGGCCGTCGAGTGTTCACCAAGCGGCGAGTAGTAGCTGGGGGATTGCGGCAGACCGGCAAGAATTGCCGACTCCACCAGATCCAAATCCTTAGCATCTTTGCCGAAATAAGTTTTAGCTGCCGATTCAATGCCATAGGCCGAACCGCCATAGGGGATCTCGTTTAAATACATCTGCAGGATTTGGTCTTTAGAAAACTTTTTCTCGATTTCGTTGGCCAGAATAATTTCTCTAACCTTGCGCAAAATTGTTTGTTCCGGAGACAAAAGAACATTTTTAACTAATTGCTGGGTGATAGTGGACCCGCCGGACAGACCTTGCAGGGTGACAATGTCGAAAGCCGCCCGGGCGATGCCGGTGACGCTGAAGCCACCGTGCTGGTAAAAATTTTTGTCTTCAATAGAGACGGTGGCTTCCTGGACATATTTAGGAATGTCGGACAATTGCAATGGGATGCGGTTTTCGCCGTTATAAAGATCGTAAAGGACTTTGCCGTTGCGGTCGTAAATCACCGTGGAGAAGCCCTGCTGACGCACGATTTTGTTCGGGTCGGGCAATCCAAAGGAAAAAACGGTGAAGACCAGGGTGGTCACCAGGAACAAGCCAATGACCCCCAAGAAGGCTCCGACCGAGGCCATTTTCAACAATTTCACCCGTCCCACGGGCGAATACCACATCCGTCTGTACCTTGCAAACATACGCACTCTAGTTTACCATATATTAACAATGACCAAGAAACAGCAACCACCCAGCCTAGCCGATATCAGAAAATTATTCCAAGATAATAACAAAAGCCTTTTTAGTTTTATTGAGGAGCGGCTTAGGGCTAATGACCAAATCATTCTAGCGGCTTTCGACCGGGATATTCGATTGCTGGAAGGGAGACTAAATAGTTTAGAGACAAAAGTAGATAAGGGATTTGACGAAGTCAACAGGCGTTTTGACATCAACGACGACACTCATCAAGAAATCCTTCAAGTGGTCAGCGAGATGACGGACAAAAAAATTAAAGATCACGAGCGCCAAAAGCACATATTTTCGACTGTCAATTGACAACGAGAATTTTTCTGATAAAATAGGCAGACAAGTTAATATTTAAAGGCTTTGATGGAGAAGCAGTAGAAACTTTAAGGTGACACCAGAGAAGAGGCGGTTGCTGCAAGACCTCTCGCACTTAAAGAATCGAATTACTCTCCGGAGCTGAAAGACTGAAATCACAGTAAGTTTTTCCGGGTAAGCCCGTGATAGCAGAAAAGCTGTGTCATTGAAAGATAGAGCAGTTTGAGGCTAATGGACGATCCCGCCTCAGCGGGATTTTTTAGTGCTTTAGTAAAGTAAGGTGGTACCGCGAGAAACCTCGCCCTTACCAATCGACCATGTTCATGGTTGGTGAGGGTGAGGTTTTTTGTGTTTTACACGGGTGGCAGAGTGGTCAATTGCAACTCTCTGTAAAAGAGTCGCCCTAACAGGCTGCGAGGGTTCGAACCCCTCCCCGTGTACCTATGAAGAAAGATATGGATACACTCAATCATTCACAAACAATGAGCCACGAAGTGAAACGACTGTTTCCCGACACCAGGGAGCCAGAAAAGTTCGGTCAACTTTTTGGCATCACAGAACTGGGAATGGGGCTAAGTTGCTCGCCGGAAACGATTAGGCGAGTCGGGTGGTGGTGGCTAGAGATAATGAAGTTAGGAATTAGCAATATGAAGACAAACGAAATAAAGCATGCCATTCGTAAAACCGCTTTGCTTGCCACCGAATCGGGCCAGTCCGTAGAATTTATTTCCACTCGCAGTCCCGATTTCATTCTTCATTTTACCGAGCACCGTGAAGGACAACCAGAGCTTGGGCAGCGATCAATAGTGGCTCTCAATAAGCTTACCGAGATTAAACAAATATCAGAAAGATTTATACCAACCAAAGCAACGGTTTTTCTGGCCGATATTGCGCTGGCAAACGCTGATGATCCCCAGAACGGAATTCCAAGTAATTTCGCCGATGACTTATTAGATAGCAATTTGAAAGCGCTGCAATTGGCTTCTGCTAAAATTGACCCGTCGCTGGGCATCTCAAGACTGGGAGATATTGTCCACCCGTCCGGGAAGACCCGGAGAGACATTGTCGGGGTTGATGGGAATGGCAGTGCCTTCCGACAACTTACAGCCGATGCTTTTACGCATATTCGGGCGGTGGTCAAGGAAAGCTTGGAATTTCATCAAAAACTCGGTTGGTCTGAACGAGATGTTGAGGAACGAACAACGAAATTGGCAAAAGTTATGGCTACTGCTGGCCAAGCGTTTCATGCACAAAGGCCACGACCAATCATGCTCTTTATGGAATCGTTTGTTAAAAGGGCTGCTTTTAATAACCTTCTAATTGACAGACGGGATCCACTTCCAATAATCTGCTTTAACGATCTGCGACGATAGCATATAATAGTGGTGTCATGGATAAGATTGACGAATTGCTAGCCAGGGGGGTGGACAAAATTTATCCTTCAAAAGAGGCCCTGGAAAAGGTTCTGCGATCAGGGAAAAAACTTAGACTTTACCAAGGGTTTGATCCTACGGGGACCCAACTTCACATTGGTCATCTTGTTGGTTTCCGCAAATTACGACAATGGCAAGATCTTGGACACCATGTGATTTTTCTGATTGGTGACGGCACCGGCCAGGCCGGTGACCCTTCTGGCAAGAGAGGAGCCAGAGAAAAATTCATGGAGAGAGATGAATTACGGGCAAACGCCAAGGACTACCTTATGCAGGTTGCCAAGATCGTTAATTTCGAGGGATCTAATCCGGTGGAAATCTTATACAATAGCGACTGGCTTAATGAGTTAAAATTGGTTGATATTCTTCACATCGCCCAGAATTTCTCCGTTCAACAATTGATCGAACGGGATATGTATCAGGAACGTCTCAAAAGGGGAGAGCAAATTAATTTACGGGAGTTCCTCTATCCGCTTCTTCAAGGCTATGACTCTGTCGCAATGGACGTTGACTTGGAGCAGGGGGGGACTGATCAAACCTTTAATATGTTGGCCGGGCGGACGCTGGTTAAAAATATGCTCGGAAAGGAAAAGTTTGTTATGACCACACCCTTGTTGACAGACGCTGAGGGAAACAAAATTGGGAAAAGCGAAGGAAATGTTATTGGAGTAACTGACCCACCAAGCGAACTTTTTGCTAAAATTATGTCCCTAAAAGATAGTGCTATTATAAATTGCTTCACCTTAATTACTGCATTGCCTCTCAATAGTGTCGCGCAGAAAGAAAATCGGCTAAAAGATGGTGAGAACCCAATCAATCTTAAAAAAGAATTAGCCGCACAGATTGTTTCTGAAGTGCATTCGCCGGCGGCGGCGAAGAAGGCGCAGGAGGAATTTGAAAAGACGTTTCAGAAAAGGGAAGTGGCGGCGGATTTGATTGAAGAGGTTTCGGCGGCGCCGGGAAAGATCACTGACCGGTTGGTGGAGGCGGGGATTGTGGCCAGCAAATCCGAGGCCAAACGGCTGGAAGACCAGGGGGCAATTGAAGAAATTGAACCAAATCTATATCGGATCGGAAAAAGGAAATTCATCAGATTCAAATGAACTTTTTTAGAAAACATTAGCGGCTCACCAAGGTGATTATTGCCATCGCCTCCTTAGGCTTGATTGCCTCCGCCTTTCTGCCATATATTGTTTCTCTACGCTGAGTTAAAATAATTGAGTGAAAGTTTGCATTGACCAATCGGGAAAAATTGAAAGCACTTCCAAAAATGAAATTACGCTGGCCGAACTTCTCGAGGCAATAAAAAAGACCGAGGTCGGTAAACGACTGAAGGATACTTAAGCCAGGACTGGTTACCTGTGGGTCGGTATCCACTCGGCCGAATTTATTTTATCATGCAAAGTCAAGTTGGTCAATTGCCATCGAAGATACCATTTGTTGGACCGGTTTTTGCCAAGCGGTTGGAAAAATTAGGAATCTATAGCGCTGACGATCTACTGCACCATCTGCCCTTTCGCTATGACAACTTTGCCCAGGTGGCCAAAATTGCCTCTTTGCAGGAGGGGGAGACCGTCACCGTTCAGGGGAAAATTCTAGAAATTAAAAACCAATACACCCGCCGCGGTTTTGTTCTCCAGCAGGCAAAAATGGCTGACGACAGCGGCACTCTGGACGTTATTTGGTTTAACCAACCGTTTTTGACCCGAATCTTGCACACCAATGATCCGACCAGTTTGTCCGGTAAAATTGAAAAAAAAGGAAATAAGCTAATTTTGAAGTCTCCAAAGTACGAACATCTAGCTTCAAGAGAGGTGGTCTCGCGAAGCTACGAGACCACCTCTCAGGAAATGATCCACACCGGCCGATTGGTCCCGGTCTACCCGGAGACGCAAGGTATCTCCAGCAAATGGCTGCGAAATAAGATTCATCATCTGCTGGCAACAAATCTGGACCAACGGCTCCACCAGGTTCATTTTCCTGACAGCCTGGAGCAGGCCGAGCAAGCCAGAGAG
This sequence comes from Patescibacteria group bacterium, assembly GCA_023485845.1. Classification (GTDB taxonomy): domain Bacteria; phylum Patescibacteriota; class Microgenomatia; order JAMCZE01; family JAMCZE01; genus JAMCZE01. Next base: position 28,740 of record JAMCZE010000010.1, read on the forward strand.
CAACTGGCTTTTGAAGAGCTGCAGGCCGCTTTTGAGAAGGCCCGAAAGCGAAAAGAAGAATGGCAGCAAAAAGCTGTCGGCCGGAAATTTAAAATTGTAGAAATCCGTGACCAACTGACAACATTTGTTAAAAACCTTCCCTTCTCTTTAACCGGGGCCCAGAAACGAGTGATTAACGAGATTTACAAAGATCTGGCCAGGGAAGTGCCTATGAACCGGCTGCTTCAGGGTGATGTCGGCTCCGGCAAAACAGTGGTGGCCGCCCTGGCAATGCTGGCCGCCCACCTTAACGGTTTTCAATCGGCGCTGATGGCCCCCACCGAAATTCTCGCCCAGCAGCACTACCAAACATTAACCACGCTCTTGGCACCGCTGAAAATCGGTGTCGGCCTAGCGACTGGCGCTTCTAAGGACTATGTAAATTATGACGTAATTGTCGGCACCCATGCTTTAATCGCCGACCAGTTAAAATTTAAAAACCTTGGCCTGGCGGTGATTGACGAACAACACCGCTTCGGCGTGGAGCAGCGGGGAAAGCTGGCTGCTAAGGGGAAAAATCCCCACGTTCTGACGATGACGGCCACTCCCATTCCCCGAACAGTGGCGTTAACCCTCTACGGTGACCAGGATATGTCCGTTTTGGACGAAATGCCGCCGGGACGAAAACTGGTCAAAACCTGGTTAGTTCCTCCCGGCAAACGAGACGCGGCTTACCAGTGGATTAAGGATCAACATTCCCAAGCTTTTATTATTTGTCCGCTTATTGAGGACTCAGAAACCCTGGCCGATGTCAAAGCCGTTAAATCGGAGTATGCGCGCTTACAAAAAGAGATTTTTCCAAATCTGAAATTGGGTCTGCTTCATGGCCAAGTTAAGGACAAAGATAAAATTATCGACAGTTTTCGCCGAAAGAAGACCGATATTCTTGTGGCCACTCCGGTCGTGGAAGTTGGGCTGGACATTCCTGACGCCACCATTATGCTCATTGAGGCGGCGGACCGTTTTGGTTTGGCCCAGTTGCATCAACTGCGCGGCCGGGTGGGGCGCGCCGGCCAACAGGCTTATTGCCTCCTATTCAGCGATAATTCCGCCGCCAGCCAACGGCTAAAGTGTTTGGAAAAAGTTAATAACGGATTGGAACTGGCGGAAATTGACTTAAAACTGCGTGGTCCAGGGCAGCGTTTCGGGGCCAGTCAGCACGGCCAATGGGAGCTAAAAATTGCCACCCTTGCAGATTTGCAAAAATTCAGTACAATTAAAGCATGACACCGTTACCAAAGCGAAAGCTATCGACCAGGCGGCAAGGTGACCGGCGATCGCATTTCCGGCTAAAGTTGCCCGGATTATCTTTGTGCTCTAATTGCCACAAGCCAATTATCTCGCACCGGGCCTGTCCGCACTGTGGTTTCTATCACGGGAGAAAAGTCCGATGAAAACACCGCTTGATCCCAGACACCTGCGCCGGCGAAAGCAAGTTCAGGAGTTATTCGCTTGGGAGGCGCAATCAAAAGTCAAAAATCAAAAGTCAAAAATCAAAAGTCACGACGACGGGGTTGAAAGAACCATAAATTCGTTAGAATTAATCGACAAAATAATCAGCGAGGCGGCGCCGGAGTGGGAGATTGCCAAAATTAACCAGATTGACTTGGCCATCCTGCGGCTGGCTGTTTTTGAACTGGTGGTGGAGGCAACCGAACCGCCAAAAGTGATTATTGATGAGGCCATTGAACTGGCCAAAGAATTTGGTAACGAAGCCTCGCCTAGCTTTATCAATGGAGCGCTGGCTAAAGTGCTGGTCAGTCGGCGCCGGGCGCTGGCCATTATCGCCAACAAACTCGGGGTGGAGACGGCAAAGCTGACTCCGGAGGCAAATTTTAAACAAGACCTAAACATCACCGACCTGGAATTGGCGGATTTGAAAAGCACCTTAGAACGTCAATTCGCCGTCTCTTTTGAAAAGGCGCCGAAGATTCAAACCGTTAATGACCTTTTGGAAATTATTGAAGAAGAATGATTACGATTCCATTTAAGGACCCGCGCCTTTTGGACCAAGCTCTGACCCACCGATCATTTTTAAATGAAGACTCCAAAACCACCGTTTCCAATGAACGGCTGGAATTTTTGGGCGACAGTGTTTTGTCCCTAATCGTCTCCACCGAACTATTTGCCCGCTTTCCCAACTATCCGGAGGGGAAACTAACTTCGCTGCGCTCCGCCTTGGTGCGAACAAAAACCCTGGCAAAGCTGGCCAAAGCCTTAAACTACGGCGATGCCCTGAAAATGAGCCGGGGAGAGGAGAAAACCGGCGGGCGGGAAAATGAATCGCTCTTGGCCGACACCTTTGAAGCAGTGTTGGGCGCCATTTATCTGGACCAGGGTCTGGAAGCCGCCCGGAAGTTTTTGCAAACCCATCTCTTCCCTTTAATTGACGGGCAAACCATTTTTGACTATAAAAGCAAGCTGCAGGAAGTCACCCAACAACAGAAAAAAGTCTCCCCGATTTATAGAGTGCTGTCGGAAACCGGCCCGGACCACGATAAGGTTTTTGTCGTGGGTGTTTATCTTTCTAGCAAGCTTTTGGCCCAAGGATCGGGCAAAAGCAAACAGGAGGCCCAACAGGAAGCCGCCCATCTTGCGCTGGAAGGACAAAAAGGATAAAATACCCCCATGGCGGTGAAATTAAGACTCACCAGAATCGGAAAAACCGGCAACGCCCAATACCGGCTGATTGCGATTGATGAACACAAGCGGCGCGGCGGCCGGGCCATTGAAGTGCTTGGCTCTTACAACCCCCATCAGAAAGTTAAAAGTCAAAAGTTAAAAGTCAAAAGTGAAAGAATTAAATATTGGTTGTCGGTCGGGGCAAAACCTACCGAAACCGTTGCCCAGCTTCTCAAATGAAAAGCTTTTTAGAATATCTCGTTCAAAACATCGTTGATAAGCCAGAAGCGGTGCACGTTTCGGAAGAATCTCAGGCGGGGATGACAGTGTTAAAACTGTCTGTTGACGGCGCCGACATGGGCAAAGTGATTGGCAAAAGCGGCCGGATCATTAAAGCCATCCGCGATTTGACCCGAATTTTAGCCGTGAAGCAAAACGCCCGCGTTAACGTTGTGGTGTCGGAAGAGTAAATAGATCTACCGAACTAAAGGTCCCCAGCAGTTTTTTGTCTGCCTCACTGATTGTTGGCATTGATTGCCAACTGGTGACACCGTTTTGGGGAGGAAGATAATAAACAATTAGGCTCACCGTTCCCCCGGCCGGATTGTCCGCCAAATTATAGTTTAAGTCAGTTGCCCCCAGCAGTTGGGTGGCCGTCTGCACCCGGGAGACAAAATCCGTCAGACTAGTCAACTCTCCCGAAACCGACAGGCCCACCGGGATCGCCTTCACTCCCGAACCAACATCAATGTCTCCGCTGGAACTGGCAATTAGTCCCGGAGAGAAATTAATGTCCTTAAGAATCACTCCGGAAGCGGCCGCCAGATCGTTAAGGCCGGTCACCAGTCCGGAAGTCTTTTTCTCATCAGGCAAAACCGCTGTCACTCGGTCAACCTGACCCGCCAGAATCTTTTCGTCAAGCGAGTTTAAATACGTCGTGGCTTGTTTTAGCCCGGCAACATCCTTGGCAGTCGTGGTCAGTTCTTCGTTCATTGCCAAAATGCTATTGACCTTACCGGGGAAAACAACAACGGCCGCGACCAGTTCGCTGGCGATCAGACTACCGAGGAGCATGTTAATTATTAAATTTCGGTTCATAGTTTGCTTTTATCAAATTGGCCTGTTAGATCAAAATTAAAAGTGCCATCAGCGTTTAGGGTCATTGCTGTTAGCGTAACATTATTGAAAAATTTCGCGGTGGTCGGACTGGTGATTTGGTCGACATAAGCATTAAAGGCCGACTGATCCTGGCAATTCACCTTAATGCTGACGTTGCCGTTAACACTAACCTCTTCCAGGGCATAAGTCACCCCACCGATGCTGCGAAAATCGGTTAGCTTTTTTAAGATGGCCGTAATATCCGGCCGAGTGGTTTGCACCATCCGGATCCCCATTAGTTTGTTCTTTAATTTCACCAGTTGAGCAGCTTTGGCGGCATCGGCGGAAAATTGAGCCGCCAATTGCTGCTTTTGGACCGATATATCAGTCAGGCGCCGATCCCAATAACTTTCAATCACCAGCAGGCTGGCCAAGGTTACCAAAAAAATTATTGACACGGAGATTGCCCCCGTCACCAACCGGCGGCGCAGAGCCGCCTCTTTTTTCGATAAAAGATTCTTAGGGGGGAGCAGATTTATTTCAATCATGTTTGTTTTTGGGCAAGACCAACCGCCACCGTAAAAACTGCACCGCTCTCGCCAATGTCTTTTTTTTGCATATCTGTTAATCCCACACTAGCAAACGGGTTGCCAATTTGCACCTCCATGCCCAGCGCAATGGCGGCATATTGCACCAAACCCGACAGCTGGGCCAGGCCACCGGAAAGAACGACTCTTTTAACAGGATCATTGACTTGTTTGCTTTCATAAAAGGCGAGAGCGCGTTTAATTTCGCCAATAATTAAATCAACCACCGGTTTAATGGCCGTGGCAACTTTTCCTTCGAGTTTAGTTTCATCCAAACCATAGGAACGCATATACTCCTGCGCTTGCAGTTGTTCCATCTTCAAATTTCCCGCCAAGGCGCGGGCCACCCCCGTGCCGCCGTAGCCGATTGACTGGGTCAAAACCAGGTTGCCTTGCCGGGCCACCGCAATAGTCGAGGTCTCTGCACCTAAATGCACCACCAAACTGGTGGGGGCGTTAGGATCTGACAAAAGGGACCTAATCACGGCCAGAATTTCCGTTTCCACCGCCAGAACGTCTAAGCCCGCCTGAGAAAAAATCTGCAAATAACGGTTCATCACTTCATTGGGAACCGCCACTAAGAGCACGCTCATTTTTGCGCCCGGCACGCCTGGCTCCGGTTCACTTAACACCTGGTGTTTCAAAATCACATCGTCCAGAGGCACGGGAATATATTGTTCCGCTTGAAAGGCAATAGTGGAAGTCAGCTCCGGCTCCACCAATTGCGGCATCTCCACCACTCGGGTGTAGACCAAGGATTCCGGCAAACTGAAAATAACCGTTTTAACCGTCGTCTTAATTTGAGCCAGCAATTTTTTAATCGCTGCCACCCGGGCGGGGTCATCCTGACCAGCAGCTGCCTGGCCCAAAGCCGCTAATTGAAATTTTCCTAACCCGACCGAAGACAATTGCACCAGCTTGATAGCAGTGGAACCAACGTCTACGCCGATGTGATTTTCCCACTTCATAGTTTAGTAGCCAAGGTTGCCGCCGTTGAAAATAACGCTGTCAAAAACCGTCGGCAGAGTCCCGGAAATCAAAGTGGACTGCACTTTTTTGGTGACACCCCCGGAAGTGGTGGCAATAGCCGTCACTTGGTAGTTTTGCAATGACAAACCAACGGCGCTATTTCCTGAAGCAAAGCCGCAAACGGCCACGTCGGAACTGGCATACAGCGGCTTCACCCGCAAAAGCTGGTCACCATTATTAAAAGGAATTTCCGCCACTCCGGTGCAACTGCCATTATTAAACGAGTTGTCAGCACAGCCGGACGAAACACAGGCGGAACCGGGCATGGGGGTAGCAAAATTGTTCGCCGGATTGGAATTATCGGGACTGCGGTCATAAATGTAACGCGTCAGCACGTTGTTTTTGTCTATTTTAATAATTTCCAGCGCCGCGTTCGGGTTTTTCCAAAGAACCGCCAGCGATTTAACATTGGGCTGCAAGCCGGATAGATCAATCTGGTAAACATCGTCCTGGGCCACCGCTGGCATCAAGCCATAGGAAGAGGTGTCCGCGCAAACCGTATATTGAACGCCTTTAATTCCGTTAAGCGACAGCCCGCTGGCCGCCAGGGGCGTGCAGGAATTGGAACCTTGGCTAAGTTGATTTAAACCATATTGAATCCCGGCCTCCGCCGCCGCCAGCGCTTTTGTCCCTTGGTCCACCACTGTCACTTGTTTTAGATCCGACAGGGACCGGCTGGCCACCGAAAGGCTGATTGTTAAACCCACCAACCCTAAAAGAATAGCTAAAATGGCAATTTGTCCCCGCTTTGGTTTCATATATTCATCATATCATTTTGTCCGCAATGTGATCGAGTCGGATAATTTGACTGAGGCACAAAAATCTGAGCGGACAAGACCAGGCAACTGCTGGGCCCAAACACTGACGGTCACCGGCACGTCATCCGGCACCTTGCCGGCCGGGGAAATCACTAAACCGGGCTGGCAGCTGCTGCCCGTGCCGCCGCAAGCCGCCGTCCCACCAGCGGAACAATCCAAGATGGCCGTGTTAGCAGAATTAAGCACCCCCACCCCTGATTTTGTCACCACCCCATTGCCATCCTGCGAGTAGGTCACCGTGTTGCCGTTAGAGCACGTGGCATCAACGGCATCATCGGAAATTTGCAGCAAGGTGGCGGTGGAATAAACACATTTGGCCTGGCGAATTTGGGCTGCCACGTCCTGCAAAATCAAACTAGCGTTCTCCCGGACATCATTTTCAATTGTTGCCTGGTTGGCATTACGCACTGTTTGAATGAGAAAATCGGAGCCGCCAACCATGATGACCCCAAGAATTGCCATGGTGATCATAATCTCGATTAAAGTGAACCCTCGATTTTTTTTCATTAATACGAATAAAAACTGCTGTCCAACTCCTGCACCCGGCAAATGCCGCCAACATCCGGCCAATTAACAAACACCTGGGCCAACACTGCTCCGCTATTAATCGTTAGCTTAATATAGCGGGACAAAGTTAAATTTCCCGTCACCGGTTGGCCGGAAACGCAAGCGGGGGATTGGGGAGAGGAAATTGGGCAGCCGCCGCCCAGGACCGTTAATGTCAATCCGTCGTCGGCAAAATAGTAGCATTTGTTATTGGCCTTGTTATAAAGCGTTTGGAAACCGTTAACCTGATAGTAATTGCGCAGCTGTTCCATGGCTTGCTGGGCAGCTGCCACTGACTGGTTTTTTAGCTTGGCGGAGCCGTTAAGGGAAATCACCGCCAGCATTAAGGAGATCACGGCCGCCGTGATTATAGCCAAAATCATTATGGCCACCATGGTTTCGATAATAGTAAAGGCGCGCATAGGGCAGCAAGAACAACACCGGCAACCAAAAATGGTCCCAAAGCTATTGTGTCAGAAAAACGAACTTTCTTCAACACCAAGAGCGCCAAGGCCCAGGCCCCGCCCAAAACAAAAGCGATCCAAAAGGCAATCAAGGTTTGCGGCCAACCCATCACCCAGCCGATGAGAAAAGCCAAATAGATGTCTCCTTCACCCATGCCTTTACCACGGGTAATCCTGACGATAAACCAAAAAATCAGCCCGGAAAGTATTCCAGTCAATAAATTTGGTACTAAATTTAAAATTAGGGCAAGGAACGAGCCCATGACGATCATTTCCATCGGGATTAGTCCATAAATTAAATCGGAGAAGAAAATGACAATAAACACCGCGGCTAAACCAAGTAGGGCCGGCTGGAAACCAATAACGGCAAAAGATGCCGCCGTAACTAGCTCCACCACCGGATATTGCCAGCTAATTTTTTTATGACAATACCGGCAGTTGCCCTTTAACAGTAAAAACGAGAGGAGGGGAACATTATCAGTCCAGGAAAGCTGGTGTCGGCAGCGCGGACAAAAACTTCTCCCTTGCCACCACTTCGGTGCCTTCGGCGTATTCAGCCGGTAGATTAAAACGTTCAAAAAGCTGCCAATGATTAGCCCCAGGAAAAATAAAAAAATCACAACTTGCATTTGTAATTAATTCAACCAATAATTATTGTATGTCAGACACAAAAATTTTGCAGGCGATTTTAAACGGACAAGCAGCAATCCGGGAAGTGATTGAAAAACTAGAGAAAAGGGTCGATGCCGGATTCCAAAGAGTCGATGAGCGGTTTGACAAAATGGAGAAGAGAATAGCCTCGCTGGGAGAGACCCTGCGAGCCTAAGAAAACAGCGGTCTATCCCTTAAAACTTCTTTTAACGGATCGTCAGTAACAATTTCCAGACTTCCCGGCTGTGCAACGTCAATGTTTAGTTCACCGTGCAAGTGGCGTTCTTCATGCTGCCAGAGTCTTGCCAGAAAACCATCAACTTCTTTGGTTATCAGATTTCCCTTAAAATCAGTCCACTTCATGGTTATTCGCTCCGGCCGCCTGACATCACCCCAAATGATTCCGGAGCTTAGGCATAATTCCCGATAGTAGTTATACGTGTCGGATGAGGCGGTGATTCCAGGGTTAATGTAGCCTTGTACTTCATCATCAAGAAAAGTAACGAATACCGATTTACTTATGCCAATTTGCGGGGCAGCCAGGCCACGGCCGTAGCCCACCAGCTTGCGGTAGTGAACCAAAACATCACCAAGATTTCGACCGATTTCCACCCCCTCGGCTAAAGTTGCTTCTTGCGTCTCCTGCCGCAGGATCGGATCGCCGGCATAGCGAAACTGTGGAAACTCCTTAAAAACTCTTTGAAAGTTTTGGATTGTTCTATCGATCGATTCAGCGCGCGTCATTAGACTTATTTTACCATAGGAATCATAGTTTAGCACTCGTCTTGTAGCCTCACTGGGAGAGACCCTGCGAAGCAGCAAATGAGCAAATGGGTTTTTACGCCCGGCAGGTTGTCTGGTAAACTTATAGGGTGTTAGACTTTCTCAAAAATTTTTTGATCTTAACGCCGGATTTTGGGAGGAGCGATGTTTGGCACTTCGACTTCGCCTTGAAATTTTTTCTCTCAGAAGCGCTGAAGAACGGCTACCTGCCGTTTTGGTCCAAAAATATCGGCACCGGGTTTCCCCTTTTTGCCGAGGGCCAAATCGGAATGCTGATGCCCGTCAATCTTTTTCTTTTTAAATTTTTCGACGCGGTCACCGCCTTCAATCTTGGACTCATCTCTATCTTTCTTACGGTTTTTATCGGCTCGTACCTGTTCGGAAAGGCTAGGGGACTGGCAAAACTTTCCGGTCTCTTTCTGGCCGTTATTTTCAGTTTCTCCGGGGTGTTTGTGACCCAAATGACCCATTTTAATCTGATCCAAGCCGCGGCCTTTTTGCCCTGGGAATTCTTCGCCGCCGAGGAATTTATAAAAAGCAACAAACTTCGTTATTTATCACTTTTTGGTACGGTGTTAGCCCTGCAACTTTATGCCGGCTTTCCCCAGGCGGCAATGATTTCCCTGATCGGGGTGGGGCTTTATGTTTTTTGGCGAAAACCCCGGGCCATTATCGGCATCGGCGCGGCAACAATGCTGGGGGCGGCGCTGGCTGCCCCGCAACTGCTTGCCTCCTGGCAGATTGCCCAGCTGTCGTTTCGCTCCAGCATTCCCGTGGCGGAAATGGCCCGGTTTCCCTTTAATCCCAAAAGTTTTTTGACCTTCCTTAATCCCTATCTTTTAGGCGATCCAAGAATCGGGACCTATCCGCCGTTTTCCGCTGACTGGGGAATTTTCTGGGAATCCACCGGCTATTTTGGCATTTTGCCACTGTTGCTGATTCCCCTTGCTTTCAAAAAAACACCAGACAAATCGATCTTAGCAATTCTTGTCACTGCTTTTATTTTAATGCTGGGCCGCTTCACCCCGCTCTTTTTTGTTTTCCAGCTGCCGACGCTGGATTTTTTCCGCGTTCCGGCCCGTTTTATTCTTCTCTTTGTCTGGGCGCTGGCTGTCCTGGCCGCCAGCGGGTTTAATCACCTAAAAAATAAGGGATTACAAATTTTTATTCTGCTATTTTCCGCGGTCAATTTGGCTTTTTTTGCCGGCACCTATCACGGCGTCACATTGGCCGCCCAAAGTTGGCTGGCGCCGCCGGCCAATGTCCAAACCCTCTCCCGGGATCATTCCTGGTTTCGCATCTACAGCATTGGGGCCGCTGACCCTTGGAACCAGGTTTTTTATAAAAGCGGCTGGAAAGACGTTGCCGCCTACAAACCGTTTCGCAATTTTCTGGACCCGAACCAAAACCTTTATTGGGATGTCCCTTCGGCCCAGTTCTACACCGCCGTCGCCAGCCGACGCCAAACACTGTTTGATGCCTTGATGGCTGCCGGCCCGTCGACCAAACTGCTTTCCCTGGCCGGAGTAAAATATTTTATTAAACCGGATTCGATCGCCACCTTATCAGCCAAACCCCATGCCTATTTAACCAGCCACTATGAGGTGGTTTCCGACCTGGAAAGCCTGGTGCAAAGACTAACCGACGCTTCCGACAGCGCCGCGATTGTGGAAGAGAAAGTCCCGGTCACGCCGTCAATCGCCGATTGCGGCCAGGCCCAAGTGATTAAAAACGAAGATTTGGAAGTGGATATTAAAATCTTTGCCAGCCGAGACTGTCTATTAATTTTATCGGACAGCTATTATCCCGGCTGGGAAGCCCGAATTGACGGCCGGCCAACAAAAATCTACCCCGCCAATCTTAACCAACGCGCAATTCTGGTTATGTCTGGAAGTCATCTGGTTATCTTCTCGTTTAATCCTTTAAAAATCCTTTAGGCTGGTTTTCGGGGCGGGGGAGGGGGAAACGGCCGGGTTGGGAGCGCCGTAGCCATAGCCATAGAAAAGCAGCGCCTGATCGGCTAAGGTCAGGTGAGCGGGCAGGCCGGATGGCGAGCCGGCAGAAAGCTCACCCCCGGGGAAGCCGGTCACGCCGGCATAAGCGATGGGCACCCTGTCAAGATTAGCCTCGAGAAAACCGGCAATCGAAGCGGTTTTGGGCAAAGAAATGTCCAATTGAGGCCGGACAGATTTAAGATAGCGAAATCGGTTGTCTGGCCCGATCATGTTGGGCATAATCAACTCCACATCCGGCCGAAAATGGTCCACATAGCGGGCATAGAACGTGGCAAAAGTCAGGGTGTCTCCCTGGAGAAAAATCACCGCGTTTTTCGGCGCCGAGCGCAGCAGGTTTGCTCCCAAATTTAGAGCCAAGAAATTGCCGCTTTGGTTGACCAGCGGATAATGGTTAATAATTAATAGAACGACGTACCAGCCGGCGATAATTACCAAAAGCGGGGGGCGCAGCAGCTTCAGGCCAAAGGCAATAAAGACCGCCCAGAAAATGTTGGGCAAAAGATAAAACCGTTCGGTCACCGCCAGACCCATGATGCTGTAGTCATAAAGCGGGAAATTCGCGTAGGAAAGGAAAAAGATTCCGCTGGTAATAAAACCCAGTAGGAGAAAAATTGCCAGCCGGCGCTGTCTTAACAAGAGCCAAATCACCCCCAGTGCTCCCAAAAATATTCCCAGCCAGAGGAAATCGTCGACCAAAAAACGAAAGTAGGTCGTCACCTGGGCGACTTTGTCGGAAAGAAGGGCCAGGGCCGGGTCCTGCCCGACGGTCGGGGAAAAACTGCCGTAGTCCGCCCGAAACATCAGCCGCGCCAGCGAGTCCAGATTGTCCGGAAAACTCCACATCAGCGGCCCGACCCGGGTTTTGGCCACCACTACCACATATAGATAAGGAATAAGGCCCACCAGGGCAGCCGGAACAAACTTCCATTGCCACTTTCTTTGTTGCCACCACCAATAAAGCAAGGCCGGCACCAATAAGATAATCGTCAGATGGTGGAAGAAACCAAAACCAAAGAAAAGCGCCGCCCACACCCATTGCCGGCGCAACGCGAAATAAATAATCAGCAGGGCAAATAAATCGTTAAGGGCAAAAACTTCGGCCACCAAGCCATAAAGCCAAAAAGTGTAGGAAAACGCCAGAATCAGACTGCCGGCCAGGGCAGTTAGTCGGTTCTTGGTTAATTGGAAAATTAATAAGAAAAGGACGCTGACGGCGGCAGCTTGGGTCAGGGCGGAAAAAAGATTCACTCGCCAAGCCACCGAACCCCATGGTAAGAGGGTAAAAAAATGCGCCACAAAAGTGTAGAGAGGATAGCCGGGAGGGTGGGGGATGCCCAGAGTATAAGCGGCAGTCACCAATTCTCCCGAGTCAGCCTGTGGCGCCACCGACGGGGCGATCATGAGGAAATAAACCAGCAGCGTGGCCAGTCCAACGCAAACTGCCCAAATTAATGGGCAGTTTAAAGAAAAGCTCTTCCTCTTAATCATGAGATTCTCTCTTGTTATTGCGGACTCGCAAACACGGCTGATCCGCCACCTTCCTTATACACAACCACTGAGTATCCTGTCTTCACACTGGAATATGAATAACTCGGCAGAGTGCCGGCACCACATGGCCACCATTGTGAGGCGCTGAAGGCACCTTGGGTTGTAAAGGTCTTCTGACCTGTTCCACAACCTGGATCTACCATTGACGATAGATAATTCCCAGTTGTTAGAGAGACATACATATCAGAAAAATTACCCCCGGAATTCGGATAGCCATTATTATCTCCGTTATATCTCTCTAAGGATGCACGCACCGCGTTGGCCATCTGTTCCCGCTGGGTGTCCCGAGCGGACTTCTGGGCGCTGGTGAGACCAAACAAGGAGATGGTTGCTAAAATCGCGATCACGGCGATCACGATCATAAGTTCAATCAATGTAAAACCTCTATTTCTTTTCATTTTTCACCTCCTTTTCAGAATTCTTTCTCATAATTAGCTTGACGGATTTTTTCACCCCTGTCAAGCCCTATTTAATCACGTTCACCAGATTAAACATCGGTAGTAAAACGGCGATGGCCAGACCGCCAACCGAGAGGCCCATCACCAGAATAATGATCGGTTCCATGGCGGAGGTCACGGTTTTAACCCGCCGCTCCGCCGCCTCCTGATAGAACTTGGCCAAGCGGGCCAGGCTTTGGTCTAAAGTGCCGGTTTGCTCACCAATGGCCGCCAGCTGAGCCATCATCAACGGGAATTGGGGATAACGGTGCAGCGTTTGGGACAACGGCAACCCTTTTTCCACCGCTTTAGCGCAGGCTTCGATCCCAGAACGGAAATGGTCGTTAACCATCGTTGCTGCCACAATATTGAGGGCGTCCAAAATAGCCACTCCGGAAGAAAGCAGGGTGGCAAGCGTCCGGTTAAGAATCGTTAATACCGTGTCGTTTTCCAGTGGACCGAAAATCGGCACCCGGTAGCGCAGATTATTAAGCCAATAGTCCGACACTTTATTGTTGCGTAAAATTCGGTAGCCAACGGCCAGCAGGGCAATGGCAGCCAACACCAACACCAGATAGTTTCGAATGATCATGGAGATGCCGATTAAAATTTTGGTCGGCAGCGGCAGCTCGGCGTTAAATTGAGAATAAATAGTCGAAATTTGGGGGATAATCGTTGTCACCATAAAAGCCCCGATGCCCCCCATCGCCGTGACAATAATCGCCGGGTAAATGAGCGCCCCCCGAACTTTAGACTTAAACTCCAGATCGGCCTCCAGGGTGTCGGCAAAATCCTCCATCGTTTCGCCCACTTTTCCCGATGCCTCGCCGGCTTTCACCAGATTAACGTAAAGATTATTAAAGATCTCCGGGTAACGGCTCATGGAGGCAGAGAGCGAGTCGCCGGACTGGATGTCGTTTTGGATCGAACGGATCACTTGCGAAAAATAGCTGCTGCCAAACTGGTTGGCCAAGTTGGCCAGGGCATCGGACAGCGGCAAACCGGTTTGGATCATGGTGGCTAACAATCGGGTGAAAACAGCCACATCCCGGGCGGAAACCTTATTGCCGGTTTTCGGAAACAAATTAGTTAGGGAAAACTCTTTTTTTTGGGTCAGGGAAACCACCACCAGACCCCGTTCCTGCAGAATCTTGATGGCGTGCTTTTCATCCAGGCTTTCAATTGTGCCGGAAACTTTCTTGCCGGTTTTGTCAATAACTTTATATTGGAACTGTTTCATCCTTTTTGCACCAAGGAGCGCATTTCCTGCGCATTAGTCGCATAGGCGGCCGCCATGTCAAAATCAATTTTGCCGGTGGCCACTAACCGGGCCAGGGCCAGATCGGCCGTCATCATCCCGGCGTCACCGGAGGTTTGAACAATGTTGTCAATAAGATGGGTTTTGCCTTCCCGAATCACGGAGCGCACCGCCGGGGTGGCAGTTAAAATTTCCACCGCCGGCACCCGGCCGCCACCAATGGCGGGCAGCAACCGTTGGGAAATGATCGCCTCTAGCGAGTTGGACAATTGGAGGCGCACCTGAGCCTGCTGATTATCCGGAAAGACATCGACAATCCGGTCCACCGTTTGGGCCGCTGAATTGGTGTGCAAAGTGGCAAAAACCAAGTGGCCGGTCTCAGCGATGGTGAGGGCGGCGGCAATGGTTTCGTAGTCGCGCATTTCTCCCACCAGCACCACGTTGGGATCTTCCCGAAGCGCCGCCCGCAGCGCTTGGCCCCAAGAATAGGTGTCAGAACCAATTTCCCGCTGAGAGACCAAGCCTTTGGCCGGGCTATAAAGATATTCTATCGGATCCTCAATGGTGAGAATGTGGCCGCCGCGTTTTTGATTAATTTCCTCAATAATCGCGGCGATGGTGGTTGATTTTCCGTGCCCGGTCGGCCCGGTCACCAAAACAAACCCTTGGGGGAGGGTGGCAAAATTATGACAAATCGAAGGGAGGTTTAGCTCTTCCACTGATTTAATCCGCAGGGGAATAAGCCGAAAAGCCACCGAGGGAAGCCCTTTTTGAAAGTAGGCATTGACCCGAAATCGGCCCTCGCCAAAACTGTAACCAAAATCCAATTCGTGATTGGCCTTAAAAGTTTCCTGCTGCTCCGACGACAACAAAGGGGAAAGCAGGGCAGTGATCTGCTGCCCGGAAAGCGTGGGATAATCCACATTGGAGAGTTGGCCGTCAACCCGAATCACCGGCCCATAGCCAGCCACCAGATGCAGATCGGACGCCTTCCGATTAATCGTCAGCTGCAATAAATCTTGGATAACCATAAAAAACAATTTAAAATTTACAATTTGAAATTTGAACTAAAACTTTTCAATTTGAAATATTTAATTTTCAATCAGATTTTGTTGAATAAGCAATTTTCCCAAATATCAGCACGAATTCCTGGGCCTCCTGATAAAGCTGTCGACACTCACCTTTAAGCTTCTCGTCATCGAGCGAGCCGCCAATCAACCTCAACCAGTATACCGTTTCTTTTGCCTCTTTCTTACTAATAAAAATTTTATTTTGAAAATCCTTTTTACTTGAGGCTCCGTTTGCCTCCCGATAGTTGGCCCCGATACTCGTTCCCGATCTGACCGCCTGATCAACTAATGGAATAGTTATCGAATTTTTAAGAATTCTCTTCAAAAACTCAATTAATTTCTCCGAAAATCTCGCGGTTCTTTCTTCCAAGTCGTAATTGTTTGATGATTGAGCCATTTCAAATTTTATATTTAGTTCAAATTGTAAATTTCAAATTTCAAATTAATCCTGGGCGACTCTAAGGACTTCCTCAATTGTGGTGACGCCTTCCAGGGCTTTTAGGTAACCATCTTGTTTCATGGTGATCATCCCTTCTTCCACTGCTAGCTTGGCCACCGAGCCGGCGTCGGCATGGGACAAAATCAGTTTAGCAATTTTGTCCGACACCGGCAAAACTTCAAAAATTCCCACCCGGCCTAAAAATCCGGAATCGGCGCATTCCTTGCAGCCTTTGCCCCGATAGAGAGTGACTTTGTCCCCGTGATACATGTCTCCCAAAACGTTTTTAATATCTGCCGTCATAATTTCCGGTGGGGAATATTCTTCCTTGCAGTGCGGGCAAATCTTGCGCAAAATCCGTTGGCCCACCACGGCATTTAAAGAACTGGCTAAAAGAAACGGTTCGGCGCCCAAATCCAAAAGGCGGGGAATGGCCCCGGCACTGTCGCTAGTGTGCAGGGTGGAAAAAACGAGATGGCCAGTGAGGGCCGCCTGAATAGCTAAATCGGTGGTTTCCTTGTCCCGGATTTCTCCCACCAGAATCACGTTGGGGTCCTGGCGCAAAAAAGAACGCAGTCCGGTGGCAAAGGTCAGCCCCGCCGCCGGATTAATCTGAACCTGGTTGACGCCAGCGATTTGGTATTCCACCGGGTCCTCGATTGTCACGGTGTTCACCTTGGTGGAATTAATTTTAGACAGGACCGCGTAAAGGGTGGTGGTTTTACCCGACCCGGTCGGGCCGCAAACAATAATAATCCCGTGGGGGCGCAAAATGGAAATCTCCAAATTTTTCAGGGCCACACCGCGAAGGCCTAACTCATCCAGCGTCGGCACGCCGCCGCTTTTGGGCAGAAGGCGCAAGACCACTTTCTCGCCATAAACCGTGGGCAAGGTGGACACCCGGACGTCCACTTCACTGTCACCGGATTTATAGTTAAACCGGCCGTCCTGCGGCATCCGTCGTTCGTCAATTTTTAAATTAGACATGATTTTAATTCGGGAAACCAGAGCGTCATGAATCCGCTTAGGCAATTCCAGCTTCTCGTAAAGAATGCCGTCGATCCGGTAGCGCACCCGGGTGTGGTCTTCCAGCGGCTCAATGTGAATGTCCGAGGCCCGGGACTTAATGGCAAAATCAAAAAGGGACGAGGCAATTTTGGCCACCGGGGCGTCGCGGATAATGTCCTCTTTGGCCGGACTACTGGTTGTCAATGATGATTCGGGCTCTTTTTTTTCTTCTTCCAGGGCAGCTGACACCTCGGTGGTGAGCACCTGGCTGTATTTATCAGTGATGGCATTTTTAATCTCTGCGGCCGGGGCAATAAAGGGCCGCACCTTTTTGCCGGTCTTTTTTTCTAAAAAGGAGATAACCACCAAATCCAGCGGGTCGGCCATCGCCACTGAGAGACTATCAGCCGTCTTATCCAGCTCGAACGGGAGCACGTTATAGCGCTCCGCCACCGGCCGGGTGACCAAATTCAAAACTTCCAGCAAAATCACTTTATTAGCCAGATCGATATAGGGGATGCCGTAAAGCTTGGACCGGGCCTGGGCAATCTGCATATCGGTGGCAAAGCCATGGTCAGAGAGAATCTGATCCACGGTTTTGCCGGAGTTCACCGCTTCCAGCTTCACTAAACCAAGCTGATCCGCCGTGATCACTTTGTCGGCTGCCAGAATGTCTTCCAGGGCAGTGGCATTCATACCACTTCAGGTTACACCATCTTTACTGCGGTTTCAACGAAGTAAATTTAGCTCTTTGTTTATCCCAAAACTTTCCCCGGCGGCAAAGTTTTGCCGCGTCGGTTTTATTGGCCAGGCACATTTCTACTGCCGCTTCCAAGAAGATGGTGTTTTGCGAACCCTTAAATAAGACGACATCGCCAGGTTGAATAAAAGTTTGGAGAAATTTTCCGGCTTGGAAGGAATTATCAAATTGCGCTTTTAACTTTGGGTTTTGCGGGAAGAATTGTCGACACAACGGCCCCACAGTGATCACGGCATCAGCAACTTGATATGCCTTTTTCGCCACTTCACGATGATATTTTGGTGCCAGATCACCAAGTTCTCTCATGTCTCCAAGAACGGCAATTTTTCGGGATAGTTCCTTCTTGACCGTGTCAGGGTTGTCAGGGTGGAACCCTGACAGATCGTGCAGGGCATTCAAAACAGGCACGGGGGAGGCGTTATAACTGGAGTCGATTATTGTGCTGTTGTGAATGCCCTTAAAAATGCTGTTTCGTCCCGGTGGCGGAGAGAAGCGAGTGGCTAGTTGCTGGTGGCTAGTGGCCAGGGAAACGTCAAAAAGCCTGCCGACAGCCCTGGCGGCGGAGAGGGAATCGCCGGAAAAATAAACGGTCTTGGCCCGGGTTTGAATATGAGTGCGCGGATCGTTTTTATTAACAACGGCCGTCCCGTCGGCGGGAAGAGTGGCGATCAGTTTGCCCTTTTCGGCGGCAATATTATCCACCGATTTCATCTGCATCGTGTGGGCGGGCAAAACGTTAAGAAAAACACCGATCTTGGGTTGGACAATGGAAAGCAGATAGTCCATATTCTTGGGCCAAACCAGCTCATCAATGCCCATCTCGCACACTAAAATGTCAAATGAGCAATGGGCAATGAGCAATGAGAATGGCGCCAAAAGAAGCACACGAATCCAGTCAAGAGGAGAGTAGTCTTCCATCTTTAGACCAAGAACAGACAGGGGGAGGCCGGATTCGGAGTTGGACGTGCCGGTGGTCCTAACCTGATATTTTGTTTTTAGAATCACTTCGATAGCCGCCACACAAGTGGATTTTCCGGCGGAGCCGGTGACCCCAATAATAATCGGCTTAACCTGTTCCAGGCTGCGCCTAGCCCAAAAACGAAGGTAGTAAAGAACAGTCAGGGACAGCAACTTTTTCATTGGTGCTATTTCCCCAGTTTTTCGTTTTCCTTGTGCTCTGTGTGTTTGCGGCAGTGGCGGCAATATTTGGAGAGGGTTATCTTCTCCTTGTTTTCCAGCTTATTCTTGGAAGTCACGTAATTGCGGCTCCCACAAACGGAGCAAACTAAACCAAACCTGATAACCGCACCTGCTTTTGCCATAATCAGATTATAGCGGAAATTCTTGTCTAAGACAAGAACTCCTTGTCCTTGTCTTGGCAATTGTGATATGCTTTAATATATAAGAAATATATGTCCAAAAATCTGCAGCAAATAAAAAAAACCATTGGCGATAACATTTCTCCGCTGCGAGACCAATTTGGTGTCCAAAAATTGGGAGTCTTCGGCTCCTTCACCCGCAATGAGCAAACTGACCTTAGCGACGTCGACATTCTCGTAGAATTTTCCCGGACCCCAAGCCTGTTTAGATTCATTGATTTGGAACAAACTTTAACGAGCTTGGTTGGGCGGAAAGTTGATCTAGTGACCAAAAATGCGCTAAAGCCTTCAATTAAAAATGACATCTTAAACGAGGTTGTTTATGTCTAAACGAGACCCAAAACTTTACCTTCAGGATATTTCCGACGCTATTTCGAAAATTGAGGCCTTTACATCGGGCGTGTCCTACGATAACTTCGTTCGCGACGAAGAAAAAATGGATGCTATCATTCGAAACCTGGAGGTAATTGGCGAAGCAGCTAAAAATGTCCCCCCGGAAATAAGAGAAAAATATCCGGAAATTCCTTGGGAAAAAATGACCAGCACTAGGAATAAAGTTCTGCACGAGTATTTTGGCATTGACATGGAGATTCTTTGGGAGACAATTCAAGAGGACATCCCATCCCTAAAAGTAAAACTTGATAACATTCCCGGATTAGCCAGGAAACTAATTTAATCCCACTACTTTTAATTAAGTTTTAATGAAAAAAGATGGCGCTTTTATTGTTCTCTTTAAGGATAATACCCGGCAGGAAGTTTTTTTGGTTCGCCGGTCAGACATTCCCATCCCCGTATGACTTATTTATTCGAGGGTAGGGTTGTCTCCGGAAAGTTCCGCCCAGAATTTCCCGGCTGTCTGGGAAAGTGGTTTTCTATAGCCAGCCTCCCCGCCGACATCGTCCCACGAACTAAGACCAAAATCTTTGATGTTATCAATCATCGTTCAAGCGCTCCGTTCCAAAAAACAATTCAGGAAACCAGTTTCGCCTTAAACTTTCATATTTTCCTTCGCCATCCCCACCAAGCAAGCAAGTTTCTTCTCTCCTGTTGGCTAAAATCCCACCTTACTGGATAAGTGAAGAAAAGCAGTCGGGTTGGGGAGCTTCAAACGCCACAAAAGTGATATAATGAGCTATAGGATATGGCCCTACGCAATCAAGAACTCTTTAATTTTGATAGTGACATCCAAAAAACTAGTGATTTTGTCGCAATAGCTGCGGAGACATCTGGAACAATTGCCATTCTTAAAGGTGGTGCCGTCCGTGATCAACTATGGAACTACTATCACGGAACAGATTTCAGACCGAAAGACCTAGACTTTTTTGTCGTCTCGAATATCCACTTGGTTCATCGCCAACTGCAAGACAAGGGCTTTAACCTGGTCGAAAGAAGAAAACGGAAGGGCACCCCAGTTTTCAAATACAAAAGTCCTTTATCTGGAACGGACTTTGAATTAGGGACGCTCATTGGCAGACCAAAAAAATATAGCCAAAGGGATTCATTACAAGATTTATTGTACATTGACGCAGAAAGCACAGATCTAACAATTGACGCACTATCGTTAACGTTAAGACCCAGCAAATATTCTTGGGACGAGAGCGAAGTAAATGACCCAATCGGAGCAATGCGGGATATTAAAAATGGTGAAATAAAAACACCCCATCCGGCTACATTTTTTAGGGCACCCGACGCAATGTTAAAAGCGGTGCGGCTTGCTTCCCAATTGGATGCAACATTACCAATTGAGACATTGGCTAGATTATCAGAAGCATGCAGCTTAGTTCCGAAAGTACCTTTTAAGCTTATTTATAAAGAGGCACATAGAATTGTAGAATTTGGGGGAACTGACATTTCCCAAGAGGTGCTCCATGGCACAGGAATAGTTGACGCCCTGTTTCCGGGCCGAACGCTTGATGCCGCCGATTTATTTAAGCAATGGTTTATAACTGATGCCCCAGACTACACGATTGTGATGCTAAAACCGGACGGAGTTGAGAAACAGTTGCAAATTGAGGTCATCAAGGGGCTGCAAGAGTTAGGACTAACATTGGCAGCAAGAAAAAGATTAAAACTGGAGGTTCCGGACATAGATAAAATCTACACAAATGTTAGAAATGAATGGCTCATACCGAAAATCCAGGCGCATCTTACATCGGGCGAGAGCGAGGCAATGATTTTTTTGGGAGATGGCTCGATACAAATAGCCAGAAAATTTATTGGAGCTACGGCGTTAGGTGAAAGACAAGCAGGTGGGCTGCGTGGTAAATACTCCAATGATTTTATTAAAAATATCGCGCACTCCCCGGACAGTCAGGAAGAACTAAACAGAACGGCAAAGGTCTTATTCCCAACTTTACCAATAGCAAACCAAGATGCCGAATGAAGTAGTTACTATTTTAATAGTAACCAGCAATTCTCTCCCTTATCTAGAGTTAACTGTTAGATCAATCGGGGAAAATACAAAAATTCCCTACAAATTACTTGTTGTCGACAATGGATCAGCTTCTGATACAAAGTTGTATTTGCAAAAAAATAATATTCCCTATCTAAGAAACCCCAAAAATGTTGGCTACATCAAAGCGCAGTGGCAAGGATTCAGAAAAATAACAACCAAATATGTTTGTTCGTGTAATGATGATATCATCGTCACTGAAAATTGGCTAACTAAATTACTAGAAATTATTAAGACAGACAAAAGAGTAAAAATCGTTGCCCCGATAAAATGGAGCTCTCGAATGATCTATCCCTATGACAAGAGACGCAACTGCCGACAGGTTTGGGAAGAGATAAAATTGAAGTCCGATGGTAAAGACCTAAATAAATTAATCGATAAATTTACTTTGGGAAAGAGGCTTGAGATTTTTTCCGAAGACCTAAAACGAATTAATGGACTTCGGAACGTTTTTGTAGAATCACCTCCGGATTTTGTCCCGGGATTTTGTTTTCTGACGGAGAAAAAATTTTGGGATAGGCACGGCGGGTTTGTTAATACAGATTTTAAAATATATGGGACAGAGGATGCTGAACGGTGTTGGCGTTTAGGAATCCTGGGGTACAAGATAATCAAAACCCCCAGTGTTTACGTTCACCATTTTGAAGGAGGGTCTGTTGGATTAAACAAAGTACCTACAAACAAAGTATTAATCTATAATAATAGGATTCTGCTTAAAAAGATGGGGAAATACTTCTGGAATTGGCTGGAAAAGGAACAAACAATAAAACCACTTGGGGAAATCATAAAAGACCACTGGTTCGTTGGTGAATTGCTTAAGAATTCAGGGCATGATAACATACCTTATGAGCCCAGTAATTAAAAAGTGCTTACCAATATTGGATAAAGCCTTCAGGGAATCGAACGAGTTGGCAGGTGGCATGAACTATCGCTATCTCCATGGTCTAAGAACAATGCTTGCCTGTGAACAGATTATTAATTCCCCAGAACTTCGAAACAAAAAAATAGACAGGGAGTCACTGTTTATTGCTGCACTATTTCATGATATTGGCAAGGTAATTCATATCGAACAGGATGGGACGCTTCAGGGAGACAGATCAGGTGATGCTATTTCTCACGAGGAAATGGGCGCAAGGATTCTTAAAGATTACATAGGAAATCTGCTGTCGGAAAAGCAGGTCGAGAAGATCGCAAACATGATTCGTAACCAGCATGATCCCAAACCGGATGATTATGAGATTAAAGTCCTCAGTGATGCCGACATATTGGATTCAATCGGATTAATAAATGTCTGGCGGATGTTCACTTACTCCGGTAAAAAGTCCCGATCACTTGAGGAAACCCTGGACTATTATAAGAGTACAAGTGGGGATAAAACCCGCCAAGAGAAAATTTATTTTTCTTTTACTAAGAGGGTCGCCAACGACCGGAGAAGTCGTTTGAAAAAGTTTATCAAAGAGTTTATAAAAGAGTATAAATCTAAAGACCTAGGGGTATGAAAGTTGTCCTTCTTCTGTTTAACATGCCCCTATCAAAACCCTGTGGAAGTGCCCGTTTCACAGTCCAAGTTGCAAATAAATTAACAGACTTGGGCCATGACGTGACGGTGATAGCTAACACAGACGCCGACAACACAAAATATGATTTCCGGTATGTGCAGGTCAATACTCCACCATACGGAAGCTGGAAAAGCTGCCTGACGAATCCAGACAGTTTTCTGGAAACGACGCATAAATACGCCCAGACCTTGTTTGACCTGCAGGTTAAATATGGGTTTGACATTTTGCATGTCCAACACCTCCTGTTCTCAACACTTGTAGCAACAATATATAAAGACATACATTGCAGGCCGTTTGTCGCTACCTGTCATGGAACAGAAACTTTCGAGACGGGAAATAATACTAAGATGAAAGGCTACTTTCGCTATGCAGCTAACGCCGACTTCATTACTGCCGACAGCAACTCAATCGTTGGTGACGTTAGAAAGTTCGTAAAATACCCGGCTTCAAAAATCGCAGTCATTAACACGGCTGTGGATGTTAACAAATTTAAATTTATTAAATCGACTAGGCGCGCAATTCGCAATAGGCTGGGGTTTAGCACAAATGACAAAGTAATTCTATTTGCCGGAAGGTTAGTTAAAGAAAAGGGGGTTCTCGAAATTCCAATTATCTTTAAAGAATTAATAAAACCAAACAAGAACATAAAATTGCTAATTGTCGGTGATGGGCCAGAAAAGAAACAGCTGCTTAGTAATCTCCACGGGCTCAAGGTGCCACACTCTTTGTTTAGGCTAACCGGTTTCATTTCTCAGGATTTAATGCCTGATTATTATATGGCCGGAGACATCTTTTTGATGCCATCCCTTTGGAATGAACCGTTTGCAACTAGCGCACTGGAAGCAATGGCTTGCAAGTGCCCGGTCATCGCTTATGACAATGGCGGAATTGCGCATGCCCTAAAAGATAACGGGTATAAATGGCTTGTATGCAGACGGGGAAATAAAGCAGAGCTTATTAACAAAACAACACAGCTATTAACAGACAAAGGGAGACTAAGCGGTTATCAAAAATCATTAAGAGCTTTTGTCCAAAATAATTACACCTGGGATATAAGCGTTGCTAAGCTAATTAAAATCTACGAGGAATGCATAGCTAAAACCAAACATGAATATTAAATATAAAATTCAGTCATGCGAAAGAATAATCTCATTTCAAACGCATGATAATGATGTTATCAATTATTTGTCCAACGACCCACTGCCATTAAATCATATTCCATGCTATAAAATTTCGCTGGGAAAATCCGCAAGTGATTTTTCTTTCGTCCATAAATTTGGTGATAAATCCAGTCTGGTGTGTAATCTTCAAAAATCGGAGGTTGTGCTGACGGCTGCAAATAAAATTCCCGGAGGGCAATTTGTGTTTGCATTTTTGCCAATTTTTGAACGGCTATATGAGTCAAGAGGGCTATATGGTCTCCATGCGGGATTAGTAATCCTAAATGGATGTGCCGTATTTCTTATAGGAGACACAAAAGCTGGTAAGTCGATAATTTCGGCAAAGCTACATTACGATTTTGGCGCGGATTTCGTGACTGACGAGAGAAGTATTATCAGTACTGCAGACAGTCAAATTTTCGCCGGCTCAAAAATCCTCTCCCTAAGAGAGAGTGCCATTAAAGCTGCTGATATTAAAGACATTGAAAAGTATCGGCTTTCAGACAGCAACAGCACAAGTAAAAACTACTACAAGCCTAAATCCAATCTTAGTCTCCCAATAAAGATTGAAGGGGCCCTGTTTATCTTCCCCCATTTTGGAAATACCGAGCTGACAACCGAGATACCGAGCGATTTTGTTCTAACTTATATGCTGTACGAGAACATTACCGCTACTATACGTTCATGCATATCAATATTTGTGCCTGAATCAGTAGGAATGCCGTCAATGGACAATGATGCCCTTTCTACAAGACGAGCTCATGACATAAACAAACTCCTATCTAGGATTCCACATAAATGTTTCGACATCACTGGTAGTCTAGACGCAATATGCAGCAAGATTTACAAAGAGGCAAATTTACAAAATTTTTCTTGACAATCCGGACCCAATAATGAACGACACGATTGCCCCTGCCAATCTCATTCTCGCCGTGACTGTTGCCTTCATTGGTCTTATTGTCAACCGAAATATTGAAGCACAAAAAAGAACTCTCTAGCAAATATTGCCTTTCTCGACACCCCCCCTTCCTGATATACTTTGTTCCGGCGAACGGGGGGGTTACCCCGGGTTTATCTCGGGGCGGGGATTTTTAGTTTTTTTGTGATATAATTTCTCCATGGACCAGAAAACAGTCGTAAAGAATTGGCTTGATGGTGCAAATGAGGCTTGGAAGGCAATATCGAAATTTGCCGGTTCCAAAGAGGGACATCTTGCCTTGTTTTTTCTTCATTTATCATTAGAAAAAACCCTAAAAGGGTTGTATTTAGCGAAATTTAATGAACCGGCGCCTTTTACACACGATCTGTTACAATTGACCGACAAGATTGGACTTAAAACAACGGACGTTGAGAAGAAACAATTAGCAGAAATTTCCACTTTTAACATTGCTGCCAGATATGACGATTACAAGTATCGCCTCCAAGAAAGGGCGACTTTTGAATTCGTCAAAGAGTGGACGGCAATCGGTGAAAATTTGAGAAACAAGTTTATAAAAGAAATGGAAAAATATGAATGACGCTTTAAACAAAGCCAAAAAATTTGTTGTCCAGTTAAGAAATGATGGGGTGGAAGTTGACTCTGCTTTTTTGTTTGGTTCTTATGCCAAGGGAACACAGCACAAGGACAGTGATATTGATGTTTGCATTGTTTCTCAAAGATTTGGGAAGGATTATATCGAAGAAATGGTGGACTTGCGGATGAAAGCTTTAAAAATTGATATTCGTATTGAACCAATTCCGTTAACCCCGAGGGATCTGGCTGACCCCTACAGTTCGCTTTCAACAGAAATCCGCAATACCGGTTTGGCCATTACCTAAGAAATCCCCAGCCAGAGGAAAGCTTGTCTGTGATAACCAAGCGCAAAAAAGAGCTCCCCAATAAATTTTTCTTGACAATCCCAACCTAATCTTGATATACTTTGAGGCAGTAGCAAATTATGCCTGCGGCAGAATATCACATCAAACCATTGGCCCAAGATCTGCGAGAAATTGTTAGCGGAATCCTGTTTATAACGCTGCCTGGGCTGCTTGCTGTTACCTGGGCAATTTCTCATCAGCCCGTTAAAATTTCTCAACAGCCGCTGGCGATTCAATCCGGACCGATTTGTGGTCAGATCCAAGGAGAACCACCGGGAAAATTCCTGAAAACCGTGGAAATCCAAAGTGATGGCACATCCCGAACCACTCTCACCGAGCTCCATGAACCCTGCTCGGCAAATCCGCACTAATTTTGACCTGTGTGAGATAATAAAACTGTTAATTGACAAAGGGAAAATAAAACTATATGCTGAAAACCGAAATGGCAGATTCAAGTCAGCAGGAACAACAAGGAAATGGCCCAATTACCCAGCCAGAAAATCTTGGAATATCAAGAAGGGGATTTATCAAGGATATGGCTGCTTTGGGCGCATTGGTGGGAATGGGAGCAGTGGCCGGAACAAAAATTGCAGAAGCCCAATCTGATCAAACCTCGAATACCATAGTGAAAAAACCTGAGACTGGGCCAACTGGAGGCGGGGAAGTAATTAATTTTGATGTTTCAGCTCGTGAAGGTGGCCAACTAGATTTCTCCGGAGCTAACGCCGGTGATGTTATGCAAACCGGATTGGGAACTCTTTTGGAACCAATTAACGCCCGCGAAGGAAAATACAAAATAAAACCGTGTTCTGATGCTCTACTGGAGGCAGCAGTTTCAAAGGCTTTACGTTTCTCAATAGCACCAGTTTCTGATAATGTCCAGGTGATAGTTGTTGACTCTATTAAAAAATCAAGACAAGTTAACGGAAATGAAGAAGTTACAGCGGAAGGGAATCATGTCATAGTGACACAAAATAGCGGCCAGGGTTGGGCAATTACCGAATCAGAACCCTGGGTAAATCTTCCTTCTTCCAAAAACGATCAATTAAAAAAGGAGGGCTATATGCCAGTTGATGGCCCAACCAGCACTATTGACCTGATAAGAGCCAATAAAAATAACCCAACTCTTATTGGGTTTAAAACTGCATTTATTCCTAGTACTCCCGATGGATCTATCAGGTTTTCAACCACACTAATGACCCTTAATTCTAGTACACATCAGCTCGAAGCCGCCCCGTAACTCGCTTGACTCCTTAGCCTTCTTTCGTTTAAGCTATATGTCGTGAAGCAATTACTTCTTTGGATAGCGTTTACTTCGTTTACCCTGTTAGGGTTAACATTCACTAACCCTAAGATTATCTTGGCTGGTTGCGCCTGGAAAATGACTGGTGATCCTCACTGCGAAAACTGTGCAAATGGGACAACAGGTGGCTTTTGTACCGTTAATGGCAGTACCGCCTTTGTGGGAGCTTATTGTGTGGGAGGTAATCCTTATAACTCTTGCTATTGGGGAGAATTCGACTGTAGCTCTCAGACTGAGGCCCAATCCCAATGTAATGCTGGAGGGGGAGGGACAACTGGGCCATCTTGTCCTGGTGCCTCGCCGGTATCCTGTGATAACAGCACCTGTGCCACAACGGGGGGGTGTAATTGTAACGACTACGACACTCAAGCATCCTGCCTAGGACAGCCGCCTTATTCCTGGCACAGCACCTGCCAATGGAACGGCAGTATCTGCACCGGAAAATACTGTTGCGTGGAACATCCAGATGTGGGCAACGGTGCCGGGCAGGGGTGCGGGTATTATAATCAGGTTCGGGCCACCTGCGTTGGGGCTGGTTGTCACTGGACTCCGGCGCCAAATTCCTGCGCGCCGGGATCATCCTGCGCCGGCGGCAGTTGCACCACCGAGTGCGGGGACACCGCTTCCTGCACTGTCACCCCTTACACACCCATTTACCCTTTCGGCACCATTTCCGAGCTTAATCCCACTTTCACCTGGAACGTGGTAGTGCCGGCAGACTATAACGGCACGAACTACTACACCAATTTAGCTGTCTATGCCGGCAGCAATTGCCCCGGGAGTCCGATCTTTTTTAACCAACCGGCCATGTCCGACACGTCAAAAAGTTGGTCCGTGATTTCACCAAACCAATATCTTTCACCAAATACGCAATACTCCTGGAACTTATACGAAGGCTATAACGGTGTTGGACATCCTGAAAGCACTTCGGCATGTTTGAATTTCCAGACAGCAGCCTCCTGCACGGTATCTCTCTCTGCCAGCCCCACCACGATTGTTAACAGCGGCACAGCTACGGCCACCGTTTATCCCACCGGCAACGCCACTGTCACCGCTGTCAATTGGAATTTTAATCCCACCGGGGTGGTGAGCACCCCCGCTCCCAGCACCACCCCCACCGGCAGCAGTGTGCCGGCTTCGTTTAGTCCCAACTCCGGCGGCGATCTTCTCTCCGGCCTGGTTGCTTATTGGAAACTGGACGGCGGCAACGTGGGGGACAACAGCGTTCCCGCTCAGAACTCCGTTTCCGGAACATACGGCCCGGCTAGCGGAACCACCGTCATCGGGCCTTCGTCCAGCCCAGCCAGCAAGATCGGCAATGCCCGGTCTTTTAACGGCACCAGCGACATTATCACCGCTGCCAACCCCCAAGCGTTATCCGGATCCCGCACAATTGCTGCCTGGGTCTATCCCACTAACACCAGTAGCAAGGCCAACCCGGTGCTTGTTGGCGGCACTGCCAGCTTAAATAATGGCGATCTATTTGGTGTCTCCGGCTCCGGGGCGGTGGGCTGTGCCGGAGCCGGAAAAGTTTATTTTGATCATTGGGGCTACACCTGCAATTTATCCACCGGCACGGTGCCACTTAACACCTGGAGCCTCATCATGATGACCTTTGACAACACCACCAAAAACATTAATTTCTATATTAATAATCAACCGGCCGGGACAATTCTCGGCTCCACCGGCGCTGCCACTTACAACGCCAACCAAATATGGCTTGGTGGCAACCCCTACAGTGGCAGCAGCACCACCGGTTTATCCTTCGCCGGCAGCATTGATGAAATAGGAATTTGGAACCGAGTATTGTCCAGCGGAGAAATCCAGGACCTCTACCACGGCGGGGCGGGCAACACCTACCAGCCGGCAGCCACGGTTTGGACGGCCAGCTCAACGTTGACAAACCAAAACAGCGGCACGACCACCACCAGTTTCACCGCCACGGCCACCCTGGACACCGGCGGCAGCTGCACCTCCAGCCCGGTTGCCCTTAGCACTGTCGGCACCTTTTTTCAGACCTACGGGGGAGACGTGATTGGTAAGGGAACCGTTAACGACAGCCACTTGCCATCCGGTGCTTACATTTCGGGAAATTAATATGACAAATTTTCAAAAAGGACTTATTTTCGGAACAGTGATACTCCTCGT
The DNA here is from genome assembly GCA_023485845.1 of Patescibacteria group bacterium. Classification (GTDB taxonomy): domain Bacteria; phylum Patescibacteriota; class Microgenomatia; order JAMCZE01; family JAMCZE01; genus JAMCZE01. The sequence goes on from JAMCZE010000010.1 coordinate 57,770, forward strand.
CCTGGCCGCTGCCAGCGGGGGATGGTTGTTAACACGAAACCGGGTGGCTGGCCCAATTCAAAAACCAATGGTTCCAATCACCGTCACCGCCTGGAAAACCTATTTTAATAGAGATTTCAGTTTTCAATATCCCGCCGACTGGCAAATTGCCACCAGTGAAGCCAAAATTTCAGCTGATTCTGCACCTATGAAGATTGAGACTGTCTCCAATGCCGTTTTGTCAGGAAACACTCCACCGGAGGGGGAAACTGTCACTATTCAGCAAATTTCCCTCACTGATGTACAGTTTCCACCGACGATGTTTAATCAGGCTGCTAAAATTAAACTAGGGGGACAGGAGATTCAAACCTACGCCACCAAGAATAACGGTGCCTCCACCAACTATCTCCGGTTTATCTATAAAGGCACCAGCAAAAACAACTATCTGTTTTCATTTGACTATTATAATGGCCAGCACCCTAACCGGGATTATCCCAAATTGTCTGATCAGATTATTAAATCTTTTGTCGCCAGGCCATGAGAAATAAATTAATCAAGTCGGTTATTTTCAGTGCTACCTTAATAGGGCTACTCACAGTCATAAGACCCCAACCTGTTCGGGCCGCCTGTCCGGCCGGCAACCTGGCTTGCGGTAAGACCGTTTACACTGCCTCTCAATGGCATTGGCCCCAATATCTTAACGACGGTGACTACACCACAATTGAGGGCACCACTACCAGCAACGGTCTTATACAAATTGCCCTTGGAGCAAACTATCCCATTAATAAGATCCACATGCTTCCTAACGTCACCTCAATCGGGGCTCATGGCTCAGGCGGTGTTGACTATCACATGGAAGTGTGGGTAACCCCCAACAGCATTGATTGCGGCTTTTACTGGTCCAACGCTTGGACAACCATTATAGACATCACCGCCAATCCGCTGGTAGCTAACCAATGGTATGACATTAACGTCCCCAATGTCTCCGGCTCTTGCATCACCATTCAATTTCTAGATACCTATGGTATGGGTCAGCAGTGGTATGAGGTTGAAGCTTATTGCGCCGGAACCACTGCCATTACCGGAAGTGTTAGCGGCGTGTCTAATCCGGTGGCTGTCTGCACCGCCGGGGGGGTGTGCCAAAATACCCAAAGTTCTTATTCTCTGTCGGTTTCTAATCCGTCTTCTAATTTCGTCTATGCTCCCTCTCTGATGAATTACTCTCTGGGTCCACCGCCAACCAACGTCACCGCCGGCCAGTGCGTGGCCAGCGTCGCCGGACCCAACTTCACTTATAGCGCCAGCGGCGCTTGTTCGCCGCCAACCGCCCTCTCTAACTGGTGGAAAATGGAAGATTCCGGCAGCACTATTACCGATGCGATCGGCGGGGCCAATGGGACGGTGTCCACTGCCCCAGTCTGCGGTTTTCCTGCTAGCAATCCCGGCTCTTCGGGTTTAGTTTCCTATTGGAAAATGGATGAAACCAGCGGGCCAATGGTGCCTGACGCGCTCAATATTAATAACGGCACTACCTCATCCTCTATTTCCTGCACTTTCCCTAACAATAACCCCAGTAGTTCTGGTCTAATCTCTTACTGGAAGATGAATGAGGCCAGCGGCCAGACAGCTAGCGATTCTGCAGGCATAAATAACGGAACGGCCACAGGCACCACGATTACAACCGGTAAGCCCGGCCTTGGCAATGCCAGAAATTTCAATGGAAGCACCGATTATGTTGCTGTTACTAATGAATCAAACTTTGATTTTGAATACACCCAGTCATTTTCCTTATCTGTCTGGGTAAAATACAATGGAAGCGGTGTTTACAGAAACATCTTCAGTAAGGCTCTTTCTACCTCCCCCTACACTGGATACACCCTAAGGATTGACCAGGATAACGGCTTTGGTCTGGTTTTGATTCGCCAAGATTCCAACTATATCTGGGCCCACAGCACCAGCTCGTTCAATGATGGTAACTGGCACTTTATTACGGCAACATATAATGGTAATGGTCAGGCGGGTGGTGTTAATCTATATTTGGATGGCCAACCGAAGACCGTTCTAAACTATAGTGCTGGAACCATTGGCAGCATTCTTAATAATGTTAACTTAACAATTGGTGGAGCAGGAGCAGGCGCCCCAGCCTTCTCGGGGTCAATAGATGAAGCTGCCGTCTGGAACCGGGCCCTCTCCACCAGCGAGATCCAGGCCTTATATAACGGCACCGGAGGCGGGGCGGGGGAGACTCCATCATGTAACGCGATATACCCTGCTGTGATCGCCGGTAAACCCGGCCTTGGCAATGCCAGAAATTTCAACGGCAGCACTGATTCTATCCGTGCAACAGACAGCAGCCTCCCAACAGGAAACAACCCAATGTCACTCACCACATGGTTTAAAACCTCAACTTCACTTAGTCCCAACAGTTATGCGATAGCTGCAAGCTATGGAACGGCCAGCAGTGCTCAATCTATATATTTTGGCCTGGGAAATGATGCTAGCACTGGTCCTAACCATCTCTATGTGGGCCCTTATGGGAATGCTGTTGGAACCACCACTTCCCCCAATGATGGGCAGTGGCACTTCGGAGTGGCTACTTTTGACGGCACCACCTGGAGGCTTTATCTGGACGGTCAACTCAATAATTCTAAAGCTATGAGTGACAACATTATTAAGAATGGGACCTTATATATCGGTAGCAGTAATATCGGCTACCCCTGGAACGGCTCACTTGATGAAGTTAGTGTTTGGAACAAAGCCTTATCGCTAAGTGAGGTCCAAGCCTTATATAATGGTCCAGAGACTTATTCCTGCGCCAGTCCCAGCTCGTCCTCCACCAACGGAAGAATCGGCCAAGCTAGAAACTTCTCCTCCGGTGCTTATGTCGGCATACCCAACACTGCCTCTATCAATGTCGGCAACATCAAAACCGTTGGTGCCTGGGTGAAAACAAACCCAATAGCCGGGAACCAAATAGTCTTTAGCACTTGGGACAATTCTAACGGCTATCTACTTTATATTAACTCCGCCGGTAAGGCGGTAGTTTCCAACGGCACGGCTACCGCCGTCTCCAGTGCCACCGCGGCCGACGGCAGTTGGCATTACGTCGCCGGAGTTTGGGACGGAACAAACGGCAAAATCTATGTGGACAGCAACGCGGCTGTCTCCACGGCAATGACCATTAATTCCAGCACCGGCACCAACCAAATCGGCACCAGTTTTTCCGGCGCTATTGATGAAGTGCGGCTCTATAACCGAGCACTGTCCGCCACCGACCTTGCTGCCGAAGCGGGGCCGGGCGTTGTGCCCTCGCCAGTCTCCAGCAGCTGCGGCACCTGTGGGGGAGGCACGTCTTGCGGTGCCGGCAGTCAGACGTGTTACGACGCATACTGTCAATCATTCTCACAATCGTGCATCATCGGCGGGGGTGGTCTAACGATCAGCGGCTCGATCATGAATGCACCGGCAGCAATCACGATCAACACTAATCCGGGAAATTATAGCGCCACCGGACAGCATAGTTATTCACTCATTGTCCCCGGCAACACCACCTATACCCTTTCGGCCCCAAGCGGCTACACCCCGGTTAACCCCCAAGTGGCTGTGGCGTGCGACAATGTCACCGGCCCGACTTTTTGGAACTCGATTGGTGATGCTGGCGTGGTTGGCTCTTCGGGAACGATTAATTATGGCAGCGGCGGTATCTCTCAAGCCGGTTCTCAAATCCCTGGCTATAATCTGCAAAACTATAATAACCAAGCGCCCACCGATCAAATCACTTATAATGCTCTCCTTGGTAGCGTTTTAACCAATGCGGCGGTGGCCCTAAGTGATCTGAACAGCGCCTGCACCGCCAATCCCAGCACCGGAACCGTCGTGGGCCACGGCATTGACTTTTATTGTTACGGTTCAAACTTGGACAGCCTGTTAACCTCGGTTCTGGGCGGCAGCGACAACAATAAAATCATCTTTTACCCCTCACCGGGCTATGGCGACGGACCGCAAACAATCGGCACCCACAGTGCCAACGGGAAAGATGCCATTGTCTTTGTCAACGGTAACTTAACGGTGGCCGGAAATATCATCGTGGATCATGCCAGCCAAACTGCCGGCATCGTGTTTATCCTTCAAGATAATCCTATCAGCAACCTGTCGATTAACTCCACAGTGACAAACCTATCGGGTATCTATATTTTTAAAGGAAGTTTTAATGACAATGCCGACAACGGCAGTGTCACCAGCCAACTGTCCGGTTACGGCTCACTGATTAACACCGGTTCTGTCACACTCACTCCCGGGCGCGCCCCCACGGGAGGGGCTGCCGGCTGGAGTTGGACCTATGAACCGAAATATCTCACCTTATTCAGGAACGTGTTGACCGTTACCCAATACACTTGGACCGAGTTGCCGCCGCAATGAGTTATCTTAATAGTATTTTGATTGTTGGACAAATAAAAGATCTTTTCCCCGATAATCCTAACAAAATTATTATTGAACCGGAGGCAGTGACAATTGGCATCGAGCAGATCCGGCAGCTGAAGAAAGCATTAATTATCAGGCCAACCAACAATCAACCGTTGGTCGCCATTATCTCTCAGGCAGAAAAACTAACCGAGGAAGCGCAAAATGCCCTGCTCAAAACCCTAGAAGAACCACCGGAAAATGTGTTCATTGTGCTGTGCACTCCCGACGAAGACCTGCTTCTTCCCACTGTCGTTTCTCGTTGTCAAGTGATTTCCAACTTAAGTAACCTAAGTGGCTTAGGTAACTTAAGTGACTTAAAAAAAGTTCTCCTCTGGATGGAGCAGGGGAGCATTAAAGAAGGTTTTGCCTGGGCCGCCGGCAAAGATCGTCAGGAAGGGCTAAAAATAATTGACCAGTTATTGACGCTCAAACCTTATCGACAGGCGAGAAAACTATTGGCCGCCAAAAAACAACTTTTGGCCAACACCAATGTCCGTTTGGCCCTGGAAAATCTCTTCTTAAATTGCTAAAATAAGCCGTGGCAAAATCTAACTACACCGCCGAAAACATTCAGGTCCTGGAAGGCCTTGAACCGGTGCGCAAACGACCAGGAATGTATATCGGCTCCACCGACGAGAAAGGCTTGCACCACCTCTTTAAAGAAATTGTCGACAACAGCGTTGATGAGGCCTTAGTCGGCTTTGGCAAAAAGATCTTCGTTACCATTAATAAGGATGGTTCGCTGACCGTTGAAGATCACGGCCGGGGAATCCCGACCGACATCAATCCGAAATATAAAGTGTCGGGGGTGGAGCTGGCGATGACCAAACTTCACGCCGGCGGCAAATTTGACGCTAAGGCCTATGCCAAATCCGGCGGACTGCACGGTGTCGGCGCCGCGGCCGCCAACGCGCTGTCCACCTGGATGATCGTGGAGGTCGGGCAAGGAGGCAAACTTTTCCGGCAGAGCTACAAAAAAGGCATTCCTGACACGCTGCTTAAGGAGGTTGGCAAAAGCCAACAATCTGGCACAAAAACCACTTTTCTGCCGGACAAGGAAATTTTCTCCACGATTGAGTGGGATTTTAACTTGATTAAAAACGAACTACGAAATTGGGCTTATTTAGTGCCGGGCTTATTGTTTAATCTCAAAGACGAGCGAACCAGGGAGGAATTTAATTTCTATTTTGAGGGGGGAATTAAAGCCCTGGTGGCTCACTTAAACGTTAACAAGCAGGTTGTCTCCGACGTTTTTTACGTCAGCCGGGAAGTGGAAACTACCGTGGCCCCGGTGGGCATTGAGGTGGCCATGCAGTATAACGATGACTTTGGCGAACGGTTGGAAAGTTTTGTCAACATCATTGAGACCCCCGATGGTGGCACCCATGTGGCCGGTTTCCGGTCGGCCTTGACCCGATCGATTAATGACTATGGCAAAAAGATCGGCGCCATTAAAGAAGGACAAGAAAGTTTTATCGGTGACGATCTTCGCGAGGGACTAACGGCCGTAGTCTATGTGAAGATGGCGGCCGACAAACTGCAGTTTGAAAGCCAGACAAAGACCAAATTAAACAACGCGGAAATTAATCCCGCCGTGGCGGGAGTTGTTAAGGAAGCCCTGGATACTTATTTTGAAGAAAATCCCCGTGATGGTCGGGCGATTTTGGAAAAAGTTTTTCTGGCCGCTAAAGCCCGGCTGGCCGCCCGGGCGGCCAAGGACGCGGTGATTAGAAAAGGGGCTCTGGAAGGCTCCGCCTTGCCGGGAAAGCTGGCCGATTGCCAATCCCGTGACCCGGCCCAAAGCGAACTATTTATCGTTGAGGGGGACAGCGCCGGCGGCAGTGCCAAACAGGGGAGAGACCGCAAATTTCAGGCTATCCTGCCGCTTTTTGGCAAAGTGCTTAACACTGAACGGGCAAGGATTGACCAGATTGTGGATTCTGACAAATTTAAGTCCCTAATTATCGCCATCGGGGCGGGGATTTCTGACCAGTTTAATATCGACAAACTCCGTTATCACCGGATTATCATCATGGCTGACGCCGACGTTGACGGCGCGCACATTATGTGTCTTTATCTCACTTTCCTCTATCGCCACCTGCGACCACTAGTTGATGCTGGCTATGTTTATGTGGCTCTGCCGCCGCTTTACAAAATCACCGCCAAAGGTGCCAGTCGTTATGTCTACACCGAGGAAGAAAAAACTAGGGCGGTGGCCGAATATGGCGCGGGCGCCAAGCTTGACGTCCAGCGCTATAAGGGCCTGGGGGAAATGAATGCCGCGGAACTTTGGGAGACGACTCTTAACCCAGCCAATCGGATCCTCAAACAAATCACGATTGCCGACGCGGCTCATGCCGATGAAACCTTCACCATGCTGATGGGGGATGAAGTGCCGCCGCGCAAACGTTTTATCCAAAGCCGGGCCAAGACGGCCAATTTAGATATATGACTAGTTTATTTACCTATTTTCCTTTTGTCGCCGGGGGACTGGCGGTTCTGTATGCCCTGTGGCAGGGGAGCCGGATTTTGGCTCTGCCCGCCGGCACGCCAAAAATGCAAGCGATTGCCGCCGCCATCGCCGAGGGAGCTAATGCTTATTTGAAAAAACAATATTTAGTAGTGGCCGCAGTGGCGATAATAGTTTTATTAGTTTTATTAGTTTTATTAGGAATAATTCCGGCAATCTCTTTTTTAATCGGGGCCGTTTTGTCCGCCACGTCCGGTATTGTCGGGATGAGCGTGTCAGTGCGCGCCAACAGCCGCACCGCCGAAGCGGCCAAAAAGGGTTTGGCCGAAGCATTAAAAACCGGCTTTGCCGGCGGGGCAGTGACGGGACTGATGGTCGCTGGCCTGGCGCTAATAGCAGTCACTATTGTTCTCCTGTTACCGGGAGATCCGCCAGCTGGCGGAGAAAGATTGGCTGCCTTAGGTTTTGGTGCTTCCTTAATTTCTATTTTCGCCCGGATCGGCGGGGGAATCTTTACCAAAGCGGCGGACGTGGGCACTGACATGGTGGGCAAAATCGAGGCAGGAATTCCGGAAGACGATCCGAGAAATCCCGGAGTGATTGCTGATAATGTCGGGGACAATGTTGGCGATTGTGCCGGGATGGCCGCCGACCTTTTTGAAACCTACGTCGTTACCATGGTAGCCACTATCATTCTGGGCACCCTAGTCTTGCCGCATTATCCCCAAGCAGCTCTTTACCCGCTTCTAATCGGCGGCCTATCAATTGTGGCTTCCGTTGTCGCCACATTTTTTGTCCGGCTGGGCAAGAACCGTTCCATTATGGGTGCACTCTATAAAGGCCTGATCACGGCGGCGATTCTATCTTCCTTAGCCTTCTATCCGCTAACTTCCTATCTTATGACTAATAACTATATTTACCCGGCCTTAAATCTTTATCTGTGTTCCCTGATTGGCATCGGCGTCACTGCTGCGATGGTGGTGATTACTGAACTTTACACCAGCAAAAAATTCTCCAGTGTGGCCGGCATTGCCAAAGCCTCAGAGTCCGGCCATGGCACTAATATTATTGCCGGCCTGGCCGTGTCCATGAAATCCACCGCCGCTCCCATTATTGTCATCTCTCTTGCTATCTTACTTGCTTACTCACTCGCTAACTTATATGGTGTGGCCATTGCCGCCGCCGCCATGTTGTCCTTGACAGGAATAATCGTGGCCATCGATGCCTTCGGTCCCATTACTGATAACGCCGGGGGCATTGCCGAGATGGCCGGACTGCCGGCCAAAGTACGGGAAGTGACTGATGCTTTAGACGCGGTGGGCAACACTACCAAAGCCGTGACCAAGGGTTACGCCATCGGCAGTGCCGCCCTGGCGGCCTTGGTTTTATTTGGCGCTTATTCAGAAGAAGTTACTTCCAGGCTTTCCTACTCACTAGCTAACCCCCTAACCTTCTCGCTATCCGACCCAAAGGTGCTTGTTGGCCTTTTTTTAGGCGGAGCGATGACCTATTTCTTTGCCGCCCTGCTTCTGGAATCGGTGGGCAAAGCGGCGGGGACAATCGTTGGAGAAATTCGCCGACAGTTTCATGAAATACCCGGAATTATGGAGGGCACCGCTAAACCGGAATATGGCCGGGCGGTGGACATTGTCACCAGCGCCGCCATTAAAGAGATGATTGTTCCGGCACTGATCCCGGTTGTGGTGCCCATTGCCGTGGCCTATTTGCTCGGCCCGGTCGCCCTCGGTGGGCTCTTGGTCGGCCTAATTGTCACCGGAGTTTTCGCCGCCATCTCCATGACCACCGGGGGCGCTGCCTGGGACAACGCCAAAAAATATATCGAGGCGGGCAATTTTGGCGGCAAGAAATCACCGGCCCACCAAGCCGCTGTCACTGGAGACACGGTGGGGGACCCGTATAAAGACACCGCCGGCCCGGCGATCAACCCCATGATCAAAGTCGCTAACATCGTCGCTTTACTTTTGGCAGGACTCATAGTATAGTCAACTAAATGGCAGGTAAAGAAATAAAACTTCGTCTCGCAAAAATAGTGTCAGATGACAGAGTAATCGCCGCAAGACGCTCACTTATTGACCTTAATGCTGCCATGCAAAAAGATTCCAAAAAGAAAGTTGTGCGGCGGCGAACCAGGCGACTTCTTACAGCCACCGAAGTCTTAGTAAATAGGGCAGAAACTGGCACTGAAAAAACCAAAAATTTATTGTTAGAATCTATTCGTTTTGTCTGACCTGCTTTGTCCTCTTTGTTTCCATTGACAAAAAACTCTAATAGGGTAGAGTAAGTGCATGAAGAAAAATCTTAAAAAGACGGCAACATTGGGAGATGTGATTGTGGCCGTCAACGGAATCAAACATGATATCCAGTTTCTTCGCGACGATTCTGCCGACATGGAAGACCACATTGGCGAAAAAATTAAACAATCGGAGTTGAGGCTTTCGGGACAAATGGCCAACAATCAAGAACAATTGATGGCCAAACTCGAGGAAATCTCCGGACAAGTGGGCGACCACACGTCCCGCATTAAAAAACTGGAAAAATTTAGCCTCGAATTTGGCCATTTACCTCTTTAATTTCCTCCAAAAACATAGTACAATTTAGGCATGGAAATTGGGAAGGTTTTGCCCACGGAAATCTCCGGCGCGATGGAGTCCGCCTACATCGACTATGCAATGTCGGTGATCACCGCCCGGGCCCTGCCGGACGTTCGCGACGGGCTAAAACCGGTGCACCGGCGCATCATTTACGCGATGCACAAAATGGGACTGCACCACACTGCTAAGCATGCCAAATGTGCTGCGGTCATTGGGGAAGTTCTAAAAACTTATCACCCCCATGGTGATGTCCCCGTGTACGACGCTCTTGTTCGGATGGCCCAGGATTTCTCTCTGCGTTACCCATTAATTGATGGTCAAGGAAACTTCGGCTCAATGGATGGCGACCCGCCAGCTCACTACCGCTACACCGAATCGAGAATGGCCGCCATTGCCGATAGTATGCTCCTGGATATCGACAAAGAGACGGTTGATTTTGTTCCTAACTATTCCAACACTGATACTGAACCTAGTTCTCTTCCGGCCTTGCTGCCCAATCTTCTTTTGATGGGCGCTGAAGGAATTGCCGTGGGGATGGCCACTAAAATCCCGCCGCATAATTTAGCCGAGGTAGTCGATGCCATTTGCCTCTTGATTGATAAAGGTGAAGATAACGTCAGCGTCGAACAGCTGGCGGAAATCATCAAGGGGCCGGACTTTCCCACCGGGGGAATTATCTATGATCACCAGGAGGTTTTGGCCGCCTACGCCACCGGCAAGGGAAAGATTGTCATTCGGGCTAAGACGGAAATTGAGGAACAAGCCAACGGAAAGTCTGCCATTATTGTTTCCGAAATGCCATACCAAATTAACAAAGCGGATTTGGTGGCCCGGATTGCCGACCTGGTCAAAGAAAAAAAGATTGAAGGCATCGCCGATTTGCGCGACGAATCGGACCGCCGGGGAGTGCGGGTTTACATCGAATTAAAACGCGACGCCCGGCCGCAGGCCGTGTTAAACAACCTGTTTAAACACACCGAGCTGCAAACTTCCTTTCCGGTGAACATGGTGGCGCTGGTGGACAACACCCCGCAGACTTTAACCCTAAAAATGATTTTGTCGGAATACCTCAAACACCGCCGGAGTGTCATCACCCGGCGCAGCCAGTTTGAACTGCGGGAGGCCACCGCCCGGGCCCACATTCTGGAAGGGCTAAAGATCGCCGTGGACCACATTGACGAAGTGATTGCCATCATTAAAAAAGCCGAGTCCGCCGATGCCGCGAAAATTAAACTGATGGACCGGTTTAAGTTAACGGACATCCAGGCCACCGCCATTTTGGATATGCAGCTGCGCCGACTGGCCGCCCTGGAACGGCAAAAAATTGAGGATGAGTTGGCGATGGTCCGGGAGACGATTGCCTACTTGGAAGACTTGCTGGCCCACCCGGAAAAAATTATGAAAGTGGTTAAAGACGAACTTCTAAAAGTTAAAGAACGGTTTGAAGACCCCCGCCGGACTAAGGTGATCAAGGGCAAGGTCGGGGAATTTTCCGATGAGGATCTGATCCCTAACGAGTCGATGGTCGTCACCGTCACCAAAACCGGTTATGTCAAACGGCTTAGTCCCAGTGCCTACCGGGCTCAGGGCCGCGGCGGCAAAGGAGTGACGGGAATGACCACTAAAGAGGAGGATGAAATTGAACATCTCACCTCCGCCAGTGCCCACGACAACATTCTTTTCTTCACCAACCGCGGCAAAGTTTATCAGACAAAAGTTTATGAACTGCCGGAAGGCAGTCGCACCGCCAAAGGCCAGGCGATTGTTAACATCATTAACGTGGACCAAGGGGAAAGTGTCCAATCAGTCCTGGCGTATGAAAGTAAGAAAGCAGGTGAGCAGGTAAGTAATCAATTTATCTTTTTGGCGACCAGAAACGGCACGGTTAAAAAAACCGCCATTGCCGACTTTGCTAACATCCGCAGAAACGGCTTGACAGCCATTAAGCTAGAAACGGGTGATGAATTAGTTTGGGCGCGGTTAACTGCCGGGACTGATGATATTCTTTTAGTAACTAACCAGGGGAAGTCCATCCGGTTTTCGGAAAAAGAGGCCCGATCGCAAGGCCGGGACACCATCGGCGTCCGGGGCATTAAACTGGCCAAAAACGATTTCGTCGTCGGTATGGAAGTGGTTGGCCAGGGACAAAATATTCTTACGGTTTCCCAGAAGGGAATTGGCAAGCAAACACAGGTTACTAACTTCCCCCGACAAAAGCGCGGCGGACAAGGAGTCAAAGCTATGCAACTAACCGCCAAAACCGGCACCCTCGTCACTGCCCGAGCTGTTGGCAACCAAGTGGACCAGATTATTCTCACCAGTGCTAAAGGGATTGTTATTAAACTGCCACTCTCCAGCATTCCGATTTTATCCCGCGCCACCCAAGGAGTAATCTTAATGCGCTTCTCGGAGAAAGACGACCACCTCGCCGCCGTTGCCACCTTAGAAAAATAGTGGCATAATATTTTTATGAAATCTTTTGTTGGGGCAATTTTACTTTTTTTTATTTTCCTCTTTTTCTATTCAAGATTTGGGCCGGGTTTTCCGTTATCAGTAAATCAGATCACCACCACCAAAAATGATCTCTTCACCGTGACGGGGGAAGGGAAAGTGACAGCGGCGCCGGACACGGCCCAGGTCAATTTAGGATTCACTGCCAGTGCCGCCAACGTGACGGACGTGCAAAATCAAGCTAACCAAATTATCAAAAAAATTTCTGACGACATTAAGAAGTTGGGGATAGGGGAGTCGGATATCCAAACAACGGCCTATAGTCTTCAGCCAAACTATAGTCCCAATCAAAGAATCACCGGCTACAGCGCCACCGTTAATTTGACCGTTAAAGTTCGTGATTTTAATAAAATTAACCAAATTATCGACACCGCCACTGCCGACGGCGCTAATCAGGTCGGGGGGCTTGCCTTTACATTAGACGACGCGACCCAAACAAAGCTACAATCCCAGGCCCGTAAAATAGCCATTGACCAGGCCAAAGCCAAAGCGGCGGAAATTGCGGCCGATGCGGGAATTAGTTTAGGTCGAATCGTCGGCGTTTCTGAGAACCAACCAAACCCAATCCGACCGCTTTATGCCGCCGGCGCCATTAAAACCGATGCCGCGACTCCCCCCGTGCCGACACAAATCGAACCCGGCTCCGCCGAAATCACCATCGACGTAACCCTCTCCTACGAAACAAGATAAGAATTATTTACTTACTGTGATATTTCTCGAATATCTCCCGGAGATGGGCGTTGGTTACATGAGTATATATTTGCGTCGTGGCCACGTTCTTATGACCGAGAATCTCCTGAACTGACCGAAGATCAGCCCCGTTCATAAGTAAATCCGTAGCCGTCGAATGCCGGATCGTATGTGGTGTGGCGGCAACCGGCAGGCGGGCTTTCTTAACATATTTTGTCACCATCCGTTCAACACTGCGGGCGGAAAGACGCCTATTTTCATCCATCTTGCCACTATAGCGAATAAAAAGCGGTCGAGCCTGATCAAGGCGCGTTGTAAGGTACCTAGAAAGGGCGTCTTTTGCCCGGGTGGAGATAAACACCACCCGGCCGCGGCCGCCTTTGCCGATGATGCCAAATTCCCGGGTCTCCAGATTAATTTTGTCCCGGTCCAGTTTCACCAGTTCCGCCACCCGCAGTCCTGTCGAAAACAATAATTCCAAAATAGCTCGATCACGCAAGCCTTCGTCTTTTGAAGTGTCCGGGGCGGCAATTAAACGTTCCAGCTGCTCATGGGCCAGGAATTTAATTTGCCGGTCCCGATTTTTGCCCAGTTCAATTTGGTCCGGCGCCAGGGTTTTAATGCCTTTCTTATTCAAAAACCGCAGCATCGCCCTGATGGCAATTAGAAAATAGCCTTGGGTAGACTTAGCCAGCGGCCCCTTAACCGGGTTCACATAGCGGCTTAAATATAAGCGATACTCCCGGATCGTGTCCTCGGTGATGGCCCGGTCACCCAACCAGCCGGCAAAAGTGGCGAGATAATAGCCGTACATTTTGACCGTGAGCGGACTTAAATTGCGGTCTAGTTCGCAATATTCCAGAAAATCGGTGATTTGCTTATTAAGTGATTGCCCCATCTTTAACCTATAGTAGGCAATAAGTCGTATCTAACTGACTGGGTGACAGTTAAGATAACATTCTCTCCCCGCAGTCAAATCATAAAACAATTAACGTCCATTTATGACGAAAGCCCTAAAAACGCCTCCTTCTCCCTAATAGGCTGCCTAGCGTCGTTAAAGATACAATTTACGACATAATCAATTCTATCCTCCCGACTGCCAGGGTGTCAATAAGCAACCATATTTGGGGGACCTCGAGCTTGAGAGAGAATGGTAACGATAATGGTCTCAAGCCCTCGGTGTTCTTCGGGGATAAATAACAATTAATTAACTAATTAATCAACGAGCATTAGTAAAACAATGCATTAATATTTTGAGAGAGGGTTCCAAGCCCTACTCTATTTTGGAGCGTAACATCAATCCAAATAATAAATTTCGAGCGCGGAATATTTATTATCTAATTAATACATAACTCCCATTTTGGAGCGTAGCAAGGCCCTATGACTTTAGAAGTGAAGCTGGGTTTTCGGGTTTTTTATGACTCCACCGGCTGGTGGGATGATATAGTTTGATATTCGTGAAAAACTATCCCCAAACTATGAGCTTAAACTATGGGCTTGCAGTTTTCTCCCACTTCCCTACACCCCCCATTGGGTCGTTATTAAAGTTAGAAGAAATAAAATTATGGCGACAATAATAAATTCGTTGGCGATTCGCTGGTTCAATTTCTCACCAATTTCAAACTGGATGATGCCCACCAGCTCGTAGAAGATGCCGGTGAGAAAAAGCGCAAAGATAGAGACGGTGACCGGCCAAAAAGACAAAATCCAGGCGATTTCTCCCAAAATCACGGCGGCGGCCAGCGAGTAGTTTCGCACTTGCCCACTGATCCTCTCCTCTAGGTTGACACTCCAAATTGCCTGAAAGGACAACGGCAAAGAGATAATAAAAACTAAAAGAAAATTGTAAAAACTTGGCAGGTGCAAAGAGGAAACGACAATAAACAGCAGCAGCCCGGCGGCCACCGTGACAAGGAAACCAATGGAATGAGCCACCCGCAGCAGTTGGATGGTGCGAATTGCCGCGATGTTATAGATGTTGGCTGTCAGCAGCGCCGCGTAATACCCCACCACAAATACCCCCAAAAAAGCCAGCCGCAGGGCCATGGCCAACAACTGGCCGGAATCGCCGCTGCCGATAATTGTCGGCAAGAGCGGCAACACCAAAAGTGACCCCAGGGAAAACATCGCCGGCAAAATCGGCAGGGTCAACCATTCAATCCCGTTAAAGTCCTGATCGTGCAGGGCAAGGATGCTGGCCACCAGTGAAGCTGCGGCAAAGATCACCACCCGGAAGCGCCACTGAAGAAAACTGCCCAACCCCGCCCGGGAAACAATAATTCCCGCAAGAAGAACCAAGGTGGCGATGACAAACTTCTGACGCTTGGACATCTAATTTAAAATTAAAAATTTAAACTTGGACTTTTAACTTTTAAATTTTGACTTTTGAATTAGTCTTGATATAGTGTGTGATGGCGATGGCTAGGCCGTCAGCGGCATCATCGGGTTTGATGATTTTTTTCATCCCAAGATATTTTCGCACACTTTCCTGAATTTCTTTTTTCTTGGCCCGGCCAAAACCGGTGAGAGCAAATTTCACCGACAGGCCCTGGTATTCAAAGACGGGCACATGGTAGCGGGCCGACTCTGCCAACACCACTCCCCTCGCCTGGCCAACGGCAATGGCCGTCTTGGCGTTGATGCCAAAAAAAAGCCGCTCAATAGCTAAAACATCGGGCTTACGTTTGGCTAAAATCTTGCCGATTTCCGTTTGCAGGTATAAAAGCCGCTCGGGCATCGCTGTTTCTAAAACCGTTTCCAGACACCCGGCGTCAACAAATTTGACATTATTCTTGACTTTTGACTTTTGACTTTTGACTTCGATTAAGCCGTAGCCTAATCGAGCCGTTCCCGGATCAATGCCTAAAATTAACATACTTAATCAGCTACTTTACCTCCACATTTTTCGCATGTCACCCGACCGGTAACCTTGACCCAATGGCCATTGGCAAAAATCCTAACCGGCACCATTATTTTTTCTCCGCATGTATCACATGGTCGCAATTCACATTCTGCTTTTGGTTTTTCCTGGGCCCAGCTTCTCTCTGTCTGTCGCGGTCCTTCACCGAGAGATCTAACATAAAAACCATATCCTCTTGTCTCTTTTTTCCTAGCGCTTTCCATATCAGTTTATATTCTCGTAAACATTTTGGACATCGTCGAGATCGTCAATGGCACTGAGAAATTCGTGGACTTTTCCTTCCTGGGCGGGACCAGTCAAGGTGACCATCGTCTCTTTATTAGGCCGGAACACCAGATTCCCGGTCAGGTTTAAAGTTTGGCTGATTTTATGCAAATCCTCTGGATTTGTATAAATAATCCCGTCTTCAAAATCTAAAGCGCCCACCTCCACTGCCTTCTCCAAGGTCCCCCCCTCAATCTCCCCCACTCGACTAAACATATAGGCCACACAGCCCGGCGTCCCCAAACTGCCGCCATGTTTTTCAAATAAACTGCGAAGTTCGCTAGCCGTTCGATTTTTATTATCGGTGATAACTTCCACCATCACCGCCACCCCAAATGGGCCAAAGCCTTCATAAACGGCGTGCTCCAAAGCCGGTCCGCCACCGGTCCCTTTGCCCCGGTCAATGGCACGCTGAATGTTGTCCTTGGGCATGTCCGCTGCTTTGGCCCGGGCAACAGCATTTTCCACTCCTGCTCCCTGGCGAACAGCAATGGTGATCGCATTACCTAATTTTGTAAAAACGGCGCCCCGTTTGGCGTCGGCAGTGCCTTTTTGCCGTTTAATCGTTGACCATTTCGAGTGTCCGCTCATCTTGTTTTTTTATTTTACTCCTGCTAGACTCTAACCTCAATGCCGGATACCAACGACATCAATCTTGCCATCTCTGCTGCTCTCTCCTGCGATTGGCATAAAGCTTGCCTCCTCAACAAAAAACTCCTCACACAAAACCCCAGAGACGTTGATTGCCTCAACCGCCTTGGTAAGGCTTATCTGGAATTAGGCGACAAAAAACAGGCGATTGCCATTTTTCAAAAAGTTCTTCGGCTAAGCCGATATGATCCGATTGCCCAGAAAAACCTGGCCCGGGCAATGATAAGCAAGGCCGGAAATAAAACTGCCCCATCGCCAATTATTTCCAAACCGCAGCGGAATAATTTTTTGGAGGAACCGGGGAAAACAAAATTGGTCAACCTAGTCAATGTTGCTCCGACGACTTCTCTTTTGAAGCTCGACTATGGTGACAAAATCAAACTTGCCCCCCGACGCCACACGGTGGCGGTGTGCGATGAGAACAATAACTACGTCGGCGCCCTCCCCGACGATTTGGGTCACCGGCTCTCCCTTTTGATTAAGGGTGGCAACACCTATGACGGTCTGATTAAATCGGCCTCAAAAAACACCGTGGTCGTTTTCCTGCGCGAACTTACCCGGGCAAAACGCTTTGCCAACACGCCGTCATTCTCCGCTTCCGGCACTGACTATTTCACCTTTGTCCGGGAAGAAACCACTCCCGAACATGAACCGGCTAAACCGGAAGCCGATGAAGAGTCCGATGACGAATCACCGGCTAGCCATTTGCACGACGATGAGGAGACGGAAGGTGAATAACCCCCGAAAGCGTCCGGCGAACTTTTTTCTCAAATCGGGGCACAAAATTTTCCGGGGCCTTTAGGTCCCGCAGTGACCAGGCCGCCCAGAGGGCAGAAAGAATCAGGATAAAACTAAAAATTGCTAGCATAATCTTCCCCTAAGGTTAGCACCACGTCCGCCCGACCCGCGCCCTTAGACATAATTTGGCAATGAAAAATCGCCGCGATACGATTAACTGTGACTGTGTTTTTTTGTTTGGGGTCCACCAGAAGCTGGCAACCGGGCAGGGCAATGTCGGAATTGTCCACGCTCACCACTGACACCCCAATGTTAGAAAGCAACCGGGCAGCGCGGTTTCCCAGGCCGGTGACATTAGTGGAGTTAATTACTGCTACCCGCAGGTTTTCTGTTCGAATCCGATCCTCAACAAACAGTCCGGAGAGGGCGTTATCCAGAGCGTCCTGGTCAATTGAGGTTGCCTGTGATCCGTCAACCAAAACCAGCGGGCTAGCAAGGCTGGCCAGATTAACAACGTTGACTTTGTCTGCCCGGGTGGTGAACATTGCCAGCAGCACCCTGGCCCGGTCCATGAGGTTTAGATCCGAGGGACTGGCTCTAAGGGCATCATTGCCCAAAACATAACCATCCACCGGCACCCCGAGATAGTCAGACACGGTGGCCGCCACCGTTTCCCCTCCCCGACGGTCCAATTGGCCGACCGCGTAAATTTTCCCCACCTCAAACGGTCCATAACCATGAGCCAATTGGGGAATATAGAGATCATTCGGAAAGGAGATAATATCAATGTTTTTTGCCGCCACGTTCACAGAAACCAGTTTGACCGGCGACCCGACAAACACCACGTTAAACCGGTCAAAACGGTCAAATCGGCTGCCTTGATATAAAACCAACAAGCCAGCTGCCGCCAAGAATATCGGAATCAGCGCCAGAAGCGACAAAAGATTGCTACCACGACGTTTTCTCATCCTTCTTCCCTTTCTTAATAACCTGGGGGGCAGGCGCGGACCAGGAGGAAGAAGGAACCCGAGCTGCCTTACGCGCCAACTCCTCTTTGGACAATTTTTTCTTGTTTTTATTATAAAAATCTCCGTAACCCGCCATATCTTATTTTACCCATTTTTGTTTTAATTTTGCAAATCGTTTTTCCATAATCGATTGGCGGATGTCGGCCATCAGGTTCATCATAAACTTAACGTTGTGGATGGTGGCCAGACGATAAGCCAGCAGTTCCCGCGCCCGGAACAAATGATGAAGATAGGCAAACTTCGGATCATCTTTATAAACCGCCTTAGTCACGTCAATGTTTGGCAGCAACAGTCCCGCTCGGGCCAGTCGGGTGGGCGTGACGCAATCAAAGATGTCCACCCCCCGCTCCACCGCTTCAAAAATATCATCAATGGCGCCAATGCCTAATAGATGCCGCGGTTTAGCCGGATCCAGGTGCGGGCCGATCCAGTCCAAAATCTCACGCATTATTTTTTTATTCACCAGCGCCCCGCCAATCCCCACCCCAAAAAAATCACCCTCGCTGACAAATTTTGCTGAGGCCACTCTTAAATCTTTAAACGGACCACCCTGAATGACCCCGAACATATTCTTATCCCGAGCGGCCAAGAGGGATCGCATCTCCCATCGGTGGGAGCGCTCCATAGAAACTTTTGTGTAGTCATAATCATGAAGCGGTGAGGTGCACTCGTCCAAAGCCACGATAAAATCCGCGCCCAGCTTAATTTGCGTGGCCACGCTTTTTTCGGGGGGGAAAAAATGGACCGATCCGTCCAGGTGTGACTGAAATGTCGGCCCTTCTTCCTCCACCTTGCACAGCTTGGTCCGAACCGCAAGGGTTGAACCCTGGTCGCCACCGGGGTTCAACCCTCCGGAAATTTCGCCGGAAAATAACTTCGTCATCTTCCCCACTTCATGTTCAATGCCAAAACCCAGGGAAAAAACCTGAAAACCGCCGGAGTCAGTGAGAATCGGGCCGTCCCAGCCCATGAATTTGTGCAGTCCACCCAACTTGGCAATCGTGTCCGCTCCGGGACGAAGATAGAGGTGGTAGGTGTTAGAAAGGATCATTCCCACCCCGGCTTCATGGAGATCCCGGGTGTCCAGCGCCTTAACGCTCGCTTGGGTGGCCACCGGCAAAAACGCCGGCGTCTCCACCGCTCCATGTGGGCTCATCAGTTTCCCTACCCGCGCCTTTTTATCCTGGGCAACAACTTCAAACTTAAAACTCTTCATCATTACCAACCCACTTTGCTCCTTGAATGATAACCTGGACACCACAATGTGAGCTCATAACTGACACTCGTTCGTGAGCACCAATGTATGTGCTCACTCGTCTCACACCATCTTTGATAACGTCACCATCTTCAACTCGCACGCTGCCACCGTCACTCCCCTTGATCGTTGCCAACCTGATTGTTTGATAGACGACTCCGCTTTGATCTCTTACTTCCAACGTATCTTCCTCGCTAGTTGCCTCTCCAATGATTCTTTGCTTGTCGGTAATAGTTATATTTAATCTATTATGAACTTCCCCTTTTTTATCTGGATCAATAATCTCTCACCTAAAGCTTAATGGCATAATCTCACCTCCTCAGGGCAGAAAAATTAAACTTCTTTCTCTTTATTACTGGCTGTAGCCCCGTTATTTTCTACTTTCCCACCACGGGCTTTCAAGATCTCCACGCAAATTCTATAACCCTCAATTCCCCTACGTATATGATCCCCGAGAACATAACCTAGCACCGAGATTAAACCTATCCCGGAGACAACGATTGCAATGTTACGTCCATCCACTAAAAATCACCTCCCATTCATTTTATCGGTAACCCCGAAAGTTTTACTAATTCTTCTTCACTATCATCTGCTGCAACACGATTATATCTCTCAAAACCGCATTTGCAACACTTATGGGTTAAAACATATTCCCCAGTGCGCCGGGTGGCCACGGCGATGGGTTCCATTAGACCCTGGCAGGGATTAGACCGGTCGCCTGGAACGGGGCCGTCAACGTGTTTGCTCCACAAACAAAACGGGCAGTGGTTGCGGTAGCTGCCACCATACATAATCGGCGCCACCTGCTTGTGACAATGTTCACAAATAAATGGATCGTTATGGGCGATGAACTTCACGTTTCAGTTCTCCTAACTTTCTTTCCCGATCTTTGGCCAATTCCGAAAGATTATCCTGGTAATCATAAATTAATCGGCTGATACTGACCCCCTCCAAGGCCAGCGGTAAAGACACATGATGGGCGCCCCGCTGGTAAAGCGTCACCGCTTCGGCGGCATCGGCGGCAGTGATAATCACCACTGCTTTTGACTGAGCCTTCTCCACTCCGTCCAAAAGGGCCAGATTATCTTCTAAGTCCCGGACAGTGGACACGATTAATTTTGCTTCCTTTAAATTTAACCGCTCCTGAATCTCCACATCGGCAATGTCCCCATAGACACAGGCCACATAGTGATTTTTTAACTCTTCAATCACGTCCGGGTTGAAATCCAGCACCAAAAGATTTTCGCCGAAGGTCTTGCGCAGCCGGGCCAAAACAATCTGGCCGCTGCGGTGGCAGCCAATCAGGATCGCGTGGTCAGAAAAAGTTTTTTCCGCCGGGACAAAGTCCAGGCTCAATAGGTTTTTGCGTTCCGCCCGTTTAAGGACTGACCGCAGCCGACCGTAGAGGACGTGGCTGTGAGTGATTAAAAGCGAGGAGAAAACAAAAGACAAAATGGTCGCCAAAACCACCGGCGCCACCAAGGCCGCGGGGATAATGCCCGAGCGCTGAGCCAAATAAACAGTGATCAGAGAAAATTCGGAGATGGAAGACATCAGCACCGCCGCCCGAAAAGCGGTGTGGGCTCGAAAACGCTGAACAATAAAGATAAAATAAAAAATCGTTGGTTTAAGAACCACTGCATAAATAATCAGGGCCAGCACCAACCAGGCGGCGCCGGCCAGGGCGGACAGGGACAAACCCGCTCCCAAGTCAATAAAGAAAATCATCACGAAGAAATCCCGCAGGGGCTTGATCCGGCTGGAAACCTGGGTGCGATAAACCGACTGGGCCAGGCAGACCCCGGCCAAAAAAGCCCCAATGGCCAGCGAGATCCCCAGAAAAAGTGCTAAGGAGACAAAAAGCAAACACCAGCCGATGGCGGTTAGGAAAAGCAGTTCCGAATTGTCGGCGGCAACGCGAAAAAGTCGCGGTAACAGCCGCCGACCAGCAAAAAGGGCCAGCCAGATTAAAAGAGCCGCTTTAAGAAAAACTACCAAAACCGACCCGACGCCAATGCCGCTTAGTCCCAGTAACATGAGTAAGATAACGGCCAGCATGTCTTCGGTTAAAAGCACGCCCACGGCCAGCTTGCCTTGCAATGAGACCAGGTCCCGCCCTTCCAAAAGCAATTTCACTACCAAAATGGTGCTGGAGAAAGAAACAGCAATGCCCACCACCGGGTTGCCAAATACCAAGGTCATCAAAATTGCCCCGACGGCCACTTGCCCTAGTGCCGCCAAGAGAATGCTGCGGCCAAGATTTTTAAATTCATTCAGGTCCAACTCCATTCCCACCAAAAACAGCAAAAAGGCTAAACCAATGTCCGGCAGCAGCTGGACGGATTGAAGAAAAGTGGTGTTAACCACCCCGAAGAGGGACAAAATTGCTCCCGCCACCAGATAGGAAACCACCAGTGGCTGTTTGGCCCGCCGGACCAAAATGGCCAACCCCGCCGCCAAACAAACCACCAACGCCAAAAAATATATCCCGGTCATCAATGATTATTGTAGCCCATCCAGAACTTTTCGCAAATCGACCGGAAGAGGGCTGTCGAATTTTAGGATTTCGCCGGTTTGGGGGTGAGCAATTTCCAGATGGGTGGCATGGAGAAAGAGGCGCGGGCAAAACCTTTTGTCCGCCTGAAGGTTTTTCCGGCCGCCGTAGATGGGGTCAGCCACAATGGGATAACCGAGATATTTCAGGTGGACTCTAATTTGATGCGTCCGACCCGTGTGGGGGATTAATTCCAACAATGAAAAATTTGAAATTTGAAATTTGAAATTTGAAATTGTTTTGTAATCCGTCGTGGCTTCACGGCCACCGGGAAACACCCCAAAATGCATTCGGTTAAACGGGCTTCGGGCAATCGGGGCATTGATGCTTCCCTGCTGTGGGCTGACTTTTCCATGAACCAGCGCCAGATATTTCTTGACAGTCGTCCGGCTTTTAAACTGGGCCTGGAGATTTTCCAGCGCCACCGGAGTCTTAGCGATAATTAATAGGCCCGAGGTGTCTTTATCCAGCCGGTGAACAATAAACTTGCCGGCGGCCCAATCTTCCATGGTTTCCGTCCCCGCCGCCGTCTCCGACTTGTTGACCACCAACCCCGAGGGCTTATCAACAACCAACAAATAGTCATCCTCAAAAATTACCTTGATATCCATAATTAATTTGAAATTTACAATTTAAAATTTGAATTGATTGAAACATTTAGTTCAAATTTCGAATTTCAAATTGAAAATTCGAGACAGCGGAAGAAAACAGAAAAACAGGCAGATTACTTCTCCCGTTTCTTTTCACAGGTCAAACACAGTGTGGCCGTTGGCATGGCCGCCAGTCGATCCGTGTCAATCATTTTGCCGCAAGACTCGCAGATGCCATATTTGCCGACCTTAATCTTGGTCATCGCCTTGCGGGTTTGCACCAGCATCAGATCTAATTGCTTGCGCAGGGCTTCTGTTCGTTCGTGGCCCGCTTTATTCTGGGCATCGGAATCTTCCGCCGCCCGATCCAACAGTCGGGATTTGTCCTCAAAAGGATCCTCCTTCTTCAGTTTTGCCATGTGACTCTCCAAGTCTTCCCTTCTTGTTTCCAAATGCTTATTAATTTGTCTTAAAAGATCTTTTGGGAATTGCATAAAGCAATAACTTAAATAACCGCCAATAGCGAGCAATCAGAATTATCAAAATCACCGCTGCCGGCAACCACATTAAAAGGGATGATAATTGAAAAATCAAGTAGCCAAGAATAAATAGGCCATAACGGCGCGAGAAATCAGCCAAAAACACATTGTGGCGCAGCTGTCGGGCCAAAAAGAACATTAGAACCGTTAAAAGTGCCGCCACCGCGGACAGGGAGTAGTTTTGTGTTCCCAAAAAACCCAGTGCCAAAACCGGGAAGCTGGCCAGACCAAAGATATCCAACATTAACAGCCAATCAAGACCAAAAGAAATTGAGGCAAGGATGGTGGCTATCCCCGCCGCGGCCACAAATGGCAGCAGTTCCCAACCGGGATATTTGACAACTAGAATTAACCGGGACAAGTCGTTCGAGAAAATCCCCCAATGAAGATAAATGTAGCCGGCCCGGGCGGCAATTAGACCCAGCATTGTTGCCAAAAGCAGCGTGTCCAACACCTGCTCTTGGGCCAAACCACGCGTTCTAGCCTGGTTCCACACCAGAAAAGTGAAAACAAGAAACGAAATTACTAGTGTTAAGCCAATTGGGACCATCGCCGATAATTATACACGGCAAAGCCGGTGAGGACTAACCCCAAAAGCAGCATCACCAGGCGAACGCCAAAAACATCGGCAATCGCCCCGGCCAAAATCACCGGGAAAAGCGAGGCCATCCCCACCACGGTGGAGATCACACCATAAACCCGGCTGCGCACCGCCTCTGGAGTGTTTTCTTGAATTAGGGTGTTAGTTGGCACGTCCAGGAAAGCATTAGCCACCCCCAAGATCAGCAACATCGCCGTGCTGGCGATTAACGTGGCTGGTAAAAAGTCAACAAAACTATAGCTGATCACCACGGCCCCGGCCACAAACAGGCCAGCGCGCACCACCGCCACCCGGGATTGGTGATGGAAAAATTGGCCCACCAACATTGCCCCGGCAATCATGCCCAGGGCTGCCGGGGCCATAATAAACAGGGACACGCCAGCCGCGCCAACGCCAAGAATCTTATCGGCAAAGCCCGGGGCAATGGCACCTAACACGCCAATGGACACCTGGGACACGCCCATGATTAAGATGCCCTTACGCACAACCGGGGTTTTGTAAAGATAGTCCAGCCCCTCCATAAGATCGGCAAAGATCAAACCCCGGCGCCAGGTTTTAAAATTAAGCCAGGAGGGCTTAAGTGACTGCCCTTGCCAGTGCCGAACCAGCCACTCCCGAATGGCATTGCCCGGCAGTCGGGCGGTGAAAGCAGAAGCCGCCAGAAAGGCTAAAGCCACAATAAAAAAAGTGATCTTGTCTCCCAGCAGAGACAAAAACGGCCCAGCTAACACGTTGCCGATGATCACCGAACTAAAAAATGTCAAGGAAAAAAGGCTGTTGGCCGTCAGTAACATCTTTTTGTCCTTGACCACCTCATGAATGGTGGCCGCCTCGGCCGGGAAGAAAAATTGGGTAATTGTGGAAATTAAAAAGATCAACAAATAAAGCCAGCTTAAAGTTTCGGCGGAGATCAAAAAAGCCAGCACGGCCAGCACCCGAAGAAAATGGGCAAAAAACATGACCACCTTGCGCTGCGATCGGTCCACCAGCACCCCTGCCAGAGCCCCGAAGATGACGTTGGGAATGGTCACCAAGAGCACCACCACCGCCACGGCCGCGTTGCTGCCGGTTAGCTCATAAACCCGGATCATCAGGGAGAAAAAAAGCAGCTGGAGAAAAATCTGGGAGATCACCTGGGCCAGCCACAAATTGCGAAACGGCTCAATTTTGAGAACTTTTAAGACGGCGATGTCATTCACAGGATTTAATGATATACTATTCGGACTTATGACCGCAACCGCTCATGCCATCGTTGGCGCCGCGATCGCCTCGAAAATCCCTAACCCCGTCATTGCCCTGCCGATTATCTTTGTTTCCCATTTCCTGGGCGACAAGCTCCCCCATTGGGATCCGATGACCGCCGCCAAAACCAAGACTAAAGCCCAAATTTTTTGGCAGACGGTGGCAGACGTGCTGCTGGGTTATTCCCTGGTGCTGCTTTTCATCTGGTATAAAGACCTTAACCCCGTCTATATATTGCTAGGGGCGTTCACGGCCCAACTGCCGGACTGGTTGGAGTTGCCCCATATGTTCACCGACCGCAAATTCGTTTTCAGTGAAATTAACTATAAGGTTCAGAAGTGGTTCCATGACATCGGTTTCAACTCCCGAATGGCCGCCCCCTGGGGTGTGGTCCCCCAAGCCCTCGTTGCCGGCGCCTTTCTCCTGTGGGCCCTTATTTAACCCGCTCGACGTAATCGCCGGTTTCGGTGTTCACCAGGACTTCCTGGCCGGTTTCCACAAACAGCGGCACTTTGATTTTGGCACCCGTTTCAATTTGGGCCTCTTTATAAATGTTAGTCACACTGTTGCCCTTAAATCCCGGCTCGGTATCAGTCACCATAAATTTCATTTTCAGGGGTAAAGCGATGGAGATAGCTTTGTCATTATAAAATTTCAGGTCCACTTCTGTTCCCTCTTTTAAAAATTTGCCGTAGTCCCCCACCAAACTGCCGTCGACCGGGAACTGTTCATAGGAAACCGGGTCCATGAACACATAGCCGGAAGCGTCTTGATATAAATATTGCGCCTTTCGCTTTTCCAGATTAACGTCCTGCACCCGGGCACCGTTAATAAAAGCCTTTTCAATGGTGGCGCCGGAAAGAAGATTTCTTATTTTCACTTTAATCGTGGCGGTGCCCCGACCCATTTTGACATGCTCATATTTGAGCACCACCCAAGGTCCATGCCCTGAGCCTGTCGAAGGGTCCTCAAAGACAATTCCCGCCCGCAGGTCGGTGACGTTAATCATAGTTAAATTTTACCTAATTGCCGCGCTAAACTCCAGGCCTCATTTAAATTCTTTTCAAACTCGGCAATCCCCGCTTCCCAAAATTGGCTGTCGGTGATGTCTGCCCCCATTCGCAAAAATAAATCCTGCGGCGCCCGGGACGTTCCGGCGGACAAAAAGGCGATCACTTTTTCGATAAACTCCGGATCTTGGCGGACCTTGCCTTGCAAAAACTTAGAGATTAGCAGCCCAGAAGAATAGGAATAGACATAAAAATAGTATCGGAAGTGATTAACATAAACCCACCAGTTTTCTGACCCGGGTGACTGGTCCACATAATCGCCCATGTAGGCAGCCATATGTTTTAAAAACAACTTGCCAATCTCATCTCTTGGCAAATAACCTTTCTTGGCAAAATCGGCATGCAGATCGGTTTCGAAACGGTAGAAGGCCACCTGGCGAAAAATGGCCGATAAATCGTCATCCAGTTTTGCCAGCAGCAGCTGCAGCCGAAGCTGATCATCGGCGTCGCCCATCAGCCGTTCCAAAACAAAATCTTCCATGAAAGTGCTGGCCACCTCGGCCGTGGACGGCGGCGTTTCAAAATCAAGAGCGGTTTGCCGGCGCTTGATCAGTTTATTATTAATTCCATGGCCCGCTTCGTGGGCCAGAGTGGTCACGTCGCGCAACTGGCCGGTGAAATTTAACAGAATGTAGGTTGGTTGGGAGATTAAACTATTCCAACAGGCCGCCCCACCCCGTTTACCCTTGGCCGGAAAAGCGTCAATTTGGCCATTTTTTAAAAATCCCTCCAGGATTTTGGCAAAATCCGGATGCAGATTGGCAAAAACTTCGCAAACCAAGGCGGCCGCCTCGGCGAAAGAATATTTTTTCTCCAAATTTCCGTAAGAGACGTTTCGCTCGTGATAGGCCAGCTTGTCAACCCCGAAGAGCTTGGCTTTCAGCTGGTAATACTTTGCCGGCAGATCGTTGTGGGCCGCCACCGTGCCAACCAGTTTGTCCACCACCGCGGTGCTAATGTCATCAGCCAAAAGCCGCTCCCCGTCCGGGCGGTCAAAGCCGCGCAACTGGTCGTTGGTCCGCCGGTTTTGCAAAACGGAATTTAATTCATGCTCTGCCACCGCTAAATTTTTCTCAAGGATGTCATTAAAATCCACCGCCGCCTGGTCGCGAACCTTTTTGTTTTGACTATTTATCAGACTAGAAATCTGCGAGAAGTTTTTGCCGTGGCGCTCTTCTTTTGCCAAAAACTCCTGCGTCATTTGCATCCAGTTGTCATAGGATGTCGTCTCCTTAAGACTAATAATTCTTTCGCCTTCTTCTGATAGTTGGTGCTTTCCCTGAGCAAGAAGCCGCTCTAAAAAATGTTTGTGGGACGCCAGTTTCGCGTGCGCTTTGGGTTGGACCTTGGCCAGGCGCAGCTCAAAGAAACGCAGGTCATTTTCCAATTGTTTTTTTCGCTCGGTGGCCTTGTTTAGTCCGGCTTTAATTTTTGGGTCGGCTTGATCAAGCGAGTTAGCCAAAATAAAATAGTAGTAGTCCCAGGCGGCCGCGCCCTCATAGCGCATTAAGTCTTCATAGTCAGACAGCGCTTGCGCCAAAACCACCGGGTCAGATAAATAATCATCGCGGGGTTGCCACTTCTTAATGAATCGTTGCGCTCGTTTGGAACTGTCCTTGCCCCGAAGCGGCCGCAAATCCCACTTAGTTTTAATCTCCATGGGGCTTATTATATAATACGAGCGAACACAAACGAGGCGCGGTGCTGGAATGGTATACAGGCTAGTCTCAAAAACTAGTGGGTGTAATGCTCATGAGGGTTCGACTCCCTCCCGCGCCACTTAACCCTTCGCCATTAGACTGTCTTACCTCTTGACAAAACGTAATACTTACTGTAAAGTAGTATTACATATGACGACGGTCACCACTCTAACATCAAAAGGCCAGGTTACAATTCCGGCATACTTACGGGAAGAGCTGCAATTGACAGCACGGCAAAAAATATCTTTCTCATCCGTGCCTGGTGGAATTCTTCTTAAAAAAGCGGCAAGCTTTTTTGATCTTGGCGGATCAGTTAAAACCGCTAAAAAATTCGACATTCGGACGATGGACAAAACAGCTAAGAAATTGGTCTCTTCCCGATATGCCAAAAGTTATTGACGCTAATGTTATCATTCGTTTCCTGGTGGCAGAATCCCCCACTTTGGCACAGAAAATAAAAAAATATCTTAGCGATGAAAGCCAATTCGTTCTCACCGATGTCACTATCGCTGAAATTGTTTGGGTTTTATCTTCGTACTATAGCTTGGACAAGCAAGTTATTATCGAAAAGGTTCAGGCCCTAATCGAGGTTAAAAATTTTATCGTCAACCGCCCGGTCATCTCCCGAGCCCTGGCTTATTACCGGCAATCCAACATCGACTATATCGATGCCTACCTGGCCGCTTATGCGCTGGAGAACAATATAAAAGACCTTGTATCTTTTGACAAGTCAGTCGACAAAATCACTGACATCAAGCGCATTGAACCAATCTAACTCTTTGCCATCATGCGAAATTGCATTAGGGAGCCGTTGAACATGAAGTCGAACTCGCGAAGCGGCCCCGCCCGGTTTTTGTCAATGGAGAGTTTCATCGGCACTTTGTCTCCCGGCGCCAAATCCTTATTTTCCTCCGGCCGATAAAGAAAAAGCACCAGATCGGCATCCTGTTCGATGCTGCCCGACTCCCGAAGATCGGACAATTGCGGCTTCTTTGTCCCTCGCGCCTCCACCGCCCGATTAAGTTGCGAAGCGGCAATCACTGGGACTTTTAGTTCCCGGGCCAGGTTTTTGAGAGCCTGGGAAACGATGGAGACTTCTTGAACCCGGTTGTCGTAGTGCCGGCCGGAATCCATTAGCTGCAAATAGTCCACCAGAATCATTTTCAGCCCTTTTTCCAACTGCAGCCGGCGGGCCTTGGTGCGCATTTCCATCACCGAGAGACCCGGCGTGTCGTCAATGTAGATCGGCGCCTCCGCCAACACCCCCATGGCATCCTGTAACTTGTCCAAGTCCTCATCCTCCAGTTTGCCGGTTTTTAATTTCCAGGAGTCAATCCCTGCCTGCATCACCAGCAACCGATCGCCCAACTCTTCGGCGCTCATTTCCAAAGAAAACATCCCCACTGGCAATTTTTCTTTGGTGGCCACATAACTGGCCAGATTAAGGAGAAAAGCGGTTTTCCCGGTGCCGGGGCGGCCAGCCATAATAATTAGATTGGACTCCTGGAACCCGGCCAGAACATTGTCCAGATCTTTAAACCCGGAGGGCACGCCGCGCAGTCCCGAACCGCGCCGCTGAATTTCGTCAAGCCGGTCAAAACTTTGGGCCAAAATGTCCTTCATGGGAATAAAATTGCGGGTCAGGTTTTCCTGGGAAATGTTGAAAACTTGGCTTTCCGCCTGGTCCAACACTTCTTTAAGGTTTTTAGTCGCGTCAAAGGACAACTCGGCAATGACGGAAGCGGCGCTGATTAAGGAGCGCTTAGCGCACAGCTCCATGACCATTTTGCCATAATCTTCGACGTGGGCGGAGGTGGGCACCACGCCGGTTAGCTGCGTTAAATATGTTGAGCTACCGACATCCTTGTATTTTTTGTTCGCCTTTAACTTTTCTGTGAGAGTGAGAAGATCAATCGGCCGGCGTTCTTCATAAAGGGCTAACATCGCCGCGTAAATCTGCCCATGCTTGTCCTCGTAAAAATGCTCGGGACGCAAAAATCCCGCCACTTCCACGATGGCATTTTTGTCAATCAAAATCGCGCCCAAAACGGACTGCTCCGCCTCGGAACTATGCGGTGGAACCTTTGCTTCAGCCATTTTATTTTAGAACGACGACTGTCGTTGTTTCGGGCAGTTTATCTTTGGAAGTAACCAATTTTGACTGCGGTTGGACCGTCTCCGCTCCCATTTCCTTCAGGAAATCCGTCACGGGAGCGAGTTTGTCAAGCTTAACCGGTTTGCCGGCAGGCAGATAGTGCATGGGAATAACAATTCTTGGCTCCAGTTGGGCCACCACCGCCGCGGCGGTTTTGGCGTCAATCGTGTAGAACCCGCCGACAGGAATTAGAAGAACGTCAACATTGCCAATTTTCTCCAGCTGCGCATCCGTTAACTTATGGCCCAGGTCACCAAGGTGGCAGACTTTCACCCCGTCAATCACCAAATTGTAAACCATATTAACTCCCCGCTCCGCCCCGTTCTTGTCATCGTGGAAAGTGGCCACCCCGAAGATTGTCACTCCGCCGACTTCATATTCCCCCGGTCCGTCAACAATAAAGCCGGCAAAATCACCCACATGATCGTGATCGCCGTGATGATGGGAAACCGTCATAATGTCCGCCTCGGTTTTGGGAAACTTATGCCCGACCATTGCCGGATCATAGGGATCGGTGATGATTGTGGTGTTCTTCCCTTTGATTTTAAAACTGGAATGGCCGAGCGGATATATTTCCATCTTTGACTTTTGTGATATTGTATCATAAAATCCCCAGGCCCATGGATAAAGAAAAAATTATTACCGTGGTGATTGGTTTGGCAGTCGGCGTGACAGCCGCCGGCGGCTATTTTTTGGCCACCAAATATCTTCCTGATTTAGCCAGCAAACAAAAGATCATTAACGTCACCCCGGCCCAGCAGGTTTTGCCGGCCGCCTCCCCCAGCGCCGCTCTCACTGTCACCAATCCCGACGACTATTCTTCCACCACCAACGACAGTGTCACCGTGGCCGGGCAAACCGCTCCCGGCGCCAAAGTGATTATTTTTGCTAATATTGATGACAGGGTGGCTTCGGCCGATGCCCAAGGAAACTTTTCCGCCGACATAAAACTGGAAGAGGGCGAAAACATTATTTCCGTCACCACCAATAACACCACCGTTAACCGTGATGTAACTTTGGAAATTATCCCATGAAGAAATTAATAAAAGTTATAATTTTTATAACGGTTATAGCATTTATAACTCGACCCGCTCTGGCGGTTGACGCCACACCATCGGGCAACAGTGACATTTTGGACCAACTAGCGTCCAAAGCCGCCCAACTGACTCAGGGTTTTCGCCGGGTTTACACCGGCGAAATTAAGTCCGTCGGCACCACGTCCTACACCGTCACCACCAACAGTGGTGATAAGTTGGTGACTACCAATGACGCGACCTCTTTTTTCCGCTATCGCGCCAACAAACACACGGAAATTAATTTTTCCGCCCTCAAAAACGGGGACGACCTGGCCGCCATCGGCACCATTGACCCCCAAACCGGCGAGATGACTGCCAAACAGATTATTGCAAAAGTCCACCGCTATAACATTGTCGGCCTGGTCCAATCCCGGACTGACATGGTCTTCACCATCAAAGAAACTTCCGGAAAAATTTCCAAAGTGGACCTCTCAGGACTGACCACCAATCCAGCCTCCATCAAAAACGGCGATTTTATCGGGGTGATCGCCTATGTTTCCGACCCCAATTCCGACACGCTGACCTCCCTTCGTGTCGTGGACTTCACCAAATAGAGGGGTTACAATAAAGCAATGTCTAAAAAAAAGATAATTATCATCGGGATTTTGCTGGCCGGGGTGGCTATCTTGGCAAAGTTTTTTATTTTTAAATCCCCGGCCGTTGGGGCAACGTATACCGTTAAGCGGGAGACGCTGACACAGACGTTGTCGCTCTCGGGGCAAATTGCTGCTGATCAGGACGAGGTGCTGACTTTTCAAACCGGCGGCCAACTGGCTTGGGTGGGCGTGAAAGTTGGCGACCATGTCCAAAAATACCAAGCGATCGCCTCTCTGGACCAACGGGTGCTGCAAAAAAATTTGGAGACGGCGCTTAATTCCTACCTCACCAATCGCTGGACTTTTGAACAAACTAAGGATAACTATAACGGCCAGGCGGTCACCACGGCGATCCAGCGTATTTTGGACCAGTCGCAATTCTCGTTAAATAACACTGTGATTTCCGTGCAGTTGGCTGATCTGGCCAAACAGTTCGCCAACCTCTATGCTCCTTTCTCAGGCATCGTCGTTCGCGTTGACGCGCCCGATCCGGGCGTTAATGTCACCGCTCTGACCACCGGCTTTGAAATTATTAATCCTGACTCGCTCTATTTCTCCGCCACCGCCGACCAAACCGATGTGGTTAACCTGTCCGCCTCCGCTGCCGGGCAAATCACGCTGGATGCTTATCCCGACCAAAATTTAGATTCCCGCATCACCAGCATTGCCTTCACTCCCAAGACCGGAGAGACCGGCACCGTTTATGAAGTAAAGATGACCCTGCCCTCCTATCAGCTGTCAGCTACAAGCTATAAGCTACGTCTGGGTATGACCGGCGATGTCAACTTTGTGACCCGCGAAACCCCCGATGCCCTGGCGGTGCCCACCAAGGACATCCACACCAATCCGGACGGCAGCAAATATGTTTTAGTGAAGCAACAAAATAAATCCGTGGTTCGGCCAATCACCATTGGTGAAGTCTATGATAGCCAAACCCAGATTAACAGTGGCCTGGTGGTTGGCGACCAAGTCATTGAACAATAATGATTGCTTTAACCAACGTCTCCAAAACCTACACCATCGATTCTGATCAGAAGTTCACCGCTTTACGTGATGTGAGTTTAACCATTGGTGACGGTCAGTTTTGCGCCATCACCGGCCCATCCGGCAGCGGCAAATCAACCTTGATGCACATCATCGGCTTGTTGGACCTGCCCACCGCCGGCAAAGTGATCATTGAGAACACTGACGCTTCCCGCCTGTCTGACAGTCGGCTATCAAGGCTGCGCAACGAGCACATTGGTTTTGTTTTTCAGCAGTTTAACCTGTTACCTAAACTGTCAGTGCTAGAAAATATTCTACTGCCTTCTGTTTATGCTCGACATAAA
The DNA here is from genome assembly GCA_023485845.1 of Patescibacteria group bacterium. Lineage (GTDB taxonomy): Bacteria > Patescibacteriota > Microgenomatia > JAMCZE01 > JAMCZE01 > JAMCZE01. The sequence goes on from JAMCZE010000010.1 coordinate 90,803, forward strand.
TTAACCTATGATCCGGTAAAAAAAGCCCACTATTTGTTGGAACGTTTTGGCATCGCTGAGAAAGCCCACTCCTTCCCCAACAAACTTTCCGGTGGGCAGCAACAGCGCGTTGCCATCGCTCGGGCACTTATCATGGAACCGAAACTGGTTTTGGCTGATGAACCCACCGGCAATCTGGACACCGCCACCGGTGACGAAATCATGAAGTTATTGGCAGAACTAAACAAAGAAGAAAAAATTACTATCATTATCGTTACCCACGAACATGATATTGCCAAAAAAACCAAACGGATCATAAAAATAAAAGACGGAATGATCGAGAAATAATTTAAAATTCAAAAATCAAAATGCAAAATTGCAATTCAAAATTAAAAATTTTAACTTGGCCTTTAACTTTTAATTTTTGACTTTTGATTTTGTGTCGTGAATTATTTTATTTTTATCCTTAAATCAGCGGTTTTTGATTTCTCCCGCAACAAGGGACGGACGTTTTTAACGTCCTTGGGGATTCTGATCGGTGTTTTTGCCGTGGTGTTATTGGTGGCCCTGGGCTTGGGGTTAAAAAAATATATTGATCAGCAATTCCAAAGCTTAGGCAGTAACCTCATCATGGTGATGCCCGGCAATGTGGTTTCCAACGGCAGTTTCTCCGGTTCCGCCCCGATCGGCATTTCTTTTGATAACAAAGACGTGGCTACTTTGAAGCGGGTGCCAAACGTTGATGCCGTTCTGCCATTTTATGTCAAATTTCTCACCGCCTCGGCCAACGGCAACAGCAAAAGTCTGGAAATGCTGGGCAGCACGGCCGATGTGGTCACTGCCATGAACTTGGAAATCGAATATGGTGAGCCGTTCACCAAAGCCGATTTTGAACGCGGGGCCAAAAGGGTGATCATTGGGCCCAACGTGGCGGACAAGCTCTATGGCAGCAGCCCCAACGCCGTGGGCCAGCCAATTAAGCTTTCCGATCAAGCCTACACGGTCGTTGGAGTGACCAAGAGCAAAGGGGGTGGTGGCATCGGCGGTTCCAGTATTGATGATCGGGTGTTTACTTCTTACACGGCTATGTACAGTCTTAACCCCGGAAAAAAATTCTACGCTATTTATTTAACAGTGAATTCGCAAGATAATCTCACTCAAGTTAAAACCGACAGTCGGACGGCTCTGCTTAAACGTTATAAACCGGATGATTTCTCGGTGGTGGAAGCGTCGGAATTTCTTTCCGCCATTAATTCCATTTTTGGCATCATTAACTCCATTCTGGTCGCTATCGCCGCCATTTCCCTTCTGGTCGGCGGCATCGGGATCATGAATATCATGTATGTCACCGTCACCGAGCGAATCCGGGAAATCGGCATCCGCCGAGCGGTTGGGGCAACTCGCTCTGACATTCTGACACAATTCTTAGTGGAGTCAGTAATTTTATCAGTGTTCGGCGGTTTAGCCGGACTGATCCTGGCCTTTTTGGCCACCCTGGCCGTGCAAAGTGCTTTCCCGGCCTACATTGACACCCAATCTGTCGCTCTTGCTCTAGGAGTTTCTTCCGCCATTGGAATAATCTTCGGCGTTTTGCCCGCCCGCCGGGCGGCTAACCTTTCCCCCATCGAAGCCATCAGATACGAGTGATTTCTTACCTACTTTCTTGCTTTCCTACTTTTAGCTTTCCTGTGGCTCGGGTGATCGCACTTGGTGCAGACTTCAATGATCCCCAGTCCCTTGCCCGTGCGGCACATTAGACATTCGCAATGCCAACCGTGTTTGGTCATATTCTCACCTCCTGATATCAGTGTAACATTTTTACCGCAGTAATTCTTCCAGCCAAATCCACCAACTACCGGTCTTATCTAAAAATGCTGATGTTATCAGCTGAAACGTCCGGAATAAATCAAAGCCGCCAGGCACGTCTTTACTGGCGGCCACTCCTAACCCGCGATTGCACAGCCAATTTTTGCCAACCACGTGGCCGGGCAGATCCCGCATAATCACACTTTTAATCCCCAATCCTGGCGCCAGCCTTACCAACTCGGCTGCTTTTGTCGCCGACCCCTTGGCCGCCGGCAGCCAATCAACATCTTGCGGCACCACGCCGTCTGATTGCAGGCGGGTGTTGACAGTTAAGCGATCAGCTCCTGTCCATTCGGGTTGGTCAAAAACTGCCACCCGACCGGCTCGTTTCGCACCATAATCCCCGGCCGCCTGATCCAGCAGTTCCATTTGTGTCGGGCCAACGTTTCCATCCACTCCCATCACCACCACCGCATCCGCTCTCTTCCCCGAAAAACAACTAATCCGCGCCCCGGAAACCAAATAGTTCTCCACCCGCCAGGCACTGGGCTGGTCAACATTAACCACTACGATCGCTAAAAGGCCAACCAAGGCCCCAATTTTCACCATTCTCGCCCATTCCGCAGTCATAGCCTATAATACCATATTGACATTTCGAGATTTTCTGGTAAACTACAGCTAACAATTTAATAATAAGCGCCCGACTGGAGTCACGATCCAGGAGCTGAGAGCCAAAATGCTCTACGGAAGTTGAACCGTAAAAATACAACAACTGGTGTCGTTGTAAGACGGAGCCTGAAATAAGGTTAATTAACCAGCCAACGGGCTGGTCTTTTTATGCCTTCTTTATTCCCCGTCTTTGCTCCAGTTTGAAGATGGTGGCGGAAGTCCAACGGTTGAGACATCCGGCTGTGAACCGGATTCTGGCGGGTTCAATTCCCGTCCGCCACCCATATGGAAAGAGAGCAAAAATTTATGCCCGAACTCTGGCAATTAAAACTTTACCCTGGCACAAGCGAGTCTAAAACAATTAGACAGGTTCTTGCTGAGGAAAACGAAAGGAAAGCCACAGAGGTTGTCGGGCGGTGGAATATTGCTATCAACATTAATCCAGAGGATATTTTAGCGAAAGTCAAACCCAGGGCCGAAAGTTGGAATAGCAATACCAGACTAACAGACTTTAGTAGATTGGCAACACTTGATCTTCTCTAATTGGTTATCTAACGTTATTGCTTATGAGACCCGTCGGGCAATTAAAGCCCGCCAAACAGCAACAGTCGAGAAAAGTAAATTTCAAGACCTTGCACTAAAAGCGACAATTCTTGAACTTAAAGGCAAACCAAGCGTTCGATATGGCGACAGCTTTAACGAAACGGTTTGTCGGGAAGCCGATATTGAACGGACCGATCTGAAAACAGCTGAAGGGATAACCATAGCAAAGATTCGAGATGCGCAAACTGATGCCGACCTCATCAAATTCTTAGCTGCCAAGTCAACCAAAGAAGAGGCTGCCAAGTTAATAAGACTAAACAATCAGGTTCAGAGATTTCTCCCCAACCAAGAGGCAGTTTTGCGATTTATCGCTCTCACGTTTGACAACAACGGGGGATACTCTGCATTGTCAGACCTAGACGCATATAAATCTGACCCAAAACTTGAGCCAGTCCCGGTTATATAAGTATTATGGGGTTCCAGCTAATCTGACTATTTTTATCTCGGACACATTCCAGATACTGCAGCAATGTAAGGCAATTTGTCCAAGCGCGAAACCCAGCAGTCAAGGTCGCCCCTATATCAGAGGCAACCGCTGACAACCCGCTGTACACCCAGGTTAAAGAACGGGTTTTGGGGGCAGTTACCACATTTCAAGATCGTGACTTTCGAGATAAATGGGCCGCTAAGTTCGAGGATGCCTTCGAAAAGATTTCTGAGAGCCAGGTAAAACGCAAACTCTTCCCTCCCGAACAAATGAGATCCGCCTCGCTGCGAATCGCCAAAAACATTTGGGCGGTCAACGCTGCCCAAGGAGCTATTTTCAGTCAGATGGGGGCTAACACTATCTTATTAAGCACCGAAAAACGAGCTAGAGATCAAAACTACGTCATTAATAGTGAAACCGCGCAAGACTTTCCCCCTGTGCTTTATATTCTAAGCGCTGCGGAAAAATGGAATAGAAAACTAACTGCTGGTTTTTTTGATATTATTTAACTGATGGCTAAATTAATTGAGCCGAGAACCCTGCCGGGATTCCGGGATTTTTTGCCGGAAGACATGGCCGTGCGAAAAAAAGTCATTACCACCCTCACCGGAGTCTTTGAAAAGTTCGGTTTCCAGCCGTTGGAAAACCCCACCCTTGAATACCAGGACATTCTTTTGGGCAAAAGCGGGACGGAAGCGGAAAAATTAATGTATCTCTTTTCTGATCCTGGCGGCCGTGATGTCGGCATGCGTTATGAACTGACGGTTTCCACCGCCCGGGTTTTGGCCCAATATCCCCAGCTGCCAAAACCGTTCAAGCGCTACCAAATTCAGCCGGTTTGGCGCGCCGACAAGCCACAAAAGGGCCGCTACCGGGAAATCACCCAATGCGACATTGATATTTTTGGAACCACCTCACTCCTGGCGGACGCGGAAATTCTGGCCGTGGTTTATGAAGGGCTGAGAGCTTTAGGCTTTGGGCAATTTACAATCCGCGTCAACAGTCGGGAGATTCTCTTTGCGACCATGGCTAATGCCGGGATATCATCCGCTAGCCAACAATTAAGTGCGATTCAATCAATCGACAAGTTGGACAAAAAAGCCGAGGATGAAGTGCGAAATGAACTCTCCAAAAAGGATTTTGGCGCACCAATAATTGACAGGATTTTTGAGAATATAAAAATAAGCAAACCAAACAAAAATATCGCCGAGTTGCTAGACCTGGCAGAAAAACTTGGCGTGCCCAACGATTTTCTTAAATTTGATCCGACATTGTCACGCGGCTTAGATTATTATACCGGCGTGGTTTTCGAAACAGCTGTCACCCAGCCGAAAATTGGGTCGGTCACCGGGGGCGGCCGCTACGACAAACTCATTGGCAAATTCACCGGCCAGGACATGCCCGCCACGGGCACGTCGTTTGGCATTGACCGGATCTGTGATGTGATTACAGAGTTGAATCTTTGGCCGGATTTGCCCAGAACGGCCACAAAAATCCTGGTGACGATTTTTTCTTTGGAGTTATTTGACCAATCACTGAAATTGACTGACCAGTTGCGAAAGAAAAATATTAACGCCGAAATTTATCTTGACCCGGCCGCCAAGTTGGACAAACAGCTCAAGTATGCCGACCAAAAAGGCATTCCCTTTGCCGCCATCGTCGGCCCGGAGGAAGCGGCCAAAAACCAGGTGACGATTAAAAACCTAGCTACTAAACAGCAAAAAACGGTTCCGGCAGAGAACCTAACCGATGAACTTCGATAGCCGCGCCAAGGCCATCATCGCCGTTTTTGCCGCCCAAATTATCTGGGGCGTGGCCGGGCTCCTGGTGAAGATTGTCCTGGCCGATGTTCCCCCATTTAGCCTGCTTTTTTTCAGGAGCCTTCTGACCTGTCTGATTCTCTACCCCATCCTGGAATACCGAGTCATCAAAGGCGAACGTTTGCAAACGATCTCTTCCCAAGACAAATGGACCATTTTTTGGGCCGGGTTTACCGGGGTTTTTCTTAATATTGCCCTCTACTTTATCGGTCAAAAATTAACCACCGTCATCGATGCCTGGGTTATCAACTCCACCGGAGCACTCTTTGTTATCCTTATTTCCTATATTTTCATTCGCGAGCGGCTCAACAGAATAGTCTACTTTGGGGTTGCCCTGGCTTTTGTCGGCACACTGGTGATCATTGGCACCCCCGTTCTGGGCATTGGCAGCGGCAGCATTCCTGGGAACCTCCTTATACTTGGCAGCACGCTGGTTTTAGGCATTTCCTATGTTCTCACCAAAAGATTGATGGACCGCTTTTCACCCCTCCTGCTTGCTTACTATTTTTTCCTTATCGGGCTGTTTTTTTCTTTGCCTTTTTTCCTCTGGGAATATCTTCAAAATCCCGGTTGGATAGCCGCTTTATCCACTGGCTCTTGGTTAATTATTGCCTACCTTACCATCGGCTCTTCCATCATCGCCTACGCTCTGGATAACTTTGCTCTCATTCGCCTTTCCGCTTCTGCCGTGGCCACTGCCGGCTATATCAGTGTCGTTATTGCTCTGGGCCTAGGAATAATTTTCCTTCATGAACAAATGACCCCCTTCTTTATCGCCGGCACCATCATCACCTTCTGCGGCCTTTTCCTAGCCGAAACCCGTCACCCTAACCATCCTCTTCACAAGCTCCGGAGGAAATAGTATAATCATCCTATGAAGACAGGCATCCATCCCCAATATTACCCGGCGGCGCAAGTTGTTTGCGCTTGCGGTAACACGTTCACCACCGGCTCCACTAAGCCGCAAATTCGGGTGGAAATCTGTGCCAAATGCCATCCTTTTTACACCGGACAACAAAAATTCGTGGACACCGTCGGCAAAATTGAGCGCTTCCAAGCCAAACAAAAAGCCGCCGCCGCCAAACAGGCCGTGGCCAAACAGAAGAAAGTGAAACAGCAGGAAGAAGACAATCGCCCCAAGACTCTTCGGGAAATGCTTTTGGCCGCCAAAGACTAGATGGACTATCTCGAAAATCTCATTGCTGATCTGGACCAAAAAATTGCCCAGGCAAAACAACTGGCGCAAGATCCGGAGATGGCGGAAATGGCCCAGGAAGAAATTAAAAAACTGGAGGAAGAGAAAAGTGCCCTGGTTAAGCCGGCTGCTAGTCCCGAGCAGTCACTTAACTCCCGCGATATCATAATCGAAATCAGGGGCGCGGCCGGGGGCGAAGAAGCCAAACTCTGGGGGCAAGATTTGCTGCGGACGTATTCCCGCTTTGCTCAAGCGCAAGGTTGGCGGGTAACCCCGGAAGGACCGCTCGCCATTAAAATTTCCGGTCGTGGCGTTTATGGCAAGCTGAAATATGAGTCCGGCGTCCACCGGGTCCAGCGGGTGCCGGTGACAGAGTCATCAGGGAGAGTCCACACCTCCACCGCCACCGTGGCGGTTTTGCCGGAGTTGGAAGACGTGGACATTCACATTGATCCGGCCGACATTCAGGAAGATTTCTACCGTTCCGGGGGTCACGGAGGTCAAAACGTGAACAAGGTGTCCTCAGCCGTCCGTCTCACCCACAAACCCAGCGGTTTAGTTGTCACCTGCCAAGAAGAACGAGATCAGCCGAAAAACCGGGCTAAAGCTATGGAAAAACTGCGCCAACTGCTCTGGGAAGCGGAACAAAACCGCCAACTGGCGGAAATGTCTGCCGACCGGCGGGCCCAGGTGGGCACGGGCATGAGAAACGAGAAAATCCGCACCTACAACTTCCTTCAGGACCGGGTCACAGACCACCGTCTTGACCAAAACTTCCACAACCTTGAAAAGATTATGGAGGGAGACCTAGAAGAAATAATTAAGAGCTTGACAGATAAGTTTGGGGCAATATAATAAGGCAAATGACTGAATTGCGAGAGTCGATTCCAATAAAAGGCCAGAAGCTTTGTAAACACCTATATGCTTGTGGCAATTGCCCAGTCGCCCAACGGCATCTCGGCATCGGAGCAATAATCCCCTTTGACCCCGAAGCAAATATGGAGTTGCCTCCGATGGCAATCACCGCCGCCGGAGACCACGGCTATGAACTAAGAATTGGCGTGACAGGTCTTGGCTCCGGCGAAAGTCTACTTAGAGTAAACGCTTGCGACACGCCCGCGGCTAACGGCATCCAGGGTAGAGTCGGACTTTGCACCATACAGTGCTATCGTCAATAGGCATAAACTTGCCGCCGGTTAGAAACGCCAAGACAACATGCAGGAAACTAAGAAAGATTATCGAATCCGCCAAGCAACCATTAGCTACCGATCGGCCGAGCTCCACGGAGCAAAAGTCATTCAGGGTGTTTGCAGAGCTCAATGCTCTAAAGCAGACGGTTGCCAGCCAGACAGCAAGGTTACTTCTAAAGAGGCTTGCAGTGTTGGTGGTTTAAGAATGCACTATTGGCCAGTAATAATCGGTTTTGACGCTACCGGAACGAAACCTTGCCTTCTGGAATGGGAAGGATATTCACAAAGATATTGGCCGATGAAAGAGATTGAGAAAAATATGTCTGAGGATCCGGCTCTTCAAGAATTTGGTAAGGCAATTAAGACCTTGGCGACTAACACCTTTCTGGAATATCTCAACGATTTAAGAGGTCAACCATCTCCCAAGCGCCTGTCCGCTTCAACCCGATGCGGGCGCACCGTCAATCTAAAAGATGTGGTTGCCTACCTTGAACTGGTAGCAGATGAATCGGCGCCGCAGGTGGAAACGGATCAGCAGCTAGACAAAGGACTTATCCAGTATTACCAATGGCTAGAATCGCTCGGGAAGACGAGATTGCTTAATCTTTATTCAAGCGCGCTTCAAACACTTACAGGCGAAAAGAATCCCACAAAAGAAGAGGTTGCCAAACTACAACTTATTGGCCAGCGACTGGAAGAACTTGGAGTAACTACTTTTCAAGTGACTCCTGAATCGCATCAACCTGCCGTTTCCCAAAAGCAGCTTCCCACCGGAAAATAACTTTTGGTTGCAAAAGAAATTTGGGGCGGTATAATTGGAATCTGCTTTCTTCAAAAATAAAAGCTGTTATTGTGAAGCCTCGGACAAAGTGGCTTTGAGAGTTTGGGTTTGACTGTCGCGATAGATTGTTAGAGAAACGGTGTCCCCAGGTTTTTTGGAAGAAATTATTGCCGCCAGTCCCCCACCGGCGTCACGGACATTTTGATTATCAATTTTCGTGATAATGTCCCCCTGGGCCACCCCCGCTTGATCAGCCGGACTGCCGGAAACCACCGACTGAACATAGGCTCCCTCGGGAATGTCATTTAAGATAGAAAGCTGTTGGGAAATCATGGTGTAATTGACGCCCAGAAATGCCTTGGCCGGAAATTTTCCTCCATTGGCCTCGAAAGTGTTGATCTCCTGTTTCACCAGATTAATCGGCAGGGCAAAACCAATGTTTTGGGCGTTTTGGGCCACAGCCACATTAACCCCGATCACCTGGCCGGCCGAGTTAAGTAGCGGCCCGCCGGAGTTGCCGGGGTTAATCGCCGCCGACGTCTGAAGAATATTAGACAACTGTTCACCGGCGCCGGAGAATCCGTCCGGCGCGCCGGCAGTGATGAACCGGCCGATGCCGGAAATGACCCCGGTGGTCACGGTGGAGCGAAATTCTCCCAGCGCCGTGCCGATGGCCAAGGCAAACTGGCCCACCTGCAATTTATCACTATCCCCTAATTCCACTGTCGGCAAACCGTTCGCGGCGATTTTTAAAATTGCCAGGTCATTATTTGGATCGCGATAAATCTGGGTCACATCATAGGTTTTATTATCTGAGGTGATCACCCGATATTTGGCCGTGGTGTCGGAAACGACGTGTTTGTTGGTCACAATCAGCCCGTCACTTCTGATAACAAACCCGGAACCAATATCCTGTTTAATCGGCTGGCTTGGCTGTTGGGGCATCATTTGGGGGAAAAAGTTACCAAAAGGGCCAAAATCAAAGTTCGGCGAGGAAACGGCCGGCGCGGTGGTGGTGATCCCCACTGTCACCACCGCCGGGGTGACTTTTTTAACTACATCAATCGTCGCCGACTCTTCCGTTTCCACCCGCGTGGTCCCTGCCGGCGCTGGTCCCACCATCGGCCCGGACAAAAATTGCAACTGTCCGAACCGTTCCGATCCAAGGGCCAAGAGCACCACAATTACCAGAAGGCTGATGGCCAAAAGAATTTTCCTTGCATTATTCATAAATTATTCGCAAAAAGATTAGGACGACGGACTGAGAATAACCTGAACCGCCTTGTCCAACTGCAAGTCTTGGGTTGGGTCGGCACTGTTATTCTCAACTTTAACGTCCGGGGTTAACCCCTTCCCATTAATCCAGTTGCCGTTGGACAGCAGCCATTTGGCAACAGTGACATGCAGCCCCGTTCCGTCCGGCAAATCCTCCGCTTGCTGAACACTGCCTTTGCCAAACGTCTGGTCGCCAACCAGTTTGGCCCGGCCGGCCGCCTGCAGCGCTCCCGCCAAAATCTCACCGGCCGAGGCCGTTCCCCCATTAACTAAAACCACCATCGGCACCGAAAGCAATTTGCCGGTGCGGTTAACGGAGAAGGTCTCATTGCCGGTTGTCCCTTGTTGAGTAACAACCACCCCGGAAGGGAGAAATTCACTGGCCGTGTAGACCGCCCCGTCCAAAAGTCCGCCGGGATTATTGCGCACGTCCAACACCAGGCCCACTGGTTTTGCCGATGACGTGGCTAAATAATCAGCGATTTGACTGACCGTTGTGTCCCACTGGAGATCGGTTTGATCGCCAAACCGAGCCAAATTAAGATAGACCACCGACTTGTTAATCACTTTCCAACTGACACTTTGAAGAATAATCGTGTCCCGGGTGACGACAACATCCACCGACTGGCTCCCTCCGGAGTGCAACACATTTAGGGTCACCTTGGTTCCTTTTGGACCGCGAATCAGATTAACCACTTCCGGCAAGGTCAAAGCGGAGATGTCCTGACCGTTAACTTTAATGATCCAATCGGCGGTTTTAATCCCCGCTTTTTGGGCCGGAGAATCTGGAAGAGGAGCAATCACCACAGTTTTGTTGTCTTTGACTCCCAATTCCGCACCAACACCGTCAAAAGTCCCGTTCAGGGAATCCTTAGTCTGCTCATTGGCCGTCGGCGGCAAGAAAACCGTGTAGGGATCGCCAATAGCCGCGACCATTCCGGAGATGGCCCCATAGACCATTTTTTGGGTGTCCAGTTTTGACTTGTCAACATATTTATTTTCCAGCTCGTCCCAAACGCTCCAGAACAGGGAAAAATCCACGGGATTGCCGGATGGTGCTAATTTATTCACCACCGCCACATGTGGGGAAAAATTTTGCCAACTGACTTTGACTTGGTTGGTCCCCAATTTATAGCCCACCAACCCAAACAGCAACCCAATGGCCAAAATTAACGAAAATTTTCTAATAAATTCAAGACGAAACATAATATATATTTGAAATTATCGGCGAGACAGGTATCCTAGTGAGCGAGCATGTCACACAGAAAGTGACGCCGGGAGTGAACTAGGATGTCGAGCCGAGAATTTTATTATCTCCATCAATTTCTCCGTTTTTTCCATCCATCTTCTCTAATTTTTCCGCCAGCTCTTTGCCGGCGTCCTGGTCGCCAAATTTCAATAATACTAGTACAGGGAAATCACCTAAGTTCTGGAAATATTCAAAATCCCGCCAGTGCATCGTTGGCACCACCACCCCAACCGCTCCCACCACGCCCGCTTTCTCCAGGGTCGCCCGGGGAACAAAGCGGGTGAACACGGCGATTTTGCCTTCCAGCTCCAAGTTCACTTCTGGATCAACGGCGATTTTGCCGGAAACTTTTGCCCCAAAACCGATTTTGCCGGTGATAGTCATAGCTTCACAATTAACTTAGACTTGCCCATTCCGCTCCAGGAAAATGGCCTGACGTTAATTTTTGTTTTTTGTTCCGGGTTAAGAAGAAAAATTTCCACTTGGCCGGCAACCACCTCCCGATTTTTCTGGCCAGACACGCACACAGTTACTTTTGGCTTTTTCCCCTCGGGGACGACAATTAAATAATCCTTTTCATCAATCACCCCGGTGCCCAAGGTCGTGATCAGAGAACCCATTTGATAGGCCTCTTCCATCTCATCACTGTCCTTTTCCGGGCCGAAGATTTCCCGGTTGGCCACCCAATCTTCCAGTGTCACCGGATCCGGCGGAGATGTTAGAAAATGAGCCATCAATGAGTAATCAACCATACACAATAATCAATAAAACCAATCATCCAATATCCAATTGAATTCAATACTCAATATTACCAATTACCAATCAATTTTGAAACCACGTAAATTGCGCATTGGAAATTGTGGATTGGAGATTAAAAAATTGGAGATTGGTATTATTGGATTTATTGATTCAAAGACCGCCGACAAAGGGGAGATAGGCCAGGTGACGGGCACGTTTAATTTGGGTGGCAATGCGCCGCTGGTGTTTGGCACAAATTCCGGTGCGCGCGCGGCTAAGGATTCGCCCCCGCTCCGTCATAAAAGTCCGCAGTTTACTAATTTCTTTATAGTCCGGCTCCTTGTCCTCCTTACAAAAAGAACAATTCTTGGGCACCGGTTTAGGTTTGATAAATTTTCTATACATAAATTCAATTTAAAAAGGAATGTCGTCGATATTCACATCCTCGCCCGCCGGGGCTTGGGCGGAGACAGGTTCATCCTTCTTTTCAGATTTGGCAGCCTTCTTAGTTTTTGGTTTGGTTTCTTCCGCTTTTTCTTCTTTTTCTTCTGCTGGCTCAGCCGGTTCAGCAGTTGGAGTCACCGGCGCTGGGGCCGAGGCACTTTGCGCTGTCGCTCCCGCCCCCGGCGCTCCGGCACCCATCCGGGAATCCAGAAGAATCATGTCATCAATGACAATCTCGGTGATCGTGTGTTGGGCTTGGTCAGAGCCGGTGAATGTCCGAGTTTGGAGCCGACCCTCAACATAAATCTTGCGGCCTTTGGTGATTAACTGGCTGCAGAGTTCCGCCAGTTTATTCCAGGCCACCAGCCGGTGAAACTCTGCCTCTTCGCGGATTTCCCCGCCTTCCGTTTTCCAACTGCGGTTGGTCGCCAGCCCAAAAGTGGCAACCGCGTTGCCCTGGGGCGTGTAGCGCAACTCGGGATCACGGGTCACGTTCCCAATCAGCATGACTTTATTTAGTGACTTGCTTGACATGATATTAATTTAAAATTTAAAAGGTAAAATGCAAAATTACAATTAAAAATTAATAATTTTAACTTGGACTTTTAACTTTTAAATTTTGACTTTTGAATTAACTAACAAGTGTCGTAACACATTATCCATCAGCCGCAACTTCTTGTCCACCGTGGAAACCTTATCCGGAGCCATGGACACTTCAAAATAGAGATAAAAGGCCTCGCGCTGCTTCCCCACTTCATAAGCCAAGGGCTTTTTTGCCGGGTCTTTCTTGGACTTAATTTTTGCTCCTTGATCAGCAATTAGATCAGTCAGGTCCTTAACCGCTTTGTCCAATTCTTTCTGGGTCAATGTTGGTGCCAAAAGCACCGTCAGTTCATAATCTCTCATTCGGTACGATTGTACTTTACAAATCTCTCATAGTCAATATAATAAATGCATGACCAGAGACTTCTTTCAGATTTTAGGTGTAAGCCGAAACGCCACTGACCAAGAAATTAAACAAGCATATCGGAGGTTAGCCAAAGAATTTCATCCCGATTCTAACCCGGGCGATAAAATCGCTGAGGAAAGGATGAAGGAGATTAACGTTGCTTTTGGCACAATTGACGAGGCAGACAAAAGAGAGGCCTACCTAGTAGAACTAATAAGAAGGGACTCTCAACCAAAAGTGGAAACCGCTGCCCCACGATGGCGTCCAGCCTACCAACCGCCACCAAAGACCAAGGTTTACGTCAATGATTTCACCGCTGAAGAATGGCAAAGCTTCGACCCAACCAAAGTTGAGAGCTGGGAAGAAATTTTTGGAACCACAGGTTTTGGGAAAATGATGGCTGAGGGCACTGCCGAGTTCCACCGCACTTGGGCTAAAACCTGGCTCTCGGAAAAACCAAGCTCGTTGCAAGACCTCTTCGCTCAGTCTCCAATTACAGAAGCCAAGGTTGCCCAGCATCCCTTTGGCATACTTGAGCAGAGACTCCAGTTGGGTAAAAATAACGCTCGTCTCTTAGCCATCCTAGTAAATCTCTACGAAACGGGTGAACACAAGAGTGTCGCCATCCCTCAAAAAGAAAACCATCTTAGTGAGAGGCAGGAATGGGCAAAATTATTTGGTAAAACCCCGTTTGCCTACATCATCAACAGACTCCAGGATGAACCTAGAATCGACATCAATCCTTTGCAGCTTCTAACAAAACTACCTCAAATCGTTAGATATGACCGCCGTGTATCCGGAAACTACACTGGCAACGAAAAACTTCAGCGATTATCACTGGGCAATCGAAGCGATTCGCGGAATTGATTCTCTGGCCAAAGCTATCGCCAGAAATGACCAGGGCAACAACCTATCAAGAGAGATTACTGCAATCCAAACCTGGGAAAATCTCGTCAGAAATCCCGATACTGCATCTATAGAATTTGCCAATATTAAAACTCAGCTTGAACGAGTTACCCAGGAAGGAGTACCCGTACGGCCTGAGCAGCAAAGGAGATAGCATCAAGTTCCCACTTTAAATTCCACCACGTCCCCGTCCTGCATTTCATAGTCTTTCCCTTCCAGTCGTGTTTTTCCTTGATCCCGGCAATTTTTCCAACCACCTTGACTAACAAAATCTACATAATTCACCACTTCGGCTTTAATGAAGTTTTTTTCAAAATCGGTGTGGATTACCCCGGCCGCCGCCGGGGCCTTGGTTCCCCGGGCAATAGTCCAGGCCCGAACCTCTTTGACGCCAGCGGTTAAAAATGAGATTAAATTCAAAGACGCGTAAGTGGTGCTGATCAGCTGATCAACGCCGGAATCCTTGACTCCCAGGCTCTCCAGATATTCCTCCCGCTCATCGGCGGTCAGCACCCCCAGCTCCGCTTCCAATTTGGCGTCAATCACTACCGCGTCTTTGCCGTTATTCCGTAGATTATTCACTATTTCCTGTAATCCTGCCCACTGTGATGTGGTGTTCACATTAAGAACATAAATAATTTTCTTGGCCGTCAACAGTTGCAGCGGCTTCCCCGCTTCCCCCGCCATCTCCCCCCGATTTAGTCTTTGTTCAAGCTCAGAATTTTGAATTTTGAGTTTTGCCTTTTGATTTTCTATTGTCTGCAAATCTGCCAAAATTAACTCCGTGTTAATCACGTCGATATCCGACTTTGGCTCGCTGCTGCCCTCGCGAATCACGTCGTCATCGGGAAACGCCCGGACTACTTCGCAAATTAAATCCACCTCCCGAATGTGGGACAGAAATTTATTGCCCAGCCCCGCTCCGGTGGAAGCCCCCTTGACCAAGCCGGCAATATCCACAAACTGCACCGTCGCCGGAACAATCGGCGAATTATAAATCGCCGCCAGCTTATCCAGCCGCCCATCCGGCACCGGGACAATCCCCACATTGGGGTCAATGGTGGCAAAGGGATAATTGGCCACCAACGCCTGCTGCCGCCGCAAAAGAGCATTAAATAAAGTTGATTTTCCGACGTTTGGTAAGCCGACGATCCCTACTTGCAGCATATAAGCAATATTTTAGCAGAAAATACGTCACTTTACGGACATACAATTATAGGATATAATTTAGCCATGCTGGCGATTAAGCAGGAAATAGCGAAGAAATTAGTTCGGGACTTGTCGATGGGAATTACCCAAAGGGTGAAAAAGACGCCGCACGGATAAAGAGTAACTAAGTCCTAACCCCATTTTCTTTCAGGAATCTTTTATACCAGTATTTATCTCCCACCCAGGAGGGACAATCTCCGTCATTGCCGATTCCCAATTCCGGATCGCCGCCCAGATCGGGGAATTTTTCTATTATTTCCGGCGCGTTGCCAATATCGCCCGGTTCGATTGGCCTTAGCCCTATAACATTCAAGGCCTCTTTAATGGCCCCCGGCCGATGCAGTCCCAAATCACCATCTCTTGCTGCTTCCATATTTATATTTTACTCTGCTATACTTTTTTTGTGAAGAAGATTTGGCCAGTCGTGGTCTGGGTTGGAGTTTGCGAAGCGGCGGGGTTGGCAGCCACGCCGTTCACGGCCTCCGCGATCCCCGCCTGGTATGCCACCCTGGCTAAGCCCTCATTTTCCCCACCTAACTGGGTTTTCGGGCCGGTGTGGACCACTCTCTATTTTTTAATGGGCCTGGCCGCCTGGCTGGTTTGGAAAAAACATAAATCCTTGGCGCTCTTCTATCTCCAACTGGCTCTTAATTTTCTCTGGTCGCTGCTGTTTTTTGGCTTACACTCCCCGATTTTGGGCCTAGTCGACATTATTTTTCTTTGGACTTTTATTCTTCTGACAATCAACCAATTTAAAAAAGTTTCCCGACCGGCCGCCTATTTACTCCTGCCTTATCTTCTCTGGGTCTCCTTTGCTGCCATTCTCAACCTTGCAATTGTGATTCTCAACTAACGTATAATAGAAACATATGGCGATGGATATTGAAACCACCGGGGCCGGACCGACAAACTGCGCGGGATGTTTAAAAAACGCTGACAGTCTGGAAGCCGGTGGGCCGGTGCAATTACCCAAGGGCATCCCCGCCATCATTGCTTCCAGACACGCCTTATCCGGCAATGACTTCGTGAATGACTCCCTATCGGAAGATGAGCGAAAATCCATTCACGCCCAAGTTGTGGTTAATGTCAGTCCATGGCTTAGTGACAAAGAAGCCTCGCCGACGTCACCGCATTGGGAATCACTTTGTCATCTATCTCCTGAAAAGCCAAAACCGAATAATTAGTCCTTCTTATCCTCTTGACAACTATGTTATTCTGAAACTAATAACAAAAACAAAGTGAAGGAGGTGAAAGAAAGAATGAATTGTAATTGCGCTAATTGCAAACAATTAAATTGCGGTTGTACCACTGGCGGCAAATCATGCACTTGTTCGCAAGGTTCTTGCGACGCCACTTGCCCGCAATGCGGCGACCATTGCATGAATGTTGATGGTTCCTGCTGCTGCGGCAAACCGGCAACAACACCCGCCGGACCCTCCGCGCCGACGGAATAAATTAATAGACCCTGATGTGATGGCGATGAAAGAAGCCAAAGGTGTGGTTCTGTTTTGCCAGTGGCCGAACGGGGCTATAGTTTAGGTTTTGGTCATGCACCCACCGATTTGTTGCCAAGTCCAATCGTTCATATCTTTGCTGCATTAATCCACCATCTTGGGCACCAATCACCACCGTCACCAGGCGTAGGCTCTTACTAAGGTTTATTATCGCTGCTAAATATTCTTCGTTAGTCGGCAGGAGGTGCATGGGGGTTCTCGCAAACCGCCCTAGAGTGCTTTCAGACACTTCAACTGTCATAATATTAATGGGCAGTGTGCATATAATACAATATTAACTATGAAAACTCTACTCGCTTTTATTTTTTCCATTTTATCCGCCTTTTCGCCAAAACCAACCATTGCCCCGATTCCAGCTCCTGCTTTTTATTATCCAATTACTAATTATGCCTCCCGGTTGCAATTGCGGCCGTTTGGGCAATATATCAGCACTACCGACCAAAAAACCGTTGTCTGCGGAGCTGCTTTTGTTGGCTGGCACACCGGCGACGATTTGGAAACCACCCCGGCGGAAAAAGACTCGCCCGCCCCCGTCTATTCCATTGCCGCCGGAAAAATTCTCCAGGTTTCCGCCGTGTCCGGTTATGGCGGCCTAATCGTCGCCGCCTACACTTTGGCCGGGCAAGATGTCACCGCCTACTATGGCCACGTTAATCTAACTAGTGCGCTGGCCGCACCCGGCGACAACGTTGCGGCCGGACAAAAATTGGCTGATTTGGGCGCGGCCTGCTCCGCCCAAACCGACGGCGAACGCAAACATCTGCACTTTGCCATCCACAAAGGCCCGACTATTGATGTTCGGGGCTACGTGTCCACTCAATCAGAGCTATCCAACTGGCTCAACCCCGCTTTGGAACTTGCTAAACTTGGCGCGCATCAGATATAATAAAAGCTATGAGTTTAGTGAAAACCGCCGAGATGTGCCGTCCTTGTGACCACTGCGGCGAAAAGGGGAAATGCGTTCTGAGCCACATATCCACCGCCGAACAAATCAAACGTGAGAGAGACGGAGCTTGCGGCGACGCCCAGCAATCTGAAGCGAAAGAAAGGGTTGTCTATTTGCAAAGAGCTCTTGTTGACGGGAAGTGGGTTTGGGTTACCTGTTAAGGTTATTGCGTCACGATGCGGATGCGGGCGGAAGAGAGATAGCCGGTGGTGATGGTGGAATACATCTGCACCCGGTAGGTTTTAGATCCGGCGGAAAGAGCGATTGGGACAGAAAGATATTGATCGGTGTTGGAAGCGGAAGAAACCTCACTGCCCCAGATGATTGCCGGGGTGGTGGCATCAAAGAGGCGGGCATGAACTTCCCCGGAGGAAACATGCAGGGTGGCTTCAAAATAGGCTTGTTTAATCGTCCCGAAATTACTGGTGTCCAGCGTCACCTGGGTGGCCGTCAAATCTGTCCAGTTATTTGTTTGGCTCACACTTCCCGATCCGAGAAAAACGGATGACTCGCCTTTGGTGGAAACTGGAGCCGGGACACTGGCGGCGGGAACAGACACGGTTTTGGGAAGAGAATTAATTAAACTGACGCAGCTTTGGGGGCAGGAGTTATCGGTGGCCGCCGGAGTTGGTTGGGCGCCGCTCAGAGGGCTCTGCCCGGCGGGCGCGGTGGAAATGGTGGCCAAACGGTTGCCCAACTGGCTGAAACTGTCGGACAACGTTGCCAGCCGTGTTTGAAAATCACTTAAATCCCCGCCTTGCTTGACCACCATAAAATCAAGCAGCAAAATATTGGCGGCAAAAATGAAGCCAACGACACCAAGAACGATGGGCAGTCTACTTTCCCACACGGTTATCTTTTATTGTAAACCCTTTTTCTTCGATTTGCTTCCTAATCTCATCCGCCTGGTCATACTTGCCCTGTGCCCGCAATTTCTCCCGTTTTGCCAATAGTTCCTTAATCTCCACCGGCGTTTCTTTGATCGCGTCAAGTTTTAATCCCAACACTTGATCCATTTTTAGCAGGCTTTCATAACTGTTGGTTTTCCAGGCCACCGCCAGGGCTTTCGGCAAATTTAAATCATCGTTGACCGCCGCCAAAAATTCCACTTCATCTGCAGGGGTTGAACTCCTGTTTGTGGCTTTAAGATGCTCCGCTCGCTCCCGCAGGCGGTTTAAGGCAGTTTGCGCCCCTTCCAGAGATTGCCAGGTGAAATTTAGCCCGGTGCGATAGTGGGAATTAAGAATTAAATAACGGTGGGCCAGGGGGTCAAAACCCTTAGCGATCAAATCCTGCACCGTCACGTTATTGCCCAAACTCTTGCTCATTTTCTCGCCGTTTATCACCAGCCACTCGTTATGAAGCCAAAAGTTGGCCGTCTGGTGGCCAAACGCGCCATAGGCTTGGGCGATTTCGTCGGTGTGGTGGACCGGGATATGCTCCTTACCGCCGGTGTGAATGTCAAACGTTTCCCCCAGATATTTGACGGACATGGCCGTGCACTCGATGTGCCAGCCGGGAAAGCCGACGCCCCAAGGGCTGTCCCATTTCATCACGTGCTCCGGCTGGTTGGTCACCCAAAGGAGAAAGTCCCAGGGCTGTTTTTTCCCCGGATCCACCGCCACCCGCGCCCCGGCCTCCTGTTTTTTTAAATTTAACTTAGCAAATCGCGCATAATCGGGGAATTTTGCCGTGTCAAAAACCAAACCGGTGGCCGTTTTATAGGCAAATCCGTTCGCTTCAATTTTTTTAATTAATTCGATTTGTTCGGGAATATGCTGCGTCGCCCGGCACAAAACATCCGGCTGTTGGACATTTAAAGCCTCCATGCTATCGATGAATTGGGAAATATATTTGTCGGCAATCTGCCAGACGGACAGACCTTCCCGCTTAGCGCCCTTTTCCATTTTGTCTTCACCGGCGTCTTCGTCGGAAGTCATGTGGCCAACGTCGGTGATGTTCATCACCCATTTAACCGCCACTTTCTCAAAACGCAGCGCCCGCACCAAACAATCCCAGTGGACATAGGCATACATGTGGCCCAGATGCTGGTTCCAATAAACCGTCGGGCCGCAGGAATAGATCCCGACCTGGCCCTCTTTGATCGGTCGAAATTCCTCAATTTTCCGAGTTAAAGTATTAAATAATTTCACCTGAATGGATTATATATTTTTACTTCCTTGCTGGCCGAAAAGTGCTTATCTTCGCTAACTAAAAAATCCATCGTATGAGCCTGGGCGGTCGCCATTAAAAAAAGGTCCATCACGTGCAATTTGCTACTTTTAAGATATTTACTAAAAATATTAATCGTTTCCTGGTTCGGATAAATGACTGTCAGCTCAGAAATAAGTTTCTCAATACCCACCGAGATAGAAGTGCCATCCACATGATAGGTGTTTTGTAGGACGGATGATAATTCTAAAATATTCTGCGAAGAAATAAAGCCAGACAGTTCACCATCAGAAATCCTTTCAAACAGAGGCCGCACCAAACTATGCTTTTGCGATTGTGCATTTAAATATGCTACTAAAATGTTAGTGTCCAACAGGCACTTTGCGCCGGAGGTAGGAATCATAGAGCTCCTCTCTGGACGGGGGGTTCTTCCCGCCAAGATTGTATTTACCAGCAAGATCCATTAACTTACTTGCCTTGGGCCTAGTTCCACCCAATTTTTTCTGGACTATCCCAGAAAAGGACGTTCTTTGTTGAAACGCCTCAAGGCGCAAAGTTTCATACAGATCTTGCGGCATAGTGATGGTGGTGCGGACTAATGCGTTCATACTTGAATATTATCATACAATCATACTCTTGTCAACCACCAACTGCTCCTTTAAACTCCCCCGTGGATTTGGAGGACTTGAGCATTTTGGCGACAGCGTCATCGGCTGGTTTTTGAACCGGTGCCGGTTCCACTGTCTGGTTTGTCTGATTAGTCTGGTTCATCTGCGATGTCTTTAAGCGCTGGCGCGCTAGCTCTTCGCGGACTTTTTTGATGCGCATCTGTGCCAACTGGGCCACCTGCTGATTGAGTTTTGTCAGCACTGGCTTGCTGGGAACCGGCTTGCCTGTGACCAAGTCTTTCTTGTCATCCGGCGACGGTGGCGCTGGTTTGGCAGTCACCTGCTTTTTGACCACCCGCACCCCCTCTTCCAGTTTTTCCCCCAATTCGTCAGAGAATTTATTTTGCAAATTATTACTATCCATTACCAATTATTCTACTACAGCGATAACGGTTTGAGCGAGTAAAAAGCGCAGACGGGGCACCGCGAGCGCAGCGAAGTGGTCAAAGAGCGAGCATTTTTACCGCGAAAACCTCGATCAGATAACCGCCGGCTCCAGAATTTCCAACCGCATTTTCTTTGTGTCCATCCCCGCCACCACCCCCACCGGCACGGTGGCTTGCGGGACTTCATGGCCGAAATCCACACCATAAATAATCGGGAACCCGAACGGCTCGGTGGCTTCCAAAAGCAGCTCTTTTTTGGTCGGGAAATTTTGATAGTCAAGCTCTTTAACCGCTGTTAATTTGCCCACCAGCATCCCGGCCACCCGTTTGAGAAACCCGCTGTTGCGAATCTGCCAAAAGTTGCGCATGATCTCACTAAACTGATCATAACCCTCCTCCCAGAAGAAGATAAATTTCTGGTCTTTGCCAAAAACCCGGTCCAAGGCGGCAATCGGATCCCATGGTGTGCCCAAAAGTTTGCAGATACAGCTTAAATTGCCGCCGAACAAAACTCCCTGGGCTGCGCCATCGCGCATTGATTGCCACACCGACTGCGGCTCAATCACTTCTTCGCCAGAAGTGGTCGTCAGCATTTTCCAAAAGCAACTCACCGTGTAGCCGGTGATCTTTCGCGTCGGGAAGAAAGCCGCGTTGGGACTATGGAAAGTGACCATGGCGCATTTAACCAGCAGAGCCATCTGGATGGTGGTCGCGTCGGAATAACCGGCGAAGATTTTGGGGTTTTTGCAAATCGCGTCGAAATCCAGCAATTCCAACTCCTGGGAGCCGACAAAACCGCCGACGGCGGAGAAAACGGCCTTCACATTGGGATCGGCAAAAGCGGCGTTGAGGTCATCCGCCCGCTGCCGAGCGGAACCGGCGCTGTAGTCCCCCACACTGGCCATGATGTTAGCGCCAAACTTAATCTCGTGGTTAAATTTGCGAAAAAATGCTTCCATCCCTGCTTTTTCCGAAGCTAAAATCGGCTCCGACGGCGCCACCACGGCCACGACGTCCCCCTTCTCGAGCGCTTTTGGTTTAACAATCCCGGCCATGAACCTATTTTACTCGTAATCCCGTCTTCCTTCCAGTGCCCGACTTAGGGTGGTTTCGTCGGCATACTGGATATCTCCGCCGGTGGGCATACCCATCCCCAAACGTGTCACCTTTAGCTTGTAGCTTTTAGCTTGTAGCTTTTTAGCGATGAACATCGCGGTCGCTTCACCCTCCATCGTCGGATTCAACGCCAAGATGATCTCACTTACCTGCTCTCCTGCTATCCTGCTTACTAGACTTTCTATATACAATTCTTCCGGCCCGATGTTATGCAGGGGATCAATCACCCCATGAAGAACGTGGTAGAGGCCGTTATATTTGCCCACCTTTTCCAAGCTGAAAACGTCCAACGGCGTCTCCACCACACAGATTATCCGCTGATTTCGCCGATCATCGACGCATATTTCGCAGACTTCAGTTTCGCAAAAGTTTTTGCAAACCGAGCACAGCTGAATGCCAGATTTGAGATTAAGCACCGCTTCCCCGAATTTTTTCACTTCCGGCTCCGGCATATGGAGAAGATAGAACGCCAGCCGGGCGGCGCTCTTTGGCCCCACTCCCGGGAGGCGTTCAAACGCCTCGGTTAGATCCTGGATTTGTTTGGGAAAGGTCATTGTGCCACCCCACCCATTCCGCCGGACAGCTGTTGAAGTTTGCCGGCCGCGACCATCTGCGATTTATAGAGCACTTCCCCCAGCGCCGCTTCCAGTTCATAGTCCCGGGTGCCGTCAACGGACACCTCCACCACTTTTTGGTCCCCGGTTAAAACAATTTTCAGTAACCCCTTAGCCGTTTGCTTGGTCACCTCCACTTGCTCGGCCGCCAGCTGCTGCTGGATTTTCTGTGCTGTTTGGCGCATCTGATTAAGATCGCCAAGTTGTTTTAAGCCATCAAACATTCCCATTATTTCTCACCTCTTTCTTTTTGTCCCTGGACAAATTTCACTTTAATTGTCCGACCCATTATATCAGAAATAGCCTTTTCCAAAATCTCCCGATTCTTGGCCTCCTCCAGCCGATCCTTGTGAAATTTATAAAACACTTCCAGGGTTAAAAACCCATCGGTCAGCTCTTTTGGCCGGCTGGCCCGAAGCAGGGCCACCAAACCATGATTGTGTTCCTTGGTTTTAACTAAAATTTCTTCCCAGGGAACGGGCGAAACGGACGGATCGGGGCGTTTGGGCTTATCCGGAATACTGGAGGCAATTATAGAATCTTGTTTACCACACCATTCGATCACCACCATTTCTAATGGCAGTGACGGCACCGGACAATCACGCATCAAGCTATAAGCCCCGATCAATTTATTTATTAGATCGGTGGTGTTAACCATATCAACACTTCCGGATAATAATTTATTTCTAAGATTGCTAATTAGTTCACTAATAAGCTCTTTTATTTTTCCATCACCGGCAGCATAGTCACCAATTAATTTTAACGCCGCTTTTGAATCCTTGTTTTCCAGAGATTGCAGGAGCTTATCCGCCAAATCGGGACTAACCCGGTTAATCGCGTCCAGGTCCGCCATTTTAATGTTAGCACTCATCATGGACAACTGCTCAAATAGTTTCTGCGCGTCCCGATGCGCCAAACCCACCATTTCCACGATCCGTTCCAGAACTCGGTCCTCCACGGTGATTTTTTCCTGTTTAGAGATTAGCTTTAGCTTGTCAATAACGTCTTGCCGGCTGGGAGTGAAATCATAAACCAAGCAGCGGGACGTCACCGTGGCCGGAAGTTTCTGGGGATCGGTCGTCGCCAAAACAAAAACCACATGGACCGGTGGCTCCTCTAAAATTTTAAGCAGGGCGTTGAAAGCAGAGTTGGAGAGCATGTGAACTTCGTCGATGATGTAGACTTTATAACGGCTGGAGCTGGGGGTCAGCTTGGCTTTCTCCCGCAGATCACGGATATCATCCACGCCGGTGTTGGATGCGGCGTCGATTTCAATCACATCCAACGACGAACCAGCGGTGATTGCCCGGCAGGAGTCACATTTATTGCACGGCTCCTGCCCAATTTGGCGCTTCTCGCAATTAAGGATTTTGGCAATCAGCCGGGCCGTGGTGGTCTTGCCCGTGCCCTTTGGGCCAATTAGCAGATAGGCATGTGCCCACTTATTCTCCAATAGCGCCTTGCCCAGTGTTTCCCGGACCCGTTTGTTGTCCAACTCACCAATGGTTTGCGGCCTATATTTAAGAAAGAACATTATTCGTGGTGGATGCCAAGCAGATGTAACACGCCGTGGGAAACCAGCTCCCCGATCTTGGTGTCCACCAAAACATTATCGTCGTTTGCCTCCCGTTGCGCCAGGGGGTAACAAACAGCAATGTCTCCCAACACCGGGAAACCTTCCTGGGGAAACGACAAAACGTTATGGGGAGTGTTGTCCCGCAGATATTTTTTGGCCAGTGCCTGGCTTTTGCGCCGGCCGCAGATTAAAACGGAAACTTCCACTTCCGAAGTCACCCGCCGCTCCCGCAGCGTTGCTTCCACCGCCGCCTTAATTTTGGCTTTGTTCACCGGAAACTTTGAGTCCGCAGAAATCAGAACATGTGCCATAAGTGACTAGGTTCTAGGCTCTAGTCACTAGCCACT
This sequence comes from Patescibacteria group bacterium, assembly GCA_023485845.1. Classification (GTDB taxonomy): domain Bacteria; phylum Patescibacteriota; class Microgenomatia; order JAMCZE01; family JAMCZE01; genus JAMCZE01. The sequence goes on from JAMCZE010000010.1 coordinate 115,382, forward strand.
AGAACCTCTTTCGTTATTTGTGCAATTATTGCCCCGTCGGCTTTGCCGCGCAGCTCCCCCATGGCCAGTTTCATCAGGGTCGGAAAATCGGCAGTTTGGTTCTGGGTTTTTAGATCTTTGATCTTAGATCTTATATCTTCCTCGGACATTTGCGCCGGCAAATAGCTTTGAAGAATTGCCAGTTGAGCTGACTCCCGCTCCACCAAATCCGTCCGTTTGGCCTGGGTGAACATCTCAATTGACTCTTTATGAGTTTTCACCTGTTTGGCAACAACCGATAAAACATCGGCGTCGGTGGCCACATAATCCTTGCCTTTCTCTATTTGGAAGTTAAAAATTGCCCCCAAGAGAAAACGCAACGTATCGACCCGCGTCTGATCCCTGTTCTTCTGTGCTTGTGCCAATTCTTGTTGAATCTGATCTAACAACATGACAGAAATTCAAAACTCAAAAATCAAAATGCAAAATTGCAATTCAAAATTAAAAATTTAAGCTTGAATTTTTGACTTTTAAATTTTGATTTTTAACTTAGTACGTTCGTCGGTTCGGGTGCTTGCGCGCCATTGCTTTATTCTTCTTAATTGTCGCCGGCTTTTGGTAATATTCCCGCTTTTTGAGCTCCCCTAAAATATCCTCGTTCAAAACTTTCTTTTGAAAGGCGCGAATAACCTGATCTGATGATTGCCCCGGTTGTGCTTTGACCATGACCATTTTTCATAACACCTCCCTTAGAAGCTCTTTGCGGTTATGCTTCAGCAAAGAGCATTAGAGCTTCTTAGGTCCGTCCGAAGTCCCGATGGACATCGGGACGAAGGCGGACCACATTTTCATACCTTTTCCGCAACATTTATTGGCGCCAGCAGATGAAAATGCAGGTGCGGCACTCCCATGGCCGCTCCCCCATTCACTTCCACCCGGTAACCTTGTTTTGCCAGCCCTATGTTGTTAATCAAGTCGGTAATTTTGTTTTTAATTGCCACCAGAACGTCTGCCGAAACCTGCGTAAAGTCCGCAACGTGCTCGGTGGGAATGACCAGAAAATGCGTTGGTTTAACTGGGTTTGCGTCCTTAAAAACTAAAATTTTGTCATCACGATATATTTCCGTGGCCGGAATTTCCCCCTTCACAATCTTGCAAAACACGCAATCTTCCATGTCAAGAAGGATTTTAGTCCAGAAGGCTGGCAATATCAATAAGCTTTATTGCTTCACTGTCCCGGCGCTTGGCTTCAATCTTGTCCCCCGTTTTGTCAGAAACAACTAGACGGATGGGGCAACCTAGCAAATCGGCGTCGGCGAATTTCTCTCCGGCCGAAACGTCCCGGTCATCAAAAAGAACATCATCACCGAGCTTTTTATAAACATCTTCCCCTTTTCCATTAAGTCCGACCAGATGATACTTAAACGGTGCCACCGACCCCGGCCAGATTATTCCTTTGTCATCATGGAAAATTTCCACAATCGCCCCCATCAGTCGGGTTTGACCAATTCCATAGCTGCCAAACCACACCGGCTTCTTTGTCCCATCCTTGTCGGTGAAATCAACGCCCATTTTTTCGCTGTAATAAGTCCCAAAAGAAAAAATGTTCCCCACTTCAATCGCCTGGACTTTTTTATAATCTTTTTCTTCCCCCGCAAAAATCTCTTTATTAATCCCGGTGCCCGTTTTGGGATCAACATAAATCACGTCCTCGCCGGACGAGGCAGCCACTTGGAACTCATGGGTGTGGTTGCCGGTGAAAACACCACCAGCCGCCTCCGTGACAATGACATCTAACCCCACCCGCTTGAAAATCTTTAGATAAGCTTGCTTAACTTCCTCGTAATATTTCCAAAAATCCTCTTCGCTGGCATGAAGACTATAAAGATCCTTCATTAAAAATTCCCGACCGCGCAAAATGCCGCCAGTGGCCCGGGCCTCATTGCGAAACTTGGTCGAGAAATGATAGATTTTAATCGGCAGATCTAAATAGGACTCGAGGTGCTTGCGGACTAAATCTAAAACCACTTCTTCATGTGTGAAGGCCAGACCAAAATTGTCCAATTGGTACATCACTTCGGCGGCAGATTCCCAGCGGCCTGTTTCCTCCCAAACCTCTTTGGGGTGCAAGAGCGGCATGAGCATTTCCTGCGCCCCAGTGGCGTTCATTTCTTCCCGAATAATCTGCGTGATTTTGGCCACCACCCGCCAGCCAAGCGGCAAGAGCGTCCAGGAACCGGCCATTAACTGATCAATATAACCGCCCCGGACCAGTAGCTTGTGATTAGCCGCCACCGCGTCTTTAGGCGCGTCCCGTTTAGTTTTGGGAAAAAGTTGCGAATAGCGCATGGCCTTATCTTACCAAAAATTTCTTCACGTCGTTGAAGCTGATTAGAAAGATCAACCCCAACAGCAAGAACATCCCGATCTGGTTAATCAAATTTTCTTTTTTGGCGGATAGCTTTTTTCCGGAAACGGCTTCCACCAGGAGAAAAGCCAGTCGGCCGCCATCCAGCGCCGGAATTGGTAAAATGTTCATAAAGGCCAGGGACAAGGACAACAGGCCGACAAAATTAAGCATGGTGGTCACCGCCGCCGTGCCGCCTAGACCAATAATTGTTCCCACCGCCCCGGCAATGCCCACCGGGCCGGAAACGTTTTCGGACAGCGGCGCGATGTTTTTCTCTTGGACGGAGACACTGCCGAGATGAACAAGAACTTTAATATTGTAGGCCAGCATATCCCAAGAATAGGACAAACCGGAAAAGATCTTTTGCGTCGGGCTGGCAAAACTTAGTTCCACCGCTTCGTCAATCCCCACCCCCATTGGTCCCTGGCCAAACGGCGGGGAAATCCGCGGCGTGATTGTCACCACCCGCGAGGCGCCAAAATTTTCATCGGTCAATCTTAGCGCAACCGGTTTGCCCGCTTGCGTCTTGGTGTATTTTTGGAAATCAGTTAAACTACTGAAATTTTTCCCATCCGCCGCCAACAACACATCGCCGGGATTAATTTTTGCCGTTTGGGCCGGAGAATTAGGTTGGACATAAGTGATCACCACATATTGATGACTTGGACTGGCAAAATTATAGTCCGCCAACCGGGGAACCAAAACTTTGAAGCCAGAGGAAATTAGGAAAGCATAAAAAAGCGCCACGGCCAAAACCAGATTCATTGTCACCCCCGCCACCACCACGGCAATTCGCGCCCAGACGTTCTTTTGGCTAAAAGAGTTTTTTGATTTTTCATCCGATTCCTCACCCAGTAGTCTCACAAAACCCCCAAAAAGAACCGGATATAGGGAAACTTTCATCCCACCCTTAAGGGTTTTTGACCAAAGCGGTTTAGTAAACGGCAATCCCAGGGCAAATTCCAGCACCCCAATCCCCGCCAACCTCCCCACCACAAAATGCCCAAACTCATGGACTAAAACCAAAACCGAGAGCACCAGGAGAAAAATTATGACCGTCAAAATCATCACTACAATGTTAACAGTTCTTTCTCTTTTTCTAAAGCCAGGAGATCAAGTTCGGCGACGGTTTTGTCCGTTTGTTCCTGAATGTCTTTTTCTAGCCGTTTCATGGAATCTTCGTCCAAATTAGCTTTTGCCGCGTCTTCCATCGCGTCGTGTCGGGCTTGGCGGGCCATCACCTTGCCACCTTCAACCTTAGTTTTGGCCAGTTTCACATATTCTTCCCGTCGCTCCTGGGACAATGGCGGCACCACCACCCGCACTTTGGTGTCTTCAACGGTGGCGGTCAGTCCCAAATTGGCCACCTGGATTGCTTTGGCAATCGCTTCACTATTGGCAACATCAAAGGGAGTGATCAAAAGAGTGGTCGGGTCGGTGGCGGCCACCGAACTCAGCTCCACCAATCTCATTTTCGTGCCATAAGCCTCAACAAAAAGATTTTCCACCAGGGCCGGCGAAGCCTTGCCGGTGCGGATCGTTGCCAGATCTTGCTTAACAAGCTCCAGAATTCTAGCGAACTTAGATTGTAATTCGGCTAAATTCATTGACTTTAATATTTTCCCCCAATTTTCCAATCACGGTTTTCACCATCGCGTCAATCGTTAATTTCGGGTCGCGAATATATTCTTGTTGCAATAATTGTTCAACATTTTTGGGATCCATCGAGGCCACCTGCAAACAGATTTCTTTGCCAAGATTGGCAAAGTCGTCGGTCTTGGCCACAAAATCCGTTTCGCAAGCCAACGACACCAGCACCCCAATTTTGCCGCCGTGGACATAGGAAAACACTCGGCCTTGGCTTGTTTGCCGACCAGACTTTTTCTCCGCTTTCTCAATCCCCTTCTTCTTCAAAAACTCCTGGGCCTCTTTCAAATTTCCGGCCGTTGCCTCCAGTGCTTCCCGACAATCGGCCACACCAGCACCAGTTACTTCTCTCAATTTTTTGATGTCATCAATTTTTATCATGATTACAATTACTAATTATTAACTTCTAATTTCTAATTAAATTTTAAGATTTAGAAATTAAATAGTAATTAATAATTAAAAATTAGTAATTTATTTCTCTATTTTATCTTTACTCTGCTGACCCTCAACCCATGCCTCGACTAGGTAGTCAATGATTATTTTAATACTTCCCACGGCGTCGTCGTTAGCCGGGATGGGATAAGTAACCGGCGTGGGGTCGGTGTTGGTGTCCACCACACCGACAATTGCCACCCCGGTGCGCATCGCTTCCCGCACGGCTCCGTCTTCCCGTTTAACATCCACAAAAAACACGGCGTCCGGCAATTTTGTCAGCCCCACCAAGCCGCCATAGACCCGGGTGTATTTATCCAGCAGCCGTTGGGCCAATAGTTTCTCTTTTTTGGTAACAAACCGGTTCACCTCAATATCCTCGCGCAGTTTTAAAATGGCATCCAGATTATTCTTTTTCAGAATTTCAAAATTCGTTAAGAGGCCGCCCGGCCAGCGCTCCAATAAATAGTAGAAGTTTTTGTCGGCGCCCACCTTGTTCTTGGCTTCCTCCACCACGCTCTTGGCCTGCCGTTTTGTCCCGACAAAAAGCACCGAACCGCCGGATTTAGCCAAATCCGAAAGATATTTTGCTGCTGCCAGCAAACCATCGCGGGTTTTAGCTAAATCAATAATATGAACGCCTTCGCGCTCCCCATAAATATAGCCGGCCGCTTTCGGATGCCAACGATTGGTCTGGTGCCCAAAATGACACCCGGCCTCTAATAGTTCTTTTAGAGTAATATCTTTCATACCTTGCTGATTTTAGCAGCCTCGAAGACATTTTCCAAGAGGCAAGCAACAGTGAGAGGACCGACGCCCCCGGGAACGGGAGTGATGGCACCAACGGCCGCCGCCGATGGATCCACTTCCGGTCTGGGTGCTCCACAGTCAATAACAATGGCATTCTTTTTAACCATCTCCGCCGTGATTAATCTTTCCTGTCCCGTCGCCACCACCAAGACATCAGCACTTAGTGTTTGCTCTTTCAAATCCGGCGTGTTCACGTCACAACGGACGACAGACAATCCCATATTCTCCCAATAATCGGCCAGCGGCTTGCCAATTAGTCTCCCCTGGCCCACAATGACAATTGTCTTGCCCGTCACATCACCGGCGCAAATTAAAACAGCACTGACGGCTGCCGGAAGAAACTTACTTTTACCCGTTAGCCCGTCAACGTCTTTTTCCGGCGGAATCTGGGCAATCAGTTCGTCAGCCTGGGGATGGGGCAGTTGGACAATAATCCCGTCAGCGGCTAAATCAATTTTATCGGTGACTGTCACGCCAATCCCCACTTCTTGCCCTCGGGCCATTTTTTGCCGGACGAAAACCGAATCCGGCTGATCCGTCACAATATTTAATTTTGGTCTAATCCCAAGTGTTTGGATCTTAGATTTTAGATCTTCCAGTTTCTGTGTGGCAATTTTTTTTCCATCAATGATCATATCGGAAACTTTCTGCAAAGGTCCAACACATCTTTTTTAACCGCCCCGACGGGACGGCGGGAGAAAATCACGTCGGCAATCCAGTCTCCGATTAGTTTCATTTCCGGCTCTTTCATTCCCCGGGTGGTGATTGCCGGGGTGCCCAACCGAATCCCGCTGGAAATTGCCGGCGGCAGCGGGTCATTGGGCACTGCGTTTTTATTGGTCACAATCCCCGCTTCCTCAAGTTTTTCCGCCGTGTCTTTTCCGGTCAAGCCAAAATTTTTTAAATCAATCATTATCAAATGATTATCCGTCCCGCCAGAAACCAAAGCGATTTTATTTTTAATTATGACCTCCGAGAGGACTTTGGCGTTAGCAACAATTTGCTTGGCATATGCTCTAAATTCACTTGTTCCTGCTTCTTTAGCCGCCACTGCCATAGCGGCAATCACGTTTTCGTGCGGGCCGCCCTGCAAACCGGGAAAAACCGCCCGGTCAATTTTAGCGGCCATCTCCTCATTATTCGTCATCAGAATCGCCCCCCGGGGGCCGCGCAAAGTTTTGTGGGTTGTCGTCATCACCACATCGGCAAACGGAATGGGACTGGGATGAACACCGGCCACCACCAATCCGGCAATGTGGGAAATGTCTGCCAAAAGAATCGCCCCGACACTGTCGGCAATTTTTTTAAATCTTGCAAACTCCAGAACCCGGGGGTAGGACGTCGTTCCACAGACAAGGATCTTTGGCTTTTCGATCAGAACCTGTTCTTGCAACTTGTCGTAGTTGATCCAACCGTTTTCATCGACCGTGTATTGAACGCTATTAAAATATTTTCCGGAAAAAGTAATTTTCGGATGGCCGTGGGTCAAGTGCCCGCCAGAAGACAGCGCCATTCCCATAATTTTATCCCCAAGGGCAAGAAGGGCAAAATAGACGGCGGCATTGGCCGGACTGCCGGAATAGGGCTGGACATTAACAAAGGCAACATTAAAAAGTTTCTTGAACCGGGCAATCGCCAGATTTTCAATGGCATCAATAATGCCGTTGCCTTGGTAGTAGCGCTTTCCCGGATAACCTTCGGAGTATTTATTGGCCAACACCGAACCAGTCGCCTGCCGCACGGCCGCGGAGACATAGTTTTCCGACGGGATCATCTCCAGCCCTTCCCGCTGTCTTTTTTCCTCTCGGCCAATCAGTTTGGCAATCTCCGGATCACTTTTCTGAAGTGTCATGAAGCAATTTTAGCACAAACTTATCCCACCCTGGCTCCCGAACTCATCTTCAACGGCTTTAAGTATCTCTTCATGAACGGATTCTGGTGATGACATGCCGTTAATCTTAACAACGTTATTGAGCTTTCCTAAAATTTCTCTATATCTTTTTCGACAACTTTCTATTTTAGCTAGGCTTTCAAATTTGCTGAATGGTTTATTTTCTTCAGTAAGTCTTCTTTCTATCCTCTTTATTGCCTCCTCCGGCTCAACATCCACCCATAAAATGAGATCCATATCTGGTACGAAAGCGTGCAAGAAACGAACTAAAGCCTCTTCTTGCTTCGTCTCGGCCTCATAAACTTGTGTGTCAATCCAACTTCTCACATCAATAACCGTCTCCCCAGCTCTTAATGCAGGCAAAATTTCCTTACTCATAATTCTTCTTCGATCGGCAATATAAAAGAACATATCCATAAAGTGATCGTCAATCTCACTTCGCCAACTGGCGAGGGTCGGCTTTGTGTCCGGAGTTGGCTCATGAACTAGCCTAACTTTTATTCCTTGTTTCCTATACCAGCCAACCAACATCTCAGCTTGGACATCTTTTCCGGAACCGCTTGTTCCCTCTATAACAATATATTTCCCGGTTAATTTCTCCGTTTCCAGTGAAGTGGGTTCTTCTAAGAGCGACAGAAAAAGTTCAACGAATCGGTATTGCCTTTCCGCTATTTTCTTGCTCTCGGGAAACTCCAAGCCGGCAATCCTTGCCGGCATTTTCACTCTTAACCGGTGCATAGTTTCTTCCATGGTTTCGCCTCTCTCACCGGACCACAGTAGAGTGCGAAGAATTCCTCTGGCTCCAAAACCATCCAAAAAGTCAGCCTCTTTGAGAATTTTCCCCTCAATCGTAGAGGGAGTAAATTCCGGTTGGTCATGTTCAGATATTGCTTGGCAGACAGCATCAATTTTTTCTTTTGGAAAACCAGTTTCTTCAAGAACTAACCTTGCCCGATGGACCGACTCTAAAGCACTTTCTTTCCCTCGCAATTGCTTATCTGCTCGACCCAGATCGTGGAGAATAGCTGCAGCAGTAATTATTTCTTCATCGCCGCCATACAATCTCTGGAATCGTAATCCAGTGGCTACGACCCGTTTTAGATGATCATCCGAGTGGCTTGCTCCCACCACTGCATTGTCCACCCCTTGCCAAAGTTTATTTTCAATTTCTAATCTTTCCATCTGATTAATCTTTCTTCCCTGGCTCCCTTATTCCGCTTGAACCCAAGGGTGAATAATCCCTATAGAAAAAATAACGACAGTTTTCTTCAGTAACTGGCACTTGCGAAAACCCGGAAATATCAGGAAAAGATTGTAAATCTGGAAAACGGAACCGCCGTTTATCCATTTCTGGTGGCACACCCTCGTGTATAGTAACTTCTTCCCATCGTAGCGGCAAAGGAATTAAAGGAAAGCGATCCGGGACATCGGAAACAACTACCGTTCTTGCTCGAGAAATTCCCAGTTTATCTGTTAACAAAAATCTATGTAGTCCATCTATCAATAGGCATCTATTCCCGTCTGGTCCGGAAACCTCAACCGTAGGTGGAGAAATCACAAAATTCTTTCCCCCCATCCGGAATTCAATCGTCCCCGACAGATCAAGAAAATCCAAAGCATAATTCGCCAAAAACAATTTTCTAAGCTTTTCGTGGAGATCAATCTGCCCAGCAAGAGCATAAAGGGAAAGCGGTGCAATTTCATCAATGCTTAAGACCTTACTCTCTATTCTTGCTGCCGCATAAGGAAAAAGAGTTGGGTCCCCATTAAGCTTTACTCTTCTTAGAGCTCCTTCCAACTCTTCCCAGGGGTGGACTTTTGTAATCTCCAGATCATCAGAAAAATATTCATGCTCAATTAGTTCTAACGTCTCTAAACCTAACTCCGGATGGTATGGCACTGCATTTCGCTCGCACTCTTTTCTTATTAACTCCTCCGCTTCAAGGTAGCCTTGCCAAGCAATTTTTTTTCCAGTCGCTGTTCTGGCATCCAATAAAGCTCTTTTGGCAGCCAATCTAACACTTCCCACAATTGATTCTCCCCACATCCATGCCCTCAACGGATCGCCTCTGGCAAACAATGGGAGACTCTGTTCTAAGTTAAAATCAAATGTTCTTTTGGCGCCGTCAGCTCCTGTCCCTAAACGACTGTCAGCCTCTTTAATAACTGCCAACATTGCTTTTGATCGTGGATCACTATCCATCTCCTGCTCTGCCTCTTTCACCCATCCGCGGGTGATAGCAGGACTTCCCCCCCTCCCCTTACTTGGAAACAGATAATTAGTGTTATCGTGATTTAAAACGAGATATAAAACTTGCTTCAGTCTTTGGGGGTCCTCAGCAAAACCGGGAATCCTCAAAAGAATTTCGTTGGCGATTCTCATACTTTCGTGGACATGCTCCCGTTTATCTTCAGACCAATCAACTTTCCTTTGAGAGAAACCAGCATCATGAAGCAGCGCCGCCACCGATAAAGCTGTTAGGTCAAGATCGAGCGACGAGTACTCGGGTTCTCGAGCGATTTCCAAAACTAGCCTCTCGGCACTCTTAACATGATCCATCCCATGAATTCTTTCATTAGAAGGATAATAGCAAGCCATTTGTTCAGTCACAACTTCACGCCAAGGAGAAAATAAGAGTCTTTGCTTCCTATCTTTTTCAGAAAAATTTTCTGCAACAGTCATCTCTTCATATCTAAGTAAAACTACCCCTCATGAATCTTCATTCTTCCATAACGTTCCCTCAATGCTGGAAAAGCTTCCTTTGACCAAAAGGACATTCTCTCAATCAATTTCTCCGCTTCATCCCAAGTTACAAATTTACCTTCAATTACTCCTTCATCACCACTGTCCTCGAAAATTGCTCTATCCCCAAGATATGCCCAAACAAGACCTGCATGGACCATGTTCACCTGGTTTGTTTGTAAATTCACCACCCCAACAAATTCTCGCTTCAAAACAGTTCCGAGGTACCTTGTCTCCTCATTAAATTCTCTCTCGGCTGCCTTTCCAATATCCACGTCCCCTTCTTCCACATGACCACCAAGAAATATCGGCCATAAATCATGAAGACGATCTTCCGAACCGGTTACTGGAATCCTATGAACAAAAACCTGATTTTGAGCAATCAATATTACCTGAGGAATAATTTGCTTCCAAGACGGATCATCTTCCACCTCCGCCCGCCGCTTGTATTCACCATATCTGTTGATAAGCCCAAAAACTGTCTGAAAATCATCAATGGGGCGAAATCCTTCCCACACTCCGTCCGGGAAAAGCTTATTCGTGGGAACAACTAACACCTTTTGTTCAAGTTTATCCATCTCCGGCAATTTAGCTCGGAAGAGATTCTTTTGCAACGGGTCAAAATAGATCAGGAGATCTCCCAGTACTTCTATTTCCTCAGCAGTCTCAAGAATAATTATAAATCGCAATCACCTTCTCCAGTTGTTTATCGGAAAGGTGCTTCTTTGTTCTCATAAATCCCTGCATCTGCGGTGTTATTGTAATCTTCTTCTTGGTTTTATCAATTTTATGTTTCATTCTTTAATTATACATTCCCCGTGATTAATATAATAACATGACAAGAGTTTCGGCAGGTTTACTGATGTTTCGAAGATGCGCCAAAGACATCGAGGTTTTTTTAGTCCATCCCGGCGGGCCGTTTTTTGGACGAAGGGACAACGTTTGGGGCATTCCTAAGGGAGAGCGGCACGATGACGAAGATTTATTAACCTGCGCTAAGCGGGAATTTACTGAAGAAACGGGTATCGATCCTGGGCAAGCGGCAATGACGCCGCTGGGATCGATTCAATATAACAACAAAACTATTTATTGTTGGACCTTTGAAAAAGATTTGCCAGAAAATTTTAAGCTAAAAAGTAATCTTACACCATATGGTTGGCCGGAAATTGACAAGGGGGAATTTTTCAATCTCGGTGCCGCCGCTTCCAAAATCCTCCCGGGCCAAAAAATTTTTTTAGAGAGACTATTTGAGTATTGCAAAGTTAATAATTAGGATTTACTATCTCCAGGATGACAGGTAACCAAGAATACTCCGGCTCAATTGAGAACCAATACCTTAGTCTTCTTGATGATATCCTCACAAACGGATACCAATCCGGTGACCGCACCGGAACCGGGACAAGAAAAGTTTTTGGTCGGACGCTACGAGCTGACCTTACCCAAGGATATCCGCTTTTAACAACAAAGTCCGTTCATTTCCCTTCAGTGGCCCATGAGTTGATATGGTTCATCAGTGGTAGCACCAACATTAAATATCTCCACGATCGTGGCATCACCATTTGGGACGAATGGGCTGATGCAAACGGCGAGGTTGGAAGAATGTATGGTGTCCAGTGGCGCCATTGGGTTGGCCCGGATGGGAAAGAAACCGACCAACTCCAAAAAGCAATTGATAAAATTCACTCCTCACCAAACGACCGAAGAATTATTGTCTCTGCTTGGAATCCCGCAGAAGTGGATAAGATGGCACTCCCCCCATGTCATGCCCTTTATCAATTTGATGTTCAAGGAGAAAGACTTTCTTGCGCGATGTTCCAGCGATCTATCGACACATTCCTCGGCCTCCCATTTAACATTGCAAGTTACGCCGCTTTGACAAAAATGATTGCCAGTTTAACAGATCTGACCCCCCACGAATTAATTCTATTTCTTGGAAACACGCACCTTTATCTGAATCATCTCGCTCAAGCTAAAATACAACTAGAGAGAGACTCGAGACCACTGCCAAAATTAGAAATTATTCATCACAGAACAAAAATTGATGATTTTGTCTTTGAAGATTTCAGACTTTTAGACTATAACCCACACCCCAAAATCAGAGCACCAATTTCAAAGTAATGAACTAACACCACATTCTTAGTCTTGGGTGGCCGGGAACACGATGGTGCAATGGACAGACTGCCTGATACTGTTCTTCGGCTCCAACTACAATAACTTTATCATCGAAGTCCGCTGGTTCACCATCCTTAAACCGCTGTGTTTGGGTTGCTTTCTTTCCGCAAATTTCGCCAAGAGAAACCTCATAAGAGCAAATGGCAAATCTTCTGTGAACTTTATGCGCCTGTGCTTCCAATATTGGAAAACAACCAAATGGTTCACCTCTAAAATCTGTCGGGAGACCAGTCAAAATCACCCCGATACCGGACTGTGATAATTCCTGAACAACAAATGGCGTTTCCTCATCAAGGAATTGTGCCTCATCAATGCCAATAATCCTCACTCCTGTCTTTAAATGTTGAAAGATATCTCGCGCCTTATCAACTGATATTGCCGGATAGCGTACTCCATTATGTCCTTCTATCTCATCCGCCGCACTACGGGTGTCACCCGTCCATTTAAATGCCTGCACTGTCAGTTTGGCAAAACTGGCAAGTTCCAGACGGTGAATCATTTCGTTTGTTTTGTCAGCGAACATGGGTCCGCTAATAGCAGTTACTTTCCTTGGGCCTTTTTCTCTATGGTTCTTCATGCGATTCACCTTACCCCCCCCAACCAATTTTTTCAACTAGATCTTTATAGGTCAATGGTAACCGGTTGTTCCCAACATTCCACGGGACCTCTTTGCCCGCATCTTGTCAACTTCCTCAAACTGCGCAATAGCTATTCGAACAAAAATTCCCTGGGCAATTCTGGTGCCGGACGCAATTTCCACCTCTTTATCGGTGATGTTTAACGCTTGGATGTGAATCTCGTCCTTATCACCGGAAAAATCCTGATCGACAATACCGGGAATTATCATTAATCCAAATTTATGTGCAGTAGATCCCCGACTATTAACCAGAAGAAAATGCCCCTTGGGAACAGCAACAGCAATATTTGCCGGCACCACCCTAAACTCACGTGGGGCAAATTTTTCATTGTTCCGAAGACTTAAATCAAAACCCACTGCCCCGGGAGTTTTATATCCCGGCAGCGGTAAATTTTTATCAAACCTTTTTACCTCAATTTTCATTTTTTATTTTAAGACAGGCTTCGAGAAATCCTAGAACCAGGGGGCAGAGGGTTTTTCTTCAGACGTTTCCGGGGGTGGTGAGGCGTAGCCCCCTCTTAATCTAATAATATTTGCTACTTTCATAGCCCGAATCTGTTCTTGCTTCAACATCTCAGACACACCACTTGGGGTAACATCTGAGAGGAGAAGTCTTTTTCCGTTTTCCCCACAAGGAAGTAATTTAATTTCAGTGCGCATGATAAAAGATAACAAATTATTTGGGTTTTGTCCAGGAGGCAAAATCACAATCTGGGTAGCGGGAGCAGCCATAGAAGGACCTTTTGCTGCGAGTCTTTCTGATAATCACGTCGCCCTGGCCGCACTTCGGGCATTTCATTTCCAACTTTTGCTGGAACGCCTTAGTGAATTTGCAATCAGGAAATTTGCTGCAGGCCAAAAACTTGCCGAACCGGCCGAGGCGCACCACCAGCGGCGCCCCATCGTTGGGGCAGACCTCATTGGTCGTTTCCACGGCCACTTTCACCCGGGCGGCTGTTTCCCCGACTTCTTCCAATTGCTTGGCAAAGGGCTCGTAAAACTCACGGATGACCGGAACCCACTTAACTTCCCCGTTGGCAATCTGGTCCAGCTCATCTTCCATTTTAGCCGTGAACTGATAGTCCAGGATATTAGAAAAATTAGTCATGAGGAAATCCGTCACCGCATCACCCAACGTTGTCGGCAACAGTTTCTTGTCGGTCTTTTCCACATACTGACGGTCCTGGATGGTGGAGATAATCGGGGCATAAGTGGACGGCCGGCCGATGCCATATTCCTCCAGGGTCTTAATCAAGGACGCTTCCGTGTATCTTGTCGGGGGCTCAGTGTAATGCTGACTGGGAACAAGTTCCAATAATTTTAAAATTTGTCCCGTTGTTAATGTCGGCAACTCCGTTCCCTCATCTCGGACAAATAATTTCTGCCAGCCGTCAAACACCTGCTTATTGCCATTGGCTCGAAATAAATAGTCACCGGCTTTAATGTCCACCCCCGTTTGTTCATAAACGGCCTCGGCCATTTGACAGGCCACGAACCGATTCCAGATTAATTCATAAAGCCGCTTTTGATCCCTATCTAGTCCCTGATCCCTAGAACCTAGAACCTGGGTGGGTCTGATTGCTTCGTGCGCCTCTTGGGCCACTTTTGATTTGGTTTTGAAAAAACGCGCCGCCGCCGGCAGATGGTTTTGACCATATTGGCTGGAAATAAACTGACGGACAGCATCAACGGCGGCCGCCGCCAGATTTAAAGAATCGGTGCGGTGATAGGTGATCAGTCCCTGCTCATAAAGATTCTGGGCAATTTGCATCGTCCGGCGGGCACTCCAACCAAAAAGATTGCTGGCCGCCTGTTGCAAGGTGCTGGTGGTGAACGGCGGATAAGGTGATTTTTTAATCTCTCTTTTCTCCACCGTCTCCACCCTAAACTCGGCCGTCTTTAGGCCTTCAATTATTTTATCGGCCTCTTCTTTATTTTTAATTTCCGTTTTTGTCAGCTTGGCCTCAAAACCGGCAAATTTGGCCATTATTTCCCAATATTCCTGCGGGGCAAACGCTTTAATCTCCCGTTCCCGTTCCACAACGAGGCGAACCGCCACCGACTGCACCCGGCCGGCGGACATCCCTTTGCGCACTTTGCGCCAAAGCAGGGGTGAGAGTTTATAGCCCACTAACCGGTCCAGAATCCGACGCGCCTGTTGGGCGTCAACCAAGGGCATATTAATTTCTCCAGGGTGGGCCAGGGCCTCTTTAATCGCGCTCTCGGTAATTTCATGGAAAGTTATCCTCTGAAAATCTGGTGATCGTCTGGTTTTCATCTGGTTATCTGATAGTGTCTGTGCCAAGTGCCACGCGATCGCTTCTCCTTCCCGATCCGGATCGGTGGCCAGAATCACCGATTTGGTTTTTTTGGCCGCCGCCTCCAACTTGGCCACAGTTTCTTTATGCTTGGCGGAAACAACATAGGTGGGCGCAAACTCGTGCTCTATGTCAATTCCTAACTTGCTCTTAGGAAGGTCCCGAACATGGCCCATTGACGCTTCAATTTGGTAGCCCTCACCCAAAAATCGCGCCAGCGTCTTCGCCTTGGTTGGCGACTCAACAATTATCAGGTCCATAGCCATAATGCTCCGCTAAGATTAGCACCCTTGTCAAGAACCAAATAATCTGATAGCATTCTCCTATACTCTGCCCCCAGGGAGGTGAAAACATTGAATTCCCAAACATTAACTATCGCCGTCGAACACGGACCGCAAGCTACTGTAAACATTCGTGAAGATGGTCGGGTTCACCTACACCTAGGTGGTCCGGAAGACTTGATGGCTCCAGGAATCATATTTGAGAAAGAAGGTAACCGAATAAACCTGACTTTAGGTGGTATTGGTTACGCTGACCCACAAGATGGAAAGCAGATAAAGACAGTCTCTAGCCCAGAGCCAGGGCAAACATTACAAGATGTGTTGGGCCACGTTCACTTTATGGTCATGAACCACAAAAGTTTATGAGGTAGAACCGGCTCCTTGAGAAATCAGATAATCGCACCCCGCTGAACCGGGGACGGTGAGGGCTTCGCGGCCTTGGTCTAACGCCTGCCGGGCTTGTTGATGGTTTAACGATTATCAAATCTGGCTGATCTGGCTGAATTCCCTAATTGACTTTTCGTTAAATAAAGGATATTATACAAGCACTGATTGGGCTGGATGGTGAATCCTGCACTGAAAAGTGCAGGTGCACCCATCCGATAAAGCTCAATCTTTTTTTGTCACAAAACTAAACTTAAGATATCTCCCGCTTTAACTATCTTATCCGCTTTTACCGTCTTTCTTAATACCGAAATAGCCAAAATATGACAATTTCTATTGCGTCCTACTAAGCCAAAGACAATTTTCTCGCGGTCAAAACTTCTGTGCCCTGCCGCGCGAATAACTTGCAGAAGAAAATCTTTAATAAGACTCTCTTTCCTCCAATATTCTTTATCAATGACGAAACACGATGTTTTGTTTAGACTATCCTTAATTAACAGGTATAAAAGGGCAGTAAAAGTTTTATAAACAAAAATCTCAGGTTTTCCCGCCTGGCGGAACGAATTTTGAATTTTTCGCTTCTCTGACGCTTTAATTTTTAAACTAGCGCTCCCTCCATTTGATAAGGCCACCACTGTGTCCTGACTCGTGTACTCGACTTTTCCCGACTGGTCAATATAAACTTTCACTCAGTCTAATGGTCTTCTAACCTTAACACTGCTGTCAAGGGCAAACTTAATCTTGACAATCCAAACAGCCTGTAATAATATTCAGTTATCTATTCTATAACTCTATGCCCGAAGACAGAAAAGAACATTTCCCAATTATTTCACTGACTCTTGCCTGTAAACATTACCTCCGATATTTTGGCGGCCACAACCGCTTACTCCTTCTCCAAAATCCCGGCGAGCAACATATTTGTCCAGCTCATCCCGACGCGACTCAAAATTTCATAATAAATTCTAAAGAAGCCAGTCGGTTCACCTGCACAGGTTGCGCACTCAGCCACCACAAGGTCACAAAATCTTTACAGCCCCTTGCGCAATTAAATAGTCACAGCCGGGGGATCCCGGGACAGCGAGGACTTCGCGGCCTTGATCCAGAGCAAGTCGGGCGGTGATCAGCGCTCCGGATTTGAGCGGGGCTTCAATCACAATCACTGCTTGGGACAATCCCGAGATGATCCGGTTGCGGGCCGGGAACAGTTCCCGACTGACCCGCCGCCCGGGCGGCACTTCGGCGATAATCGCCCCACCGTGGGCGAGAATACTATTATATAGTTCCCGGTGCTGGGGCGGATAAACCACGTCCACCCCGGCGCCCAAAACGGCGATGGTTTGGCCATTGTTTTCAATCGCCGTTTGATGCGCCACCCCATCAATGCCCAAGGCCATGCCAGAACAAATTATAAATCTTTGTTTCACCAGCTCTTTAGTTATTTTCGCAGTATTTTTTTCTCCTTTTTTTGTCATTTTTCTTGTTCCCACTATGGCAATAATTTTCCCAGTGACTAACTTCCTCACTTCCTCACTTCCTAACTGGCTTTTAACGTATAGTGTTTTCGGCGGACAAAAAATATTTTTAAGCTGGGGCGGATAGCCTGCATCAGTGATTTTAAGAACTTCTACCACTTCCTCAGATTATTAGGGAAAGTAATATCACCATAATGTCACCGAAAGATAAAGAACAACGCCTAAAAGAAGTCTACCACAATCTTAAAACCATGGTTGCTGCACACCCCGGGATCCATATTGAGGAAGTAGAGCAATTGCTCAGAACAGATTATAGATATAGTCTTGACGAGATTGTTGGCGCACTTGACCATGGGCTCGCGAACGATAACCGTATGACAAAGCGCTTGGGCGAGTCGGAAATGGTCTTTCAAGTTGATCGATCTGGACCAAGTGGGCAAAGGATCGGACGGCGGCTCTTCCTGCGCCAGGATGCTCCAGGACCGGAGATGAATGTCATGGTAAGCGCGTTTAAAGTTGAAGGGGCTGATGATCTTGTGGCAACAACGGTGTCTCTATACCAACGTAAAGAGAGAATAGACCTACGGGGTTCTTCTGATGCTGGTGCCATAGAGCTTCTATCAAAACTTCTTGGGCGAAAAATAAATATTGACAGTTTACCTACTGAACCAGGCCGTTAAAATGTTTTTGACCAGGGGGGCGGCAACGGTGTCCCCTTCACCCCCACCTTCAACAAGCACAGTGACGGCAACCTGCCTGCCGGCAGGCAGGTCAGCTGGCCCATAGCCGGTTAGCCAGGCATGAGTTCGGTCCTGGGGATCACCGTATTCCGCCGTTCCCGTTTTACAGGCCAATTGATAGGGCGTGTTATGGACGGTAAAGTTAAACAGCGGCCAGGCTGTTCCCCCGGTGGCGCAAGCCGCCAACAGCCCCTGCCGAACCAAGTCTAAATTTCGCGGTTGGATGCCAATGTTTCGGCAGTTTGGCTGACCAAGCAAATGCGGCTGGCAAACACTGCCGCCATTGGCAATCGTGGCGGTCCAGGAGTTAACTTGCAGGGGGGTGACCAGGAGATTCCCCTGGCCAATGGCCAGATGATAGGTGTCGCCCAAGAACCAATCCGATTTGAGCGCCAGATTGCCCCCCGCTTCTCCCGGCAGATCCACGCCCAGCGGCGCGTCTAATCCGAACTTTTTTCCCCATTCGATGATTCCCTGAGCCCCAACCAAGCCGCCCACTTCATAGAAGAAAATGTCATTACTCTTTTGCAATGCCGACACGACATTTAGATCACCTTGAGTCCCGCCGCCCCGCAAATAGAGCCAATTGGGAAATTTATACGGGCCAATAATTAATATGCCCGGATCAGTGATTTGGAAATTGGCGTCAATCTTGCCCATCTCCAACCCAGCGGTGGCGGTGATGATCTTAAACGTTGAGCCGGCGGGATAGGTCCCAGCAATGGCCCGATCAAACAATGATTGGTTTGGATCAGTGAAAATCTCCTTAATTTTGACCTGCCGATAGTCAGCCGGCAAAGTCAGGTCGGTGAAAACGTTCGGGTCAAAGGACGGAGCGCTGGCCAGCGCCAAAACCTCCCCGGTGGCGGGATTGGTGACCACCACCGCGCCGGTCACGTCCTTAATCTGCCCATAAGCGGCTTTTTGCAATTGGGCGTCTAGGCTGATCGTTAGGTCCTGGCCCGGGGTGGGCGGGACGGTCGCCAAAGTGCGCAGTTTATTTCCCATCGCGTCCACTTCAACAATCTCCTGCCCATCCTTGCCGGCCAATCGATCTTCATATTGTTGTTCCAAACCGGACAGGCCAACAATTTTGTCGCCGGCAAAACCCACATAGCCCACCACATGGGCCGCGGCCGGACCCAAGGGATAGCTTCTGGTGGAATCGGTTTCCGCAATCTGGCCATGGGCCATAGCCGCAATTGCCTGGGACTTGGAGATCTGCTGGCCAGAAAGTCGATAGGCCGGTAAATTAATGGTTAACGGCAGGCCGTTTCGATCATAGATAATACCGCGGGGGGCATGGATGGGGATGCGGCGCACCCGGTTGCCATCAGCCAGGGCACGAAAATAGTTGCCTTGGAAAATTTGCAGGCGAAACAGTCCGGCCCACAGGACCAGAAACGCGGCCACCAAGACCACTTTGGCAAAGTTAGTAGGGAAGGAAACCATAAAGGATAATAATCATCACGAGAAAGACAGCTATTGTCAAGGCGTTTAGATGGAAACGCCGACGGTATTGCTTGAGAACAAAAACCGCCAGCAGCAGGAAGGCACTAGAAACCCCCAGCGTCCGGCCAGACACCACGTCGGCGATAAACCCCAGGATAAATACTAATAGGAAATAAATACGGTCCCTAGCCTTTCAAAATCCAGCGGAAAAGTAACGCTTGCTTGCTTGAAAAGGGCCGTCGAATCATTTTTGATTTCCCCCACCTGGCCGACGATTAAGCCGGGCCGGTAGGTCCCGCCCTCGCCGGACGTCATAATGGTGTCCCCAGATTGCAAATTTTCATTCTGGGCAATCTGGGTAATTATTGCTGAGGAATTAAATTGTCCTATAACAAGACCGTGGGCTGTCCCAATAACCACCGGCACCTTGCTGTCTGAGTCGGTGGGCAGGGCCACAAAGCTTTCTCGGCCGGAAATCTTGGCCACCCGACCAATTAAATAGTTCAAGTAAACCACCGTTTGCCCGACGGCCACCTTGTCCCCCGCTCCGACGCCAATTTCCAGATAGCGGCCCTGGCCCAAAACCGGGGCGGGCAGAAGTTTCTTCCCTAGTGATGCCGGCGCTCCCAACTGGGCGCGCAGGTCGGCGTTTTCTTTGGCCAAGGCATCGGCCCGGGCCTGCTGGCTGCCGGCCTCCGCCAGCCGCAGCTCCAAATTTTTAATTCGCGCCTCGCCAGATTTCCAGAAAGTCAAAAAAGAAAAAAGGTCAAAAGTGCTTTGTTGGACACTGTAAAGCGCCCCTTGCACCGGCACTGTCACCACCGTTGCCGCTGTTCTCACCGGTCCCAGCACCCCCACTTTATCCCCAATGAATATTAGTCCCGACAAAGTAAGAAGAATAAGAAATATTCTCATCTGTTGTCTTGGCATACTTAATATAATAGCACTTAGCTTAATATGGCTTCACCTGTAAAGACTTGACTTTATCTTCCCCATAGTAAGTACTATCATTTTTAATTCTATTGGGGGTGACAAAATGCCGGAAGTGAAATCAGAAAAAAGGAGACCATATATCGGAGAAGTTGCACCGGGTGTTATTTCTACCGGATGGTGAAACCATTTAGCTGGGATGAATTGGTCGAAAGGTTCGGTGAACAATATGGCGAGTGTACTGTGGATCATTCTGGAGAAGAAGGATATCAAACAGTTACTCCCCTTGTGAAGGGGTTGTGAGCAAGCCTATCTTAGTCCGCCGGTAACCCTGATGCGCTCGAGGAGTTTTTCGTCCATCAGGACTTTGCCCGTGCCGCGAACAACGGCCGTCATGGGGTCATCGGCCACCCACACCGGCATCTTAGTGGCATCGGCAATTGCCAGGTCAACATGGCGCAACAGACTGCC
Source organism: Patescibacteria group bacterium (assembly GCA_023485845.1). Lineage (GTDB taxonomy): Bacteria > Patescibacteriota > Microgenomatia > JAMCZE01 > JAMCZE01 > JAMCZE01. The sequence continues at coordinate 136,151 of JAMCZE010000010.1, forward strand.
ACCCCCCGCCAGCGCAATGCCGCGATTAAGCAGATCGGACACCAGCTCCGGCGGCGTTTCTTCAATTAAAGCGGTAATGGCGGCGATAATTTGCTGGACCACCGGGGTCAACGCCTCGCGCAGGTCAGCGGAAGAGATCTTAATCGACTTAGGAAGACCTGTTTCCAAATCCCGGCCGCGAATAACTGCATACCTTTCTTCCTCTTTCTTGCCGGGAAAAGCATTGCCAATCTCAATTTTCACCGCCTCCGCTGTCGGCTGGCCAATTAAAACACCATAGCGCAGCCGCAAATAGGAAATGATCGCCTCGTCCATTTCGTCGCCGGCGATGCGGATGGATTTTTTCACCACAATTCCACCCAGGGAGGTGACGGCAATTTCCGTGGTCCCCCCGCCGATGTCCACAATGATGCTGCCGGAAGATTCATTAATGGGAAGCCCGATGCCAATGGCCGCCGCCATGGGCTCTTCAATTAAGTAAGCTTTGCGCGCTCCGGCCGCCAGGGCCGCTCCCTGAACCGCCCGGCGCTCCACCTCGGTGACGCCGGAAGGAATCCCCACCACCACTTTTGGTTTGGGAATCTTGGGGATCATCCCCGGACTTTCATGAACTAGTTTGATATAGTGACTGAGCATCGCCGCCGTGGCGTCAAAATCGGCAATCACCCCGTCGGCCAAGGGGCGAATGATCTCCAGCGTCTCCGGTGCCCGGCCAAGCATTTTTTTGGCCTCTGAGCCAATGGCAATTGCCTTTTTGCTCTTCTTGTGCATGGCCACCACCGACGGTTCCCGGATAATGATCCCACCGTCGCGGACCATCACCAGAGTGTTAGCCGTTCCCAAATCAATCCCCATGTCCCGGGTCAAAAGGCCGAAAAGGAAGTCAAACATGACACGTTTATCCTATCATGAAGCAGAAATTTTTGACATATGCTAGCATTAAACTCGATGGATGAATTTAGGGGCTACAAAAGTCTGCCGTTTTATTGCCAGCAGGATGATTTTATTAAAAACGGTGGCTTTCGGGAAAATCTGTTAAAAAAGAGACTGGAGTTTCGAAATAATGTTAGAATAAAATAATGGAATATCTGTATTATCTCCTCTTCTTTTTGGTGCCGCTGATTTTCACCGCCGCTAACTCGGAGCTTTTTGAATTTAACAAAATGGTCCTTGTCTATTCGCTCACGGTGATTATTGCCGCGGCATGGTTAGTGAAGATGATTCGTTTAAAAAAGTTTGTTTACAGACACACACCTCTGGAAATTCCCCTGCTTGCCTACTTACTTGCTCACCTACTCTCGACTATCTTTTCCATCGACCCTCATGTCTCCGTTTGGGGCTACTACTCCCGTTTTCACGAAGGCCTATTAGCTTCAATTTCCTATGCCCTGCTTTATTTTGCTGCCGTTTCCAATCTGCGCCGGGAGCATGTTATCAAAATGCTAACCGCCGCGTTTGTCAGCGCCGCCGTTGTGTCCTTCTGGGCCATCCTGGAGCATTTTGGCCATTCTTTCTCCTGCCTGTTTATCACCGGCGATTTCAACGACGCTTGTTGGGTTCAGGACGTCGCTGGCCGGGTGTTTGCCACCCTGGGCCAACCAAACTGGCTGGCTGCCTATTTGGACGTGATTATCCTGACCGCTGTTGGTTTTCTCCGATCAAAAAAAACTAACCTGCCTACCTACTTATTGCTCGTCATCTCGCTGGCTGCTCTCTGGTTCACCAAATCCCGATCCGGGTTGTTGGGCCTGGGAGCGGGAGCAGCCGTGTTTTTTCTTCTGGTTTGGAAATCGGACATTAAATTAAAAGCTCTTGTCTGTGCCGCTGTCCTTCTGGTGGGCAGTTTTTGGGGTTGGCAACAGTTTCAAAAATTGGTGGCCGCTCCGACAGCTGGCGGATCCGGCGGCGTGACCGACTCGGAAACCATCCGCCTGCCGGTTTGGGAAGGGGCCATCAAAGTTTGGCAGCGCTATCCGGTTTTTGGCTCCGGGGTGGAAACCTTCGGTTATTCTTTTTACAAAGACCGGCCGGCTTCCAAAAATCTCGATTCCGAATGGGACTTTCTTTATAACAAAGCGCATAACGAATATTTAAACATGCTAGCAACCACCGGCACGGTTGGGATACTGGCCTACCTGGCCCTTATCGGCGCAGTCTTGTGGTTCCTTCGCAAGAATCCGGCGCTTTTAGCCGCCTATATTTCTATTCTTGTGACAAACTTTTTTGGTTTCTCGGTGGTGATCATTGGCCTGTTTTTCTTTTTAATTCCGGCTTTTTACTTTATTCTTAACTTCCCCGACATTGAGCCGGAAAAAACCGAGCCACCAAATTGGTGGTTAATCGGGGCCGTTATTGCCGTTGCCCTTTATTTGGAATGGGGGCTGGTCAATTTGTGGTTGGCGGACAAAGATTATGCCCTGGGCCAACGGTTTGATCAGGCCCAACAGTTTCCCAGCGCATATCAACCGATCAAAGATGCGGTGGCCACCAACCCCGACGAGCCGACATATCGGGACGAGTTGTCTTTTAACGAATCGGTCTTGGCAGTGGCCCTGACTGCCGAGGGAAACAGTCAAGCCAGCGCCTCCGCCCAGCAGCTGACCCAAGCGGCCATTGCCGACTCTAATCAAGTGGTCGCCGGTTCCCCCAACGCCGTGCCGTTTTGGAAAACCCGGGTGAAGGTTTTTTATGAACTGGCCCAGATTGATCCACAATATTATTATCAGGCCCTGGCCGCCATCGAAAAAGCCGCCGACCTGGCCCCCACCGACGCCAAAATCCACTATAATCTGGGGCTGCTTCTGGGCCGGACCGGGCAGACCAGCGCCGCCATCCAAGCCTTTGCCGAAACGGTGGCGCTCAAACCGGACTACCGCGACGCCCACTATGCCCTGGGGCTCTACCTTAAAGAGGCCGGCGACATCAAATCTGCCCGCGCCCAAATGGAGTTTATCATTAATAAAATCGGCCCCGACCAAGACGCCCAACAATTTTTACAGGAGAATAAATGAGTTATTTACAGTGGCTAGAGATTTTCTTCGGGATTCCCATTATTCTGTTCCTCTTGGTTGATTATCATATTTTCTGGGACCATCGAAAAATATTCCTTCGAATTTGGATCGGCTCATTTATTTTCGCTTTCCCATGGGACATTCTGGCCGTTGCCCGAAAAGCCTGGGAGTTTCCCCAGGGACTCATCGGAATAAACATCATCAATTTGCCGATTGAAGAGTTTGTTTGGGGAGCCATGTTCACTGTTATTGTTTGTTATCTGACAATTCTTCTGGTAAAACAGCAGGGAAAATATGTCTAACGATTATTCTAATATTATTCTCTTGTTTATCTTTGGCATTATTCCCCTGGCTGTGATTATTTATTTCCACCGCCGGACGTTTCTAAAAAATATCCAAATAATAATCAAAATTAATCTGTTTATTTACCTAGTTTGGATTCTGGGCGGCTCGGTGGCTTACCGACAAAACGTTTGGTTAGTTTCTTATGACCGGATCCTAAACCAGCCATTCATCGGGGTCTGGGTTGGCGATGTTTTTCAGTCAATTGTCGGCACAACACTGATTTCGATGGTCACATTGCTCATGTTGGATGCCTACTCGCGCAATCTTCGTTTCCGTGACCTTTTCTTCAAGAAAGAGTAAAATTAGCCTCATGTATTCCATTGTTAAAGCGCCAAGCGAGATTTTGCGAACGCCGGTCGGACCGGCGGATTTGCCCGCGGCCAAGTTGGCCAAGATCATCGCCGAGATGAAAGCGACCTTGATCGCCCAGAAAGACCCGGAGGGGGTGGGCCTGTCTGCTAACCAAGTGGGGCTCCCCTACCTGCTCTTTCTCGCCCGGTTTGATACTAAACCAAACTCGCCGATTCATGTTTTCATTAACCCGGAAATCGTCAGCCATTCCGAGGAACTTCAGGAGGAAAATGAAGACAAGTCCCCCCTGGAGGGCTGCCTGTCACTGCCGAAATATTATGGTTTTGTCAAACGCTGGAAGACCGTGGAGCTGCGATATCAGGATGAAAATTGTAAATTGAAAACTGAAAATTTTCGTGGCTTTCCCGCCGTGGTGATCCAACACGAAATGGACCACCTGGAGGGCAAGATTTTTGTGGAGCGGATTCTGGAACAGTCCGGAAAACTCTATAAAGTGGCCGGAAAAAATAAAAAAGGCAAAGACACCTGGGAAGAGGTGGAAATCTAATCTTTATCTTGACTATGTTTACTGCCAATAAGTTTTTCCTTTTTCCCAGCTTCCAAATAGTCCGCATATAATTCATCTTGATAGCTGCCCACTCGTTCCCAATCAACCACTCCCAAATGGGCTGACACCTCACCAACACTTTTAGCAATTGCCTTTAAAATATGTTCCGTTAAAACTCCGCTTTCTGCGGCCCGCCGATAACCATAATAGTCCGTCCCGATTACCAAAAAACGACGGCCGTCAGGGTTCTCTTCAATTGCACTTTCACGGCGCTTGCCCAATTGCTCTCGTTTTATCCCGGCAAAAACACTGTTCCCTAAACGCTCTCTTTTCCCCACCGCCTGCTCCGGCGCATGACTTGTGGGCACATTGGGCCGTGTCACCTGGGTCCGTCCGTGACTCTCGTTTATCCTGTTGCCTTCTCCATGACTCCGCTCTGGCCGAGCAGTTCCCATCGTCATGTCGCCTTGACCCAATGCAACAATCCGCATAATTTTTTCGGCGATCAGGAAAGCTTGCTTCTCCTTGCCTCCAATTCGCACTGAGTGGTGCTCCGCCAAGATTAAAGCCACTCTAGATCCGAGAATTTCGTGCATTTTGGCAGAAATCTCCCCCCATTCTGTACTCTCCTCAACCTCGTTCTTACCCAATGCCAAGCCCAATGTCGAGGATTCGATATCCACTTCCCCGAAAAGCGTTCCCATCCCCGGAACACTCTCAGCAGTGGGATGACCAGCCATCCATGCTTCTTGAATCAAACGTCCAAACATTGACACGGCCAGCCCCGGCCGCAATTCCCGTGGCAAGGATTTACTCTCGGGCAGTTGATCAATCCAGAAGCGGACTCTTGTCGCCGCCCCCACCTGAAATTCACCTTCGTCACACTCTTTGCCATAAGGACGTGGTAGTGCTTCCACATCCTTCCCATTAAGATTAACGATAATTTTCTTTTCCAAGATTGCCCTGCTATAGACCTTTCCTATATGGTTGCGCAGTCGATTCGGATCTAATGAAGCACGAAGTTTGTTAATCTCCAGATGGGTGAACCCTGGACCTGGTCGCGTCTTTACCCGTTCATACGGGTGCCGACGGAACTGCTCCCGCGGGCCACCAATGTCAAATGTCACTTTAATCTCTTCTGTCTCCCCCCGGCCAGCACAAATCATCCTTGCCCCACCACCAGCGAGATATTCCACTGCAGCCTTGCCGCCATAGCCATTTCGGCCCAGCGATCCGCCATAATTGACCGTCTCGCGAAAACCGCTGGCTTTATCAGAAGAACCCCATTTGCTCCACCGTTGGAGTCGCTCAAAATTCATGCCCACACCACCACTATCCTCGTAAATAAACCTTCCATCTTTATCAATGGTTAAATTCACCACTAGCGGCCCAGTGCCGCGTGAGTCATAGGAGTTATCTAGAAGCTCATCAATTGCCGCCTCTGGACGCGGAAATGTGGCTAACCGATCCAGCAACCGGGGTTCAACACTCTCCTCTAAATATTGTGGTCCGGTATCAGGTTTATTCGACACGTTTATCAATTAATAGATTAGTGTCTCCCAAAAAGCGTGCTACCGGATGGCAAATGGCATCGATTAACTGTCGCCTCTTTTCCAGGCCAAGTGGCATTGCCGCCCGCAGCACCTCGGCAACGATATAACTGTAATACTCGTTCCCGTGGTGAGCATAGCGTTCATCCCGAACTTTGTTCAGGCTTTTGGCGGCAATCAATGACCGCAGTTTACGCTCGATTGAGTCACAGGCCTCTTTCGGATCAAGGGCAGCAACTTCCCCGCTGGAAACTTGGTTATTATACTCATCCCAAGCCCGCTGACACTCGGTCAGAAGCGCTGAATCAAATTCCACCGCTAATTTCTTCGCTTTCCCATTCTCTTTTGGTAACAACAATAATTTGTTAGCTAACACTGCCTCCTCTTGTTTGGTAAACGGATCCACTAATTGCCAGGGCTGCTCACCCTCTGATTTGGGTTTTCGCGAGAATAACCGCTCCACAATTCCTTTCACAGTTGACTGCCGCAATTTTGCTCCTTTGGTCTCCCGACGAATAAGCTGCAGACGATTTAGTCCGGAACCGGTAACGACAATTTGTTTTCTGGCACCACCGCGCACTTCCGCGTAATCAATCCCCACCCGCAATGCCCCCCAATTAATATAGTTCTTCACCGTCGATGGGGACAAATTAGCTTTGGCAGCAGTCTCCTGCAGCGAAAGCTCCAATGCCGGCTTGCCTCCGGCACTTTGCAAGGCTGTTTTATCAGGAAGCAGGCTATAACCACCCGAGCGGCTGCTAACTAGCACCGTTTGATGATCAGGATCTGGGTTAACCTTATTTCGAAGGCGCATAAGTGTGTTGTAGAAATTACCCAATTCCCGTTCCGAAGGCTTCCGCCCTTTAGTAATTTCCTGAAGTAGGTCTTTTGCCAGAACAAATCTTCCCTGGTGCGCTTTTAGCACCTGCATCGCTTCCGCTTCTTTAGAACCAGTCAGTTTGATTTTAGTGGCACCAATTATAAAGACTCGCGATTCGGGGTCAACACGAACATCCACTAATTGGCCAGCCACCTCTTCGGCTGGTTTTGGTGTGTTTGCTGTCGGCGCTTTTTCTGGCAAAAAAGTCACCTGGAGTTCACCCGATTCCGGGTCACGCAGTCCCCGCGCTGACAGCTTTTGTAGAATATCAGAAAGACCCTCCTCAATAATTCTGGCTGTTTCTTCTGTGGCCGCGACCCGGGCTGTGAACGGACGAACTAATTCTGACCCGACTCCAAATTTATTTCCGAGCCGTTTCTCTTCGGCTCGCAAATCGACAGCGTTTAGTCGCAAAGCACCAATTATTGGTTTTAGTGATCGTTCAACAGCCATGAGTTATCTTATAACATTTAAACCTCACCTTGTCAATAAGTTTTAGCCGTGGCAAAATTATACTATGACCGTTATCTTTTTTGGTTCATCAGATTATTGCCTGCCGGTTCTGGAAGCACTGAAGAATTATTTTGACTTAGAGTTAGTTGTCACCCGGGAAGATAAACCGGTGGGGAGAAAGCAAATTGTAACGGCGTCGCCGACAAAAACTTGGGCAATAAAAAATAATATCCGCGCTGGTGAAGAATTAGACATTGATTGTGATTTAGCCATTGTTGCCGATTACGGGAAAATTATTCCCGAGGAAATTTTTACTCGGCCGCGGCTGGGAACGTTTAACATTCACTTTTCTAGACTGCCCGACCTGCGCGGGGCATCGCCCGTCCAGGCCACCCTTCTTCGCGGGGACACAACTGCCTGGATCACCATCTTTAAGTTAGAAAAAACCCTGGACACCGGGCCGATTCTCTGGCAAAAAGAATATCCTATCGCGCCGGATGATACTGCCGGCACTCTTTACACCCGATTGTTTCAAGAAGTGGCTAGGGAGTTACCAAAAATCGATTTTTTCGGCCCGCTGACACCCCAATCCAGCCCACCAACCTATTGCAAAACACTCACCCGCAATGATGGATTCATAAAATATGAGGACCTAACTAATCAGCAAAATTACAATAAATATCGCGCTTATTTTCCCTGGCCAGGAGTTTGGTCTATCAAGAATGGCAAAAGAATGAAAATTCTTAAGTGCCACTTGGAGGATAATAAACTCATTCTCGATCTTATTCAGTTTGAGGGGAAGAAGCCGACCCTTTATCACTGACTTTATTAGGAAGGATCCTCCTTCCCAGTTGATCAAAGTATCGCACCCCTGGTGGGTTTTGGAACTTTAGGTCTACTCGAACAATCGCCTTAGGGTTCCGACTATTTTGTAATATCGTCTCGATCATCCTAAGGGGATCGGCGCAAAAATCATCCCAATCCCTTTTGTCTGTTATTGGGTAGTCCACTTCTTCTGCCGATCGAATATTAAATGCCATGAGATTAAGGTTTTATTCCAAGTTGGTATTTGACTCCGTATTGAGCCAGACAGGAGGCACAGGCGCGGACGTTTTTGACCACGCCGCCAATTAACACCTTGCCGTTGTGCAAATTAGGACGAAAAAGCCGTGGATTTTTGGTGGCCCGCTTCATCCATTGCCCCGTATGGGTGTGGCGGATCAAATTCCCATGCATCAGTCCCTTGCCGCAGATATCACAAGTTGTCATATGATAAGATTATATACGAATAAGCCACAAATGTGAATATACAAATACCCACAGGTAAAAATACTAAGATTATTGAAAAGGATTTGAGTTACAAAATTGTTGGACTGCTTTATGAAGTGCACACTAAACTTGGGGGAAGATATCAGGAAAAAATCTATCAAAAGGCAGTTGAAAAGGTTCTTCAGCGGGAAAAAATTAATTACCAAAGGGAACTTCCGGTTGATCTGATTTTTGAAGGTGCTAAAATAGGCAAGTATTATTTAGACTTTTTGATCGAGGAGCGAGTTATTTTGGAACTTAAAGCAGTTTACCGTTTCCATCCAGAACACTTTCGCCAGGTTCAGTCGTATTTAAAAACAAATAACATTAAGCTTGGCATCCTGGCTAACTTTAAAGGCCCAAAGTTAATCTACGCCCGAATTCTAAATTCGTAGCTAATTTGTATAACTTAATTTGTAGTTAATTCGTATGTTTCTTTTACAGTTGGCAATCCTGATCTATTCGGTGATCCTGCATGAGATCAGCCATGGCTGGGTTGCTGATCATCTTGGCGACCCCACCGCCCGACTGGCCAAACGCCTAACACTCAATCCCATCCCCCACATTGACCCCCTAATGACTGTCGCCCTGCCCCTTTTATTGGTTCTTTTGTCTAGTCCGATCATTTTTGGCGCCGCCAAACCGGTGCCCATTGACCCGTTTAATTTCCGGGAACCAAAAAAGGACACCGCTCTAACAGCCGCTGCCGGACCAGTGACGAACCTATTAATTGCTCTTTTATTTGCCATCGGCTTTCGAATTTTGCCTCTGGATATTTTTGCTTACGGTGTGCAGATTAATGTCATTCTAGCTATTTTCAATCTCCTGCCCATTCCCCCGCTGGACGGGTTTAAAGTGGTCGGCGGCGTGTTGCCCGATGATCTGGCCGCCGCTTGGTTTTCTCTGGAACGGCTCGGTCTGACTTTTGTTATTTTGATCCTGTTTTTCTTTAACTCCATCGTTAATTCAATCATTTTCCCCCTGACTCGCACCATTTTAAAAATTCTGCTACCATAAACTTATGAAACCGGTGGCCGTCATCTCCGGGGGTTCCGACGGGTTGGGCAAAGAAATCGCCCGCCAACTGATCGGTGACTATCAAGTGGTCATCCTCTCACCCCACGCCGAAAAACTTCAGGCCGCCGCGGCTGAGCTTGGCGTTGACTATCGCCTTTGCGACGTAGCCAACTGGGGCCAGGTTGACGCCGCTGTCCGCGATATCCTAGCCAAATATCAGCAAATCAACGCGCTTATTAATTGCGCCGGTGTCTGGATCGAGGGTGAACTGGACACCAATGACCCGGCCCAGATTAAACGGGTGCTGGAAGTAAATTGCCTGGGAACAATTCTTCTCTCCCGGGCCGTCATTCCCGCTATAAAAGCCCAAAAATCCGGCAAGATCATTAACATAATTTCCGATGCCGGGCTAAAGACTAAAGCCCAGCGCAGTGTTTATTGCGCATCAAAATGGGCCATCACCGGGTTCACCAAGTGTCTAGAGTTAGACCTGTCTCCATATGGAATTTCCGTCTCGGCCGTCTACCCCGGACCGATGAAAACCAAATTTTTTGAAAAAGCCGGCATCAACCGCGATTTAACCGATGCCGCCGATCCGGTTTCCGTCGCCTCCGAAATTGCCGCTTCCCTATCTTGACGAGGGTGTTAAAATAGTATGTAGAGTTCCCTGGAGACGCGGCGGAGTTGAGGACATATTCCTCGACAGCGTTCAAACGGAAAGACATCCGCCAACCGGCGGATCGACGAAGTTTTGCGGCTACGCCACAAGCTAAGGTCGCAAACAGTCGAAGTCACAATTTTTCGGGGAAACGCTTCAATTTCTGCCCTTCCCTTCGGGGAACTTGTGTTTGAGCCGATGGTCAGAATCGGACTGACAACCTGCTGTTTACAAAACAGCCGCTCTACCATTGAGCCACATCGGCACCTCTTGAATTATACCCCATTTCCGTTTAATCTGAATCCATGAAGCGTGGATTCTCGTCCGTTATTGCCGTTGCCCTGGTGGCCGCTTTGGGCGTTGCCTCATTGTTGTTTATTTTTCTGGTGGCTCGGTCCGGCCCGGGCACCACCCAGTCCCAAGCCACCCCCATTGTCACCGACACTTTGCCGCCGGTGGCGCCGATCACCCAAGCCACTCCTGCCGCCCAACCAATCGCCCCGACTCCGATCCCCGTTGCCTCAGTGGCCGCCGGTCCCAGTGTCACCAATAACAACATTGCCACCGTCACTAATCTCACGCCCGACGCTTTCACCGTCCAAACCATGCTTTCCACCGACCGGACAACGTTTGTGATTGATTTTTCTTCCCAGGATTGGTCCGGCATCAGCACCATCACCTACACGCTATCTTACGACACGACCAGCGCCGCTTCCGGACGGGTTATCTCCGGCACCTTCACCCCATCATCGGTTTTGTCTAACCGCAAGACTTTAACTCTGGGAACCTGCTCACAAGGAGTTTGCACCTATGACATCTATCCTCACAATTTCCGCCTCACCGTGTCCGGAAGTTAAATCCCAATTAAATGCCTATTTCGAAAAGCAAATCCGGACCCAGACTTGAGATATTTTTCAAAAGCCAGTGCTTTATGCTTGGATTTAAAAGCGGTATAACCAATCAGTTCGCAAGGTAAAAATCTCTTAGTCGTAGCATCCTGACCGGTTTGGTGTTCATGGTATCTTCTTTTGAGATCTTCAGTAAAGCCAACATAAGTTTCTTTGTTGGTGAGACTTAGAAGATAAACGTAATACATTTATTTGCCCTCCTTCGCTGAAGCTACGGACGGCCCTACACTATTTATATCGTAGGGCGCAGCCCTACGAAGCTTTAGCGGAGTAGGGTGCCGAGGCTAGGATTCGCACCTAGGTAGCCCTTTCGAGCGCCAGATTTACAGTCTGGTGTGATTGTCTGCTCCACCACCTCGGCTTAGGAGCTAATTATAGCTTATTTCCTCACCTTCTGTCGCCGGCGCTCCCGTTCCACAGTCCGTTCCTTTTTGTCAGCTGTAATTTTGACCCGGCGCCACAATCTATATAGTCTTTGCTCATAGCTTCGCCAGCTCTGCGCCGCTTGCTCCAAGCCTTTCAACTTATTCATTCTTCTTAAAGAAGTTCAGCGTGTCGGCCACGGCGGCGTTCCAGTCCGGGACCATGTTATGGTTCGCCCCCGGGTAGACGATATAATTTTCAATTTTCAATTTTAATTTTTCATTTAATTTATCTGACCAGCTTTTGGGAACCCACTCATCGGCTCCTGCCTGTTGCAACAGAATTGGCGCGTTAATCCAGCCGTAGAAGTTAGGAGTTGAATACTTTTCCACATCATAAAGCGCTTCAAATCTTGCCAAGGCAGCCCGCAGCCATTTCCCATGATCGGCATAAGTGTTAGTGAAAAAGAGAATGTTATACGGGAACGATTCGGACACCGGGTTCCAAAGAACCGTGGGATAGTCCGCCCCCGTTATTTCTAAAACCGATAAGGCGATTTGACCCCCATTACTGTGTCCCCAGATCATTAATTTTGCATTTTGATTTTTGAATTTTGAATTTTGCTCGATTGAAGCAATGAGATCGAGCGTCACGGTGTAGGTTTGAAACCGGTCGGCAAAGACATCGGGCACGGATTTATCCGAGGTGCCATAGCCGAAAAAGTCTGGAGCATAGGTGGTGAAACCGTTTTTGGCTAACACCGCCGCCACTGGTTGGGTGCCAAAGCCGGGGAAATACTCTCCCAAATCGGCCGAACCGTGAAGCATCACGACATAGCCGCGAAATTTTCCCTGCGCGTAGTTAACCGTTCCGGAAACCCGCCGCCCGTCGGAAAAATAGTGGAATAGGCCATTGCCGTCGTCAATCAGATGGCTGGCCTTCCCGCCGCGCTTTTTGAGGTTTTCAAAGGTGTATTGGTCCAGCGGCCGAGCCACGATTGTCCCGACCGGAGATTTGATGGTGATCTCCCCCATCTGATGCCAGCCCCACACCGCCGCCGCCAGGATAGCGACCAGAAGAACCAGAATTAAAGAAATTAATTTTTTATTCTTCACACAATTATGATATCATCTCTTTGGAAGTTGTGCCGGGATGGCTCAGTGGCAGAGCGAGTCATTGGTAATGACTAGGTCGTGGGTCCGATTCCCACTCTCGGCTCCGTTTTCTGATATAATACCACTATGGGTCACAAGGATTCAGAAGTCTATGAACGGCGCAATCCCTTCGAGAACGAAGAGATTCTAAAAAAACTAGCTCATATCACTGACATCGCCATTAAAGCGGGTATTCCCGTGGAGCAAATTGTCCATGTCGGGGGTATTGCCCCAATGATTCACACCTGCATCGCCACCGGCAGTGCCCGATATGCCATCAACTGGCGGGGCACCCGCGACCTGGACTTTGCCCTGACAATAAATAATGGTCCCCAACGCTTGGCTGACGCTTTGGAAGGTGCCGGTGTGCAAGTCACCAACCGGCGGCCATCGAAAAGTATCCCCCATAAACACGCTGTTGAGATCGAACTCACAACCGGAAAAGGATTGTTTCCCTCCGGAAGGATCCTGGAAATCGACGTCTATGGCGGTGACTCCAAGGGCAGAGCTCGGATTAACGATCGGATTGCTCACCCATACCCGGGAAAATTTATCCGTGACCAGGCAATAACTCACACATGTTGGGGGCACCAATTCACTGTCCCCAGCCTGATTGACACCTTAACTCTAAAAATGGACGTGGCAAAGGAAACCGACCGGCCGAAGGACACAATTGACATTTCTTCTCTCATCTTCTCCGCCGAGCAATCCGGAGTGGCACCAGGCGACCTAATTAAGGCTCTAACGGAAGCTTATTCCACTCATGGCATTCCCCACCCAACCTGGACACTTCAGGTGGCACCAACCCTGAGAGCAATCATTGATAAAACACCCAACCTCAGAAGGTTTGACTTCGCTCCGGTAGCATCCCGGGGCTATATCAGCAAAATAGCCGAGTCAATAAAGTAGGCCTTGACTCGTTCATATCAACCCCCTAGAATTCTAGCAGTAGATCGTTAGAAAAGGGCTCCCGCAAGGGTCGACTCTATTCGAAAATCGTCGATTTTGTCGTGGAGTTTTTTTATATCCAAAAAAGTATAACTATAGGAGGGGGTGACAGATTATGTCAGAAAATAAACCAGCCAAACAGCGCAAAGATGAAGCCATAAAAGCGGTGCAGCGTGAGCAGGCAGAATTGCTGCGCCAGGAATTACAAGCCGGACACAGGCAGGTTGTGTCGCCGGTAATCGAACCGGAGAAGAAAGACGCTGTTAGCGCCTAAAAAAATTAACCAAAAGTCAGGGGGTGAAAATTTATGCAAGTCATAAACAATTGTGAGGGGTGTATATCAGAACATGCTGGTGTCAGACCTCCAAAAGGGGTGTGTGAAGCCTGTTGGAGAGTTTCCGTGAGGAATATGCGCGATGATGATGCGCATAGTACAAGTGTCAAGGCCGAAACGATAGGTCTTGTCACAGCAAGCCAAATTCGAATACAAGGTGGAGGTAGAATAGTAACTCAATTATAATTATTTTATACCTCTATTCTCTTAATCGTTGGGTTGAAGTGGACTAGGAGATCATAAGGGATCGTGCCGGCTTGCCGGGCAGTTTTTTTAATGTCCGGATAGATGTCCCAGTCGTCTCCCCGCCGGACCCGCCGTCCGGTCGCGTCCACCGTCGTCATGTTCATGTTCACCCGGCCGACAATCGGCGGCACATTAGAGAGGCGTCGGTCCACCCCTTCGTTATAGCCCGCCGGCAAAAGCGCCAGCGTCATGTCTTTTTTAGCAGTAAAGGCAAAATCATAACCCACCCGGTCCCCCTTCTTAATCTTTTTAATCTGAACAATTTTGGCAATAAAACGCAGGGCCGGCCGGTGTAAATATAACTCCAGCCCCACCCGCCGGACGTTAACGCCGTGCACCCATTTTGGGGAGATAATTTTTCGGGCTTGGTTAAAAACCCGCCATTGTCCCGGATCATCGGCAACGGCAAAATGGGTCATTAAACCGGCAATTCGTGAATTCCTGTTATGTCTGACAATGTCTGATAGTTCTTCTAAATTCATCCCCTCCCGGTTCATCCCGGTGTCCACAAACAAATGGATCGGGGCCTGGGGTTGATATTTTTTAATCATCAAGAAAGTTTCCCGGTCATAAGCGGCAAAAGCAAACGGCAACCGTTTATGTTTCAGGTTGTTTTCCCCGACATAGCCCATGATTAAAATTTCGCTTTTAATCCCCGCTTTAGAAAGTTCATAGGCTTCATAGAGGCTGTCCACGCACAAAAACGGCGGGTTTAGTTTCTCGAAGATTTTGGCGGTTAACACTAACCCGTGGCCGTAGGCATTGCTTTTAAGAACCGGGCCCACCGGCATTTTTGCCGACAACGCCCGGTAGTTTTGCGCCAGAATTGCCCCATTAACTTCAATCCGGCACAAATTGTCATATTGCCCAAACATCGGAACTTTCACTATACCATCCCTTAATAAAAATCAAAAGGCTTTACAAAAAAATTTAATTGCTTCAGGATTAATTTATGGAACGGTCACGAGACGACAGGGGCAATCGGCGCAATCACCACAAACACTACGAACAAACCCTACAACAAAAATTTTTCTCTCCGGGTGAACAAAAAGATCCCTCACGAAGTCACCGTGGTCGGAAAGGCTTGTTTACAGGAATCTGGAAGCACGGCGGTCCAAGACATAAGGATGTGGAGCAAGCCAAACATGACCGTCTAACTCTTCTGGCCCCCGTTTTAGAAAATCCCAACGAAAATCAGGTATAATTAGAAGGATAGGGCTATAGTTCAATGGCAGAACGGTGGTCTCCAAAACCATTAATGGTAGTTCGACTCTACCTGGCCCTGCACAGCTGGATTTTGAAGCCACAAGGACTCCAATTGGGCCGTTGATATGCCCTGTTTTTCAGGTTCGAACTCTCCTGAAGCTGTCGGTTCCACCTTTATAATCTCTCCAAAGAATAAATATGGCCTTTGCACGTCCAGATGCAACGTTTGACCTTCTAAAATTAGGTTCGAACCAATTGTGTTGAGGATGTCCCGCTTCTCCTCCAAACTCCCTATGGAAAATTTGTAACGGGCTTGCACGGCGAAATCCAAGGCTCTTTCCAAGTTCTCGATCCAATTCTCAATCCGCTTGCCGGTATTACCCATTCGCTCTTCTAGCTGTCGTTTTTCGCTAACAATAGATTCCTTTTGGGACTTAAATTCGTCATCCGAAAGCAATGAACCATCAGTATTCTGCGGAGAAATTTTTAATTTAACTAAATTATCCAACCTTTGAATACAACTATCATAATTCTTTTGCACTTCTTGTAGAACGGTGTTTCTATCTTGAACCTCTTCTGTAGTGACACTCCTCGCAGCAAGCTGCGAGGCATCTGCATTGCTAAAATAGCCTGAGTTGGTCTTTTGATATTTGGACATAGTCTTTTGGTCTTCCTTGGTTTCTGATGTACTT
This sequence comes from Patescibacteria group bacterium, assembly GCA_023485845.1. Classification (GTDB taxonomy): domain Bacteria; phylum Patescibacteriota; class Microgenomatia; order JAMCZE01; family JAMCZE01; genus JAMCZE01. The sequence continues at coordinate 152,083 of JAMCZE010000010.1, forward strand.
TTGGATGACTGTCTCAGAATTGCTTCGTCCTACTGAATTTACGAAATACCCGTCAGTCCAAAACTGGGCTCCCCAAAGGCTTTCCCTCAACCCGGCAACTCGTTTGAGAAGTTCCCGGGCCAGGATACTTTTGACCGTTCTGGCAATTTTGGTAGGAGAATATGTAGGCACTGACTGGATCAAAAAATGGACATGATCACCGTCGGCCCCAATCTCCACAAAATGCATCTCGTACCTTTGGGAAATTTCCTGACAGATCTGTTTTAGTTGGGCATCCACCTCTGTCGAGATCACGAGTTGCCTTCCCTTGGCCACACAAACCAGATGGTACAAAAGCACCGAGACATTGTGCGCTTTGTGTATGTAGATACTCACGCATACAATTTTACCCTCTCGCGGCAAAGCCGCGGGGAATGAACCCTAAAAGAGATTCAATTCGTTAAAATACTTCAGCGCCCATTGTTTAAACTCATCACTAATTCCCGAATGCCTTAATATTTCATCAACCTGTGGTTCGAGTTTTTCTAATCTAACCGACTTTTCCTTACAGTCCGGATTTATTTTTCGTGTGCAATGATAATAAATGTAATTAAGAATTGTAGGGTTGTCCATATTCTCCACTCTGGTATTGCATTTGGGACAAGCTTCTCTGTTAAGAGATGAAAATTTGTTATGGCAGATCGTACAAATGGTCTGCCACTTTTCTTCGGCGGTGATTGCCGACCCACAGACGCAACGAATCAAACAAGTAAAAGCAAATGTTTTATGTTTTGGTTTGGGCAGATATTTAGCTCCAAGGAGCATTTGAACCCTGGTAAACTCTTCTTCTGTCAGCATTACTTTACCCCGCCATTTATGCCAGTTACCACTCCCCGTCGGATATTCAAACCAACCACAATAAAATCGAGTGTGAAACATTACATATAACTCACTCAAATGCATGGGTTTACCACCTAGTTTGCCTCTTAATGGTGTTCGGTATCCCCATTCATTATTAAGTAAGGCTAAAATTTGTGGAACACGATACTTTCCGGTAAGCATTGCCCGCCAAGCCTTTTCAATAAGTTCGTACGTTCCGGGAATAGGGATCAAATCTTTCTCACCTTGCGGTGCCAGTGGATCATAACGATAGCCCGGTTGCTGACTACCAACATACATTCCTTGTTGTGATTTCTCTTTTAAACCACGTCTGACGTTTACCCCTTTGTCATCCGACTCCTTTTTACTCATCATAAAACACATTGCCAGCCAGCTCTTGTCATCTGGAGTATTTGTGTACATTTTTCCTGGCTTTCTTATCTCTACAATCTGACCAAGATCAATCATATAAATTACCCTGCCACCATCAAACGAGTTTCTGGCAATCCGGGACTCGTCCCAAACAATCAATCCCCCTGCTTCTTTTTTCTCAATTCTGGCAAGCATTTCGTTAAACTTTTTGCGTTCAGTTACATGAGCGCTGGCTGATTCTTCATAGACATCAACCACATCCAGCTTGTTATCTGAAGCGTACTTTAAAAGCTCGCTCTTTTGAGCAGGGAGGGACAAAACTTGTTTGTCCTCCGATTCTGAACTTTTGCGACAATAAATAAAATATTTCATAACTCAAATGCCCCCACTGGGTTGTACTCAGAACGGTTAGGCTCTGTCCCAATGAGGGCATTAAAAAAGCCAACCGGACTTCTGAGTACACTTTTATTGAAACATAACCGTCATTTTGTGTCAACTAAATTTTGTTATTTAAGAATTGAAAAATGTTTAGTTAATTCTCTTGGCCAGGAAACACCACACTTAGTACAGATGACTTGTTCATCAATAATCTTTAAGGCGCTGGTGGGGTGGTCGCGAATTTCCACAATTCCACTATTGGATTGCCTAGTTTCCACCACAGGACAAGTAAAAATGGTTTTCTCGAACTGTGGATTATTGGAATCACTGGCAGTAGTGGACGATTCTGGATACTCTGGTAATTTCCTTTCACTGAGCTCATTGATAATTTCTTCATATTTCTCTAGAATTTTTTCAAACAATTTGGGTTCATAAGACCTGCCACAAATATCCTCGTCAGTGCCAGATTTCTGCCAATGGGTTTCCAGCCAATGCCTAGCTTTAGTAGCACGTGTATAAAGCCGGACATCTTTAAATTCCAAGGATTTCATTTACCTCCTTTTCTGGGTCTTCATCAGACTCCTCATGATTACTTGTTGACCCTTCAGCCTCAATCAGAGTTGAGACCATGCTATTTTGGAAATTTTCCTCGTTGGACAGAAACTCTCGTATATCCATACATATAAAGTCCAGAAATTCTTTTTCGAGCGTGTAGACGTTAGCCGCTTGGCTGGTACCTTTGTCTTTTTTGACAATTCCCAAAAAAGAAAGCTCGTCCAGAAGTCTCCTAGCAGTTCTATTTGACTTTCCAAACTGTTCGGATAATTCTTGGCCAGTAATTTGACCCCCCAAGGAACTCTTGAGAACCTTAATTGCCTGGGCTCGGTCAGCGGGCATACTGTTTAGTACGACTTCTTTGACAATTTCCAGTTCTTCGAGACCAACTTCATTGTGTCCGTTTACTAAGGCCAAATACTGGGCTAACTCTAATAGTTGTTGGACAGCCCTCCAAGGTTTTTCTATTTGAACATCAAGTGCTTCATAATAGGAGACCTCCTGTTCATTCTCGTTTTTGAAGGAAGATTGCTGAAGAATGACAACCCCTCGGCCCCGAGCTACAAATCTTGAAGCAACTTTCAGGAAATCTTTGGCATTTTCACCCAATGGTTTTATGGACTTTAGATCCATATTGTTTAGTGAATCAAGATAGTCGGAAACAACCATCGCCGTCTCTATTTCTTTTTTTGCCCGATCAGATTTTTCAAAGATGGCTTCAAAGCTCTTCTCGTCGTCATTGACTGTGGTGTCTGGGATTGTATAGGAGAGAAATCTATTGCCAATCATATTTAGGTAATTATGGTTTTTGTTCAGGGTGGCCGGAGTAATGCAACCAAGGTGGGAAAATTGGGAATTGTAAGAAATGGTTCCCCGTCGCGAGGAGTGCTTACTCAGAGTTTTATCATAAATCCCGACCATATCGCCAATGATTTTTTTGGTCATTCGCTCATCTAAAGAAAAGATTACTGTCCAATCTTTAACAATGAAACATGTCTTATCTAGTTTCGGCAAGAGGTCATAAACCTTTTCTTTTTTAGTTTGTCTTTCCCCAGAAATAAAAGCATTTAGAGTCAGCCCGTCGACATGGTAGGTACAAGGATGCGGTTTCATTAGCCTCACGAGGTCAGTTTTACCACTACTTGGTGAGCCTACTAAAAACATCCACAACATAACGTTGTTTTCCCGGGTACCTGAGGTGGCCACAGCCAATGTCAACTTCAAGGCAGTGGAAGTATTGGGCAGGAATTCTTCCACTTTGGTGACAACCTGGTCAATGCTATATGTATGATGGGGAGTTTCTGTCCAACGGGCCTTTATTTCAACTTGTGGGTCTTTTGGCAATGGTGTCCAGGGTTCTTCCCTTTGTGCTTTAGTAAGTAGTTTGATAAAGTCGCTCTTCTTCTTGTTTCCGCTAACAATAAAATCGGTGACGTCTTTACAGCCGGGATAAATTACAGGGATATGCACTTTATAAATTTTAGAGTCGGATAAGTATTTGGTTAGGTAATCGGCTAGAGAGTCGGCGGCAGTTTCACCCTCGGTGTCATTGTCTAGGCAGATAAAAATTTCCTCAACACCTTTTAGAGCATCGCGCCATTCCTCCTTAAAATTCTTATACGATCCCGCTCCGGCTGTGGAACTAATCGCACGGATTCCTATTTGGTCTAAAAGAATAATATCTGGTTCTCCTTCCCCGATAACGAGGCTATGTTCTTGCCAATCAGGATCGATAATTACTTTCTCGTTGAAAAGCCTAGCTCCATTTCGACCAGAAATGCCCCAAACAGCCTTTTTTGTGCTGGGAAGAGTGGGATCTCGGCGGAATTTCAAGTTCACTAGATTATCTTTTCCATCAAAGATTGGCGTTACGATATTCTTACCGTCCCAACCGATTAAAAATTTTTTTATTGTGTCATCAGTATACCCACGTTTTTTATGTAGCCAATCCAAAATATCTTTATGATTCCAAAGGTCGTTGTGATACCGGAGAATATCTTCCTTGTCTAACGGTGGGAGTTCATATTCCTCTTTTTCTGTTAAACTCTTGAATTGAATGTCTCCGTCGGGTAATGAGAGTTCTTTTTGAAGTGTAGGAAACACACCCCCCTCACCGCAGTGGAAACAGTGCCAAAGTCCAGAAGCTGAGTTAATGTAGCATTTTTGTTTGGGGTTTTTGCAAAAAGGGCAAACTATCCGAACTTCCTTACCTTCGGAAGTAGAAATAAAAAGAATGTTTTGCCGTGTAAGATATTCTGAAAATGTCATTTTTTCCTCACTTCCCCTTCCATTTGCAATTTGTTTTTCCAACATCTCGGGGCAGCTTCCGAATAAATCAAGCGAAAAAGTTTAAGCATCGCAATAGCCTTCACTTCCGCTTCCGCATCAGAAAGATGTTCACCGAATTGCGTGACATAAATTTCTTTGAAACTGGAAATTGCTTCTGCCGATAAAGTCATGTTTTGTCATTTGAAATTTGATAAAGTTTGTCTTTTAGTGTTTTGGTTGCCATCTCGAATTCACGAGCGTCAACCATCACTTCCGGAGAATTTTTTTCTGCAAAATTAAACGACTGCACCAAGCTTTTTCTTTCCAATGTATCCAAAAACACAAACTGTGATCTTTGGGGAATTGCCCGATCAATGTCAACCAATCGAAGACCCTTTACATACAAGAAAATCGCACAGTAGAAGTTCGAGGTAGCAAAATGTTCATTGCCATACGAATTTTTATCCATATGGCAATCGTAAAAAATATTAAGTTACTTGCATATTGTAGACTTAGCGGCCCCAAAACCTACACCCCCTTCAAGAAATCACGATATTGCTTAATAGCTCTTATTATTGCCCCCTCTGTAACATTCTTTTCCAACTTATATATGGCTTTATAACTCACCCCGTTCATATGTTGCCGGTACCACTTTCTATCTCGTTGCAAATTCGACACGGTGTCTGGGAGTTTTCTATACGGTTCGTCGTTAAATACCGCGACTAGTTTATCGTCATTAGCAACTGCGATTGTTTTAAAGTAATACTTCCGCATAAAATTGAAGGTTTCCATCACCTCACTTGGGGAAGACTCCTTGTTCACTTGAATAGTTGCAACTTCGTTACCTTCGTCCATTTCATCCCGTAATTCTTTAACTGTTTTGCTATCTAAAATAAGCATTTGAGTTGCCAAAAAATCATCCGATTGAACGCGTCCATTCAAGATAGAGGCCAAAATAACAGGCAGGTAGAGTCTATGCTTTTTATGTTTTTTTTGTAAAACCTCGGCGAAAACGAGAGCCGCAGCCAAAGGCTTATCGAGTTGACTAAGATAGATATGTTTTTCATCACAAACCCCTCGAAGTAAGTGACACTCCTCGCAGCAAGCTGCGAGGCATCTGCATTGCTAAAATAGCCTGAGTTGGTCTTTTGATATTTGGACATAGTCTTTTGGTCTTCCTTGGTTTCTGATGTACTTTTGGATGACTGTCTCAGAATTGCTTCGTCCTACTGAATTTACGAAATACCCGTCAGTCCAAAACTGGGCTCCCCAAAGGCTTTCCCTCAACCCGGCAACTCGTTTGAGAAGTTCCCGGGCCAGGATACTTTTGACCGTTCTGGCAATTTTGGTAGGAGAATATGTAGGCACTGACTGGATCAAAAAATGGACATGATCACCGTCGGCCCCAATCTCCACAAAATGCATCTCGTACCTTTGGGAAATTTCCTGACAGATCTGTTTTAGTTGGGCATCCACCTCTGTCGAGATCACGAGTTGCCTTCCCTTGGCCACACAAACCAGATGGTACAAAAGCACCGAGACATTGTGCGCTTTGTGTATGTAGATACTCACGCATACAATTTTACCCTCTCGCGGCAAAGCCGCGGGGAATGAACCCTAAAAGAGATTCAACTGTACCAAAAATGTTTAAATGTCCATTTTTATAAAAATTAACAACATTGTTCGCTTCACCATAAGTAAACTTGGGAAATAAATATGGTACAGACGTAATCCCCGCCTTTCTCCTAACATCTGCAATATCAATTAAGAAACTTTCCTGGTCTACAAGGCGAGCAACCAAGCGAGCTTTATTTTCATCATCCCTGATGTCAATATAAATTAACTGGGTGCACATATTCATCTTTATTTATATTTTTAAATTATCTTTTAAACATTCATTTCTAACATGCCCTTGAACCTCTGCTTCCGGTATTTCAGGTTCAGGCACTTTCGACAACCAATTAAACTATTTACTATGTGCCGGTATATTACTCCCACTCGACGGGAGCACCTAGGACATATGAACCAAAATCTCTCGCCGTCAAATTTGGTCTTTGAGGTTGTTAGCTTAATTTGAACCCCTAAGACATCCGTGTTTGCTGTTAAAAACAGCTTCTTAAACTCCTTATTTGCCAGTCTTGTCAACTCGTCAACTGACAATTTTTCGGATAACTCAACGAGCTGTAAAGTTCCTAAATCGTATGGGCTTATTAAATTATTCATGGTTATTTGCTTGTACAATCTGGTTTTGTCCAACTACCGCTGTCTCCGTCTTGATATTGACCTGCATAGTTGGCTGTCGCATAGTTTTTAGGGCCTGCATGGATGCTAGAAAGTGCCTATTTGCCCTGTCTAGTTCTTGGCCTAATACCTCTAAAAATCTTATATCTATCTTTGAAAGCCCTTCCTCCCTCGATAAGATACTATTTATTCTTTGTTGAGTTTGCATTGCCCTAACGAGATTTATTGCTGCTATTTCAGCGAGGGCGTTCTCACTTGGGGTTTTACAATCAAATTCGGCTCGGAGCTTTTGAAAGTAATCAAGCGCGAAGGTTCGAAAGAGATCAGAAACGGAGTTCCCTAACAATAGTCCCCTATCAAATTCAAAGACCGTCAGTGCTTTATAGAAATTACTTTCTGGTTTTAATGGCCCAGCTTTTTGACCAATCTCCTTAATTCCTTCTTGTAGGACATGTTTTGGGTCGATGCTCAATTCAAGTTCTAGAAGGGATTTTCTAATTTCATCAAATGTTTTTACTGGCACAACTGCTTTTTTCTTCATACCGCATTGTAATGCCCCGTTATATGTTATTGTCAAGTTAATTGAAACCAAGGAAGTAACCAGAAAGCTTTAGTCGAATAGCTCAGAAAGTTTTATTCCTAAAACACGGGAGATTTTATCGGCGGTTTTAATTGATGGTACGCGCTGACCTTGTTCAATAAATCCGACGTAAGTAGAAGAAACGCCGATTCTTTCGGCTAATTCCTCTTGTGTAAGTTCAGCTTTCTTTCTGGCTTTTTGAATTTTTTGTCCAACATTTTTTAGTTGCCTAGTATTCACTCTCATGACGCTATTATTACTAGCGTAGAGAGTATCTGCCTCAAACTATTTGTTAGGCTTTGTGCTAATATCGAATAGAGAAGATTGTCTAACTATATGTTTGGGCAATATGAAAAAGATTGAAGATTTAAACAAAGGAGATCTTATTAAGGCAGACTTATATTCAAGGCCAAATTACATGGTCGGTAACTATAAAAATGGTCAAATCGTAGGACTAAATAATTTAGAAGAGGTTAAGAGTAGTGACGTTTTCTTTTTGGAAACATTAAAAGTAAGAGCTGATTCCGCTGATAAAATTTTCGCCGAGGCTGAAGCCCAAGGTAAAGATTTAAGTGATCCAAATGTATTGAAAAAATTAGGTGAAGAAATTAACAATTTAGGAACTCCAGTTCATCAAAGTCAGTCGATAATGACGGCAGTTTTTGTTTCGTTACGATTGATGGCGTATTACGGAATTGCTATAGGGATTTGGGGACTAGTCCTTAAAAAGGGCTTCTTCGTATTTGTTTTTTATGGGGTTGTTGCGGGGTTTTTAATCAGTTTATTATCTGTCGCACCCGTAGTTGCTTTTCAGAGGACAAGGGAACGTATCAGGAATATGGTATTTGGCGCAGGTTTACTGTGGGGAAATTTAGGAATAGTTATTGGCGTTGGGGGTTTAATTGCGCTAATCATTAGGATAATCTTTTTAGGTAAGTGATAAGTCCCAAATTGTTCCGTCTAATTAAATCCCAATATGATCTACCCATTAACTCTTTACATGGTTTACCTCACTGGAAGCATGTAGAAGCCCTTGGAAGGCGTCTAGCAACCTCGACCAAAGCTGATCTGCGTGTAATTACCCTTTTCGCGTATCTCCATGATTCTTGTCGTAAAAATGATGATTTTGATCCCGAGCATGGAGTCCGTGCAGTAAAATTTGTTAAAGAGTTGTTTGAAGCTAAAATGCTTAATATCACCACAAAACAACTTGAGACTTTAGTCTTTGCATGCCAGTTCCATAATCAAAAACAAATTAAGCCAAAGAATATAACTGTGGCGACTTGTTGGGATGCTGATAAATTGGATCTAGAAAGAATGGGAACTACTCCAGACTCCAATTATCTTTTTACAGAAGTGGCTAAGAAATATAACGCTGCTGGTCCAGGGGCTTCTCTGGCTATCCGAGAACTAGCAGGATTTCTTTTGAGTAAATACAATCTTCTAACCCAAACTGGGAAAGAAATATAGTTGAAAAACTAAGAAGCGTTATGGCACCAGTTAGTTAACCGGGTGGGGATTTGCGAGACTTAATAACTGAGTAGCAATTATTTGGGCAATGATTGGATGACTTAATAGCTTACTGTTGATATCTCCCGGAATCTTCTTAATTTTATCCCAAAGATCTCTAACTTTATTTTGTTCAGGTGTTGATTTTTGAATTTCAGTCTCAAGTTGAGAAACTAACTGAACCGCTTCTTCATTATTTTCGATGTCCATCTTTCTAATTTCTTTCTTAACAGCATTAAACGCATCGCTAACCTGAGATTTAACAATGGTTGTGTTATTACTTCCATTGATTGTGGTAGCCAGAATATCTCCCCCAACATTTATTGTTTGTTGCTCAATTTGTAACGAAAAGAGTGAGTTAAATGTGGTCGGATTCTCATAAACATCAATTCCGTGTTTAGTTATTATTACTGCAACATAACCAATCGAACTTAAGTTAGCCTCAATAAAACCTCCCTCTTTTAGGTACTTTAGATTTCTTTCAATTTCAACGTCGGTAACAGGAATAGCTTTTTGCAGTCTGCCTTTTGTTACATAAGAATGGGGCGATTCCTGCCATTTCGCATAGCAAACTTTTATAATTTCCCTCCTTATTTGGGTATTTGTTGGCATACTACTGGCAAAAATAACCTCTCGGGCAGTTGCCTCCATTGTCATAGCGGCTTGAAAGTAAATGACTCCTTCTTGTTTTTGGATACTGTCATTACAGTGAAACACTATTTGTTTTCTTTCAGAGTCAGAAGGGTTGATTAAAGCCGGCAAAACTTGCCAAACAAAATCAGTTAGCTCGTCTTCGGATATTTTTCTACCAACACTTGCGGTCCACTGATTGATAACTCTATCGGTGACAGAAATAGAGATACCTTTTGCATTTTTATTTCCATCGATGTTGTATCTTAAACCGACACCATAAATTATGTTAAGCGGCCCCTGAAAGCCTTTGCCCATTAACTGGATGGTATATTCGTGTTCATCGATATTTAGTGTCCTTTTGTCTTCGTTCATTTCAATAAATATTATTCAACCTCTGGGCGATACTGCCAGATTCATAACTCATCTTAACTACAGCATCCCACATAATAAGATCGTCCTGGGTCGCATTCTTTCCTGAGCCTAGCCGATTGACCAAAGTTTGACAAAAGATAATTTGCCGGTCGAAAGAATCCAGTAACTTGTTAATATCATCACTGGGATACTTATCTCTGTGTTTGAGCCAACTGTCTCGCCAACCATATAAATTATTAAGATAAGTTTGTATCTCTCCCAAGTTAAGAGTTGGGCTGTTGGAAGGAACGTTGGGACTATTTGTATAAGTAGTGGTTTTTGCTACACCTGGGATTGCTGTATTTTCACTACCTTCTTTTATTAATTTATCAACAAGTGGAGCAATAGTCTGGGAAGAAATAGCGTTTCCCAATCCCTCAAGTGGTCGGGGCAACTGTTCGTCGGTCCAAATTTCTTTTAAGGTATTGATTCCTACAACACCACATTCGTTAATCAGCGGCCCGCCAGAATTGCCGGGGTTGATCGCCGCGTCGGTTTGAACGAAATCCAAACCACCTTCGTAGCGATTCAGTCGAGAATAGATTCCCTTTGTAATCGTGGAATCACCAACCGCCGTATTTGGCCAGCCTACAGCATACAACTCTTCGGCTAAATTAAGTTTTGAGGAGTCAAACCAGTTAATAGTAAATCCTTCATTGGGAAGCTTTATGATGGCAATATCCATCGTTGGGGAGTAATTCCAAAGTTTAAGTTCTTTTCTTTCCCCGTTAAGCCAGGTGTAAAGCTTTTTGGCTCCCTCGACAACGTGTTTGTTGGTAACCGCAAATCCTTTGGCCGTCGAAAAAGCACTGCCATGACCGCCATCGTCTCTCTCGACAAGCATTGTGCTCGACTTTGCCAAAGCGATCGTTTTCTCACGGTTACAACCGTTTCGGTTTTCGATCATATTGTCACTTACCGTTACACTAGAAGACGGTTGATTATAGGAACCACTCTTGGAAATAATGACAACCAAAATCGTTCCCATGATCCAACAAGCGATAAAACCAACGGCTACCAACCTAAAAGTTTTTTTCCAAAAAGTAAAAAAGGTAACGATCATTGTGGCAAAGGCATAAAGAAATACGATTCGAACCACATTAATCATTCCTGTTTGTGCCATTTCTGACTGGCTACCGCTAGCTTGATTAAGAAAAGGAAACATGGCTACGAAACTAACAATATTAAGAATTACAAAAAGAAGTCCACTAAGAGCAAGTTTGCCAAAAATCGAGCCAATTTTTTTGATTTTTCCTGTCACACGTAAATTATAATCCAGTCAGCTTATAATAGAAATTATGAAAAGATACCGATTATATAATTTTGATTTTGATTCCCGCGCTAGTGTTTTAAACCTCGAAATTAAAGAAGAGTGGAAAGAGGAGACTAAACGACTGCATCGAGAAAATAAAATTAAGATTGAAGAGATGTTTATTGAGGAATATGGAAAGTTAAACTGGGACCAGAAAGTTAAAAACATAAAAGACTTGGGGTCGAAACCAATTTCCATTGTCGCCTTCCATAATCGTTTTTTTAATCAGATACGGAGCAGTTTTATTATTGGCTCTTACTACCCAGCGCTCACAGGAGCTTGTGCGTTGGGGGAACGCATATTGAACCACTTAATTTTTGCTTTGAAGGAAGACTTTAGAAACACGCCAGAGTATAAAAAGGTCTATAACATAGAATCTATTGATGATTGGGATGAGATGTTGGATATTCTGGAAAAATGGAAAATTCTCTTACCTGACGTCATATCCAATTATCGTTTGCTAAAAAATATTAGGAATAAGAAGGCCATTCATTTTGATAAAGAAACCGACACCGAAGATAGAAAGTTGGCGCTTGAAGCAATTAAGCTTTTGGCAATGATTATCACTGGGCAATTCTCATATGCAGGATACCAGCCATGGTTTATTGAAAATACCAGAGGATCGTTTTACATAAAGAAAAACTGGGAAGACAAACCGTTCATTAAAAGAATTTATCTTCCAAATTGTCGCTTAGTTGGGCCATATCACAAACTAGGAACCAATTTTGAGGTAATTGACAATTATCCCTATACTGATAAAGAAATTACCGACGCAGAGTTTGTTAGATTGATGGAACAAGCCCGGCAAGGTATATTTTTAAAATAAAAGTATGGATAATACATACGAGGCTGTAAGGCGTGTATTAAATGCACTAAACATAGATCAAAGCCAAAGAGATCAAGCGGAGTTATATGGAAAAATACGAAGGAAAGAAATTTCTTTGGATGAATTTTTTGTTGTGCAAAAGCGATTGGATTTATCGATGATTAGCAAATCTACACCGTTTTCATGGAAAGATCTACTAAGAGAAAACGTTGATACCTATAATCACGAAAGACGACATGAGGCTGTCTGGTACAAATATGGTGTAAAGACAAATTTGTTTAATTGGAACATACACCCTGACGCGTATTTTGTAATGGATTTGGATTTTCCAGAGGTTACAAAAACAAATGGCTTTAATGTCGACAAAGTAATCTCAATCTACAAAGAAATGTTGTCAGCTTCTTTCAAAAATCAAAACCAAATTACAAACTCTTACCTGATGGATGTGTTTTTCTTCGAAGTTTTGGACAAATTAGATGATTTTCGAGCAAACAGTATTTACGAGGTTTTCAAAAAGTATAATTGGCAATACCCATAATAGTGAATTCTGCTGAATAAAAACTTGAACTTTGCTAAAATAAGATATGAGTTCAAACGTCGAGAATAGCCCGTTGAATGATGTTTTTCAAAACGTTAATACTTGGCAAGATTTTGCTGATGCCCTTCCACCTAGTTTAATAGAAACTTTTGGGAATGATGAGCAATTTTTTCTAACAATGCGACTTCTAGATGTTAATACCCCATCAAACACTCCTATAACCCATGATGCTTTTAAAGCACTTGTGGCAGTCAAAAGAAGTGATAAGGGATTTGTTCCGTTACCCGGAGATGAAGCGGACCAGTTATTAGACAGTTCGTTAAAATCTGGCCTATTGCTACCAATGACTACAGAAGGCCCTCTTGGGTCTCGTTTTGCCCCCAATCCCCTGTTCAAGGAGGCAATCGCACGATTTGATAAGAACGAGCCAAAAGCTGAGTAGTAATTTCATTTGAAGATTTTGAACGTAAAAAGTTTGAATGTGTTCCATCCGGGGCTGCTAAGAATAGTCTAGAGCGTATTGACGGCCTTAATTATGGCGTGACTGACAACAGGAACTTTGAAGAGTATTTGATCGGTGGTGCTATTCCCCACTCAACTCCTTGACAATCTTAAAAATACTTCCTACAATATGAATGTATATTCATATTATGTCGACAGAAACTAAAAAACTCCAGAAAATATTAAGTCTTATCGCCAATGACAATAAGCTAAAAATTGTCCTTCACCTGGCAAAAGGCGAAGCCTGTGTCTGCGATATGGGGGAAAAATTAGGAATTGAACAATCGCTGGTTTCTCATCATCTTAATTCCTTAAAAGAAGCCAGACTGGTTAAGGATCGAAAAATCGGTGCATGGGTGCACTACTCTCTTAATAAGCAGGAGATGGAAAATTTTTTTCAACTAATTAGCAAACATCTCGGACCGAACAATATTTCCGGCAAAATGTGTTCGGTTCATGAGGCGTGTAAATGTCTGACGGAAGGAGTCGCGTATGCAACCTAAATTTATTATTTATGACCCGCCGATGTGTTGCTCAACCGGTGTCTGCGGACCCAACCCTGATCAATCCCTGATAAAACTGCAGGATACTCTGGCAGCCCTTAAAAAGTCCGGTTATGAGGTGGAAAGGTATCTTATCACCCAATCCCCGGAGAAATTCAAAGAAAATCCGGAAGTAATAAAACTAATTCAGGAACAACAATTAAAAGTCCTGCCAATTACTACCATGGACGGGGTAATTGTGAAGACCGGCGGTTATCCGGCATTGGAAGAATTTAAAAAGTTTGCTGAGAGCAAATAAACAGAGTTTGTTTCTCGCTTAGCTCGAAATAATATGCGGACTAAATTTTATTTTTATTCAGGCAAGGGCGGGGTTGGCAAAACTACCATGGCCGCCGCCAGTGCTATTCATTTTGCCGCTTCAGGGAAGAAAACACTCATAATTACCACCGATCCCGCTTCAAATTTGGCCGATGTCTTTGAACAGCCGATTGGTCACAAAGTCACCTCAATTAAAGGAATACCAAACCTTTACGCGATGGAGCTTGATCCGGATATTGCCACGGCGGAATACAAGGAAAGAACTCTGGCTCCCCTACGGGGGCTTATCCCCGTTGAAAGTTTTGCCGTTCTTGAAGAGCAACTTAATTCCCCCTGCACCGCGGAAATGGCCGCTTTTGACCGTTTCACTGATTTCTTAGGGGAATCGGAATATGAAGTTGTCATCTTTGATACGGCACCGACGGGTCACACTCTCCGACTTTTAGAATTGCCGGTTGAATGGAGTGGCGTGATTGAAAAAGCTGCCAATGATGGCAGTGGCGGCCAAACCTGTATCGGTCCGGCAGCCGCCCTTGCCGAGTCCAAGGCGAAATTCGACAGGGCAATCAACGCTATGCGGGATCCCAGGCAAACTGTTTTTGTTTTTGTCCTAAGACCGGAAGTAACCCCCATATACGAAGCCAAAAGATCAATCGCTGAACTCTTAAAATTAAAGATCACTTCACAGGAGCTTATCGTCAACAGCATTTACCCTAAAAGTGCCTGTGACAATCCCTTTATGCTCCGACGTTTTGCTAAGCAACAGGAGTTTTTGCAAAACATCAAAGATGCTTTTTCCATTCCGATTACCCTAATGGAACTTGAGCCGGGGGAAATAAAAGGCGGAAAACTCCTAACAATCATCGGAAAAAAACTTTATGAAAAACCGATTATGCTTGCCGACTACACACCGGAAAAGATTGAAATAAAAGGAGACGGAATCACCAATAAATTTCCTAAGACCGGTAAAAATATCGTCAGCCTTCTGACCCCGAAAAACGGCAACAGACGAACGATATTTTTCGCCGGGAAAGGTGGTGTCGGCAAAACGTCAGTATCAGCCGCTACCGCTATTTGGGTCGCTAATCAGGGCTATAAAACTCTGCTTTTAACCACCGATCCGGCTTCCCACCTGGGTCAGATCTTTGAAACAGAAGTAACCGATAAACCCACTCCAATTAAAGATCAACCAAACCTTTTTGTTACCAGGATTGATGCCCAAAAAGCCACCCGGGAATATAAGGAAAAAATTCTCGCTGAAGCCCGCCGGAAGTTTGATCAAAACCGGGTGATGGCCATTGAAGAAGAGCTAAACTCCCCCTGCACGGAAGAGATGGCGACTTTTGAAAAGTTTATTGAGTTTGCCACACTAAAAGATTTTCAGGTGGTCGTTTTTGACACCGCCCCCACCGGCCACACTCTCCGCCTGTTGGAATTACCGGTTGACTGGAATAAGCAGCTGGAAATCAAAACCTTTACCTCGACTGGGGAAACCGAGGTGGACAAAATCACTAAATCCCGCTTCAAAGAGGTTATCGACATGATGCAGGACATTGAAAAAACGACTTTCAGTTTTGTCATGTATCCCGAGTCCACGCCGATTGAGGAAGCCAGCCGGGCAATGAAGGAACTTCTGACCATCGGCGTCCCAACGGGACTGGTGGTAGCTAACTTTATTCTGCCGGATTCGATTGTTACCAATGACTACCTTAAGAAGCGTAAGGCGATGCAGGACAAATACCTTAAAGAGATGGATACCCGCTTTACCGCTCCCATTGTAAAGCTGTCTCTTCTGCCTGATGATTTAATTGGCAAAGATAAATTAGAAGAAGCCGGTTATTTACTTTATGGAAAATAATATGAACGATTTTAATCAAAAGGTTAATGATTTTACTACCCTTATTCTGGAAACCCCCGAGTTTGCAGAACTCAAAGCAGCCACAGAAGAATTAAAAAAAGATCCAAAGGCGACAAAACTAATAGACGACGTTCAAGCTAAAAAAGAAACAGTTATGACTTTACAGCAAACTGGATTACCAGTTTCCAAAAACCAGGAGCTTGATTTACAAGATGCTTTTGCCAACATGCGTTCCAACCCTACCTGTATGCGGCTTATTAAAGCCCAAAACGCTGCTATCCAAATAGCTAGAAAAGTATGCAATCGGTTGACAGTGGCAACGGGAATACCCTTCTCCAGGGGCGGCGGTTGTTGCGGATAATTTTATGCACAAATTTTATAAACTCCAATCGTTAGTTCTGCTCGCCGGGACAATTTTTGTCTGGTTCACGGTTTATACTGATTTCAGTCGATTTTATAAATTCTATGGCTCTTTAACCCGTATACAAAATTGCGTTATCCCCAACCCCATAACTACGCCATGTTTTTATGGTGCCTTTGCTTTCTTAATTGCTTTTATTTGGTCACTGTTTATCCTCAAAAAGAAAGTTGAAGAAAGATTGCCCCAGGAAATTAAACTAAGAATCCTTTTGATCGCTTCTACAATTTTCGCTTGGAGCAACTTTTTCTTGGGAATCAATCAATATTATTCTGCTATAAGCGGCCCAAAAGTTTCTTGTTCCGGAGTACCGACAAATAACCCCATTCTCACTGCTTGTTTTTTTGGTTCGATTATATTTTTGATAGCTCTTGCCGTTTCAATAACTATTATCCGTAGCAATAGGCATTCTGCTGATAGTAGTTGCTAACGTAGTTCACTAGGGACTGCCATTTTTCTAGGCACGATTTTAATATCAAACTACATTAGGCCCGCAAAAGGAATCGAACTAATAAAACTTTTTTCCAGAATATCTAGCCCTCTATTTAAGTTTCTATTGCTAATTATCGCTGGTGGAAAAATATCAATTACTCTTTCGTTAAGAGCCTCAATAACTAGCCCGTTTTCCAAACATTTATCAGCTATTTTCTTGGCCAATCCGTCTCGTTCAAACTCTATGAATGTTGCTAAACCTTTGCTGCGAATAGTACTCCCACTGGGTAAGTTCATACTTAAAAGTCTTTTATTAATAATTAAATTTAGTGAATTTACTTTTCCCAAAATACTTTGTTTGTTTTTTAAAAAGTATTTTAGATATGCTAGCGTGATATCCACGTTAAGTGGTTGCCATGCAAATGTTGAATAATAGCTAAATTCAAATTCCATCGTTTTCGCCAGTTTTTGATTCATAAGAGTTGCTCCTAAAACGGCATTCCCACCCGTTAATCCCTTTCCCAAACAAACAATATCTGGGAACAAATCAAAGTATTCTGAAGCAAACATTTTACCCGTTCGACCAAACCCTGTAGCTACCTCATCAATGATAAAAACAGTGCCATATTTTTTACAGGATTCCTGAACTAATTGAAAATATTCTTTGCTTGGCTCAACTAGTCCGTTATTAAATATAAACGGTTCGGAAATGTAAGCAGCAATATCTCCCTTATTTATTCTATTAGCTACTTTTTGTCCAATTTTTCTATCTAGCTGCCCTTTAACCTTTTCGCAGGGCCACAAATGCGGAAATAAATCTTTGTAATGGGAAAACCCTACACTTAAAGCGGCTAATGAGTGACCATGATATCCTTCTGGAGAAATAAATTTCGATCTCTTAGTATGAAGGATTGCCGCTTGGAGAGCAATTTCGACAGCTTCGGTACCACCTGTTGCCCGAAAGACCTTTCCCATTTTTCCCGGCGCAATAGAAATCAGTAACTTAGCCAATTCTTCCCATGGTTCGTAAGAGAAGTTTGGATCAACGTAGGTCGGGCCAAGAAAGTTTTTTCTGGCACTTTGTACTTCCGGGAGACTCCAACCTAAGATACCGCACCAGTTAGTAGAGAAATCAATATATTTCTTGCCAGAAACGTCGAACAAGTTCTCCCCCTTGGCAGATTTAACATTAATTCTTCTTGCCGGAACATCTCGACCTAAATACATAAATCACAATAAGGCCTATTCTATCATTTACCTTGGTAACAAGTTGCTGACATAGTTTATTAGGGTCTGCCAATTTTCTAGGCACGATTTTCGTAACAAACAACGTCAGACCCGCAAGAGGAATCGGACTTCTAAAAATTTTTACCAGTTCTGGAGATTTCGTCAATGAAACTTAAATTACCTTTAAAGGCTTTAACGATATTGATTTCTCTCATGAAAGCTTCCTTTGTCTGAAACGGTTTCGTGATGTAATTTTCTACTTCTGCTGCCTTAACCCACTCGTATTTACCTTCCTCACTTTCTACTAATTTACCTTCTGGATTTCTGAAAACGCATAACGCCAATAATAAATCGTCAAGTAATTCGCTCGTGGCTTCGTCAAGCGTGCAGTAGTGTAAAATTGCCACCACTTCCGGCTCACCGTTTAATCCTGTTTCTTCAAATAACTCTCTTTTCGCTGCGTCACCAAATCTTTCACCTAATTCCACTTTCCCTGCGGGAAAACCCTGACAACCATAAAATGGGTGTTTTAATCTAGTGTAAAGTAAAAACTTGGCGCCTTCCTTTTCTTCTTTTACACAGCACACTGCTACCCCAATTTTTGCTTGCTGGCGAATAGTTGCTTCCCCCAAATCCATACGTGCAGCAAATTTTTTCCCTTGTGTTGTTAAATAATATTTTCCGTCGTTTTTTTGAATACGACCTAATTTAATAAGCTGGTCCAAATGAAACTGAAACTGGTTATTACCCATATCTTTATCTGGCTTAAGCTTGGTATAAGAGAGAGGCTGTTCGAAGGCAAGTTTCTTAATTATCTCAAGTTGGGTCTTATGTATATTCTCCATATAAAGGGATTATACCTTGCTAGCAGCTCATTTCTAGTCTAGCCTTATTGACTACGCAGAAGATACTAGAACCGCCCTGCATTTTCTTGGTAGTAGTTACTACTACAGTTCACTGGGATCTACTTGTGCAAGCATTACACAACTATAAACTTTTGAGCACAATAAGTTCGAATGTGTTCCATCCAGGGCTGCCAATTTTCACTTTCAGAGTATTTAGCTACTATGTTGAATGGTACTGTCAAGTACCCCTTTTGTTGCACACTCTTTCTCTAAACCCGGCTTAGAAATTTTGCCTTGAATTTGACCGGGGAAGTCTTGAGCTTGGTGTGGATCCTCTCGTGGTTGTAATAGTTGATGGTTTTGTGAATAGCCTCCACAAACTCGCCGATCGTCTCAAATCTTTCAAATTCCAATCCTAAGTCTGTTTTAAAGTTGTCGTAGAAGGATTCCTGGTAACCGTTCTCCCAAGGACTGGCTTTAGCAGACATGCTCACCTGGATTCCCAGGCCTTCTAAAAAGTTGGTGTAATCCTTCGAGTTGTACTCGGCTCCCTGATCAGTGTGAGCCACTACTGGTTTACCCACTGTTTTAATGGCATCCAAGAAAGCCTCAAGAACCAACTCTGTAGTGTGCCTGGTGGAAATTGACCAGCCAACAATTTCCCGGGTAAACAGATCCATAAAAGTGGCTAGGTAAATAATCCTCTGGTTCCAGGCTAGCCGGGTAAAATCCCCGGCAAAATAGACTCGGGGTTTGATGGGACAACTACCCTTAATTAGATTGGGAAACTTTGACAGTGGATTTCCCCAATCTTTCTTTTTTGTCCACCTGGCCTTTCTCTTGTAGGGTTTAATCCCAAATAATTTCATCACTCGTCTGACTCGTTTCTTCCCGATTTCCAAAGCCAAAGCTACTCTCCGGTGGCCATAACTAGGATTAGTTTCCAAGATCTTAAGGATTTGCTCTTTTAGAGCCGAATCTTTTGTCCCTTGCCTAAGGTTGTCGGTGTAAAGATTTCTTCGGGAGATGCCCAAAGAATTGGAAATAAGGGACTTGGGTATTTGAGGAAGCTTGGCTTCGACAATTTTACCTAAGTTTCTTTTTTTTTACCTTCTCCACTTCCAGAGACAAAACCCCAATGATCTCCTTTAGTTGCCGGTTCTCTTTTTTAAGTCTCAGGTGCTCAATCCAGCTGACTTTGTTGGTGGTGTTCCACCTAAGCCAGCCATAAATGGTTTTGGGGGAGATTCCGTAAGTTTGGGCCAGAGTGGCGGCAGATTCCCCGGATTTAATCTTGGCCAGGACCTCCTCTTTGACCTCTTTGGCAATAGCGGTTTTCAAAAATATTCACCCCCTTAAATAAGTGTCCTTAGTTTACAGACACTGTGTGCATTTTAAGGGGTACCTGTCCTACTGTCAAGTACCCCTTTTGTTGCACACTCTTTCTCTAAACCCGGCTTAGAAATTTTGCCTTGAATTTGACCGGGGAAGTCTTGAGCTTGGTGTGGATCCTCTCGTGGTTGTAATAGTTGATGGTTTTGTGAATAGCCTCCACAAACTCGCCGATCGTCTCAAATCTTTCAAATTCCAATCCTAAGTCTGTTTTAAAGTTGTCGTAGAAGGATTCCTGGTAACCGTTCTCCCAAGGACTGGCTTTAGCAGACATGCTCACCTGGATTCCCAGGCCTTCTAAAAAGTTGGTGTAATCCTTCGAGTTGTACTCGGCTCCCTGATCAGTGTGAGCCACTACTGGTTTACCCACTGTTTTAATGGCATCCAAGAAAGCCTCAAGAACCAACTCTGTAGTGTGCCTGGTGGAAATTGACCAGCCAACAATTTCCCGGGTAAACAGATCCATAAAAGTGGCTAGGTAAATAATCCTCTGGTTCCAGGCTAGCCGGGTAAAATCCCCGGCAAAATAGACTCGGGGTTTGATGGGACAACTACCCTTAATTAGATTGGGA
Organism: Patescibacteria group bacterium; assembly: GCA_023485845.1. Taxonomy (GTDB): domain Bacteria; phylum Patescibacteriota; class Microgenomatia; order JAMCZE01; family JAMCZE01; genus JAMCZE01. The sequence goes on from JAMCZE010000010.1 coordinate 172,630, forward strand.
AACTTTGACAGTGGATTTCCCCAATCTTTCTTTTTTGTCCACCTGGCCTTTCTCTTGTAGGGTTTAATCCCAAATAATTTCATCACTCGTCTGACTCGTTTCTTCCCGATTTCCAAAGCCAAAGCTACTCTCCGGTGGCCATAACTAGGATTAGTTTCCAAGATCTTAAGGATTTGCTCTTTTAGAGCCGAATCTTTTGTCCCTTGCCTAAGGTTGTCGGTGTAAAGATTTCTTCGGGAGATGCCCAAAGAATTGGAAATAAGGGACTTGGGTATTTGAGGAAGCTTGGCTTCGACAATTTTACCTAAGTTTCTTTTTTTTTACCTTCTCCACTTCCAGAGACAAAACCCCAATGATCTCCTTTAGTTGCCGGTTCTCTTTTTTAAGTCTCAGGTGCTCAATCCAGCTGACTTTGTTGGTGGTGTTCCACCTAAGCCAGCCATAAATGGTTTTGGGGGAGATTCCGTAAGTTTGGGCCAGAGTGGCGGCAGATTCCCCGGATTTAATCTTGGCCAGGACCTCCTCTTTGACCTCTTTGGCAATAGCGGTTTTCAAAAATATTCACCCCCTTAAATAAGTGTCCTTAGTTTACAGACACTGTGTGCATTTTAAGGGGTACCTGTCCACTTTATAAAGATAATGCAACCATAAGGCAAGCGGATTTCCCATTGTTAATTGATGTTTTTTTTGAAAATGCTAAGCCTAATATCCAAAAACTTTTGGCTGTAGAAGCAGAAATTATTAGAGAGTGACACTCCTCGCAGCAAGCTGCGAGGCATCTGCATTGCTAAAATAGCCTGAGTTGGTCTTTTGATATTTGGACATAGTCTTTTGGTCTTCCTTGGTTTCTGATGTACTTTTGGATGACTGTCTCAGAATTGCTTCGTCCTACTGAATTTACGAAATACCCGTCAGTCCAAAACTGGGCTCCCCAAAGGCTTTCCCTCAACCCGGCAACTCGTTTGAGAAGTTCCCGGGCCAGGATACTTTTGACCGTTCTGGCAATTTTGGTAGGAGAATATGTAGGCACTGACTGGATCAAAAAATGGACATGATCACCGTCGGCCCCAATCTCCACAAAATGCATCTCGTACCTTTGGGAAATTTCCTGACAGATCTGTTTTAGTTGGGCATCCACCTCTGTCGAGATCACGAGTTGCCTTCCCTTGGCCACACAAACCAGATGGTACAAAAGCACCGAGACATTGTGCGCTTTGTGTATGTAGATACTCACGCATACAATTTTACCCTCTCGCGGCAAAGCCGCGGGGAATGAACCCTAAAAGAGATTCACAATCTTAAAATAGCTTTTAATTCAGATAACCAGTTTTGCAAAAAGACTTTTGGAGGGAGGCGTGAGTTTAACCTTTGCTAATTCTTCAAGAGTAAACCATTTGTATTCTGACAATTCATCATCAAGCTGAACTTTTACCTCACTGCTATTTCTATCATTGATGTCAATTCGATAGACGTTGAAATGCATTTCAACAAGAACCCTCTCATTTGTGTCCTTTAAGGTTTTTTCTGATGTTCCCGTTCCCTCATCATTAACAAGTTCAGTTGCGTACCCTTCAACCTCTAACCCTATTTCTTCTTTCAGTTCTCTTCTTAATGCCTGAGTCTTGTTTTCGCCTTGATCCACACCTCCTCCTGGAATATGCCAGCAATCAATATAAACTCCACCGCCAGTTGGATTCTTTTTTACCATCAATAATCTTTTATCTTTTGAAAAAAGTAAGCCCGATACAATTTCTCTCTTGATCGTTCTCATATTATTTCTTTACGTTGTAATGTAAGTGACACTCCTCGCAGCAAGCTGCGAGGCATCTGCATTGCTAAAATAGCCTGAGTTGGTCTTTTGATATTTGGACATAGTCTTTTGGTCTTCCTTGGTTTCTGATGTACTTTTGGATGACTGTCTCAGAATTGCTTCGTCCTACTGAATTTACGAAATACCCGTCAGTCCAAAACTGGGCTCCCCAAAGGCTTTCCCTCAACCCGGCAACTCGTTTGAGAAGTTCCCGGGCCAGGATACTTTTGACCGTTCTGGCAATTTTGGTAGGAGAATATGTAGGCACTGACTGGATCAAAAAATGGACATGATCACCGTCGGCCCCAATCTCCACAAAATGCATCTCGTACCTTTGGGAAATTTCCTGACAGATCTGTTTTAGTTGGGCATCCACCTCTGTCGAGATCACGAGTTGCCTTCCCTTGGCCACACAAACCAGATGGTACAAAAGCACCGAGACATTGTGCGCTTTGTGTATGTAGATACTCACGCATACAATTTTACCCTCTCGCGGCAAAGCCGCGGGGAATGAACCCTAAAAGAGATTCAGGAATGGGAAGCACAAGGAGGATTTAATAAGAAATGAAGCTCGGAAAATACCAACATTCCAAAACTGGAAACTTCTACAGAGTTATTGGTATTGCAAAACACTCTGAAACACTTGAGGATTTGGTCGTTTATGAATGTTTATACGATAACCCTAAAAGCAAGCTATGGGTACGCCCTAAGAAAATGTTTTTAGAAAAAGTTGAGATCAACGGAAAGAAAGTACCTCGCTTTAAGTTTATTGAAGAATAATAGCTGGTTGAGGATTTAAGAACTGTCTGATCTTTCCAACGTCAAAAGAGCTTATTTCATGCCAAACTTGTCGAAGTTCGGACACGAAGGCCTGCCCTTGAAATTCTGCTAAAATACACACATGCAAATTGCCACCGGAACTGTCCACACGGTGCCCCCGGACTTGAAAAAAGCCCTGGCGGCTGACCCCGGCGCGCTGGAAAAATGGAACAGTCTGACGCCGCTGGCCCGAAACGAATGGATTTGCTGGACAACTTTTGTTAAAAAAGCGCAGACCAGGGAAGAGCACGTTGACCGGGTGTGCTCCGAACTTAAAGACGGCATGCGCCGGCCGTGTTGCTGGCTAGGCTGCATTCACCGCCCCGACAAACCCCTAAGTCCGTCAGTGAAATATGTGCTTAGCCGAAAAAATATGGTAAAATGGAGGCATGGTGAATTGGTCCACGGACGAAAAAAAGTTTAAGCGGAACTATCCCAGGGAATATAAACTTTGGCACTTAATCCAACTTATTAATTATGGACTTGAAGGGGAGAAGCTTGACGAGAAAGAGGTTAGGAAAGCCTGGCCAAGAATAAGGGACCAGTTAGACCCCCATAAGGCAACTTATCTTGAATTCTTATTATGGGATCACAAACCATCCTCAATCCAATTCAACGAGAATTTCTGGGCCTTATCATAAAGGAACCATATATTCTCAAACATTATTACTGGACCGGTGGGACCGCACTGGCTGAATTCTATCTTCGCCATCGGGAATCGGAAGATATTGATCTGTTTTCGGAAAACGAAGTTAATGTCGGGGCGATCTCAAATTTCGTTGGAGCGATGGCCAAAAAAATTGAAGCGACCGATATAACCAGCCAGCGTTTCCTTGGGCTCTACAGTTTCACTTTCCACCTGCCGAAAACATCACTAAAAGTTGATTTTAACTACTATCCTTTCCTTCGAATTGATCAAAAGAAAAAATGGCAAGGATTAGCCGTTGACAGTCTCGAGGACATCGCCGTCAATAAAGTGCACACGATGTTTATGAAGCCGCGGGCGAGGGATTTTGTTGATCTTTACTTTATTCTCAAAAAAGAATACGAGTTTTCTTTGGAAAGATTAATCAATCTAGCCGATGCCAAGTTTGATTGGCACATCGAACCGGTGCAGCTCGGAGAAAACTTTGCCAAAGTGGTTGCAATTAAAGATTTCCCAAAAATGCTCGTTCCTTTTGACAAAAAAGCCATGGAAAAATTTTTTCTGAATTTAGCAAAATCACTAAAACCGCAGATTTTCCAATAATGATCACCAGCATTCATAATCCACTAATTAAAGAGGTTCGGGGCTTGCAACAGATGAGAAAACGCAAGCAGGCGGGGCTGACGGTGCTGGAGGGTTTCCGGACACTGCGCCACGCGGCGCAAAATGGTTGGAAAATTCGCACTGTTCTCTTTGTTCCCGAAAAAATTAACGCCGATGACAAAAAGTTATTGGACCAATGCCGGGCGGCCGGAGCCAGGCTGGAAGAAATCACCGAGCCGATTCTGGAGAAACTTTCCCGCCGGGAAGGGCCGTTGGGGGCCATTGCCGTGATTTTTTGGCAGGAAAAATATACTTTGGAGACTTTGCCGCTGCCAAAAAATCCTTTAATTCTGGTGGCCGAGGCGATCGAGAAGCCGGGCAACTTGGGAGTGTTAATCCGCTCCGCCTCCGCTGCCGGAGCCGACGGCGTGATTTTGTGCGACGCGCTCACCGCTTTCCATGACCCTTCCTGTGTCCACTCGTCCTTAGGTTCCGTGTTCACTCTCCCCTGCGTGACTACCACCACCCGGGAGTGTCTGGCCTGGCTAAAGGCGAAAAACATCACCTCGGTGGTCACCACCCCGGCGGGAAAAATCGCTTATACCCGGCAGGATTTCACCCGCCCCACCGCCATCATCATGGGCAACGAACACGCCGGGGCCAGTCAGGCTTTCCTGGACCAGGGCGTCACCGTCCAAATCCCGATGCATGGGCCGATGGACAGCCTTAACGTTTCCGTCGCCGGCGCTCTGTTTCTCTTTGAAGCCATCCGCCAACGCTCCTAGTTTTTCAGTCTTTACTCAGACGGGGGAAATAAGCTAAGATCACGTTACAATAAATATATGTATCTTGATCCGGGAACCGGGAGTTATTTGTTCCAAATGTTAATCGCCGGCCTTTTGGCCGGGGGATTTGTTTTCAAAGACCGCCTGGCCAAAGCCGCCGGTTGGTTTAAGGACAAACTTAAAAAATGACCATTCTCCCCTCCTCGTTTAAGGACCCCGCCGGCTTCATGTTTAAACAAAACGGCCAGTTGTTTCGCCAAATAAATCCCGCCGGCGCCGCCGATTTCGCCCAATTTTGCCAATCCGGCTTGTGCGACGAGCTAGTGGCGCAAAAAATGCTCATCCCCCATCAGCAAATCAGACCCGGGGTCATTAAGCCGCAGTTGGTGCCGTTTATTTCCTATGCCTATGAATGGTGTTTTGACCAGCTTAAAGACGCGGCCCTTCTCACCCTGGCCATCGAGAAAATTGCCCTGAAGCATGACATGACCCTTAAGGACGCCGCCAGTTTTAATATCCAATTTCTTTGTGGAGCGCCGGTTTTAATCGACACGTTATCCTTCACTAAATATGTTCCCGGCCAACCATGGATCCCCTATAAACAGTTTTGTGAACAATTTTTGGCCCCGTTAGCGCTGATGGCGGCTAGGGATATCCGCTTAGGCCGGCTGCTGCGCTCCTTTGTCGGCGGCCTGCCACTAGACTTGGTGGCTAGTCTCCTGCCGGTCAAAAGCAAACTCCAGCCGGGAATTTTAATGCATTTGGTTCTTCACGCCCGCAGCCAGGGGCAAGCGCGTCGGGCCAAAATCAGCCGGCCGGCCAACTTTAGCCGGCAGTCTTTGCTGGGATTGATTGACAGCTTGGAAAGCACCATTGAATCCCTAAAATGGGATCCGCCAGCCGGCGGATCCTGGGCCGACTATCAGATCTCGGCCGGCAAGGAAAAAATTGTCGCCGGCATGCTTAAAATCGCCAAACCAAAAGCCCTGTGGGACATCGGCGCCAACACCGGCACTTTCTCCCGCCTGGCCGCCGGCCAAAAAATTAACGTGCTGGCCATCGACAGCGATCCAGCCGTGGTGGAAACCAACTATCAACAGATAAAAAAGGATAAGGAAACCAGGATTTTACCGTTGTGGCTGGACATTGCCAATCCCAGCCCGGCGCTGGGCTGGGCCAATCAGGAACGCGATGACCTTTTTTCCCGGTCCCGCCCGGACGCGGTTTTATCCTTAGCCCTAATCCACCATTTAGCCATCAGCCAAAACTTGCCCCTGCCCCGGCTGGCCAAGTTTTTTGCCGCCCTTTCCCCTAATTTAATCATCGAATTTGTTCCCAAGGATGACCCCAGAGTTCGGGAGCTGCTGGCTTTGCGCCAAGACATTTTTCCAAACTATAATCAGGTATCTTTTGAAAAAGGGTTTGCCCGTTATTTTAAAATAATCCGCCGGACGAGCCTGCCAAAATCCGGCCGCCAGGTATACTTAATGAAACACCGATGACTAAACTTTTTCTCACCCCGATTTTGTTAACCGTGGCCTACATCGGCATGGTTTTTTTGACCAACATTAATCTTTTGTCGCTAAGCGAAATCATCCCCCCGCTGCTGACTTTTGGCCTTGGCGCCGTTATTGTTTGCGCCCTGTTTCTGCTTTTTTCCAAAAACAAAACCAAGGCGGCTGTCGCCTGCTCCCTCTGTGCGGTGGCCTTTTTTTCCTATGGCCTGGTTCATGAGTGGTCCGGTGCCGCGCTCCTGGTGGTTCTAGTTTTAATCTGGCGGACCAAACGGGACCTGGCCCCGGTCGCTCGGGTCTTGTTTGCCGCCGCGGTGATTATCACCCTGATCAGCTTCCTGCGCATTGCCGTTTTTCAAATCCAGCGGACGACCAAAACTAATAATCCCAGCCCGCTTGTGTTGCCGGCCGTGGCCACCCCCGCAAAATTGCCCGACATCTATTATATTGTCCCCGAAGATTATTCTTCAGCGGCCGTGATGGCCAAATATTTTTCCACCGACATCTCCGATTTTCTCGGCTTTCTCACCGATAACGGCTTTTTTGTCGCTTCCCAAAGCGCTTCCAATTATCCCAAATCGTTTCTTTCCATCGCCTCAACACTGAATATGGAATATCTCGATTATCTGTCCAAATACAAAAATTCTTCCGATCAAACCATCGCCACTCCACTGATTGAGGACAACAACGTGATGCGTTTTTTGCGCGGCCAGGGCTATAAATATTACCAGATGGGCTCCTGGTGGGACCCGACCAAGGTCAACCCCTTTGCCGATGACAATTTTGTTTTGGAGGACGCCAACAACGCCGGGGTGGACGAGTTAACCTACACCGCCCTGGAGGGAACAATGGTCCGGCCGATTCTGAATCGGATTTTCCCCCAGGCGCTGATCACCGACTCCAACAAGGATAAGCGCCGGAGGATTCTCTACCAATTTGACAAACTGCCTGACGTTATTGATTTGCCCGGACCGAAATTTGTTTTCCTCCATGTCATCGCCCCACACGGGCCCTATGTTTTCGACCAGGACTGCAAGTTCATCGGTGCCGCGATCGTCAACGCCCAGCCGGAGACCAAAAGCTATGGCGACCAGGCCCACTGCATTAACTTAAAACTGGAAAACGCCATTAACCAAATTATTTCCGGCTCGGCCACCCCGCCGGTGATTTTGCTGCAAACCGATGAAGGAGCGCCGTTTCTGGGAGGGATGGTGTCGCCGGCGGACAATTGGAAAACCGCCAGCCCGGATCTGTTGAAAGAGAAGTTCCCCATTATCGCCGCCTACTATCTGCCGGGAATAAAAGCCACCGGCCTCTATCCCGCCATCACCCCGGTCAATTCTTTCCGCTTAATTTTGAATGATTATTTCCACACTAACTTTCCCCTTTTGCCGGACGAGAACTTCATCTTTGCCGACGCCAACCACCTTTATGAGTTCACCGACGTGACCGCCATTGCCCACTAGCTCCGATAGGCCGCTTTTGCCAACTCAGTGATTTGCATCCATAAAAGTGACCAGAGCCAGACGAAAAGAATTAAGGACAAAGGCAGGGCCGCCGGCATAAACAAGCCAAAGAAAACGGCAATTGAGGCCGCCAGCTGGGTGATGGTCGTGGCGGCAATCACCGGCCGGCTGGGCAGCCAGCGCCACCAGCGTTCTTTCGTGTGGGCCACATAGATGAGCAAATGGCCGGAAACGGTTAATTTAAGAAAATAAGCCGTTTGAATAATCGGCCAGGCCAGGTGCCAACCAGAATACATTAAAGTGAACAGCAATAAACTGTTAGCCACTCCCGCCAGCCCAAAAAGAGAACTCAAAACAAAACGACTCCGGACGTTAATTTTGGCCGGACTAAGGGTGTTGGCCACCCGGTCGGTGGCCAGAGAAATAATGGGGATGTCATTAAGCAAGGCGATCAGAATAATCTGCAGGGGGGTTAAAGGATAGGTCCGAAAGATCAATCCCAAAATGACAATGGTGACAATGAGCCGGAAACTTTCCGAGAGCCGGTAGAGGGAATAGGTGTAGAGCCGGGAGAAAATCTTGCGGCCCTCAATGATCGCGTCTTTAATGACGGCAATGCCGTTGGCGAGAAGCACGATGTCGGCCGTGGCTTTCAGGGCGGAGACGGCGTTAGCCACGGCAATCCCCACGTTGGCCTCCTTCACCGCCGGCAGATCATTAATACCATCGCCGTTAGTAGCCACGGTGAAAAACTTCTTGGCCCGGCGCACCAGCGCCAACTTATCTTCCGGATAGATCTCGGCAAAGGCCTGGGTCTGGCGAAAAAAATTAATGTCCAGGTTATCCCAATCTAATTTTTCCAACTGGTCCTTGGTGACAATCTGGCTGCCGGGAATGGCCAACTGCCGGCCGATGTCAGCGGCAATAGTCCGGTTGTCCCCGGTGACCATCGCCACTTCAATTTGGTTGGCCGCCAGAAAAGCCATCACCTCCGCCGCTTCCGGCCGGACCTCGTCGGACAGCCCCAGCAGCCCAACTAATTTAAACTTGCCGTCAACCTTTTGCGCCACGGCAATCGTTCGCGCCCCGGCCAGCGGATTTATCTTGGCATCACAAAGGGCGGCAATCACCTGCGGTGCCCCGGCCGTCACCTCATAGGTTTTGCCCGCCAATTTCACCGTGGCCGCCGTTCGCTTATTCACCGAATCGCCGGGAGTGAAAGCTAGCACTTGGGGATTTTCGACTTTAATTTCCGCTGCTTGAAATTTCTGGCCAATGGCCAGACTAATTAAACTTCGCTCATCCTTAAACGAGGCCAAATAGGCCGCCAGCATTAAGTCCCGATCGGAAAACTCGCCCGCCGGCGCCATTTGAGAAACGACAATCTGGTTTTTAGTCAGCGTTCCCGTTTTGTCGGTTAAAAGCAAATCCACTTTGGCCAAATCCTCCAGGGCGGACAGCCGCCGGACCACCGCCTGTTTTTTGGAAAGCTCCAGCACCCCGAGGGCAATAATGAGCGTCATCACCGTGGGTAAACTCACCGGAATGCCGGCAATAATTAAACTCAGGCCCAAGGTTAGCAGTTCCGGCAGCGGCACTTTTTCCCAAAAGAAAACGGTCGTAATAATCACCGTCCCCGCCAGGCTTAAGACAGAAAGAAATTTGGAAATGCGAATGATGTCCTCTTCCAAAAAGCTTTTTTTTGCTGTGGTTTCCACCGCGCTGACCGTTTTGCCAAACTTGGTGTTCGGGCCAATTGCCGTGACCGCCATCACCGCAATCCCGGTGGTGATAAACGAGCCGGAAAATAGCCAATCACCGACCTTTTTCTCTTTGGGCAGCGACTCACCGGTGAGGGCCGCTTCACTGACAGACACGTTGCTGTCCTGGGTCAAATGGCCGTCGGCGGGAACCACTTCCCCAGCCGCCAGTTGGACCACATCCCCCGCCACCAGTTCCCGAGTGGGCAAATCCTGCCAGTTCCCGTCCCGGCGCACTTTCACCAAGCTCTTAAGTTGGTCATTTAGTTTGGCAATCGCGTCGTCGGCTTTGGCCTCCTGCCAAACGGACACGCCGACGTTAATTAGAAGCAAAACTAAAATAAACGCCCCGTCGAAGGTTTTTTGGTCAAAAAAGGACAGGCCGGCGGCGGCCAAAAGCATCAGGGAAATCGGCGAGAAAAACAGCCGCACCAGATTGCCCGCCGCGGACTGTTTCTTTTCCGCCAGCTCATTAAACCCAAATTTTTTCTGGAGCTCCTGCGCCTCTTTGGTCGTCAGCCCACCCAAATTTTCCATGTAACCATCTTAGTCGCACCTTGCCAGTCAAGCAAATCAGGCGCTGGCGAAGCGGGTTTCGAGGTGTTCCACCCGCCCTTTGAGGTCATCAAACTCTTTGATTGTCGGGGTGTCATCTTCCAGTTCGGCAATTTGTTCGCCAAGTTTATCAAGCCGCTCCGTGACTGTCTTAAAACCGCTCACTGTCTCTGTCTTGAGCGCTACGATCTGATCCAGAATTGCCTGCAATAGTTTATTGTCCGCCATAATTCTATTTTTCCCCATTGATGAATCAAATGCAAGGGCCAATTAACTAAAATCCAAAAACCGGAAACGGGCGTTGAGGAATTTCAGAAAGTCAAAGATAAGAATGAAAACAAAGGCGGCGGCCAGAGCCATCAACCACTCCCGGCCACCAAGCGGCGTGGTTTCAAAAACGGTGTTAATCGGCAGATAAATAATCGCCAGAGAGAGAACTAGGGACAACCCGGCGGCGCCGAAAAGATAGCCGTTGGTCAGCGGCGACCGGGTGAGACTCTGCTGGCGCAGCGAGCGAAAATTAAAAGCATTGGCCACCTCCAGAATAATTAAAGCTAACAGCGCCTCGGTTCGGCCCGCCAGCCCAAAGACCAGCAGGGTTAAGACCGTCATCAACCCCCCGGCCAAAAAAGCCACCAGAATAAGCCGATTGGTGAGAATCTCCGGCTTCTTTCTCGGCGGCTCATCCATGACGTCCTGCGACGATCTATTAAACGCGAAGGTGATCGCCGGCAAATCATCAGTCACCAAATTTAAAAATAAAATCTGCAGGGCCAACAGCACCGGCGTTTGCCAGCCAAAAAGCGGCGCCAACAGCACCCCGAAAAACAAAATTGCCAGTTCCGCCAAATTGCAGGAAAGTTGATAAGTGACAAACTTGCGCATGTTATTAAAAATGGTCCGGCCTTCCCGGATGGCCGTGACAATCGTGGCGAAATTATTATCTTTCAGCGTTAAATCGGCCACCGACCGAGCCACATCTGTCCCCCCGATCCCCATCGCCACCCCAATATGCGCCTCTTTGAGAGCCGGACTGTCATTAACGCCGTCGCCGGTCATCGTTACCACCTCGCCGAGACTGCGAAGGGCTTTAACGATGCGCAGTTTGTGCTCTGGCCGAACCCGAGCAAAAATGGCCGTTTGCGCCACCACCCGGCCCAGCTCGTCATCAGTCATCTGGTCCAGTTTCGTTCCTTCCAGCACTTCTCCGGTTAAACCGATTTGCCCGGCCACTGCCAGGGCCGTTTGGCGATGGTCCCCGGTGATCATCTTAACGGCGATCCCCGCCGCCCGCGCCTCGACGATGGCTTCTTTGACTTCCGGCCGCGGCGGATCGGCCAGCCCCACCAGGCCAAAAAACGTTAGATTTGTTTCTCCCCGGCTCGGCCGACCGGCCAGGGCAATTGTGCGATAGGCCGCCCCTGTCCACTCCTGATTAATTTTTTCAATTTCCGTTTTATTAAAATTTTTGCACCGGGCTAATACCACTTCCGGCGCCCCTTTAATAAAGGAATAATTTTTCCCGCCCATCTTGCCAAAAACCGCCATCATTTTTTTCTCAGAACTGAAAGGAATTTCTTCCTCCCGGGTAAAATTTAAGTCCTCACGGAAAACTTTTTCTTTGGCTGCTGCCGCCAAAAGCGCTGCTTCCGTCCCCCGCCCATTCCCTCCGGCGGGCGTGTCATTGCACAGCACCGCCGCTTGCCAGAGCTTTTCCAAATTCTTGCTGAAAACTTTTTCCACCGTCATCTGCCCGGTGGTAATCGTCCCCGTCTTGTCCGCGCAAATCACTGTCGTTTCCCCCAGTGTTTCAATAATGGACATCCGGTTAACGATGGCGTTTTTCTTGGCCATCCGGGAAGCGCCCATCGCCAATGATGTGGCCAAAACCACCGGCATCCCCTCGGGAAAGGCCGAGACCATCAGGGCAATCACCACCACTAAAATGTGAACCAGGGTTTCCATTGTCACCACCGGGGCGCGAACTATTAATAGGAAACCCGTTAGGGCGGAAATAATAATTGCGATCACCACCATGACCCGGGCAATATTATTGACCTTGCCGGCTAGCGGCAATTCTTTTTCGGTGCGCGCGACCAGTTTCACGATCTGGCCAAATTTTGTGCTCATTCCCGTATGTTGGATCGTCGCTGTGGCCCGGCCGGCCAGGATATATGTGCCGGCAAAAACCATCTCCCCGACTTTTTTGGTGATTGGTTCTGACTCGCCGGTTAACACCGCTTCATCCACCGCCAGCTGGGACAACTGTGTGATTTTTCCGTCGGCCGGGATCTTTTCCCCAGCCCGCAAAATCACCGTGTCTCCCGGAACAACCGCCGTGGTGGGCACCGATTGTTCCTGGCCGTCGCGCACCACGGTGGAGCTGGCGGCGGTCATCTCCCGCAACCTTGCCACCGCATTTTCTGCCCGGTATTCCTGAAAAAAGCCCATCCCCACCACCAGGAAAATTACACCCGTCACCGTCACTCCCGTCACGTTCTCCCTGATTAGAAAGGAAATTAAGGCTGCCAAAATCAGCAGATAGACAATGAGGTTACCCTTAATCTGGGCCAGAACAATGCGCACCGCCGACACCGCGTCCGGGTTAATAATTTTATTCGGCCCCCATTGGACCAAAAGTTTGGCTGCCTCTTGACTGCTCACCCTTCCAGTCTAGCAAATTCAACAGGGCCTTGCCCACCCGGCCTCCCGGGCGCAGGCGAAAGAGAAAGAAGCGGTTTGCCGGGCTTTGGACCAGGCCGGGCAACGTGGAAACGGCCGTGCGAAAACCGGACGCTTTAACAACACTGATGGCCTGGGCGTCAAAAGAACCATAGGGATAAGCAAAGGAAACGACCCGTTTATTAATAATCTGTTCCAACTGCCATTTGCTCTGGAGAATTTCCGTTTGCGACCGGGCGGACGGCAGGCCCCGCAGTCCAACGTGGTGGACGGTGTGGGCGCCGATCTCCACCAAACCGTCGGCGGCAATTTGGGCAATCTCCCCCGCCGTCATGTGGTCCACAGCCCCAATCATTCCGGAAATAACATATTGGGTCGCCGCCGCGTGGTATTTTTTCAAAATCGGATAAACGTCGACATAAAAATCACTGTAGCCGTCGTCAAAAGTCAACAGCACCGGCCTTTCCGGCAGAGCTTTTTTATTATCCAAAACGTCCGCCAGGTCGGCGGCGGTCAAAAAAGAATAACCGGCGTCGGCCAAGGTTTTAACCTCCAGATCAAAAGTCGCCGGGCTGGTGTCCAGAGACAGACGGGTTTTGTCATCCTTGTTTTGGAGATATTCCACGTAGTGGAACATTAAAATCGGCACTTTGATCTGGCCCGAGGCGCTGGCGCTATCCGCCACCAGCTTTTTGATGTCAGCCGGCACTGGCGCCGGAGCCGGTGTCGGCACTCTGGCCCAGGTCATCCCCGCCCAAAAAGCCAGTCCGGTAACCAATATTAACAGCAGAAAAAACACCCCAATTTTCCTCACCCGCTAATCATAACATCTTTTAATTAGGGAGAGACCCTGCCGCCCCACAGGGTCTCTCCCTGCGAAGGTGCAAATTTTGTCAAATTGGAATAAGGGCTGTATAATCAATCTAATTACGAAATTATGGCAATAATTGAAATAAAAGAGGCCACTTACAAACCATCCGGTACCTTGCGAATTGTATTGGATACCCCACTAAGTTATCACCAGTTGCTCTCTCTCGCTGGATCAGTTTCTCAAAGATTGAAGAAAATGGCCGAGACTCTCGACCCGGATCCAAGCGAAAAGTTCGAGGTAGACGCACGCCCCATGCGCCCTATTGAGGAACCAGAAATTTGGTTCAATCTGGGTAAAAAATACTACATTTAGGCCGAATGAATTAATCCTTCATGCCCGCCATGACCGCCTTGGTTTGGATAGCAACCCGTTAGACCGCCAAGTGGAATATTATTAGAACCGCTGAATATTAACTACCATGACAGAAGCAGAAGGAGAAAAATTACGAGGGAAAGTCAATTGGCAAATGAAAGCATCTTCGCCGGGCGGAGCGAGATATATAAGTGGCCTCGAAGAACTTGAACAGGATATCCCCTTTTTTAAAAAGCGCGATGGTATTGTTTTTTGGCTCTTTCGGGACATTGCGATTGCAAAAGGTAATCCCGGAGGCGAGCAACAGGATGTTGTCAAAAATGCCAAACTACTGGTGGAGCAAGGCAAACTTACTCAAGATCAATTAAATCATATTTACCACCAATTTGAGTTTGACCCGGAAACATATCGGCCGCTGAACCTAAAAGCCCAATGGGAAAGAATAGCTAACGCCTTACGAGATAGAACCAGTTAGTTTATATTTGAATCTTACTAAATAGCCAGGAGCCTAGGATTAATAGGGCGGCGGCTAGAGAATAAAGTCTAGATAGTTTTCCCGGTTGATGGCGGAAAACTTGGAACCCGGGTAGGCAGTAGACCAGCCGATTGGCGCCCGGGGCTTCCTATCACCAAACTTAAATTCAAACCCGGAAAGTTTCCCGTCTTTATCCTCCACGTAGTCCAATTCCGCCCCAGTGTAGGTCCGCCAAAAATAAGCGGCGGCAAAATCCTGGGTGTAGGCCAGTTTTTTCATCCGCTCAACCATGAGAAAATTTTCCCACAATTGCCCGGCATCGTTGCGGTCCCGAAGTGGCTTGTGGTTATCAATAAGAACGTTGCGCACCCCTAAATCATAAAAATAAATCTTATCCATCTTCACCACTTCCTTGCGCAGATTCCGGCTCAAGCCCTTAAGCCGAAAAATGACATAGGATTTTTCCAATAGGTCAATGTAGCGGGCCACCGTTTCTTTGCCCGCCCTGAGTGCGCCGGCAAGCTCTGAAAGCGACGCCTGCGACCCAACCTGGAAGGCCAACAACTTTAATAAGTCGCGTATTTGAGCGGAGTTTCGCAACCCGCCAAATTCAATTAAATCTTTGTATAAATAAGCGTCGCTCAAATTTTGCAGGTATTCCCGCCGCTGGGTCTCGCCCGGTAGAGAAAAAATTTCCGGATAGGAACCGAAGATTAATCTTTCTTCCAACTGCGCGTCCAATTCCGCCCGGTTATGAATTTTTGCCAGCTCCAAAAAAGTCATCGGGAAAAGATGATAGCTCCAGGTCCGGCCCGTGAGCGGCTCACTGATTTTACTGGCCAAATTCAGCGACGAGGAACCGGTCACCAAAACTTTCAACGGAGCAAGGTTGTCCAGAATAATTTTTAAGTTCAGGCCAATCTCGGGAATGCGCTGAGCCTCATCAATAAAAAGCAACTCATAACCGGCAGTCAGCGCTTTAATCCTTCCCAAATCCCGGCTGGAAAAAACGTCCTGAAACCGGCTCTGATCACCGTTAACAGTCAGGGTCTTAAGCCCCAGCTCGCGGATCACCTCATTAGCCAAAGTGGTCTTACCCACCTGCCGGGCGCCATAGATCACCACTCCCTTCGACGAGGTTTTAAGCTTACTAACAACCGTTTTAATAAGAATTCGCGGCAACATCACTGCATATTAGCGCGAATTGCGCCGGTTGTCAAGCGGAATTAACGCTAAATCTGTATCTTTGAGAACAGCCAGGAGCCCAGGACCAGAAGGGCAACAGTGACACCACAGAGAACCAAGAGATCCAAGGACAGTGGGAAATAGCCGGCGCCGGTCAGGGTCTGGCGCAGGCCGTCGACCCCATAGGACAGCGGATCAATTTTAACCACCACCTCAAGCGCCCCCGGCAGGTTACTTAGCGGAAACAGCGCCCCGGACAGGAAAAACAGCGGCATAATCAAGAAATTCATAATTAATTGAAACCCCTGCATGTCTTCCAGCACCGAAGCAATCGCCGTTCCCAGGGCGGTGAACAGCGTGGCCGTAAGAATCATAATTAAAATTGCCGGGATAACGGACCAGAGGCTGACAGGACGAAACCCGGCCAGTGTGGCAATAACCAGAACAATCACGCCCTGCAGTGTCGCCACCGTCGCTCCCCCGGCGGTCCGCCCGATCATAATGGACAGCCGTGACACCGGCGCCACCAGGGTTTCTTTCAAAAAACCAAACTGGCGGTCCCAAATAATTTCAATGCCGGTGAAAACGGAGGTGAACAGCACCGCCATGGCCACCACGCCCGGGGCCAAAAACTCCAAATAGTTGCCGGCCCCGGCTTTTTGGAAAACCGGGCCAAAGCCAAACCCGAGGGCCACCAAAAACAAAATCGGCTGGCCCAAAGAACCGACAATGCGTGAACGGGAGCGCAAATAGCGCTTCAGTTGCCGCAACCATAATATGTATATCGCGTTCATAGTTAATTTGAAATTGTTTTTATCGTCTCCTCCCCCACATTCTTGCTCCGGCGCGCAAATGGTCAATCGCCCCTGCTTCTTCATCACGAATTGCGTGGCCGGTGAGGGTCAGGAAAGCATCCTCCATGGAAGTCTTTTTTGTCTGTTTTTTCAGCTGGGCGGGGGTGCCGGCAGCAATAATCTTGCCGTGGTCCATAATCGCCACCTTGCCTGCCGGCAGGCAGGCCCGCTCGGCCTCGTCCATATAATGCGTTGTGAAGAACACGGTGATGTTTTCTGTTTTATTCAAATTTTTGATGTACTCCCAAATATGATTGCGCGTCTGTGGGTCCAGTCCTTGGGTTGGCTCGTCCAGAAAGAAAATCTTCGGATGATGAAGCAGGCCGCGAGCAATCTCTAACCGCCGCTTCATTCCCCCGGAAAAGTTTTTCACTAAATCATTGCGCCGCTCCCAAAGTTCAACAAATTTTAAAAGTTCCTCGGCTCTTTTGCGACCCAGGTCGCGCGGGACACCATAAAGCACTCCATGAAACTCCAGGTTTTCCCAGGCCGTCAGCTCGTCATCCAGGCTGGGATCCTGAAAAACAATGCCGAAAGCCCGGCGGACTGCCTCCTGGTCGGTCGCCGGGTCGGCGCCATTAATTTCAATCCTGCCCGATGTCGGCGCCAAAAGGGTGGTCAGCATTTTAATCGTCGTGGTCTTGCCCGCCCCGTTGGGCCCCAAAAACGCGAAAATCTCCCCGGCGGCCACATCAAAAGAAATGTTGTCCACCGCCAGAAAATTATTGAACTTTTTTGTCAACCCGGAAACTTTAATCATGAAAGTTATGCTATCATTGGACGATGCCAAAATACAAGCCGGAGATTGACATCCTCAAAGCGACCGCCATTATCGCCGTGGTTTTGATTCACGTCAGCGCCGCCTATATGGCCCACGGCTACGATCTAATTAACCTGACAGTCAACCAGGCCGCCCGTTTTGCAGTCCCTGTTTTTGTTGCTCTGTCCAGTTTTGGCTTGGCCGGTAAATACCTAGCAACTAAGCTGGAGTTGAAAGATTTCTTCGTCCGTCGGGCCCTGCGGCTTTTACCCTGGTTTTTCTTCTGGGAGGTCATCATTTTTGTCACCGTCACCTATGTTTTGCGCCAAAGCTGGATTCTTTATGACGGGCTGCCATTATGGAAAATTTTTATACTCGGAAAGGCCGATTATCACCTCTATTTCGTGCCAATGATCTTCGTTCTTTATCTGTTTTTTCCGATATTATTGCAATTTATTAAACGCTTTCCAAAGCTGACCTTGCTAGCTGCTTTTCTGTTTCAAATTTACTGGTATTGGCAAATCACGACCCAAACCGAACTGCTTTCCAACCGCAATAATGTCTGGACGGACCAAATGCAATATCTCAACCCCCTCACCTGGATTTTTTACTTCGTTTTCGGCATGTTTTTAGCTCGTGCTAAAAGCTACAAGCTACAAGCTATTAGCCTAGTTGCTTTGTTAGTTGGTCTTGTCTGGACTGTTGCCAGTTCTGGTTATCTGATGTCGTCTGGTTTTGAGATCACCGTCGCCACCCGTTTCACCCGCTTCCCGGTCCTACTCTACTCGATTGGGGTAATCTTGTCTGGCCTTCTCGTCTTACCTTCTCTCCCGCTTACCCGCTTACCCACTTTCCTCACCCGTCTTGGTAAATTATCGTTATTGGTTTATCTCTGCCACACCCTCGTTCTTCGCGCTGTGCCGCTAACCTTTCCCGAACCGATAGTCTTTATTTTAGTTTTGGCCGGCAGTTATCTCATCGCTGAAGTTTGCTCCCACATTAGCTTCAAGAGACCACCTCTCGTGAAGCTACTTGCAAAAAACTGAGAATCAACTATGATTAAACCATGGCGGCCAAAAACTCGATCAAGGCTTACATCCCTGATGGCTACTACCATTTATATAATCGTGGGGTTGCTAAAAATGATATTTACCACGATGAAGTTGACTACGCAGTTTTCTTATCCTATTTAAAAGCCTATTTGCTCCCCAAAGACGAAGAAAAACTACTAGCTATTGTTGCTTCTCCCCAGGCTAGTTATAAGGAAAAGTATCAGGCAACGAAGCTACTGAACTTAAAAAATTTCTGCGGGGAAATAACCTTGCTGGCCTATGCTCTCATGCCTAATCATTTCCATTTGTTAATCAAGCAAAAATCGGCCAGCACAATCGATAATTTTATGAATGCGTTGGGCACCAGATATGCTGGTTTCTTTAATCGCAAATATCATCGGGTGGGGCCGTTATTCCAGGGGGTTTACAAAGCCGTTCCGATCCAAACCGAAGAACAACTACTCCATGTCTCCCGATATATTCACTTAAACCCTAAGGGACAAGGAAATCTGCCCACTTCTCTACCAGAATATCTTGGCCAACGCGACACCGCTTGGGTAAATAGCAGTGACATCTTGCACCACTTTAACAAGAAAAGTCAAAATAACTCTTATATTGATTTTATGAAAGCCGTTCCCGACTTGACCACAATTCCCCAACTATTAATCGACCTTTAGCTTCAAGAGACCACCTCTCGTGAAGCTAATCGCGGAGACATCCAGTGCTACTGGCGCAGCTCTTCGGAGACTTGCTCGATCCGTTGCCGAACCTGGGCATTTCGAAAACTCCCTTTAGTCGCCCACCAACCAGTGGCACCGCCAAAGGCCAAACCGGTCAACAAGATGTAATTTTGGACATTACCATCAGTCGTTTTCCCAGCAAAGTCTAATGCCAGCCCAGCAAGCCCACCGCCCAAAAAGCTGAGAGCCTTGTTTTTTAGGCCTTCTTGGCTAGTAATGTCTGGATGGCCCAAAACCTCAACCGACTTTTCCAATTGAAGTAGAGAGCCGAGAACACCACCAACCAAGCCACTGGTGAAATATTGGTGACTGCCATTAATAAGGTCAGCAGATTTGAGAACTATAACAATTCCGGCGCCAAGAAGAAATTTTTCCACCAAAGAACGATCGAACTTCCACTTTTCCCCCCTCAGATAAATAAGGCTTGCCAGGCCACCGAGCGCAATATTGCCCAGGTCCGTTTCCACTGCCGCTTTGATAAGGGTAAGAGTAGTATTAACCCCCAAATTTCCAGCGTTGCCAGCAACACTCGCCACATCGGGGGCATTGCAGCCGGTCAGAGCCAGGGCACCCAAAATCAACGCCGAGGCAGCGACCACCTTCGGATCAATTTTAATCCCCCGCTTTTTTTCCGCCGTCTTCTCACCATTACTATAGTCTATTTCTTTCATGGGTCATATATTAACCTATAATGAAACAAATTTCAACTTCTATAGGTTGATTATTTAATTATAACATAGTATAATCCCTGCCATATGGACAAAAATGAGACACGGGGAGCGAGATATAGAGATGTCACTGGAAGATGGCGTAACGCTAGGGATCAGGGTCGCGAAGCAACTGATGTTGCCATCGGCCAAGGACTAGACCATGACAGCTCTCTGGCAATTGGCCTACACGTTGCTACCACTGCCGGTGGTGTAGATGCAGCCAAAGAGCTTACACAGATGTACTATCAAGCACAAACGTCCAAAGGGATTATAAGAGTGGTCCTAGCAGAACCAAAAGTTGCCCACAAAAAGAACGAGGGACCTGGCCTTTTACGCCGTCTTTTCATCGTTGCCTTTGCCAGAAATAAGCCTTATTAACTCTTTTTTACCCCGATGATGATTTCAATCTCCGCGCTGGTGGAAGCCAGCGGTTCCACAGCCACGGTTTGATAAGTTTGTAAAAGAAGCGTTTGGAGTCCGGCCACGATTTTCTCCGGAACATCTGACGTCGCTAGGATCTTTGTCGTGGTGAAACCCGCCGAGGTGGCGTTTTTGGCGTCCAAAACAGTGTAGCCGTCGCCCTTAAGCGTGTCCGCCAATCGGCCCGCTTCTCCAGTCACCAGTGTTCCATTAAGAACACGGACCGGATAATCGGAAATCTTGGGTTCGGGGGCTGGCGGTGGGGCTGGCTGCTCAACGACTGGTGAGGGCGTCTCTGGTTTTTGCTGCCCGACAGTCTTTATAATCACGGCCGTTAAGAGCGCCCCGACAATAATAGCCGCTAAAAGCAGAAGAACTTTTTTGCTTGGCCGGCCGGCAGGCAGATTGGGCAACCTAAAATTAAATCTCCGACCAGTGCGGGCGGAAAGATTAACAATTTGGTCATAAATATCCGTTGTTGCCAAAGGGGTGATTTCCAGCCCTTGCTGGGTCCGCAATTTATTAGCTGTTTCCGGGTCAAACACCCCGACGGTGTAGGCTTTTTTGATCCCGTCAAGATTATGATTGGCGACAAACTCGCCAAATCGGGTAACAAAAACACTTTTTTCAAAAGCGGCAATCTCGGAAACCGCCCCGTTGAGCGCCACCGCCACAGCAATCTCCTTGTCAAACGAGGCTAATAGCAAATATTGTCCCTGTTGGGGCAAACCGGTTATCAACACATTAAGGGCACTTTTCACCGCCACCACCTTTTTGCCCGATTCCAAAAAAGGTTTTTGCAAATCTTCGACCAATTTTTTTTCAAAAGCAACATAAGTTATTTTGTCCTTGCCTAACTGATTATTGGAGATGACTAATTCTTCCTTAAAATAGGGCAGGGACTGGACAAAACCGTCCACCGGATCGGTGGCGGGCAGGGTTTTAGTGAAAGTTTTGTCCGCCGGCAAAAACAGCGTCACTTCCGGGTCTTCCCGCAGAGCGTCTTTTTGGGAAAAGGCCATTTTCAATTGGCCGGAAAACTTGGCAGCGTCAGCCACATAAGCATCGCGCAGCACCTCAGGGGAGAAACTGATCTGGCCGGCAAACAAGCGTGTGCTGCCTTTATAAGCCAATAGTTTCACATTGTCCTTCTCCAGAAAGGCCACTAACATAGCAGTTCTAGTCTAGATAAAGTTTTTAACAAAAGCAAGTCGGTGAAAGCGGCTTGGGCCGTGCTTTTTAATCGCGGCGATGTGTTTCGCCGTTCCATACCCCTTATTTTGGCGCCAGCCATAGACACTGCGCTTTTTCATTAATCTGTCCCGGTGAACCTTGGCAATAATGGAAGCGGCGGCGATGGAAAGAGACTTTTGGTCGCCCTTAATAATGGCTCTTTGATTGGCCAGTCCCACGCCGGGAATATATTTAATATGGAAAGCGTCCACTAACACAAATTGACGATCCCCGGCCACCTGGGCCACGGCGCTTCGCATGGCTTTAGCTGTCGCCTTGACAATGCCGTGCTTATTAATAAAGCTCACACTTGCCTCCCCAATCCCCCAGGCCGCGTTCTGTTTAATTATTTTCGCCAGTTCTTCCCTTTTCTTCGCCGACAGTCTCTTCGAGTCATCAATCTCGTCTAAAAAAGAACCGTTCTTAAAAAGAACAGTTCTTTTTAAGCTAACCGCCCCCGCCACGACCGGGCCAGCCAGGGCTCCCCGCCCCACTTCGTCCACCCCGATTACCGTTTTATATCCTCGCCGCCAGGCCTGTTTCTCAAAACCGAAATCCGGTTTTTTGCTAATCATCAGCCAATTTTAGCACTCCAACTTGACAAATCGACTATCAAGATGGAAAATGCCATTAATGACAATTAGGGAAAGAAATCGCATTTTACATGGGGTTGACAAGTTAGCTGATAAAAGTGCCAAGGTTGCTTTTAAGTCCGAGGAAAAGGATCAGCCTGTCCACTCTATTAAATCATTATTAGCAGGACTTGACGGGCTAAAAGGTTATAGTGAGGTAGCGACTTCCTGTAATAGACTTGGGCTGTTGACTTCAGAGGAGAAAGAAGTAGTCGGTGACCACATAAAAGCAACACGAAGCGCACTTTCCCACGCCGTTGATGAGGCCTTAACCGATGAGCGGCTTAGGGTCCGGGCGGCTAAGTCCAAAAAGTCCTCTTGATTTCCTAATTAAGGCAGAGTATACTAGCCCTTGACAACTCCGGAAGGAGTATTTTTTTAGGCTTATATGGCCAATATTGGCGACAATTTCACGATCACCAGACCGGATTTTGGCAAGAACCCGGTGGTGTTTTTTCAGGAAGTCAAAGCCGAGTTGTCCAAAGTGATTTGGCCAAAGCGCCCGGAGCTTATTAAACTGACCGCGGTGGTCATCGGCGTTTCTGCCCTTGTCGCCGCCTATTTAGGCGGGTTAGACTATATATTTTCTAAAGGGATAGAATTACTGTTAAAAAAGTAGCACAATTTAAAATTTGTAAAGGTATGGACGATCAGACTCAACAGACAACTCAGGAGGTCATTCCCGACAATGCCCGGTGGTACGTGCTGCACACATATTCCGGTCATGAGAACAAGGTGGCGGCGGCAATCCGCCAGCGCGTGGACGCGATGAAAATTGTGGGGCGCGTGTTTGACATTTTGGTGCCCACCCGGGAGATTGTGACCGTGAAGCGGGGCAAGAAAGAGGAAGTTAAGGAAAAGATTTTTCCGGGCTATATCCTGGTCCGCATGATTTTGGATGATGATTCCTGGCTGGTCGTCCGGACCACTCCCGGTGTCACCTCCTTTGTTGGCACCGGCAACCGGCCCACGCCGTTGTCAGAAAAAGAAGTCGACGCGATCATGAAGTTTTCCGCCCTGGCGGCGCCGAAATTCAAGTCCACCTTCTCCGCCGGCGAAGCGGTCAAAATTGTGGACGGCCCATTTGCCGACTTTTTGGGCACGGTGGAAAGTCTGGACGACGCGCGAGGAAAAGTCAAAGTGCTAGTAAGCATATTTGGCCGAGAGACACCAGTGGAACTCGACTTTTTGCAAGTCTCAAAACTTTAAAATGGCCAAGAAAGTTAAAACAATCATTAAATTAAATTTGAAGGCCGGGGAAGCCACTCCTGCCCCGCCGGTGGGTCCGGCATTGGGCCAGCACGGGCTGCCGATCATGGACTTTGTCCGGGCCTACAACGAAAAAACCGCCGACAAAAAAGGCCAGGTTATTCCAGCCGTGATCACGGTTTATGAAGACCGAACGTTTTCTTTTGTCACCAAACTGCCGCCGGTGTCCGAACTGATTAAGAAAGAATTAAAACTAGAGCACGGGTCAAAAAAACCAGGCCGGGAAGAGGCGGGCGTGTTAACCACGGCTGCGGCTAAAATCATCGCTAAAGTTAAAATGCAGGATCTTAATGCCGACGGCGACCTTGAGGCGGCCACAAAAATCGTCCAAGGCACAGCAAGAAGCATGGGGATACGCACAGAATGAGCAATGAGCAATAACTATGGGAAAAATTAAAACTGTCAAAATGGGTGATTTGGAAGCAGAAGAGAAAGCTCGGGAGAAAGCCGAGGTCAAACGTGAGCAAAAGAAAGCAGCCAAGGGAGAGATAAAAGAAGAAAAGCCAGAGACTAAAATCAAGAAAAAAGAGATCAAAAAAGCAGGCCGCGGCAAGAGATATCTTGAGGTGCGAAGCCTGGTTGACACCAAGAAAAAATATTCGATTGCGCAGGCGGTGGAATTAGTCAAGAAAACCTCAATTTCCAAGTTTGACGGCGCGGTGGAAGTGCACATTAATGTGGCAGACAACCTGCCTGCCGGCAGGCAGGGGGCTTTGCGCGGCAGTGTTGCTCTCCCCCACGGCGCGGGCAAACAGGTGCGCGTCCGCGTTGCTGACGACGAGCTAATTGCTAATCCAAAAATCGATTTTGACATTTTAGTTGCCAGTCCGGAGATGATGCCAAAACTGGCCAAGATCGCCAAAATCCTCGGCCCGCGGGGGCTGATGCCCAACCCAAAGAACGGCACCATTGGTGATGATCCGGAAAAACTGGCCCTTCGACTCCGCTCTGGGCAGCAAAGCTGGAAAACGGAGACCGCTGCCCCGATTATTCACACCATTATCGGCAAAGTCTCCTTTGAACCCAAAAAACTGGAAGAAAACTTTTCCGCGTTGACAAAATCGGTCGGAACGGATAAAATAAAATCGCTTTTTATCAAAGCGACCATGGGGCCGAGTATTCAACTCGAACTCTAAAGCGACGAGCAAGTCGCGATTCCAGAGACCGTAAGCGTTAACTAAGTCTTACGCAGGAAATATATGGCAAACCAAAAAAACATTGATATTGTTTCTTCACTCTCGGAAAAACTTTCCCGGGCAAAATCTGTCGTCCTCACCGACTACCGCGGCCTGACCCACAAACAATCGGAAGAACTGCACCGCGCCGTTAAAAAAGTCGGCGGTGAATATGTTATTGCCAAAAACTCCCTTTTAAAAATAGCCTGCCTGCCGGCAGGCAGGCCGGTGCCCAATTTGACGGAGCCAACGGGAGCGCTCCTGGCTTATGACGACGCCCTGGCCCCCCTTAAGGAGCTGTTCAAAACCGTCAAGACTCTGGGGATTCCCAAAGTGAAGTTTGGTTTTATTGAAAACAAGGAGTACTCCGGTAGCGAAATTGAGACTATCGCCAAAATCCCCTCTCGGGAAATCCTGCTGGGACAACTTGTTTTTACTCTGAACTACAACATTCAACAATTAGCATATGTTCTCGATCAAGTTAAAAATCAAAAGTCAAAAGTCAAAAATTCAAGTTAAAATTTTTAATTTTGTGTGAGAGGTGGTGAATTATGTCTGACAAGATTACTAAAATTATTGAGGAGGTTGACAAACTGACGGTCATTGAACTGTCGGAGCTGGTGAAAGCGCTGGAGGAAAAATTTGGCGTTTCCGCGGCCCCGTTGGCGGTGGCCAGTGCCCCGGTCGGCGAAGCGGGGACGAGCGCAGCTGATGCTCCCGAACAAACGACTTTCAATGTGGTTCTCACCAACGCGGGCGCCAATAAGATTTCGGTTATTAAAGCCGTTCGGGAAGTGGTTCCCACTCTAGGACTGGCCGAAGCCAAGACTCTGGTGGAATCCGCCCCGAAAGAGGTAGTGACCGGCGTCAATAAAGAAACTGCCCAGGAGGCCAAAACAAAACTGGAAGCCGCCGGAGCAACGGTGGAATTAAAGTGAAATTAAAAGTAAAAGAAGTTAAGCGGTTTTTTGCTCGATTCCCAAGAGCCAAAGGACCGCTTCTTTTTTGTAGCGCCGATCCCCCCGGGAGTTAATGCGCAGGGGAACCAGTTTCCCTCTTTTGCCCCAGCGCTTAATCGTTAAAATGGAAACCCGAAAAATGCTGGCCACCTCTTTGACCGTTAAAAGATCTGGTAAGTTATCAAGTGATAGCTTTTGAGCAACATCAGGCATAGAACTATACTTTTCTAATTGTTTATATAACCAAACACATCATCTGTCAAGACACAAAATCAATAAAAAAAATTATTTTAAAATTTCGAGCGAATAAAAAGCGCAGACGAGGTACCGCGAGCGAAGCGAAGTGGTCAAAGAGCGAGCATTCTTATTGCGAGAAATTTTAGATTGCCGCTTTATACTCCTCCGCTGCTTGTTTCGGATCGACAATGTTGACCGACAGTCCCGTTCCCAATTCCAATCCCGCCCGGTGAATCAACCGCGGGATAATGCGCAAATACCAATCCAGGCCGTGATAAATATAGAAATTATAGGGAATGTCCGTCTCTCCCTTGAACTTGCCAACCACCACCTTCAAAATTTTTTGCAGCAACGCCGCCAAGTCGGCAATTTGCTCGTCAGTAATCTGACCAAAATTAAAATTATTCGCATTAATTTGCTCTTGATTCGCATCCATTCGCATGTTTGGTGAGACCCAAATCTCATATGGCCATTGGGAGAAATTGGGACAGTAGGCGGTGAAACGCGTCGTTTGCGCGACCACATTTTCCACCGGCTCCTTTGGCAGCGTTTCCAAACTAATTTCCCGCGGCACCACGACCAGCTGGGAATGGGGATGGCCTAGACTGGCCCCGGCGTGAATGTCGTGGTTATTAAAAACAAGGACAGTTCCAAATTGTTTATTATAGTTATACCGCGCCCGGTAGGTCTGCAAAATCAGTTCAACTTGAGATAGCGGCAGTTCATCAATGTCTTTGTTGTGATCCGGGCTGTGGATAATCACCTCGTGTATGTCGGTTAAGGGATACTTATTAGTAATAACGCGGACTTGCCACGGATCTCCCACGCTGAATAATTCCTTATTCAACTCTTCCTGTCCCGGGCAAAATGGACACAGTTTAGACGAACCAGACGATTTGTCAGACAAACCAGACGCACTCGCGGAAATTTCCTGTCCATCGTCTGCTCGCCGTCTCATCATCGTCTGATTTCCCGTCTGATTATCTGGTACCGATGGATTATCGTGGGGTCTCTTCACTCGCCCCGGGGCAATTATTACCCAGCGATTGGTCTTGGTGTCATGAACAAATCTCGCCATAATTTATTGGCACTCCCCTTTCGTCTTAATTATTTCCCCATTATCAATCTGGACACAATAGTCTTCTCCGGTAGTCTTGTCAGGAATAACAATCCCCTTGCCCACCGAGAGCTGGCCGGAAATGGTGGCATCACCGGCGACATTAAGATTACTATTAACAGTCACCAGGCCGGTGAGGCTGGAAATTTCCGCTTTGATGTCGTCAAAATGCAGGAACCCAACTTGCAAATTTCCCCCAATGGTGGTGTTAGCCAATTGGGCGTCGCCGATTACCGTGAGCTGGCCGGAAATGGTGGCCAGGTCCGCAGAAAGAGAGGCAAACGAGCTGGAGAGTGGGAGAGCAGGTAAGACGGAAAGTAAGGAACTTACCTGCTCTCCTGCTAACCTGCTTCCCGACTCGTCTTCGTGCCAGCCCGGGTTCACTTTCACCAACACTGTCCCGTCGGGCTGCTGGCCCGCCACCGCGATGCCGACAATATAGCCTCTGGTTGTCTGTTTTTGGCCATATCCATTATTTACCACGCCGATGGCATCACCGGGGGTAATCATAGCAGAGCCGGTGGCAATTTTAACGGGGATCTGGCCGATCATGCCCACAATCACTTTGTTATCACCGGGAATTCCACCCAAAAAACCGGTGTGGGCGGAAACCACACCAACAATCCTAGCACTGTCGCTAGCGGTGCACGGTGCCACACCACTAGCTCCCTGGCACATAATCGTCCCTTCATTGGGCAACTTACTTGCTAGTGTCATATATTCTCCAAAATCTGCTACCCCTTGGACGGCGTAAGCAATTCCGCTAGTGCCGTTTGCCTGGATGCTGCCAATGTTTACCCCGTTGAGATCCAGGAAATTAAGAAAGTGAGAGGTTGAATTTAACGTTGTCGAATCCAACTTCACCGTTAATCCGGTAATCCGGAGATATTAGAATTGGTGGAAGTATTTTCAACAAAGGCTGAACTCGTCGACGTGCTCGAACTTACCACATCTAAAACCGTTCTCGGTGTCGTCGTTCCGATCCCCACATTGCCACTTTGTTTAACTACAAAACGGGAAAGTCCTGACGATGAAGCCGTGAAGAGGTCGCCAATGGAATTATCGACAACTAATGCTGCTTTACTTGTTGCCCCGGAAACAGTTGCCACAGGCAATGTGCCTGATAAAGCCCGAATATCAAGTGTGCCCAAATAGGAGCTTGTCCCAATGCCGACACTGCCTAAGGTATAGATTGGGGGGGTGCTATTAACCACATCGCCAATTCCTATGCTCCAGGCACTTAATAATGACAGGTCGGCTACGTTCCGAGCAAATATCAAATTATATGGAGGACCAGAAGCATCAAACGTGTTGGTGATCGAATACAAACCCCCGGGCACTGCCGTCCCACCGCCAAAATAACTGGTAGTGAGAATACTGGTAACTTCCCCCGTTTTTGGAGCCAAAATCAATTGCGGGATGATTCCCGCCGCTTGTGGGGCCCGGATTTCTACCCGACCAGTTGGCGTTGTCGTTCCGATCCCCACATTCCCGTTCTGGGTAATCACAAAGCGAGAGAGGCCGGAGGAGGAGGCAGTGAAAAGGTCGCCAATACCTTTATTATCCACGATTAAACTGGCCATTGCCGTCTGACCGGAAATGGAGGCCACGGGGGTAATCCCGGAATTGCCCCGAAGATCCAAAGTGCCCAGAGGCAGGGTTGTCCCAATTCCTAAGTTGCCAGAGCTATCCAGTCTCATTCGCTCCACTGCCACGGAACCATTTCCGGTATAAAAGGCCAAGACTCTAGTGTCAGGCAAACCGATTCCCGCCCCGCCGGCGGCCAACGTCGTTGATACGCCGGGACCAAAGGCCAAGCCGGGCACAGTTGCGCCAAAAGTGGAATTATCAAAGGAAAATCGCGGTTGTGCCTCGGTGGTGTAATACCCCGCAAGTGTACCAGCGGTGCCACTGGTAGTAAACCGGATATTGACTCCTGTCGTTGAGCCAATTTGAAATTGAGTTAACGGCGTTGTTGTCCCAATTCCCACATTCCCCGTCCCAGCCACGTAGAGACCTAATGTATTATTTGGATAGAGTTTAACCCCACCAGTGGTAGCACCACCAAGAACCAGATCGGCCATACTGGTAGTTCCAATCGATGGTGTGTTATAAACGGTTAAAGCACCGGAAATGGAGGCAGTAGAGTCACTCTTAAAAATAGCTCCATTCACAGTCACCGAGGCGCCGTTAATGAGAGTAGCCGCGCCATTGCGACCGATGGTTAGCGATGTCTGATTAGCTGTGCCAATCCCCAGAGTACCTGTGGCATCAAGGGTCTGTGAACCGGTGAGATTAATATTGCCAGCAGTAACGGTTATCCCGTTAGAAACTAGCAGACCAGAGGCGCCACTGATGGTTACCAAGCTGCCATTATCAGTGATTGTGGAATCAGCAATCGTTGTCGCATCCGAGAATTTAGCTAAATAGTTTGCCGTTCCCGATCCGTTGATCGTTCCGGTGGGACAATTGCCGGAAGTGAGACATATCGTTCCGGTTTGATCGGGTACCGTTATTTGGCTGCCGGACCCAACCACAATTTGGCCCGATGCTGCCGGCAAAGTGAGCGAGGTGATGCTAATGTCACTTGCCAGAGCCAAACTTGTGCTGCCACCCAGACTGACATCGCCGCCGCCGGAAAGATTGGACCCGGCCGTCACCGTCACTTTGGAATTGGCCAGAGCGGAATTAGGAATGTTCGTGAAAGTGTTCGCCGAGCCGGAGAGAGATTTATTCGTTAGAGTCTGGGTGCTATCGGGAAGAACCAAAGTCCCAGCCGTTAGGGTTAAATTGGCGAAAGTGGGGGTCGAGGTGGTCGTCAGGGGCTGATCCAATCCAGCAGCATATTGCAAGTTATTGGCAGTTAAATTGCCATTCACCGTGACATCGGTGTTTACTTCTAAAAATTGTCCGCTGGGGGTGGCTGTAGCGAGAACGGAACCACCCGGGATGTTTCTCAAGACGTGGTCTTGTTCGACAAGACCACGTCTTATAAAGATTCCCCCGATTATCAGCCCCGCCAGAACAGCAAAAACAGGCAAAGCAATCTTCTTGTATATAGTAGTCTTTGGCGCCACAAAAGAAATTTCTTCCATCGGCGCTTCCACCACCACTGGCTTGATCCACTCTTCGGGCGCCGGCGGCGGGGTGCTTGGCGGCAAGGGTGGCTTGGGAAACTGTGTCACGTCATAAACCCTTGTTCCTCCGGGGGTGCGGACGGAGAGCAGTTTACCGGAGTTGCTCCAGCGCCGCACGGTGTCGATGGAAACACCCAGGATCTTTGCCGCTTCACCTATCTTAACAGTCTGCTTCATGCAAATTGTAAATTGAAAATTCGTGTGTATCCAGTGTGCCCAGATTTGCATAGATTTGTCAAGAGTGTACATAGATTTTTGTGAAAATAGAATCAAAAAGTAGAGCAAAGTATATCAAATTTGTGAAGGAACCGTGAAGTTATCCAACAACGTAGATATCAACCTGGTCGTCGTGGACGCGGATAATCGCCAGGTCAAAGTTAAAAGTCTGCTCTTGATGGTCCGGCAGGCGCAAGATGATTGGTTTCTTCTCCACAATCGTGACAAACTTGGCATGCTCGGGCAAAATATCAAACGACCCGACGCTGTTAACTGAAGACACAGACGCCGCCTCGCCAGAAAAAAACTCCTCTTTTGGGGAAATAATCCTAACTTTTAGCATCGTCCAATGAGCCGATATAAAGTAATTTTTCGTCCGGCAGTTTGTCCGTCTCGCCGCTAATGATTCGGCCAATGTCAACGACGGTTTTATTGATGGGAACATACACACCGGGCCGCCCGGTTTGTCCTTCAACCGAATAGAACGGCTGGGTGAGATAGTTAATCACTTTCTTGACCCGATGAAAGAACATCTGATCCTGGGCGGAAAGTTCCGACTCACCAACAATTGCTACTATATGCGATAGTTTGTTATATTGTTCAAATAGCTTCTGGAATTCCGTTAGCACATCCTTGTGCTCTTTCGTCATTAGGCCTCGGGCTAGGGTCGAAGTGGCAGTAAGTGTCATGTCCACTGGCGGATAGAGCCCCAATTGAGCTACACTGCGGGATAAAACTACGGTTGAGTCCATAAATGACATTATGGCAATGACCCCAGCGTCACCAACATCGTCGGCCGGCAAAAAGATCGTTTGGACGGAAGTGATAGACGCATCATCGGTGGAAATCAGTTTATCTTCCAATAAAGCGATATCAGAGTAAAGTGTCGCCTGATAGCCTTGTTCTGATGGCAATCCCCCAAGGAGAGTGCCAACTTCGTTACCGGCCTGAACGTAGCGAAACATGTTATCCAGGAAGAAAAGAACATCTTTTTTTTGTTCATCACGGAAATATTGTGCCAAGGTAGCCGCGGCCAAGCCGACCTTAAGTCGGACAACTGGATTTTCATTCATCTGCCCCATCATCAAAACTGTTCTATCTAACACTTTTGTGTCTAAAAGACGGGTGTAAAGCTCCTGGCCCTCACGAATCCGTTCTCCAACTCCAGCAAAGACTGTGACCCCGGGGTGATCCACAGTGATATTGTGAATAATCTCGGTCAAAAGAATGGTTTTCCCCACCCCAGCGCCGCCAAGGAAACCAATTTTCCCACCCCGAACAAATGGAGTAAGAAAATCAATGGCTTTGATTCCGGTCTCCACGATAGCCTTGGTTCCAGAAACCCGAGCAATTGGTCTATGTTTTTCATAAATGCTACGCGTTAACTTGGCTTTGAGTTCTCCCTTATCATCTTGAGCGGCACCAAAAATATTTAGGACTCGCCCCAGAACTTCTGGCCCCACCGGCACCGTCATTTCCTTGTTTAAGCTAATTACTTTGCTGTTTCTTTTAATTTGGCAGGCTTCTGATAGGTTAATACATATTAAGTACTCTTTTAATGGATAGAGCACTTCCATTGTCACCGTCGTATCTTCCTCTAATGTCAGTATCTCTTTAACATTTGGAGGGCTACCCTCCGCCCACACCACCTCCACAATCTGCCCGTAGACACTGCGGACTTGGCCAAATGATTGTTTGGGATTATTATTCTTCATGGTCCTTTTCCCTTATTATTGTTCCCGCTATTTCCAAAGACTGCAAATTTAAATATTGTTTCCGCGTATAAGTTAGCAGTTCGTTTTGCTGCTTGATAACAGCCGCCGCATTTTGTGCTGCTTGATCCATTGTGGTCAATTGTGTTCCGATCCGGGCTAACTGTGCTTCCAGAAAAGCTTGTTCCAAAAGCATTTGAATGATCTGCTGTTCAAAGAAGTCGAGAATTTTCCCAATCTCCGGTTCAAAAATGTAGTATCTATCTTCCTCGCCGCTGCTCACCGATGAGACCAAGCCGGTGATGTCAACCAAACTTGGCAGTTGTGAGAGGACAGTGACAAATCGCGGATAATAGACGAACACTTTCTGGTAGCCGCTTAACTTTTGAGATAAATTGGCCAATTCTTGCGCACTTGGTAACTCCTGATCGAAAATAATTGTCTCATAGGCAAACGGATAATTACTGCCTTTTAAAATGTCCGCTCCCACAGAACCCAACACAAACCGATCCACATAGCCCGTGTAGGCCGTGTGAGCGATATAAAACTCTGCCACTTTGGTGTCTAGATCACCATAATAAAGTCGCTTATTTGAGGTGATCAGTAGGCTGGCCGAGACTTTTTTTTGTCGAGTAGCGGAAAGGCCCTGAGCCTCGGCCGTAACCCGGACAACGTGCAGCACCTTAGCAACCTCCCCAACATAGGTCCGGTTGCGTTCAATCCCCGCCCGGATGCGCTCCAAGTTACTCCGAGCAATATCAGTAAACACCTGTGCCAATAGTTCCAATGACTCAACCTCATTAAGATAATCCTTGATTTTGTTAATCTGATACATGTTATTTCACTGGCTGCGGTGCCTCAATAGGCACAGCTGCTTTTTTTATCTGTGTCACATTTGAGGGTATCATGGTTTCTAGTTTGTCTTTGACACCATCCAAATCCACGATCAAACTATCGAGATTATCATTGCTGAATGATTCATCGCGAATTTTTTTCAGGGCAGGGTCAGTTCCGAAGGCAGTAACTATCTTATCAAGATTAGCCTTGACAAAAGTTCGGTCTTTGTCAGCCAAAAATTTGCTAAACGGCAAAGACAACAAGATAACTTGCATCTCTTTAGTAAATGACTGTCCGGACTTTTGAATCAAGAGCTCCTCGATTAAACCTTTTTGGGATAGAATTCGCTTAGTTTCCAGGGGCAATTCTGAGCCAAAACGACTGACAATTTCCAATTGACCACCCCGGGCGAGAGTTTCTTTGACTCTCGTTGCTAAGGAATTTTGGAGGCGTTTTTGTGTTTGCGAGCCCACCCGAGTGACAGACAAACTTAAATCCAGCGCCGGCTGTTGGCCCTTTTGTGCCAGAGCAGAACGAAACAGGAGATGGCCATCAGTCATACCCATCAAATTCGTCGGAATAAATGCCTGGAGATCAGACAAAGCCAATTCAATCACGGGTAAAGCAGTTATTGATCCTCCTCCGGCTTTTTCGTCAAAGCTACCTGCTCGTTCCAAGAGACGAGCCTGTTGGTAGAAAATATCACCAGGATAAGATTCCCGACCAGGAGGCCGGCCGGAAACCAGAGAAAGTTCCCGATAATTACGGGCATGAACTCCCATGTCGTCCAAGATTACTAACACATCCTTTCGTTTCCTTCGGAAGAAATCTGCCACAGTCAAGGCCGTCTGTGGCGTGAGAAAAACCATTGGCGCCGGATCAGTTGAGGTTGACATCACCACCACAGTGTGCGTCAATATTCCTCGGTTTTCCAGTTGGCGCCAAACGTCCCTTGCCTCCGCGATTGGCTTGCCAATGAGACAAAGTACACAGATAACCCCCTGATCTTTCTGGTTCGCAATGACATCAAGAAGAAAAGCTGTTTTCCCGGCTCGCGATTCGCCGATCACTAATTCCCGCTGACCCTTGCCTAATGGGAACAGTGTGTCAATCACTATTATTCCTGTCTCAAACTGTTCTTCAATATATCGTCGCCCAACGATTCCTACAGCTGGCTGGTCTAAGGAGACCTTGTCTGTTGCCTCCATTTTTTGACCAATCGCCCCCTTTTCATCAAGGGGGATACCTAGGGGGCTGATAACCCGACCCAGGAGACCATCGCTTGGAATAACGCCCAAAAAATCACCACTGCGGCGAAACATTTGGCCTGGCTCGACATTATCATCGGAAAGCAGGTAAACCTCAATATAGTCGACAAATAGTCCAGCTATATAGCCTTGGGCCCCGTTTTCGCCAACCACCAATTCCCCAACTTTGGCACTGGGCAGCCCGGAAACGCTGGCAATTTTGCCTTTAACACTCTGGACAAACCCGACTTCTTCGATTTTGGACGAATTGTTCATAAATCCCCTTTAAAATATCTTCGTTTTCGGCAAATTTCGCTTTTAACGAATAATCTTTATATAAACCATTAATGGATAAGGCCGCCCCACCGATTAATGACGGGTCGATTTTAATTTCCACCGGCTGGCCGGCTTTGTCGGCCAATTGGGCGACTTGGTCATCAGACAACGGCGCCGGAGTGCAAATGACTAGCTTATCAGATAAATTTGTCTTTTTTGGCATCGTCAAGCGCTTGGGAGATTAACTGTGTCTGGTCTTGCGAAGAAAGTTGCTTGCCGATTAATGTTTTGATCACCCGGTCCAACACTTCGACTACATCCTGGTCGGTGAGGGCCAGCATCTTCTGCCGGTAGGCTTGTGCTTCTAATTTCACCCGTATCGTCTCCTCCTGAGCTAACTTAAGAATCTGGTCTTCAACCGCCGTCATTTTTTCTTCCAGTCTTTTAGTGAAGCCTGTCATAGCATCGTCAACCACCGCGGCGCTATTTTTTTGCAACCCGGACAAAAACTTGCCATACTCCTGCTGGGCAGCGGCAATTACTCCCGCCAGATCCTTTTCCATCCGGGTGTCCACCTGATGCAGTTGATCCTCATATCCGGATGTGATTTTTGCCTCGTCCTCCCGGGTTTTATGGACTGTCCGGTGCCAGAGAGTTTCGTTGCGCCGGAGAAAATCCCGCTCCGTTTTCCAAAGATACACTGCCAGGGCAATCTGGCCTACGGCCAAGAGGGCAAATAACACTAAATATATATTAGGCAGGAACATAAAATTAGTGTAGATTAAAATCTAAGAATTAGCAAGGCACCGGCAATGCCGATAATCCCCACTACGGCAATCATTCCCACGTTAAGCGCCATGGACAAATAAATCGTGTGCCGGGCCAAGGGATTGCGCCCGATCGCCTCGACCGCTTTGGGCAGCGACCGGGAAAAAGTGATAAAACCGAAGCCAAAGCTAATGAGCAAAACCACGGCCGCCAAGATATAGCGGACAATCATCCCGAACTGCTCCGGGTTCTTCACATTAGAGAAGAAAGATGCCCCAAGATACTCTAACAACCGATTGGCGTTACGCGCTGTTGTTAGTTCCGCATACTCAATCCGCAGTGCCACCGGAACTTGGCCATCCTTATCGGCGCTAGCCAAAGCAATACCCAAAACATAGCCCGATTGGGTGGCTTTCTGGGCCTTGCCGGGAGTTTGTGACGAGGTCAAATAGTCCCCGGCGGCAATTGCTCCGTTGGCCATCACCACGTTAACAGTGGCCACTCCGGTGCGCGCCACTGGCCGAGCGCCAGCTTCCCCACTTTGCAGCACCACCACAGAGTTATCGGCTAAAACACCGAAAATATTATT
Source organism: Patescibacteria group bacterium (assembly GCA_023485845.1). GTDB lineage: Bacteria > Patescibacteriota > Microgenomatia > JAMCZE01 > JAMCZE01 > JAMCZE01. The sequence goes on from JAMCZE010000010.1 coordinate 208,053, forward strand.
GTCATAAGGAATCGTCGCTCGTTTAAAGCCGTTTTGGGTGCTAACAATAATATCACCACTGGTTGCACCAGGATCGTTAATCGCAAATGTCCCAGCCGCATCAAGCCCCTCCGCGTGAACGGGAATTGGGCTAATTGGATTAATTAGGTAAATTAGACTAATTAGACAAATTTGAATTATTTTCATCATTTCCAGAATACCAGCTTTTCTTGCAGAAGCAAAAGGGGAAAGATAATTGTTGCATTAATAATTCTTTTGACATGGTTTGGTCGATTATGTTCCCGTACTAGTCGCCAAACCCATTCCAGACCAAGTTTGGCCAACCACTCCGGCGGCAAGGGTTTTGTCCCGGAAATATAATCAAAAGCCCCACCGACACCCATACCCACACGAAATTTACAATTTACAACTTTCAATTTACAATCCCAAAGAAACTTTTCTTGTTTTGGGTGGCCAAGGGCAACGAAGAATAAATCGGGGTTTTGAGAAACGATCTTTATCCCGGGGAAAAGTTGGCACAAGCGGTCGGCAGTTTTTTCCGCCACTCCCGCCGCTGCCCCATACAGTCCCACCGTCCAGTTTTTTTTGGCCGCCAGCCGGCAAAGGTCTAGCATTAACTCTCGACCCGGCAGTCGATGTTTTATCTTTCCAAAAAGTCGTAAGCCAATCCCCTCCGGTAAACTTAAATCCGTGTTGTCCAAAATCTCTTTAAACGCCAAATCTTTTTGGGCGGTGACCAAAAATTCCGGGCCGACTGTCACTATAAGTCTTTGTTTTTTAGACTTCCCTATAAGCCATGAAGAAATAATCCCAAGAACTTCATTTTTTGGGTAATCATCGATTTTTATGCCTAAGATTTTTTTTGTCATCTGATCCGGTTTGATCCACTCCCGTTGGGATCTCCCCTGCTAAAAACTCTAAGATAGAAAATTGTCACTTTTTTAAAACTGCCAAACTGCCAAATCTGAACACTTTTTTTCGAGCCTAAAATCTGGTTTATGTGACTTAAGTAACTTAAGTTACTTAAGTCACTTATAGGTCGTCGCTTCAGCGACGACTTAGGCTCTTTTTATAAAATTCAATGTTCTCCATCGCTACCCCGCAGCCCTTGACGACACAAAAAAGTGGGTCATCGGCCACATGGACCGGAACACCAAGAGTATGGGTCATCAACTTATCTAAATTTCGCAGATTAGCCGTCCCTCCACTAAGCACGATGCCCTTATCAATTATGTCTGAGGCTAATTCTGGGGGGGTTTCCTCTAGCACTCCCTTTACGGCACTGATAACGAGCGTCAAGGTCGCCGTTATCGCCTCCACGACCTCATTGGAAGTCAAATTAAGCATTCGGGGCAGCCCGGACGCGCCATCTCGACCGCGAACTTCCATTTGCCCGGTGGCTGGCAGGGCCGAGCCAATAGTCATTTTAATCTCTTCCGCAGTGCGTTCCCCCACCATGAGATTATATTTTTTCTTAAGATAAGTTTGGATTGCTTCGTCGATTTTGTTGCCCGCCACCCGGGCCGACCGATGAATCACCACTCCACCCAAAGAGATCACTGCCGCTTCGGTGCTGCCGCCGCCGATGTCCACGATCATTGACCCATTGGGGTTGGCAATGGGAATTTTCGCCCCGATGGCCGCCGCCAGCGGTTCGTCAATTAAGTAAGCCGTCTTAGCCCCGGCAGAAACGGTGGCGTCCATCACCGCCCGGCGCTCCACCTGTGTCACACCGGCGGGAACGCAGATCATCACCTCCGGACGAAACAGGCGGGAATTGCCGCAGGTCCGATCAATAAAATAAGCCAGCATTGCCTGGGTGACTTCGTAGTCGGCAATCACCCCGTCGCGCATCGGCCGCTTGGCCATGATGTTGCCGGGGGTCCGCCCGAGCATTTGTTTGGCTTCATTGCCCACCGCCACCACTTTACCGTCATCCACCGTCACCACCACCACGGTCGGTTCATTAAGCACCACCCCCTGGCCCACCAAAAAGACCAGGGAGTTTGCTGTCCCCAAATCAATGCCTAACCGCTTTCCAAAATTAAACATAATTCGCGAATTTGAAATTTGAAATTTTCAATTTGAACTAAAACTTAACAATTCTTCAAATTCTAATTTTCAAATTGAATATTCAATTCAAATTTTAAATTGTAAATTTCAAATTGTTTTGTGCTAGAATTGTGTCGTGTCTCGTTCTACCATTGCCATTATATCAGCCCTGGTGATCCTTGGTGGGGCAATTTTTGTGGCCATTGCCCTGGCCCGCGGCTTCCAATTTGACCTTTCGAAAAGATCTCTGTCACCCACCGGCATTCTGGTGGCCACTTCCGATCCCGACGGCGCCGAGGTTTTTATTAACAGCAAACTAGCCACTGCTACCAATAACACCATTAATCTTGCCCCGGGCCGCTACAGCGTAAAAATTACCAAGGACGGTTTTGTCTCTTGGGAAAAAAACATTGAGATTAAGCCGGAGGAAGTCTACAAAACTAATGTTTTTTTGTTTCCCTCCCTGCCGGATTTGCGGCCGCTGACTTTAACCGGCGCCCAGGATCCCAGTTTGTCCTCAGATGGCACCAAGATTGCCTACGTGGTCGCCTCCGCGTCCGCTGCGGAACGCAATGGGGTGTGGATTGCCGACATGGGCCGGCTGATTCCCTCGCCGTTTGCTTCCAGCGCCGATCTGCGTCAAATCTACCGCGGCGACATTAGCACCGCCAGTTTTCTCTGGTCCCCCGACGGCACTCAACTGCTGGCGTCTGTCAGCGGGAAACTAAATATTCTTCTGGTGACCAGCCAAATTAATGACCAACCCACATTCCTGGCCACCCCCGGCGCCACCCTGGCTTTGTGGGCAAGCCAGGCGGCGGCAAAACTCGCCACCCAGGAAACCAAGCTCGCCCCAACCGTGCTGGCCACCCTGGCGACCGCCAGCGCTGATCTCACTTTCTCCCCCGATGAAACTAAAATCCTCTACCAAGCCACTTCTTCCGCCTACTTACCTACTTACCTACTTACCTACTTACCGGGGACTAACCCGACCCCCCAAGTTCGCCATCTCACCGCCGGCAACACCTATGTTTATGACCTAAAAGAAGACCGAAATTATTTAATTAAAAACTGTTCTAATTGCACCTGGTTTCCGTCATCAAGGCATCTGTTGTCCCATACGGACAAGGTTATTTCGGCCATGGAATATGACGGCACCAATGAGGCGATCCTCTATGCCGGACCATTTGTTCCTCCGCCGGCCGGCGGGGTTTTTGCCTGGCCCAATTGGAGCAAAATTGTCATCCTCACCTCCCTCAACGGCGCCGGGGGAATCGGAGAAAACTTGTACACGATTAATCTTAGATAATTTAAAAATCAAAATTTAAAAGTTAAAAGTTCGAGTTAAAATTATTAATTCTGACTTGCAATTTTGCCTTTTGATTTTTGAATTTTAACTTGTTTTTAACCGGGCAAACACCAGCAACCGTTCCAGCGTTGTTCCCGGTGGCCAACAGGTCTGGAGTGTCAGCATGGAGAAATTCGCCTGAGCGGTTAAATAGCCGGTGGCGTCCGGCGGGACAATCTTCTTGTCATAGACCACGTAGATAAACCGCCGACCCTGGTAGAAAAGATCCACTTCATCGCCGGGGGCCAGCTCCCGCAGCAGATAGAACACCGCGTTCCAACGGTTGACTTCCCAGAAATTACCCACCGAATGGGCAAAAAGAAACACGTCACCGACCTGGCCAGGATTAACCGTTCCCCTGGCCTGGGCCACCCCTTGTTTTAAGGCCGCCAAATACTCCGTTTCATTGCCCGGGTCAACATTGGGAATCACTTTCGCGTTAGCGTTAATCTTGGGAATAACCACGCCAAAATCGAGGTCCACTGGGGTGATTGGCAGAGTGTTGGGAGCCACGGCCAGGAGATTAGCTCGCTGCTGCGGTGTGTCCACCACCACAAACTGTTTGCCGGCCAGATTATCATAGCGATAAACCACTTCCGCCTGGATCGCCGGAGAAAAGGTCAAAATGACCCCGGCAATCGCCGAAAGCAACAAAAAATTGCCAACAGTTCTCAAAACGAAAATTTTGATGAAATCACTACCAATCGTCATTGAAAATTGTAAATTGGAAATTGAAAATTCGCGTGTGTGCTCCCGGGCAGAGTCGAACTGCCAGTCTTTCCCTTAGGACGGGACTGCTCGATCCAATTGAGCTACGGGAGCTCACTCCTAATTATACTGCTTAATTATGTTAAAATGGGGTTCACGGGGTGTAGGTCATCGGTAGACCGCTCGGTTCGGGTCCGAGAGGCAGTGGGTTCAATTCCCGCCACCCCGACCAGGCTTTTTCTCCCAATCAACCGAATAAAGGATCTCGTCCTGCGCCCGTTTATAATCGAAAATTTCCTCCGGTTTAAACCAAATTTTGATCTCATGCTCAGCCTCTTCGACTGTTCCGGAAGCGTGAACCAAAGTACGCACTGACCGGCGATCCTCATCAGCCAAAAAGTAAGAATCAACCGTATAATCCGCGGTGATCGTTCCCACTTCGGCCTGCAACGGGTTGGTGTGTCCGCGCATCTTGCGCACTTGGGCCACCGCGTGAGCTCCCTCAATCACCATCACCAACACCGGACCGGCCGAGAGATAACTTTTCAGCCATGACTGAATTCTTTTGGCAATTTGCAGCGGGGTTTCCTTCATCTCAATCCCCCGCTCCCTAAATGAGGCGATTGTTCGCTCCCCCAAAAGCCGGGCGGCCGACTCCGGCTGGTCATAGTGAATGCCAGCTAGCTTCTCATCCGGCCAAACCATCTTCATCGCCACAATTTTCAGACCCTTGCGCTCAAACCGGGTGATAATTTCTCCCATGATCCCCCGCGCCACCACATCCGGTTTTAAAATCACCAGTGTTTGCTCAATGAATTTAGATTTCTTAGGCATATAAAACAAAATGACGCGAACAAATTTTTAATTGAGCGTCATAATTTTATAATTTTATCAAATTCCCCTTCATTTTTGAACGGGCCGATGATGGCCAGATTTAGGTTTTTATTTTGGAAAATGTCCCGGGCAACGCGCTGGATGTCGGCAGCCGTCACCTTGTTGACCTTCTCCAAAATCTCCTCCGGTGTTTCGATTTTATTTAACAACACTTCTTGGGAAGTGTAGAAGGAGGCAACTCGGAAGGAATCCTCCAGGGCCAGGACCATTTTCCCTTCGGTGTTGTCCTTTGCCCGTTGAAGCTCAACGGCGGAGACAGGCTTGGCGGTCAGCTTACCAAACTCTTCCACAATCACCTTGACCGCGTCAGCGGCTTTAGGTAAGCTCACCCCCGCTTGGGCCACCAGATAGCCAACATCATGAAACTCTTCGGCGCTGGAGTGGACATAATAGGCCAAACCACGTTTCTCGCGAACCTGTAAAAATAGCCGACTGGACATGTTTCCGCCCAAAATATTATTGAGAACCCCTAGAACATAACGATCGGGATGATCGGCCGGATAGGCCCGCACTCCCAAACATAGATGCGCTTGGTCGGTTTTTTTAAAATGCACCAACCTGGCCGGTTTGGTTTGTTGGTCTTTGGCCACGACAAATTTATTTTCCTGGCCGGCAGTGACTTCTTCGAAATACTTTCCTACTTTCTTGCTTTCTTGCTCTCCAACTCCCCCGGCAATCCCGACCACAACCGATTGGGTGTGATACATTGTGTTAACATAGTCCACCATGTCCCGGCGGGAAATCTCCAGGATATTTTTTTTCTCCCCGGAAATGCGCCGGGCCAGCGGATGGTTCTGATAGAGCAGTTGCTCGAAAAGTTCCCCCACTCGGGCCTGCGGCTGGTCTTCATACATGTTAATTTCTTCAATAATTACGCCCCGCTCTTTGTTCATTTCCCGGCTGTCAAACAGCGAGTTGGTCAGCATGTCCGAGAGGACATCCAGAATTAAATCGCGATGCTCGGCGGCCGCTTTAATGTAGAAGCCGGTGGTTTCCTTGTCGGTAAACGCGTTGAAACTGCCGCCGATGCCGTCCACCAGCGAGGTGATGGCCAGACTGTTGGGTCGTTTCTTGGTCCCCTTGAAAATCATGTGCTCCAAAAAGTGGGAGATGCCGTTATTCTTGGCAGTTTCGTAGCGGCTGCCGGCGGCCACCATAACGAGGGCCGCGACGCTTTTAACCTGGGGCATGGGAACAGAAATCACCCGCAGTCCGCCGGGCAAAGTCGTTTTTTTAAACATGAAGGGATTGTAGCAGATTAACCTTCTTTTGTCTCTGGGCGATTCCTTTTTTCTCGAGCCCGCCTCTCCACTTCCTCCGCTAACCGCCGGTTAGCTTCTTGTTGCAGTTGGGTCACGTCGCCACGATCAGCTGCCTTTTGTTCCTGCTGTCTGATCTGTGCTTCTTTAAGTCTTTTTGTTAGTGGTCCAGCCATCATCACATCCTTTCCAAGGCTTCGATGCCCAAAAGATTTAAGCCGTTTTTTAAAACATCCGCTGTCGTCGCGGTCAATTTCAACCGCAAATCATTGCCCAAAATCGGGCAATTGTTATAGAAATTATTATAGCGCTTCGCCAGTTCAAATAAATAGGAACAGACTAAATTTGGGGCATATTGCCTAGCCGCCGCCTCCACCACCTCGGGAAAACGGTAGAGATAGCGCAAAAGAGCCAGTTCTTCATTAGTTAGTTCTCCCGTGATTTTTGCCTTTTGATTTTTGCCTTTTGATTTGCGAAGTACGCTCTGCGCACGAGCAAACGTGTATTGCAAATACGGCCCCGAGTCACCCTGCAGTTCAAACATTTTCTCCCAATCAAAAACAATGTCGCTTTGGACACCATGTTTTAAGTCAAAATATTTAATCGCCCCAATCCCCACAGCCTGGGCAGCTTCCTGACTGCCCAATTTAGCCGCCCTGGCAATCGCCTCCTGTAAGATGCCTTCCAATTTTGGTGTGTTTCCTTCTCTGGTCCGGAATCGGCCGCTGGGCCAGCGGTACATCCCATGGCGAGTGTGGCACAAAATCGCTCCCTGTTTAACATAGCCCAGTTGTCTTGCCACCGCAAAAACCTGACGAAAATGCAGTTCCTGATCAACACCCACTTCATAGATCATTATGTCCGGATTCCACTGTTCTTTACGAAATTTTAACGTGGCCAAATCACGAGTGGCGTAAGTGGTTGCCCCATCGCTTTTAACCAGCATCAGCGGGATTTTAATGCCGGGAATTTCAACCACTCGGGCGCCATCACTTAACTTGGAAATTTTTTGCGCGTCCATAATCACTGCCGGCATTTTGTCCTCATAGAAACTTTCCCCATAAGCAAAGTCAATCTTCACACCAAGCAGGTCAAAAATCCGGTTAAATTCTTCCATGGAAACATCCACGCACTTTTTCCAAAGATTCCGGGCCTTTTTGTCGCCGTCTTCCAGCCGCTTGAACCAGAATCTGGCGGCCGCTTCCATCTGCGGTGTTGACTGCCGGTGAAATTCAACGTACCATTTTTCCAAATCATCAATGGTGAAATCGCCCTTTGCCTTCTCGTTAATCATGTAGAGCAGCTTGCCGAATTGGGTTCCCCAGTCGCCCAGATGGTTGTCACCGATCACTTTGTAGCCCAATGACTGATAAATGTTATAAAGAGCCTGGCCAATGATCGTGGAGCGCAGATGGCCCACGCCAAAACGGCGGGCAATGTTAGGAGCCGCATAGTCAATCACCACCGTTTTTCCTTTGCCAATTGGCGCGATCTCAATCTTTTGCGCTGCTTCCATTAACGCTGCTGGGGACAAGGTGAAGTTAATAAATCCCGGCCCAGCAACACTAGCTTCAAGAGAGGTGGTCTCTTGAAGCTGGACCACAATTTTTTGTGCCACTTCCCGGGGATGGCCAGTTTTTAACTTCAGGGCAATGTTTGTGGAATAATCGCGGTGCTCCTGGGCTGTCGGGTGTTCCAGCTCAATATCTTCCGGCTTTAGATTAATTTCCGGGAAAGCTGTTTTCACAGCTTTTAAAACGGCCTGGCGAATGTCATCGGCAATCATCATATATATTAAACCACATCAGCCCGCTTTCTTCCAGACCACCCCAAAATCAATCCCCCTAACAAGAGATAGTAGCCAAAGACAAATGTCAAATCAACCCCGGTTATCTTTAGCAAAAATTCCGGGTGACTGCCAAAGGCATTGACCACCCAAAGGAAGAAATCCAGAAGTACGCTCGCCGGCAACATTACCAGCCGAGCTAGATCAATCGATATCACACCCACTAAACCAGTAAAACCACCCAAAATCATTAACGGTTCCACCGTCCAGAGGACTAAAACGTTAGTTATGAGTGAAACCAATGAAAAACTGGTGAAAAAAATCAGGATTATTGGGAGCGTGAAGGTTATGGCCAGAAAACTCTGGAGAAAATTCTCAATAATTAATTGTCTAACGTTTGGCAATTTAATCTTAAGACTGCTAAGAAATATCTGGCTGGCCATGGAAGTGAAACTCAATAAAAAGCTCGCGCTCACCAGAAGCTCTGGCAGGGCCCATAACATCAGGTAGGCGGCAGTTAACAGGCTCACTAGGCCGGCTTTTTGCCGCCCAAGGTACTCCCCAAGCAGGGCAACCACCGCCATGATGGTGGCACGCACAATTGGGGGCGCAAACCCGGTTATAGTGCAGTAAAACCCTATCGAAATAATAATTAATAGCGCTCTTACTATCTTTGTGGGTCGGAAAGCGTTAATTAACCAAATGACAAAACCCGAAAACAGGCTCACATTCATTCCGGAGGCGGCCACCACATGGGTTAGGCCAACATTGGCCAACTTAATTTTAAACTGGCGATCCAACCCAATGCTCCCCAAGACAATACCGGACAAAAGCTGGGCTTGATTATTAAAAAGGGCCTCGCGGTAGATAGTGGTGAACCGGCCGCGCACCGCCAGGGCCGTTTTCACCCACCAGTTGGGTTCTCGGCTGGCCACCAGTTCCACAGTAACTTTGGTCAGACAGCTTCCCGAACAGGCCACCGTGCCGCTGGTTTTTAACCGGTCACCATACTGCCAAACCGGGGCCAGCGGCGCGTAGACACGCATTTGATCAATCATAAAGACCTGCCGGCCCTGATCCACCGTCGGCTGCTCACCCAGCTCTCCTTCCAGTGTCACCTGTTGGCCGACAACATAAGTGATCCTGTCAAATTGCCAATAATGCCAGACTCGCAGCAGCAGGGTAACAAAGAGGAAGCTAATAAACAGCCACCGCATCTTTAATCTTATCATAAACTGACTGGCTAACAACCTTGCGGTCAATCAAATCGGAAATACTCTGATAGGGCCGACTAGTAATAATCTTAGTGGCCGTCGCCGGACCGACCCCGGGAAGGGCATCCAGTTCCTGGGCCGTGGCCGAATTAATATTAATTAAGTTACCTAAGTTATTATTTTGAGATTCCTCCTGCGTCGGAATAAAGATTTTCATCCCGTCAGTTAATCGTTGAGCTAGATTGATTGATTTAGACACATACATTCGGTCGGCATTCGCTGCCAGTCCTCCTGCGGAAATGAGCACGTCATTGACGCGGGAATCATTTGGCATTTCATATAATCCGGGCTTCTCCACCGCTCCAGAGATGTCAATTTTCACTGTTTTTGCTTTTATTACCCCGGCGGACGACGCCACCCCGGTTGAATCTGACAAGGTTTCTGATGTTGTTTGGTTCGTTTTGAAATAGTTAATGGTTAAGCCGGCAACCATTAAAATAACACCGGCCCCCGCCATAATTAGGGGAAGAAATTTCTTAAGCGGTGACAAAATTGATAATTTTTCCGGGAACATAAACAGTCTTGAGAATCTTCTTGCCGGCTAAGTTCTTAGCCACGCGTTCCTGGTTTTGGGCCATGGCAATCACCTTATCTTCCTTAAGCGCTTCCTTATCATGACTGCCAATCTCCAGCACGGCCCGGGTTTTGCCATTCACACAGACGGCCAGGCGAACTGTCTCGATAACTTCCGCTTCTGCTTTGGCCTGCGGCCAGGCTTGCTGATGCACGCTGTCCCTTCTCCCCAGCCGGCTCCACAACTCCTGCGCTAAATGAGGAACAAAGGGGGCCAGAATTTTAATGAAGACTTCCCGATCTGCTAAAGACAGTTTAGCACTCTTCTCCCAAAGATTGACAAACTCCATCATCGCCGCCACCGCCGTGTTAAATTTGAAGCTCTCAATATCCGCGCCGACTTTTTGCACTAATCGGTTCAGAGCAATGGTCAAAGCGTCATCGGTCGGCTTGGGCTCTTGAACCGAAAGGTTATAGATCCGGTTCACAAACCGATGGACGCCGGCGACGCTGTTGACGTTCCAGGGCTTGTCAACCTCGAACGGAGCCATGAACATCTCATAGAGGCGCATCGTGTCGGCGCCATATTGTTCGACGACGTCGTCGGGGGTGATCACATTATTCCAGCGCTTACTCATTTTGCGGCTGTCCGGTCCCAGAATCCAGCCGGGGACTTTCAGGGTCGAAAACGGCTCATCGCCGACGCTTTTGCCCAGATAACCGGCGTCAAAAAGGACCTTCTCAAAAAACCGGGCAAATAATAAATGCTGGACGGTGTGCCCGCCGCCGACGTAGGTGTCCACCGGCAGCCATTTTTTAATTTCATTTTTGGCGGCAAACTCTTTCTTATTTCTGGGGTCAACAAAGCGCAGGAAATACCAGGAGGAGTCTACAAATGTGTCCATGGTGTCCACCTCACGCCGGGCCGGGCCGTGACAATTCGGACAGACAACGCCTCTCTGAAAGGACGCGGAGCGGCCGATCGGGCTCTCCCCGGTCGGGCGAAAATCCACGTCTGTGGGCAGCCGCACCGGCAGTTCTTCCTCGGGCACCGGTTGCCATTGGCATTTTTCACACCAGATCATCGGAATCGGCGCCCCCCAATAACGCTGCCTGCTCACTAGCCAATCGCGCAAATGATAGGTCACCGCTTTTTTGCCATAAACTTGATCCGTAAACTTTGCCTCGACGACCGGCAAATTATGTTTCTTGGCAAAAACCAGATCACGCTGGTCATAAGCCGGCACTCCCATGATCGCCCCGGTGCCCACCTCGTCAAGAACATATTCATCAACAAAAACGGGGATTTCTTTCTCGGTCGCCGGGTTGGTAACCGTCTTAACCTTGCCGGCCAGCGGATGGTTGGGAGAGAGAACAACGAACGCCGCTCCTAAAATCGTTTCCGGCCGGGTAGTGAAAACTTCCACCACCCCAAACTTAATCAGGCTCCCCTCTTTGCGGCCGATCCAATTTTTTTGCATCAACCTTGTTGATTTTGGCCAGTCAATCCGATCCAAACCCTCAATCAACCGATCGGCGTAGGCAGTGATTTTGAAAAACCACTGGTCCAGGTCCTTTTGCACCACCGGTGTGCCGCAGCGCTCACACTTGCCGTCCACCACTTGTTCATTGGCCAGGACCGTTTCGCAAGACGGACACCAATTAGCCGGGGCTTTTTTCTTGTAGGCCAAACCCATTTTAAAAAGAAGAATAAAAAGCCACTGAGTCCACTTATAATAGTCAGGGTCGCTGGTGTCGATTTCCCGGTCCCAGTCATAGGAAAGGCCGAGCATTTTCAGCTGCTGGCGAAAAGTGTCGATATTTTTGTGTGTGGATTGGTCCGGTGGCACCCCGGTTTTGATGGCATAGTTTTCCGCCGGCAGCCCAAAAGCATCCCAGCCCATTGGGTGCAGCACCGAAAAACCTTTCATGCGCAGATAGCGGCTGAAAACGTCGGTGGCGACATAACCCTCCATGTGGCCCACATGCAGCACCGCGCCGGAGGGATAAGGATACATGTCTAAAACATACTTCTTGGGGCGTTCTCCTGTCGGCTCGGGGGTTCTATCAAGTTTCTTTTTCTTCCACCACGCCTGCCATTTAGGCTCAATCTCCGCCGGATCATATTTCTCCATAATCTTGATGCTTGCTTGACTAACGCTACTATATTATAACTTAAGTAGTGATTAATTTCTGGACATCGGATCTGTTGCGGCAAACGGTGCTTTTTGTCATTGTCGGCCTGGGGATGTTAGTTTTTCTGGTCCGGTCCCTGCGGCAAAAAACCGTTTTCGTTCGCACGATTTTTGACGCTCCGTTAGTTCTTTTCGTCACCGTCTCCCTGATTTCTGCCATATTTAGCACCAACCGCCCGGCGGCGCTGGCCGCCGACCCGGTAGTTTATGCTACCGCGGCAGTCCTTTTTTCCCTCATCGTCCAGGCGGCCAGCAGTGGCCGCCATCTGGTCATCGCCTCCAGGTTAACCCTTTTGTTCGGCCTAGTTTTAACCGGGGTCAGCGCCATTAGTTCAATGCTATCCGCCGCCATTTTGGCAGCTCTTCTTTTTCCCTTGGCTCTGGGCTTTTTCCGGCGCGACTGGACCTTTAAAATTTTAACCGTCGCCACTCTGGGCGCGCTGGGCGCCAGTCTCTATGAACTTTACAAAAACCGCCCCGTCCTTTTGCCCATAGACGCCGGCTGGAAAACCGCCACCGGGGTTTTGAGCCAAACACCGCTTGGGCCGCTGTTGGGCGTGGGTCCGGGTAATTTTGTTGATGCTTTCACTGCCTATAAACCGGCCAGCCTCAACAGCCTGCCAATCTGGAATTTGCGTTTCACCGTCAGCTCAAATTTCTACTTTTATCTTTTGTCCACCGTCGGCCTTCTCGGATTGGGCGCTTTTCTGCTTTTGGTCTTTAAATTGGTCCGGGCCGCCAACCGGCGGCTTAGCTCCGGCGTCACCGGTAGCCAGGAAAAGGGCATCATCGCCAGTTTAGCCGCCGCCCTAATTCTCTTTTTGTTTCTGCCCGCTCCGGCGGTGGCCATCATCGCTTTTGCCGCCATCCTGGCTTTATTTATCGTTAACCTTCGCGTCAGTGGCAACGCCACTTTCGTCTCTGACGATCCGCGGCTGCTCTCCAGCATCGGGCAAAAACAATTCGCTTTAGTAATCGCCCTGGTCATTTTAGCCGCTAGCACCTTCTTCTTGGGCAAAGACGTGCTGGCCGACTACTATTTCCAACAGTCACTGGTGGCGGCAGCGGCCAACGCCGGGACACAAACCTATAATTTGCAGATTAAGGCCATCCAGCTTAACCCCGATAACGACGCCTATCAGCTGACCTATTCCCAAACTAATTTGGCCCTGGCCAATGCCCTGGCAAGCCAACCTAATTTATCTGATGAGCAAAAACAAACAGTCTTAACGTTGGTCCAGCAATCCATCCAGGCGGGCCGCAACGGCGTCACCCTGGCCCCCAACCGGGCGGCCGACTGGGAAAATTTGGCCCTCATTTATCGAAACCTGATTAATTTTGCCCAAGGAGCAGACCAATTCGCCATCGCTTCTGAGAACCAGGCCGTCAGTCTGGACCCAACCAATCCCCGGCTGCGGTTGGATTTGGGCGGAATCTACTTTTTGCTTAAAGACTATCAGTCAGCCGGCCAAATCTTCGCCCAGGCAGTTAACCTCAAAGATGACTATGCCAATGCCCACTATAACCTGGCCCAAGCGGAAAAAGAACTGAAGCTTACCGACCAAGCCAAAATCCAATTGAAACAAGCGGCCAATTTAATCTGCGCGGATCCAAACTCGGCCGATTGCCAAAAAGTAACGGCGGAGATTACCGGACTAAACGCACCAGCCCCAGCCCCGGTGGCCACTCCCTCGGCCCTGTCCAACGCCAAAACCGAGCCACCGGCGGTCATCGCCTCTCCCAGCGGGCAAATCCAGCCATAAAAAATCCCGCCACACGGGCGGGATTTTTTGTCTAACTTAGTTAGACTTCATCTTCCGATAGCAGTCGTTGCAATAGATCGGTTTCACCGGTTTGCCGTCTTCCCCCAACCGCGGTTGGAAAGGAACCTGACAGGGTTTGCCACAATTGCTGCAGACCGCATCGTACATTTGCCGTGGTCCGGCATTGTAGCCTCCACCGTAGCCACTGCCACCACCACCGTTCATTGCCGCCTTTTTCTTAGCACGGCAATCAGGACAGCGCACGGGCGCGTTCGCGAAGCCTTTATCGGCGTAGAACTTTTGCTCGGCAGCAGTCCAAACGAAGGTGTTACCACAATCACGACAGGTTAAAACCTGATCGCTAAAATTTGAGTCCATTTTATTTTTTCACCTCTTTTCTGTTACCTGTCTGCCGACAGGCAGAAATTCCAGCACTTCCATCGTTGTCTCTCGTGCTGGAACTCCAGAAAAGAGCGTTACGAGGGTTAATTGAACTGGTTAGCAAGAGTATAACCGGTTATAATGGAAAAAGCAATGGGCAACTTGAGGGTAATCTAAAGGAGTTGGCACATATCCAGTACACTTATGGATATGTATCAATTCAATCAAATCCCATCCGAGGCACAAATTAAAAAGTGTCTCAAACATATTATCTTCGGTGTTAATCTCTACTGCCCCGCCATCGTGCACGAATGGAAGCAATAGCTTCTGATTGTGCCTTCGTAGCGGGCTTTTTCCCCAGTTCTAACCCTAAGTATTGTTTTTGGAGTAGAGGCGCTCGTTTTTCAATGGGGACAAACCACTCCATTGTGTCGATGTAAAGTTTTCCAGCCTTGATTTGAGGGTTTAGACCAAGTGCCATTAGAATTTCCTTCTTCAGTTCTAACCCTTGTTTGCCCATTTCGTTTGCTTTAAGAAACATCATTCGAGCATAAGTGGCGAAATTGAAAGTCTTTTCAGTTAACTCCAACCACTTTACAGCCCGATCTTCAGTATGACGAAGTTTGCCTTTCATTTCGGTAACTTTGGTTTGCAACTCGTTTCTTTCCTTAATAAAGGTGTCATCATCAATTAAGTCTCGGTAGCGCATCTTAGTGAGGTTATCCAGCTCTTTCTGGGTAGTAACGAGGTTATTGTGTTGCATTTCGTAGATTTTTGAGCGGTCTTCAATCTCCCTGTCGTTATTCTCATTCAATATCTCCAGCGCCCAGTCTCTAAACTCTGGGAGGATGGTCAAACCTTCCAATTCCTTCTCGACCTGCAGTTCAAGTTTTTCCAGCGGAAGCATCTTCCTCTGGGAGCAGTTAATGGTCGTTTTCTTCCTGGTGCAGTGGTAGTAGGTGTATTGTTCGATCTTGCCAGTCTTTTTAATAAACTTCTTCTTGGTTTCAGCAGTATAGAGGCAACCACACTCAGCACAGCGGATAAAGCCTGTAAAGGCAAAGAAGTGTTCTTTTGGTCTTGGCTTACCCTTTCTACCCAGAAGCACTTGCACTTGGTCAAACTCCTCTAAGGTAATCATGGGTTCATGCTTGCCCTGAAACTGCACCCCTTTATGTTCGATTACCCCCGCATAGAAGATATTGGTGAAAATCCTGTAGATCCCGCTTCGGGAGAGGGGTTTGCCACCTAATTTCTTACTCTTTCTGGTGCGGTAACCCCATTCCTCATTGGCGATTTTGAGGATTTGAGGTGGTGTATATGCACCAGTGAGCATCAACTGCCACATCTTGTTCACCAGGTTGAAGCGCTCTGCATCTTTGGTAATGGTTTTTTCAAGCTGGTCATTCAAATAGCCTGATGGGGCAAGATTGGGTAACCAGCCTTTGGTCAGTTTTGTTTCCAATCCTCGTTTTACATTCTTACTGAGGTCAATAACGAACTGGTTGGAAGTAGCAGCGTCAACGCTAAAAATAAGGACATTGTCACCTGGCAGGTATTCTCGGTCATAAGTCTGAATTGATTTGATGATATTCTTCTGGAGCAGCCAGCTGATTTTTCCACTATCGACAGGATTACGGGACAAGCGGTTAATCTGCCAGCAGAGAATGCCATCTGCCTCGCCATCCTCAATCCGCCCGATCATTTCATCGAATATCTCTCTTACTCCTGGGGCTTTGGCGGATTTGGCTTCGGTGTAGGATTTGACGATTTTAAGACCATCTTCTTGTGCCAATTCTCTGAGCTTGGTTACTTGGCTTTCAATAGACTGGATTTGCCTATCCTCATCTTCCGAGGACTTTCTGGCATAAAGAAAATATCTGATGTGGCTTCGATCTTGGTTAATTCTCATGTTGGTTTTACATTAAACATATAACTTCTGTTTGTAATTTTCAAGGCTATTTGCATACAGAGAGTATGCGAGATTTGGTAAATTCTCGTAAGCCTCCCGTTACTTCGTCATATGCCCCGTCTAATTGCTGCTGTTTGCTGGTGGGTTTGCCTGCATATTCCCGCCTTTTTATTTCTAACTCCAGTTTTTCAATTTTGTTCATAGCTTTCCTGGAGCGAAACCAAAAGGCAAGGCTTGAACGAGAATTGTGTTTTCTGCTTTGGTAGGTGAGGTTATAGCAACGCCTACAGCCAAAGTAGTTGCTTGCTTTATAAAGCACTGTCGAGAGCCTACCACAAGTCATTCCACTTCTGGAGAGCGGACACATAAACCAGTAACGATACCCGCCATAGTTGCAGGGAGTTCTGTGAAGAAAGATTTTGTAGTCAAAGGATTTTTTGTTGTCTTCGTCATCAATTTGGGCATAAAGCAGACGGATATACTGGTGATACTTGTCCATGTGACTTTCCAGCCTTAAAGAACTGGTTTCATCTCCTTCGCCCCATCGGACAATTCCAGCCATTGAACGGTTCAAATACCCCTCTTTTTTAAGAAGAGAAATCCGTAGTTGTTTGACAAAATTAGCTTCAAGTTGCGGGTTGTAATCTAATGTTTTCATAAAAATATGCCCCTCTCTTTGTCGAAATGATTAAAGATTTGTCCTCATTTTGACCAAGTTTAGCCTTGATTTTTTGCACCAGTTTTTCGCTGTTTTTGCTAAACGAACCCATTTAGAGATCTCCTGAGACATCTAAATCAATGGCTAATGGTGCAAAAGGCTTGTCTCCAGCCCTTGCTGCTTGGATTCGTTGCAGTTCGTGCAAGGCTTTGTAAATCCCTCGTTCAATTGTTGTCTCGTAGCGAAGGATTCTCTCGGTTGAGCCGTTGGCAATCATGTCAGCAGTTCTTTCCCGACTTTTCTGAAAATCTATCAGTGGGAATTTGTCTCTCTCCTCATAAGGGTCTTCGTAATTTTTGTGCCATTCCATTGAACTTCTTTCAACCTTCATTGCCCGCTTTAACCGCCAGATGTTAGCAATTATCCTGTCAGTTAGGAGTAATTCCAGTTCACCTACTGGCTGGATCGCAGCACGAATGCTTCTCTCTAATTGCAGCAAGATCTTTTCATCCTCGCCTTCGATCAAGACCTCCTTGCAAAGTAGTCCGTGCTTCATGGCATTGTAGCGACTGATCATCTTGCCTTTGGAGCTTTTTACCCCTCCTTTTAAGGCATTCTGCTTATTGGCTACCAACTGTTTAGTTGTTATTTTTTCTTGCTCCATAGTTAGGTTTTAATTGTTGCTCCTTCTTTTTTAGCTTTCTCAATCTTGTCCTCCCAGTTTTCCTTGATTCCTATCCTGCCATAGACAAAATCCAAATCTGGGTCTTCAAAGGCAGGTTTTGGAATGTCATTGCCATTAAGTATTCTTTCCGCATATTCTGCTCGAAGTTTGCACATCATGGCTATGTTATTTGTTTGAATTGCCTCCTGCATTTGTAAACACCGCTTATATGCCTCGCCCTGTCGTGCCTTGGCGTATATGTCCTGCCAGACTCTTTTCCTCCTGGCGTATTCTTCCCTGGAAATAAGCTCCTTTGGGACTTTTAAGATCTGTTTTTCGTCTGTTTGTTTGGTTCTTTTTGCCATATAAATCACTTCCTTTCGAGCCACTGGGCAACGGTGGCGAAATCCCAACCCTTATCCTGGTAAAAGTTATTCTTCTGAATCGCATCTAAGGCTCGGTTCATATCGTTAAAGTCAAAACCCGCTCGTAAGATTCGGTGCACTATGCCGAATTGCTTTGGGAGGTTAATAAACTTGTGACCCTTTTCCTCCTCAACGGCAGCGATAAACTCTACGCACTCGCTGTGACCGCCTGGGTATTTATCCGCCAAACTTGGGTATTTTTCTTTTAAGAGGA
Organism: Patescibacteria group bacterium; assembly: GCA_023485845.1. GTDB lineage: Bacteria > Patescibacteriota > Microgenomatia > JAMCZE01 > JAMCZE01 > JAMCZE01. Next base: position 226,099 of record JAMCZE010000010.1, read on the forward strand.
GAGGACAACGAGAGTTTTCCTTCTTATTAGCTCCTACTTGCCGAGATTTGCCATCGGGCAAGGTCTCGGAAGTATTACTTAATTCTTCTTTTATTGGTTCTTCTTCTGTGTCCTTCGTTTGCGGTTTAATATCCCGCCCTGGTGCAACTTTATCCTTATTAACCGCATCCGTGCGGTTTTCCTCTTTGTCGTAAAAATCGATGTTCTTTTTCCATAAATTGACGATGGCGTAGGTTTGTCTGGGTTTGTGTCCCGTAGGGATTTTGCCTGCTTCTTTTATCCAACCACGCCTTATAAGTGACTGTAGGAGTCGATAAACCGTGTCGTCTGAGATCCCGCACATTTTCGCCAAATCCCTGGCGGAATAACGAACAGTGCTATGTTCGCCTGCGATTCGCTTCAGAGTTAAATAGAAGCCTCGTTCCTCCAAAGTTGAGTGGTTGACGATGAAATTGGGCACAATTGAGAAGTATTTTCTCTCTTGTGACTCATCTTTAATGTTGAATTTAGGTTGGTTCATAGGTTTGCTGTCTGCTTTCTCCTGGCTTGTAACTTCTGGTAATCAACTTCGGTCATTGGTTTATAAATCAGCTGCATCATCCGAACCAGTTTCAACCCCTTCTCCAATGCCTCCTCTCGGCTCAGGTCTTTGTGAAACCTTGCCTTGTAAATGGTTTGGAATTTGATAATTTGCTGGTTGGTAAGCATAGGTTCATACGGTTGAATAAATTCGGTTTTTCAGCATTTTTGTGTTGTCAAAGAGGGATCGGGCACTGACCAGAAGCCGACCAGTGAAGTAGTCGTCAACGCACTTTTCGATATTTGTTTTTCTGAGGAAAATAAACTGAACTTTCTTGGGGTTATCCCTTACCAATGAAACAAGTTCGAAGCCCTCGGTTACAAGTGCTGCGCTACAGCCGAGGTCGTAAGTAGCAAAATACTGGTTTTGGTCTAATTGTTGGTTCATATAATTCTTGGTGGTTGGCTGAACAAAAAAGCCACACCAAGAAAATGGTATGGCTTTACAAAAACGAAAGTTAGGAAAACGGACTAAGTGGGACTAAACGGGATTAAACAGGATTATATTTAGCGTCTGCGGCTTCAAGTTGTTTAACAAGTAGTTTTATATTTATTCCAGCGTCTTTTAGCTGTTGGATCGTGAGATTATCTCCACGGTAACAGAGTGTGCGAGCATCGACTTTATAGAAAAAGGCTCGTTTAATTTCACCCTTAAAACCCAGAGCGTTGAGTATCTTGAAAAAAGTTTTATCGCCCATTGCCTCCTGAATATCTGATAGGTACCCGATAAACTGGACACACTTTCTGCGTCTTGAGATGTAGAATTTGTGCATATGTTTAAAGCGGTACCTAAGGAAATAAAGCTGGAGGTGTTGGAGAAGGTTAAAACTGGTCAGAAAG
>JAMCZE010000007.1 GCA_023485845.1 Patescibacteria group bacterium
GCTGTTCTCATAGTAGTCATGCAACAATCCTATTAGATAAGCTTTTGTAATTTGCGGCGTTGGCATGTAGTCTCTACGGTGTTCCACGGTCCGATTGTGATCGGACCGGGATTCCCTCGGTATTACCTTGTTACTGACTTAATATATCAGAATTTAGGTTTCACCGATACAGCCAAATTTATTCCCAGAATTACTTCTGAGAGTCGCATTATTATAGGATACGACTTAAGCTTCATCGCCGACCTTGGCGTAGTTCCCGCAAAACGCGAGCCCTTCAGCCATTGCCGACTTTGCTGCCTTGACGGGCGGATTGGGATAATTTAAAGCTATTTCCCGTTCCCACCGAGCAAGCGGATTTCCCGCACTCGGCGAGCCCTAACGATGCATCGATGCTTTCAATTGCCGAATCTTCGATTCCCCATCGGGAGTAAAATGTTCCCGATTAATAATCATTTTTGAGACCTCAGAAAAAATCTGAAAATCCCGTTGTTTTTTAGGACTTTGTAAAGGATATTTATTGAAAAAATCAATTAATTTTGACTTGTCTTCGTTTGAGTTAACCTCAAAACGATAACAAGGCAAGTGATTTTCTCGTTTCTCCTGCTGAAAATAAATGAAACCAAATCCTAAAAACTCTTTCACTTTTTCCAAAACCGGAAGATCATCGTTACGAAGTTTAATATAAAAATGCGACTTCGCCATGATATGAGCTTTTAGATTTTTGGCTTTGTTTCTTTCAGTTAAGAGAACATAAAAACACCCTTCTCCGTCACTTAATCCGACAATGTAATTTGCATCGATCATTAGGTAGTCTCCTTCATCACCGCAGCGTAATATTTTTAGTTTAAACTGAACTTATACTGCTGTCAATGACTACTATGAGAACAGCTGACTTCTCGGAAAACAATTACTTCTAATTTTCCGAGATCTCTCTGGGTCATTTAAAAAACTTTTCCAGACATCCGAATAAAAATCACTTCCCCATGACACACAATGGGTCGATTTGATTGCCTGATATTTATCCGACTTCGGCTGTCTTTTGCCTCAAGCCCTCCAACCTGATTCCTCACGGAATCAGATCTGCTATTTCTTTTTGGCTAATTACTATAACGTATAGTGGATTCCAACCACTTAGTTTTTTAAACTGCCAGACGCGCAATTTAGCCTGATATTACAGGCTACTGTGTACAAGACCCGAGAACGTATTCACGGCCACCTGCTGATTGGCCATTACTAGCAATTCCAACTTCATGGGGTCGGGTTGCAGACCCCAATCTGAACTGGGGCGAAATTTCAGAGATTTGCTTTCCTTTGCAGGATTGCGGCTCGTTGTTTTTCGCCATTGTAGGGTGTGTGTAACCCAGGACATAAGCACCGTGCTGACCTGACGTCGTCCGCGCCTTCCTCCCTGGTTTTGCCAAGGCAGTTCTCTTTGAATAAATTTAACAAAGAGTGCGGGTTGCGCTCGTTAACCCACTCAAGGGTACTCCTCACGGAACGAGCTGAAGACGGCCATGCAGCAGCTTTGATGCACTCTCGAAGATCACACGTTTCCGTGCGCTTGCAGCATCATGTCAAGCCCTGGTAAGGTTTTTCGCTTTGAATCGAATTGAACCACACGCTCCACTGCTTGTGCGGGTCCCCGTCAATTCCTTTGAGTTTTAAGCTTGCGCTCGTACTCCCCAGGCGCCCTGCTTAACGAGTTATCTTGCGACTGTCCCGATAAATCGAGACAATCTAGCAGGGATGCGTTTACGGCTAGGAATACGCGGGTATCTAATCCGCTTCTCTCCCCTAGCTTTCGAGTCTCAGCGTCAACTGTCTCCTAGCAACCTGCCTTCGCCATTGGTGTTCCTTCAGATATCAACGCATTTCACTGCTCCACCTGAAGTTCCAGTTGCCCCGAAGAAGTTCAAAGGTGTCCCATCTCCTCCCCAGTCCCCCGGTTAAGCCGGGATATTTAAGAAAGGATGCGGACATCCGCCTACACGTCTCTTTACGCCCAATGAATCCGGATAACGCTTGCCGCCTACGTATTACCGAGACTTCTGGCACGTAGTTAGTAGCGGCTTATTCTGATGGTACCGTCAACCCCGCCAAAGGCGGGGCTTCTTCCCATCCAAAAGGAGTTTACGACCCGAGGGCCTTCATCCTCCACGCGGCGTCGCGCGGTCAGGCTTTCGCCCATTGCCGACGATTCCCAGTTGCTGCCATCCGTAGATGTAAGGGCCGTTTCTCAGTCCCATTGTGGGGGGTCATGCTCTCACACCCCCTACCCGTCATCGCCTTGGTAGGCTTTTACCCCACCAACTAGCTGATAGGAAGCAGGCCGCTCCCCGAACGCGCTGTTAAGCGCTTTACTCTTGCGAGACTATACAGCATTAGCCCCGCTTTCGCGGGGGTATTCTATATTCGGGGGTACGTTCCCACCTGTTACTCACCCGTCCACCACTGCCCTCATAGCTCCTTGCGGAGCGACGTGGGCCGTTCGATTTGCATGCTTAAGGCACGCCGCCAGCGTTCATCCTGAACCAGGATCAAATTCTCAAAAAAATCAACTCCTACCACTTTTCAAAAATCAAAATCGTGAGATTTTGCCCCTAACGAAGTCCCACGCAGCTGAAAGCGGAGTGGGGCGAAGTGGGGCCTCCCACAATTTTCAATGTATATATTTACATGTCAATGTGCCACCCCACTTCGCCAAGGCTTCGCGGGGCAAAGAAAAACCCGCCGAGGCGGGAATAAATTAATCCCGTATTCAACTCGGATCAAGTTTTTCTCATGTCTGTCCCCGATTTTATACTGTCTCTCACTTCAAGTCAATAAGGTATCGTTTCCCCCAGGCAGCCACTTCATAGCTGTCATATTTTTCATCAGTTCTAAGCGGCAGCAGGTTAATCCGAAAATCCAGCTTTTCTCTCGGGGAGACCAGATCATTGGGAAAATCCTGTTTGGCAAAAGCAAACACTTTGCCGGCTTCGTCTTTGACCCAAGCGTAAACAGAAATATCGGACACCGGGTCGGACAAAACGTTAATCACACTGCCGGTCACCGTGTAATAGTCAAAACTTTGCGTTCCGCTTTCACTGGCCGCTGCCCCCTGAGCTACAGCCGTTTTCACTTCCATCGACCGGCTGGCGATTTTTAGCTCATCAAAGGCCCCCGAGCCTGACGCCTGGGAGACATTCAAGATAATTTCCAGCTTATCCGATGATGGCGGGTTGGGAACAGACACATCATAGACAGTGGTTTCTCCCGGGCCCACACCAAAGACCGAATAACCAGTTGTTAAATCGGCAATTTTCTGCGCCACCACGTTGCCGGCACTGTCCAAAAACCGCAGTTGCGGGCTGATCCCGGTCACCACCCCTGTCCCGGTGTTTTGCATTTCTCCAATAATACGAATGGCCGTTACTTGTTGCGACTGCTGATCCATCACCGGCACCAGGTTGGCAGACACAACGCCTAATTTGGCGCCAACACTGCCTAAATTAGAAGCCCCGGCTGTCACTTTCGGCAGCACCAGATTGCCGTTAATAATGGTGGGGACCGCGACATCGGAAACTCCTCTCACCGCTCCAAAGTTTCTTACGCGCCAATGAACAACGCCGACTGTTAACGCAAACCCAATCAGAAGGCTAACTAGAAGATATTTTTTATTTTGTCTTGGCCAACTCACTATCAATTGCCGTTTTAAATTGAGCATAGGGCTGGGCGCCGACGACTGGGGTGGTGCCGACGGCAAAGCTCGGGGTGCTTTGGAAACCGTCTTTGTTGGCCTCGGCCACGTCGGCTTGGACTTGGGAGTTATATTTCTTACTATCAAGGCAACTGTTAAACTGATCGGTGTTTAAACCCAAATCAGCCGCGAATTGTTTCAGATTAGCAATTGAGAACGTACCGGAGTTTTCCTGACCCTGGTGTTTAAAAAGATAGTCGTGAAATTCCCAGAATTTATTTTGCTCTTTGGCGCAAAGGGCGGCATTGGCTGCGTCCGTTGACTCCGTGCCCAGAAACGCCAGATTTTTATAGACAAATTTAACTTTCCCAGTGTCGATATAGTCGGTTCTAATTTGGGGAAATGTGCTGGTGAAAAACTGTTCACAATAGGGACATTGGTAATCCGCAAATTCAACAAGAGTGACTTTAGCATTCGGGTCGCCCAGAACCGGGTCACTGGCCGTGACATTAACGTTAACTTTTGTGGGAGCGGTTGGAGCACTGGGGGCAGCTGCTCCGGCGACGGCCGAGGGAGCAGCGTTATTATTACTCTCTAAATATTGGATTTTTACAAACATCCCCCCCAATGCCGCACCGATGGCCATCACCACAATTGCGCCCACCGCCATTAACGCCAAATTTCCTTTTTTCATCAGTGGTGCTATTCAAGCAGAACTATTATAATGTGTCAATATGGAGATTTATGACGTGGCCATTATCGGCTCTGGCCCGGCTGGTTTGACGGCGGCAATCTATGCTTCCCGGGCAAATTTAAAAACCGTGGTTACTGCCGGATCTAAATGGGGCGGACAACTAATGCTCACCACCACGGTGGAAAACTTCCCGGGTTTCCCCGATGGGATCCAGGGCCCGGAACTGATGGAGAAAATGAAAACCCAGGCAGAAAAATTCGGAACAAAAATAATCTATGAAGACGCCACCACGGTGGAAAAGGATGGTAATTTATTCGCTGTTAACTCTTATCAAGCGAAATCCGTGATTATTGCTTCTGGTGCGAACACCATGTGGCTCAATTTACCTAATGAACAAAGATTAATCGGCCACGGTGTTTCCTCCTGTGCTCCCTGCGACGCTTTCTTTTTCAAAGGCAAAAAGGTGGCAGTGGTCGGTGGGGGCGACAGCGCGATGGAAGAGGCCTTGGTCCTGACAAAATTTGCCAGCGAAGTAACCATCATCCATCGCCGTGACGCTTTTCGGGCGTCAAAAATCATGCAAGAAAGAGTCTTGGATAACCCTAAAATTAAGGTCATGTTTAACAGCCGCGTGACTGATGTCTTAGGAACAGACAAAGTCGAAGGATTGAAAATTGAAGATTGTGATTTGAATGAAAATTGGAAATTGAAAATTGAAAATTTTCCAGTGGACGGCCTTTTTGTTGCCATCGGCCACAAACCAAACGACGAACTATTAAAAAATTTTCCTGACTACCCCAATCTCCCCGATGGTCTCTTTATCGCCGGAGACGTGATTGACGCGAAATATAAACAGGCAATTACGGCGGCGGCGGCCGGCTGCCAAGCCGCTATGGATGCGGAAAAATGGCTGGATAATCAGCCCAAAAACTCTGAGTAGTTTCTTCTATTTAACAAAGACACGGCTGTTTTGTATTTTTCCGTAAATGATTTGGCGCTGGCACCAAGTTTTTCCTCTCCCCATTTAATTTCATAGGGAAAAATTTGCCCATCGTGTTCTTCTAAATAATCCACTTCCGCTCCACCATAGCTTCTCCAGAAATAACAATGAATTTTTTTACCCTGATTAGACATTTTTTTGCGCCGTTCCAGAATTAAAAAATTTTCCCATAAAGCCCCGGCATCTCTACGAATTTCTAAAGAATTAAAGTCATCAATTAGGCTATTACGAACACCCAGATCATAAAAATATACCTTGTAATTTCTTCCTATTTCCCGTCTTGGATTTCTGGAGTATGGGTATAACCTAAAAAGAACAAAACCTTTTTCTAGAATGTCGATATAAGATAATACGGTTTTCCTGTCTATTTTTAACCGATTAGCCAGCTCACTCTCGTTAATTTCGCTTCCCAATTGATAAGCCAAAGCTTTAGTTAAATTAATAATCATTTCCGAATTGCGAACCCGGTTAAAAGAGAGGATGTCTTTGAAAAGGTAACTTTCCACAATTCTTCCCAGGTTTTGTCTTTTTTCCTGTGGGTCTTTTGCTAAAAATATTTCCGGGTAAAAGCCATATAGCAAAAATTGTTCCAAGCGATAATCCCAACTTTCTAACTTCCCAACTTCAGATACAGAAAAAGGATATAGGGTGAAATCGACATACCTTCCCGTCATTGTTTCCACGGTTTTATTTTTCAGTTCAAAACTCGATGATCCGGTAGCTAAAACCGAGACTTGGGGAAATTCGTCATGAATAATTTTTAAAGTTAAACCGGCGTTTGTTAATGTCTGGGCCTCATCTAAAAATACGTAGTCATAATTAGAGATACCAGTTAGCAAGTTTATTGACGTGGTATCTATTATTTGCCGGTTTTCTAAGACATTACAGTTTAATAACAGAACCCGTTTGCCCTCCGCCTCCAATTTGGTTTTAATATCTGTAATCAAAGTCGTTTTGCCCGCTTGCCGAGCTCCAAATAATAGGTGGATCTTTTTTTGAGATCTTAAGCTCGAAACCACCAAGTCTTCTATTATTCTCGGGATCATACTCCCGATATTAACACTTCTACGAGGAGTTGTCAAGAGGGGAGAATAGAACTCATATTCCTTGAAATCATCGAATTTCAAGGAATTATAAACGCCCAAACGGGCTAGAAGAAAACTAATTTTTGCTAAAACCTTGTGGGTGATCTTGCTCGGATGCCGGTAGTCCAGAATATTCAGAAACTAGTTCTGGCAGCGCCAGGCCTTCGCGTCTTTTTCCATTCATCCTTACATCAAGCCGCCACCTCTTACCTGCTGCTTTTTGGTTAAATGTTTTGAAAAACTCAGGGCAATCAAGCGAAAATCTAAGATTTTCCGGCATCACGAATATACAAGAGTCTGTGGCGTCATCGGGGACACTCATTAAGCCATGCGGGCGCTGCAAAACATCGTCACTAATCCAATCCGGCAGTTCCCTAAGTTTTTTCCCGGGTTGAAGCCCCAAGTACCGTCTGGCAAATTCTTCCGCCACCCTTTCCACTTCTTTCCGCTTGCCGGATTTGAACGCTTCTGCCAAAATTTCCATTTTCAACCAATCCTTATCGTTTATGGTTGGCCTATCAGCTTCTTTCTTTTGAAAGAAATTTCGTAAAGAATCCATCATATGTTCAAATAATATTATTAATTTCTTTTACTAGTGCCTCTTTGCCTTGGTAGCCAACTAGTTGTTTGGCTGGCTGGCCGGCTTTGAAGATAATTAAGGTCGGGATGCTCATCACTCCATATTTTTGCGCCGTTTGTTGGTTGGCATCAACATCAAGTTTTCCAACTACTAACTTACTCTCATACTCTCCTGCTATCTGATCTATTATTGGCGCCATCATTTTGCATGGCCCGCACCAGTCGGCGTAAAAATCCACCAACACCGGGGTGGTAGCCTTTAAAACTTGCTCCTCAAAATTCTGATCAGTCAACGTTAATTCCATAACGAGTAAATAAATGTCAATTAAGCGAGCGAGATTTTTAAGCGCGCAGCCGGACCCCAACTTCGCCGAAGGCGGGCTGGGAGTCGAGCACTGCAAAAATCCTGCGAGCTACGACTCAATCTTCGTGAGGGCATTGTCCATGACTTTTTTGATGTTGTCAATAGTGGAAAGTGCCTCCGGCCGGGAGAGCTTGCGCAAATTGTGGGGAAAATAGTGGAAGACTAAATTGCGCCCATTTTTCCAGTTTAGCCATAGTTCCCGAGCTAAATCTTCTCCATTGCATAATTTTACTATGCGATCATAAACAGATTCCTTGCTGCGAAAGCGCTTTTCCAATTGCGGATTGAGGGCCTTCCCCACTCGCCAGTGATCGCTGTAATACTCCTGTTCAGAAATTGCTCCAACGCGCAAAAAGAAAAGTTTTAGAAAGCCTTCATAAACCTTGGCGAAGGGAAAGACTAAAAATGAGTAGTCGTCATAGTCAAAATCTTTGTTATTCGCAATTAATTTATCACCGTCATCGTAGAGGGAAAGAAGCTCGGGAGTGAGAAATTGACTAAGAGGGACTGTTGCCATATTTTGCTCGGAAACAGGAGAAATCCAGAATGTTCACCACGCCATCACCATTGCAGTCATAGCATTTCCCGTTCGTTCCCCCACCGCCCCAGCAAGAACTGACCTGGCTCGAGTTTGTGCATGACCCACTAACACATGTTTGGCTTGACGAGCAGACATTACTGCAAGATCCACAATTATTTGTGTCGGTTTGCAAATTGACGCAGGAAGACCCGCATAATGTCTGGCCTGAAGAACAACTCTGGGTCGTGGTGCAAGATTGACCAGCAGTCGTGCAGCCATTAAGGTTATTGCCCACCCCGGCCACCGCCACACAGGTGGCGTTGTTGCCACACTCTAAATGAGTAACAGTTGTTGTTATTTGGCAAGAACCATTAGTGCACGTCTGATTTGACGTGCAAGCATTACCACAGGACCCACAATTATTGTTATCTGTTTGCAAATTCATGCAAGTCGATCCGCACAGCGTCTGGCCAGTGGAACAACTTATCCCTGCTCCTGTTGTAAAACTCAAACAATTACTGGTCGCCGGTAAATCTGAGCCATAGATATTCCAGGAGTAAGTGGTGTTTGCCGCCAATGCTGGTTGTCCCTGGGCAGAAAAAGCACTCCAGGCTTTCGAAGTATCTGACGCAGCTGGGGCATTGTAATCTCTAATTGCCCCGGCACAACTTCCACCATTGTAGACAGCAATATTGGACCACCGCTCAGATGTACTGGCTGGATTAGTCCAGGTAAAAGTTGGTGTCAGTGTGTTAATGGCACCGCTTGGAGAAATTGCTTTATAGCTCCAACCAGCCCCTTTTGTAAACCGCCAGTAAATATCAAGGTGTGGCAATCCATCTTTGAATGGTTTGTCCGCGGGGATTTCCACTGTGACTTCATTTCCCTTAGTCACTGTTGGTTGCGGTAAGCTAGAACTACAGGAATCATCCAGTTGCAATTTGCAATGGGGAGTTGTATCGGTTCCAACATAGCACATAAAGGTGTTGTTACAGACTAAGGATTCCGTATCATAACCAGAAAGTGCTGCTACAGTAACTTTATGTGTTCTAGCTTGGGTAGTTCCTCCTTTACCAAGCCCACCAAGAGCATATGGATTGGCCCATTTTTGATCATTTTTAGGAATAAGTTGCGTGCCAGTTGAGCTGTAAATATTCACTGCTTGTGAACCCGCCGGATTTTGTTGTTTACAAAAATTTGTTGGAACGTCGTCAGCCACATATTTACAACCAGAGATTAGCCCAGAACCACTGTCGCTGCTTCCGCCACCGCCACACCCAGAGCAGCCAGTACAGTCAACTCCGGAGACCACGCCGCAGCTACAAGCACCATTAGCAGCGCAGCAAAAACCCGTATCACACCCGCCCGCCGCCTTAGGTTGGGTCACCGTCGGGGCGGCATTTTGCACTCGCCAAACGGCCAACCCCAACACAGTTACTAACGCCACCATGACCACTCCTCCCCCAAGCACCACTAATTTTTTATTGAGATATTGAAAATTCATTAAAAATTTCAAATTGTAAATTGTAAATTTCCGTTATGGTGTGCCAACAGTTTTCCCATACCAACTATTAAAACAATTAAAGTCGAGGATGCCGATGGGGTTGGTTTTATTGCTCCCCGTTTCGCATTTGTAGCATTTAGCCGAGGCATTGGGATTGCCCTGGCAAAGGTTAGGATCGGAGTTAGTGTTGGCTGAGGTCGCGTGAGAAGGCACGGCATTTTGCGGCGTGGAAACACCCCGGATCACCAAAAAAACCACCACGGCCACGGACACCAAGCCCAAAGCAACAACTAACGGGAGAAGAAAATAATTATTTCTGCTAGGCATGGACAAAAGTTTTGCGCGCCAGGAAAATCCCCGCCGACAAGAAAATCATTCCCCCGGCAAGCATCATTAAGGTGTCTTCTAGAGCACCGGTGGCGGGAAGAGAGGTACCGGTGCTTCCCGAAGTGATAGTGTAAATACCGTTTTGCACGCTGGTGAGAAGATTGTTTGGCCCGGACGCGGCCGCCACAATTGACGTGCCCGTGGTCGTTCCGGTGTTAAAAGTGAAATTAACCTGGGCCGTGCCGGCGGAAATGGCCTTAAAAGTGATGGTCGCCAGGGTTCCCCGACCGCCGGTGTAGGCCGTTCCCAGGCTACCAGAATCATAGCGGATTGTCCCGGTGGAAGTGTCCACCGTGTTTGTTAAGGCGGCAGTGGTAGAACCAAAAATAGTCCCCGGGGTAATCGAACTGCCTTGCACCTGGAGCTTAGCCGTGTCGTAGGTCACAATCGCTGACGCCCCGCCAATGGAATCGCTGCCCGGGTCCAAAATAATGTCCACAGAAAACGTTGTTCCCACCGCCTGGGTGCCCGACGCGGGCGAAAGCGACAAGGTGGCAGCATAGGCCTTGCCCGGTTTAATAAAGGTTATAAAAATTATAATCGTTATAACGGCGATAAAAATTATTTTTCTCATTTGAACGTGTAACTACCGTTAGTCACGGCTCCTAAAATATCTTTGGCGCTGGCATGGTCGGCGATGTTCGAATCGGTGGTCTTGCCGGGGGTGAAATCAAAAGTAAAATTTGCCGTTCCTGTAGACACCGGCTTAATCGCAAACGTGCCAATGATGCCGGTCACCGGCCGGGGGGAAAAAGTTAAAACGGAGAATTTAATCTTTCCGGCAACATTATCCACACTGTTAAGCGGTGCCTGCTCAAAAAGAGCGGTGGAGGCGACACTGTTGCCCACCACCTGAACCATCTTGGGGTCAAAATTAATAACCACGTCGGCCCCGTCCACGCTCTTGCCGGCACTGTTCAGAACAATCCCCACCGATTGGGGCTGCCCCATGGCCGGTGAGAGAGCTAGTGTTGCCGGCTGGTCCACCGCTTTGGTACTCGTCGAGACTGGCTGGTTCCTACTGGCCACGGTTAAGAACACCACACCTAAAGACAAAACCAGGACAATAAAACCTGAGGCCAAGGGAGCCCAATGCAATAAATTTTTCATCGCGAACTCAGTTTAATTCTGCCGTCTGTCACTGTCAAGCAACCAAATTCGGTTTCTCAAATCTTGGGTAACTTTATAGGAATTCGCGTGACCTAAATAGCCAAGATACGATTGCAAACTCTGACTAAAATTTTTTGATCCAATCTTAGACTCCAACTTCTGAAAAACTCTTCTTTTTGTCTTTGTTCGGGGCAAACGGTAGTGTGACAGAATGATATAGCCTAAATAATCGATCCCCCAATCAAGTTTCCTAAATATAATTTTCTTAGGGTGAAGCTCGAGTTTGAGATTGTCTTGCAAGAAAGACCTAACAGGATCGATTAGACGCTCAAGGTCGCTTTTGTTTCCAGCTAGAAAGACAAAATCATCGGCGTAGCGAAGGTAATACTTAATTTTAAGCTCGGCCTTTACAAATTGATCGAGTCTGTTTAAATAGATATTGGCAAAAATCTGGCTCGTCAAATTACCCAGAGGGATACCTTTGTCTTCTCCCAGTTCCGAATGGAAACTTTCTATCACCTGATCCAATAATCCGAGGATATCCGGATTCCCAATCTTTCTCTTGAGAATTTCCTTTAAAACTTTGTGGTCAATATTGGCAAAAAACTTTTTAACATCACACTTCAAAACCCAACAGGGTTGGGTATAATTTTTCGAGACCTTTCGCGTAAATATTTCAAGGCGATCAACACCCTTATGGGTTCCCTTATTTAACCGACAAGAATAAGAATCAAAAATAAAAGTCGGGTCAAATAAATCATACAGATATTTATAAAGTAAATGGTGGACTATTCTGTCCGCCACGTCCGCTTTGTGAATATGGCGAACTTTGGGATCATAGACATAAAACTCTTCGTAGCCGCCATGCTGATAAGTTTTGTTTTGCAAGCTTTCCTGTAAAACAAAGAGATTGTCTTCCAAGTGGCTCTCAAAAACTTGTAGGTTAACTCGCAGCTTCTTCCCTTTCCTAAACCCTTTCCAAGCTTGAAAAAGATTTGATAGTGAAGTAAGCTCCGAATAATTCATATGGACATATTTCCTGGCCTAGACATTCCCATCCTCACTAAAATTTATAGTTTTTACAGACTTTTATACCAATACCTTCGCTTTTTTCCGAAAAAAGATCGTTACACTTTGGGGCAAAAAATTGACAATCTAACTCTAGAAATTCTCGAGCTGGCGATTACCGCCGGGACCCAAGACCGAGATCAAAAACTCCCCTATTTAGAAAAGGCCGTTATTTCTGTTGATCTTCTTAAAATTCTTATCCGCTTAGCAAAAGACACCGGCGCTCTCGACGAAAAAAGATATTTAGAACTTCAAGGTCACCTCCAAGAAATGGGCAGGATGTTTGGGGGGTGGAAAAAACAAGCTACTATCTCAGAGCGACCGCCTATATTCTGATTGACATCCTCGGGCTTCAAATTCGAATTGACGTTCAAGTTACCATTCGAGTTGAAGTTGGCGTTGACAATTTGCCTTGTTTTGTCTTTAACACTATGATTCTCCAATTTTGTTGGATTGTCACTGAATTTTATTCGGGAGAAGCTCTAAAGCACCTCCACTAAAACTAAGGCAAGGAGTGTCTTGTTTTTCCAGTATACTTTCAATTTCGGTGTCCGAACTGCCAAATGACAGAAGGAATCATTGACCGAAAGAATAAAGGGACAAAAACAAAAGTCTATCTCACTCCCTCAGAGCGACCGCCTATATCCTGAAGGACATCCCCGGGCTCCAAATACGAATGGACGTGCAAGCCACCATCCGAGCCGAAGCAGGCGTAGACAACCTGACCAACATGGCGAGACCCGAGATAACGAGACCAGGTAGGTCCCTCATCGAGATAATGATCTGTCAAGAGTTTACTTGCCTCGGATGCCAAAACACCAACTTTAAGTCTTGCCCCAACTCTTCCCTCATTGGCAAATCTCTCTTGCAATTGTCTTTCAGTAGTATTTCTGTAAGGAGCTTCTAACACTATCTCTATGTCGGTCCAACCAGCGGTTTCTCTTTCATCTTTTATAGTGCTGCCTTTAGCTACTGCCCAGCTACTCAAATGGGGGAACTTTTGCCCTAACTCTGGATAAGTAAAATTAGGTATATAGACTGGTCCTCGTTCCTTTTTAGCAAGACCTCTGAGCTCTGTCAAGCTGTAGGGACATTGAACAATATCAGTAGCTGTCAAAAGAGATTGCCAGAAGTCGGTAACTACGTTAGGATTATAAGGCTCACTTTTAAGTGCTTTGACTACATTTTCATGCCGTCTTTCTGCAAGTGCCTGGGCAGACAATCTTACCGTTCCAAGGTGTGCCTCCATGAGAGTTCTTTCTTGGGCACTCAAATTGGAACGAGACAGTATCTTTTCTCCTTCTTTTACCCAGTCAATCATAATAGTACTTATATTACTATCCTATGAGATATTTGTCAAGATCAACGTGAGTTTCGTCCAAAAATTTTATTCCTTCATCATTCAGCTTTAGATATTGTTCTCTGACTCCCCCGAAAGCGAAGTTCGGGGCCAATCGGCCGTGGCGATCCACCACCCGGTGGCAGGGAGTCTTGGGGTCTCGATTAGCATGCAGGGCAAAGCCCACCACCCGCGGCGTCGTCCCAACAATTTTAGCCACTCGGCCATAGGTGGAAACTTTCCCCGCCGGAATCTCTCTGGTTATTTCGTAGATTCGCGAAAAACAATTCATTGGGTTACTGATTTATTGTTTTATTGCTTTTATTTGTGTGACTTTCCACATAAATAATCTTGCTTTGCTCCGGGCGTTGGCGTCAAGGACAAAAGACAGGGCCTGATCTAAAATTTTTCTGTCAATTTCTTTGGCCATCTTAATATAGAGGGGCTTGTGAACCATGTCCCCCAACCGCTCTGCGAGATAAATCCCATACTTTTGGAATTCACGAGACAAAAACTTGTCCTGGTCGTCTAAATTAATGCGGGAAAGAACGGTCTTTAGCGATTGCATCAAACACTCCTTTCAAAGTTTCTAACTCTTCACTGGTAAAATCCTCTAAAACAAACTGCTTTCCGGCTTTCCGGCTTTCGGGCTGACGACTGTCAACCCCGATTCTTATGCGCCAAAAATCCTTGGTACCCAACTCGTCCTCCACCGAGGCCACACCGTTGTGCACTTTTGGCCCCACCCCGAACTGAATTTTATACTGCCCCAGAGGAAGATCCAGGTCATCATGGGCAATATAGAGATCATTTATTGCCCATTGCCCATTGCCCATTGCCCATTTCACGAAGGTCCCCGAGTCATTCATAAAAACATCTGTCTTAATAATTTTAAACTTTTGATTTAAATTTTGACTTTTGAGTTTTGACTTTTGAGTTGCGTCCACAAACATGTGCCCGACATTGTGTCGGTTCCTGCTATATTTTGCACCGGGATTTCCTAAACCAATAATTAGTTTTGCCATTGGCTCATTTTACCACTAAAAGACGGTCCGACGTCATGTCGGACCGCCGCTTAGATATAATAGGTCTTACTTTGCTGCGACTTTACCCAGCAATTTTTGTGCCCAGGGGCCGATCACCGGCAAAAGCACTTTCTGGCCCTGGTAGGCTTTAACTGCTAACACAATTTCCAAAATTATGCTGGCCAGCCAAATAACTGGGGTCAGGATCGCCAGAATGATGGTCACACCCATCAAAAACATTACGATCCAGATACCAACCATCAGCACTAGACCTTGGGCCGCATTGAACCGAACATCAGCGTTCTTCTCAATGATTAAGAAAATGATCGCTGCAATCCAGCCAATAAACGGCACATAGCACAAAGCGGATTCAACTTTCGGATCCAAATTTGATTTCATTATTCTCACCTCATTTCTTCCTCTTATTATTTTTA
Organism: Patescibacteria group bacterium; assembly: GCA_023485845.1. Taxonomy (GTDB): domain Bacteria; phylum Patescibacteriota; class Microgenomatia; order JAMCZE01; family JAMCZE01; genus JAMCZE01. The sequence continues at coordinate 14,789 of JAMCZE010000007.1, forward strand.
TCAGTTCTTAAATAAAAAAGATAGAGCAACACAAAAACCGCCAATATCAACGCGAACGTTGTGTTACTGGCCAAAAAGTTCGTTAATGCGTTTGTCGTCATAATTCACCACCTTCAGCCTGCAAAACTGATTCCGATAAAATGAGACAAACTAGCCCGGAGATTATCGACCGGGCCGTCACGGTCAACGTCTCTAAAATTGCCTGATTACTAAAGATAATCGGTGGCACAGCCGCCGTTAGAAAAAATCCTGCTGCTAGGTCAACCAGCAACCCCGAAACAATACTTGGTCGAATAAACACCATAACCAGTGTTTCATTTAAGAAGCTTGTTGTCAACACAGTTGATCAATTGACAAGGGGCCAGAAGAGTTATATAAACAAGTCGTATGAAAATTGGTAATCGGGAATTCGGGCGGGTTGCTGTTAGGGAAATCTCTTGTTGACTGCTTCGAAAAACTAAGCCGATTTGAGACAGATAGTTCTTACTCCACAAGATAACGACGTCACTGTCTTGGCAAATGAGCAACTTGTTGCTCTTCATCAAAAAGATTTTGAGGAAGCCGGTCTCACCTTTTTCCCTAATTGGCGCCAGAGTCCAGAATACCGCCAACTGTTGCGCGAAGGCTTACGCCAAAAATTATTGACAGAGAAGACCGAATTGATATTCGCCCTAAAAATCCCCTCTTCAGAACCGCCATCCGCCCCTAACTTTTTTGCAGCTTAACCATCTCTAAAATTTCCTTCAAGCTAGTCGTGTCTTCTGGATTCTTCTCCCGCCAGCGTTCGAGGCGAGGAAAACGCAAAGCATAGCCGGCCGTGTGCATCGGTGATTTAGTCAGCTCATCGGCTCGAAACTCCCCCACGATTTGTGGCTCAAGCCACTCATCACAAACCATTAGTTTATTGACGTCATAATTATTTGGTTTACTTTTGACTTTTAATTTTTGACTTTTAATTTTCAGGTCCCGCCACTCTTTGTCGGTTAACCCCGTTCCTACCTTACTAATTGTTTTATATGAGTCAGTTTTTTTGTCATAAACGCCAATTAAAAACGATCCGACGCCAAATTTATTTCTTTTCCCCTGGCCAAAGTCATAGCCCATGACCACGGCGTCAATCGTGTCATTTAATTTCTTGGTGTAACTGCCTTTTAGTTTAATCCAGTTCCAGCCCCGGGCCCCGGCTTGGTAAACGCCGTCCAGTTTCTTCACCATAATTCCTTCTAAATTTTTATTCAGCGCCTGCTGAAAAAGGGCTTCCAGGCGCTCGGCCAACTGCACAACCTCCATTTCGGCGGGAATGATAATGGTGTCATGCTGAAATCTTTTCAGCATCTCCTCCACAATTTTTCGGCGGAACCCGTATGGCTTGTTTATTAAACTTTCGCCGTTTAAATAAAGACAATCAAACACCACCAGCCGCAGCGGCACGTTGCCGGCAAAAGCCGCCACGTCATATTTCCGTTTGCGCTGGACAGTTTCCTGGAAAGGCAAGTATTTGCCGGTTTTGGGATCAAAACCAATGGCTTCCCCATCTAAAATCACCTCGTTGGCGGCAATCTCTTTTTTGGCTGCCGCCACTAAGTCAGGGTACATTGCCGTCACATCCTCGAGCCCGCGACTGAATAACCTAACAAAATCCAAGTTTTTAATAAAGTGCAACTGAGTTCGCAGGCCATCGAGTTTTGGTTCCACCGCGCATTTTCCCCCCATTTTTTCCAGAATCTCGGCGGTGGAGGCCAGCCGTTCCGCCCGCATCACTAAAATCGGCGTGCCGACTTTCGGCTCGATTTTAATATTGGCCCCCCGCTGTTTAACTTCTTGGGCAATCACTCCCAGATCGGGGCGCACATCATAGGCCGCTTCAATATTGTCCTTGTGCTTTTTTGTCCCGTCGATCATCCAAGACAACCCTTCCAGCATCGTCATGTCAGAAAAGCCCAGCCGAAGTTTGTCCACCGGAATCCGGGCAATATACCGCGCTGATAGCCCATCACTTCCGGCCAACAGGTCGGCCAGCAGCCCGATCTTTTTCTCCACCGATCCCTCGCCGCTGGAATCAGCAATCACTGTTAATTTCTCAAAAACTTCGCCAACCTGGAGGGTTGCACCCTGTTTCAGGGTGCAACCCTTTCGGAGCTCTTGTGCCGTCTCCCCCAGGTCTCCGCTCTTTTTAAACATTTGTGTCACCTTTTCACCGGAGACGCCATAGGCCTTGGCCAGGGCTCGAATCACCATTCTGTCGGCCATTCCAAACTCGATTGGTTCAAACAGCGGCGCCACCCGGCCCTGAAGAAGATAGGCAATTTTGTCAATTTCATCCGTCCCTGCCTCGGCAAACAACTGCGCCAAAATCTCGACCATGTTATTTCTCGACGCCGTCGACTCCAATTTGGAAAAATATTCAGCTAGTTTAGAAAAAGTCATGGCTACTTCATCATATACCTCGCCGCTTTGGTTTTGCCCTTTTTCTTAATTATTTTCTTCTCCATCAGATCTTTTAAGTCGCGAAGAACCGTGTCTTCGGAGACCATCGGTAGGACGTCTTTAAACTCTTGGTTGGAAAGGTAGCCAATTTTTTCAATGTGTTCCACAATTTTCACCTGGCGTTGGTTAAGAAAAATTTGTTTGCCCGCCTGGGCTTTCAGTTTTAAATCTAGGGACAGATGTTGGACCTGCTCCCGGACCCGATTAAACTCAATTGCTACTCCTTCGACAAAATATTCTAACCATTGGGTGACATCATGATCCGGGTTTTGGTCGGCGGTTTTAATCGCATAATAGTAGGCCCCGACGTTCTTGTCATAGTATTCTTCTAAGGAAAAGAGTTTTCGAATGTCATAACCCTCGTTTAGAAGAATTAAGGTCGCCATCGCCCGGGAAACCCGGCCATTGCCCTCGGTGAACGGGTGGATGTTGACAATCGCGTAGTGGGTCACGCCGGCCTTAATAATCGGGTGCAGATCCCGGGTGGAGGGATCATTAATCCAGTCAAAAAAGTCCTCCATTTGGTAGGACACTTCCACGGCCGGGGGCGGCCGATGGACGATTTCGCCCGTTAAAACATCGCGCAGCACCACCTGCACTTTGCGCCACTTCCCCACTTCCTCTTCGGGAATGATCCCCGCCACTGTTAATTTATGAAGCTCTCTTAGGGTGTCCTGATTATAAATATTCTTCTCACCCGACAGCTTCTCTAAATAATCCAACACCTTGCGATAATTAACTACTTCTTTAACGTCCCGATCGCGGGCCACAATCTCTTTTCCCTCCATCACTTTCTTCACCTCTTCCAAGTTAAGTTCGTTGCCCTCGACATGAGTGCCGTAGTGCACCGCCCGCAGTTGGGCATCTTCGACAAACTTTGCTTCCCAGGCCGGTAGGAGCGCCGCCCCCTCAATCACTGCTTTGGCCCCTTCCACCAACCCGATATCCTTTAATAACTTTGAGGTGATAGTAAATTTTGGCTGATACATGCTACAATAATTATGCCCTAACGCCCGTGCGGCGGACGGGCTATCTTTTTGTCATGCTGAACTTGTTTCAGCATCTTGTTGTGAATATTTTACCGCTATTTTCCCGCAAAAGGAAGATTACGATTTGAGGTTATTAATTATCTGTTCAGAAATTTCTTCGATCCTCTTCTTGGCACTATCGATCCGAAGACTATCGGGGTACGAATTAGCCGCTATCGTATTGATAAGTTTTTCTATTTCGCCTCTTCGATCAATGTTAATATCACCCCTCACTTCCTCCCTGCGAAGTGCCTCATTCAAGTCAACCGTTAATTCTACGACCAGAACTTTTTGCGCCTCCTGCTCACCTATCTGCACCAACTTCGTAATAAATTCGTGCTCTGGGAACATCTCCTCAATAATCACATTATAACCTTGGTGCAACAATAATTTAGCTAGGTTTCTAGCCATTTCGTGGCCCAGTGGTCTGACTTCAATCCAATCACTTACTGAATAAGCCTGGGGTAACAAGCAAGCAATCAGGCTATCAACTCTAATTCTGGCTACCTTCGCGACTCTCTCAGATATCAAGTTAGAGATAGACGTTTTACCAGAAGATGGCCCGCCACGAAGAATGAGAAGGAACTGCTTCATGTCATCATTCTACCTAATTTTCCCCGCAACCGCTACGACGTATAATCAAGCAGTATGGCCAAAATTTCCAAACTAAAGCCGCCGCGGATTTCTTTTTCCGCTGTCGGGCAAATCATTTTTGTTTTCAAGGAGGCCTTTAAGATAATCTGGGCCGTGGAACCAGTGATCCTCCTTGGCGTCATGGTGCTGGGAACCATTTGGGGTCTCACTACTCTGCCCACTCTCTATCTGGGCAAAGCCATCATTGACACCTCTTTAGGGGCAATCCCCAAATCCGACCCCGAACGGGTCCAGGCTGTCTACCAAGTGGCAGTGTTTATTATCCTCCTCACCCTGGTTAACATCATCCGCCAGGTGGCCTCCTCACTAACTAACACTTTCCGTTTTCGCCTCAATCTCTCAGCCGATGCTTACATGGACCGAACCTTAAGCCAAAAATTCGGCACCCTGGACATCGTCACTATCGAAAGTCCGGAGTTTCGGGATCGATTTGAAAAAATAAAAAAAGAGGGCTACCAAAGATTATGGGGATTAGTTTATGTTATGGCCCAAGTACCCCAAAACCTGTCCGGGGTTATCTCCTCTTTGGCACCAATCTTTTTGTTTAGCCCCCTGCTCCTTGTTGTCATCATTATCCTTCAGCTGCCGGTTTTAGCTTATGACCGGGTTATGACTAAAAAGGATTATGACCTCAACAGTCAGGCCGCCAACAAGAATCGGGTCTGGGGAATGATTCTTCACTTGTTAGTTAGTCCGCGTAACCCGATGGAGGCTAAACTGCTGGGCAACACTAAAAGTCTCGTTGACAAGATGCACACTCTCCAAGATGAAGTGGTGATGCCGCGAGCTAAGTTGCGAACCAACTGGGTTATTTTCGACAGTATTTTCAGCATCCCACCCTGGATTTTTTCCGGGGGGCTGGACATTTGGCTATTTATCCAGGTTATTTTTGCCCGGATGACTTTGGGAACCGCCCAGCTTATTTTTAATGCCTACAATAATTTCAGTAACTATTTCGTCGATCTGATTGGCAATATCCTTCAGATCTACGAGCACTATCTTTATGTTATTGACTTTGTCTGGCTAATGAACCTGAAACCGCAAATGTCAAACGGCAAGAAAAAAGTTTCTCTGAAACCCCTGGCCGGGATTGAATTTAAAGATGTCTGGTTTCGCTATCCGGGAAACAACTCCTGGGTTCTTAAAGGAATAAACTTGAAAATCAGCCCAACCGATAACATCGCTATTGTCGGGGAAAACGGTGCCGGGAAAACCACTCTAATTAAATTGTTGGGGCGCTTCTATCAACCGACTAAGGGAGAAGTATTGTTTAACGGAGTCAACATCAACAATTATGACGAGGTCTCCTATTGGCGCAATATGGCGGTTTTATTTCAGGACTTTGAAACCTATTCGTTTTCGGCTAAGGAAGCGGTGGGCTACGGCGATCCCGCCCGATTAAGTAATTTCTCGGAAATTGTCGATGCTGCCAAACAGGCGGGTATCCACGACTACATTGAATCGTTAAAAGCCGGCTATGACACTCCCCTGCAGCGCGACTTGGAAGGTGGCATCACTCCTTCCGGCGGCCAACTGCAGCGAATTGCCTTGGCCCGGACAATTTTTCGCCGGGCAAACATCGTCATCCTGGATGAGCCGACCAGCAATGTGGACCCCAAAGCGGAAGAGGAAATTTTTGACAAAATTATGGCCTTAACCCGGAAGAAAATTCTTATTTTAATTTCCCACCGCTTCTCCACCGTTCGACTGGCAGATCAGATTATTGTTTTACATAAAGGCGAGGTGGTGGAACAAGGCAGTCACGAAGAGTTAATGCGCCTCTCCGGCCACTATGCCAAACTTTATAATCTCCAGGCTAAGTGGTATAAGTAGACCTATATCCTGTCGAACCAAAATTTTGGCGTAATTGGGGATATCTTTGTTCCAGCTGTAGGCGCTGCTGATCATGCATCCGCCGAGCAAAGTCCGGATTAAGAAATGAAAGAAGACGAATTCTGGCTGAAGAGCGAAATCGCAATTTTCTTTCTTGCCCCGATAACATTAAGATCAGTGTACACCAAGCAAGGTTTGGTGTAAATTGGCATCATGAAAGTGCTGCTTTATGGCCGGCATGGAAGCTACCCCCAAGAAATAGAAAATCTGGTTAAGTCTTTCGGGCTGGAGATTGTCCGGAAGAATCCGGAGGTAGTTATCACTTTTGGCGGGGATGGGACATTTTTGGGGGCGGAGCGGGACTGGCCGGAGGTTCCCAAGCTCTATCTGCGCGACAGCGGCACCTGCTTTCATTGCAGTCCGTTGCCCAACGAAGAACTCTTAAAACTTTTCGTCAACCACAAATTGCCGACTCAAGAGTTTTTAAAACTAGAAGCCACCGTCAACGGAAAAGCCGTCACAGCTCTCAACGATGTCGTTATCGCCCACCAAACCCCAAATGGTGCCATCAGATTTACTGTTGACAATGAGCCGGAGTTAATCGGTGACGGTGTTGTTATTGCCACCCCCTTTGGCTCCACTGCCTATTTTTATTCCATCACCAAGACCACATTTACTAAAGGGATCGGCCTGGCTTTTAATAATGTCCATAATTTGAAAATCCGGGAAAAAATTCTTGCTGAAAACGCCCAGATTTCTGTTGCCATCACCCGTGGCCCGGCCGTTTTATCCGCCGACAACAATCCGCAGCTAATTAGTCTGGAAACAGGAGATAAAGTCACCGTTAAGAAGGCAGCCGACACAGCGAAAATCCTGACAAGTGCGACTTTTGCACCAAGTGAAGGTCAGTGGTTGTCATAATGGTTTGCTGTTTAGGAATCACTTCCAAAATGCGGTGGCGGTTAGTCGGGTCTAACTCGGAGAAAATGTCATCCAAAAGAAGCAATGGTTTTTCATTGGTCGCTTTTTCCACATAATCCAACTCCTTCAGTTTAATGTCAAAGATGGCCAGGCGCTGCTCTCCCCGGCTACCAAAACTCTTCATGTTCTTACCATTGATAATCACTTTAAAATCATCGCGGTGCGGGCCGACCAGTGTCATGGCTGCAGCCACTTCTTCTGCACGGTACTTTTCCAGCCGTTCGGCGGAAATGACACTGTGGTCATAAATCAATCCTAAAAAATCGAGAAATACTTTGCGTCTTTGGTGAATGATCCCGCCATTCTCAATAAGCAGCTTATCCCAATAGTCAAATTGTGTCCTGGTCACTAGCCTCTGATCCCTAGCCACTCGTAAGAGCCGATTTCGCGCCCGCAGCGCCCGTTCATAGATAGAAGCCGCCAGGCGGTAGTCCTTGTGCGCTTGGGCCAAAACCAAGTCTAAATACTGGCGCCGGGTGGATGGGGAGTCCGCCACGATTTCAATGTCCTGCGGGGAAAAAGCCACCACCCGCAGCCAGCCGGCAAAATCCACCAGCCGCTTTCCCACCCCGTTAACCCGATATAGTTTCTGAAATCTCTCCCGTCCGTCCCAAATAATTTCCAAAGTTGTGTCATCCAACTCTCCTACTATCCTACTTACTTTCTCTCCCACTCTTGTCTGCTCTCGCTCGTTTTCCGCCCGAAAACTTTTGCCGGTGGCTAATTCATAAATTGCCTCCAAAACATTGGTTTTGCCCACGGCATTATCTCCAACAATCAGCGTAGTCCCCGGGGAAAATCCAAATTCCCGCTTGGTGTAATTTCGGAAATTTTGCAACGACAGTTTTTTCAGCACGTCCCCATTTTACCTGTCCCGGCTTGACAAATAAAGCAGAGAGAGAGAGAATAGGCCAAATGCACGAAGGAGAGTTCTCTGACGAGCCAGCTATCTTTTACTGCTCTCATCATGAAGAAAGACCAGCAAGTCGTGACGGTGGCATACACGATTTAGAGGGTCGCCTTATTGTTATCCAAAATTGTAGGCCATGTTTGGAGGCTCTAGCACTACCCCTTCTTGAAAATATCACTAAGACAATCGCAAATATGAAGGGTGTCTAACTACTTCTGACACTTAGGGCAGAAGAATGTTCCCCGGCCGCCGAGGCGGCTCACAGTAATAGTTTTTCCACAACGGGGACAAGGTTGGCCCTGTTTTTGATAGACCACAAAGTGTTCCTGCATATGGCCCTTTTTGCCCTCCACATTCACGAATGCTTCGTCGGCGGCACTGCTGCCGCCATATTTTAGCCCCTTCTCTAGGACTTCTCTTACACACTTGTGCAACTCTCCCACTTTCCTGCTTTCCAGCTCTCTGGCTCTCTTCATCGGTGAAATTCCCGCGCACCAAAGGGCCTCGTTGGCATAAATGTTGCCAATCCCGGCGATCTTGCCCTGTTCCATCAAAAGCAGCTTGATCGGCCGGCCCCAATTGGCGCAGATCTTAGCTAAATATTCCGGAGTAAATTCTTTTCCTAACGCCTCCGGCCCAAATTTTTCATTGCTCATTGCCAATTGCTCATTGCTCATTACGCGGACCCAGCCAAATTGGCGCATATCGTTGAAAAATAATTTCGCATTGTTGTCCAGGCTGAAGATTACGTGGGTGGTTTTGCCCGGCAGTGTCATCCCGGCAAAGGGAATCCCCTGAGAGAAAGAAATTGTTTCGGCGGTGCCATGGCCATAAACTAATTGTCCGGTCATCTTGAGATGAACCACGATATTTTTCCCGTTATCCAATCTCAAAACTATAATCTTAGCTCTCCTTTGGACATCAGTGATTCTAGAACCTAGAACCTGATCCCTAGAACCTTCCCACATCTTGGCCAGCCGGACGTCAACGTCCACGATCGTCCGGCCGATCAATTTGTCGGCCAATTGTGTCCTAATGGTCTCAACTTCTGGTAACTCCGGCATAGACTAGCTCCTTCATCTTTTTAATAAATATTTCTTTTGAGAACTTAGCCGCCTGTTTTTGACAGTCTGCTTTTTTAATTTTCATCTTCTCCACTCGCTTAATTGCTTCCACCAGGCTTTCAACATTATAGTCGGAAAAGAATGTTCCCGTCTTGCCTTCCACCACCGTCTCTAGATAGCCCCCGGAGCCGTAGGCCACCACTGGCGTTCCTGCCGCCATCGCTTCCACCGGCGTGATCCCAAAATCTTCATCCTTCGCCAAGGCCAGAAAAGCCGTGGCGTTTTTATATAAGCCCGCTAACTGTTCATCCGGCACCCGGCCGAGAAATTCAACATTCTTGTGAGCCAGCTTTTCAATGTTTTTTTGTTCAGTGAAGATGCCGGAATACTCGCCCACTACCTTGAGACTGGCTCCTAATTTTCCGGTGGCTTCAATTGCCAAATCGACCCCCTTAAAACTGGCAACGCGCCCGGCCACAAGAAAATAACCACTTTCATAAGACGTGGTCTTGCCTCGCAAGACCACGTCTTGCAAATCTACTGGGGGATAAATTACCACTGCATCCTTTCGATAGAATTTTTTAATCCTCCTGGCAACTTCATGAGAATTAGCTAAAAACGCATCAACTCGTTGTGCTCCAAACCAATCATAGAGCCGAAGGAAATGGCTAATTATGACTTTATAAACTTGGGCATACCAATACTTGCGGTAGTCCATCCCCGGATAGCCGTATAAAAACCGCGGCGGAGTGTGACAATAACAAATTACTCGCACATGTTTGGGAATGCGCACTGGTTTGGTCAGATAGCCGCTGCTGGAAAGAATCACCAAATCATACTTTGAAAAATCAAAACTCTCCCAGATCAGCGGGACCAGAAAGCGCAGGGAGCTATGAAGATTTTTGTAGCGGATCAACCAGTTGGCCCAAGACGGGATAAGTCGAGCTCCGGCAAAGGCACGGGCGGCGGTGGAACCCGGCGTCACAAAAGCGGTGTAGATTGGCGCGTCGGGAAATATCTCGTGCAGGGCCATTAAAACCCGCTCCGCCCCCCCGAACTCTTTAATATAGTCATGAACCAAGGCGATCTTCATATAAATTTCAATTGAGCATTATTTTTAATGTGTTCTTTCTCCACCCGCTCAACGATAGTTTTGAAACCCAGTGTCTCCTTCATATATTTAACCCCATTTTGCCAGTTGATGTCTTGCACCTGGGCGCTGGTCAAATCAAGATGAACCGGAACATTAGTAACAATCCTCGCCAATTTTTGCGACAGCCCGGCCAGCTCGGCTCCCTCGGCCAGTTTTTTGGCAATTTTTGGCTCAACTTTATCCAGATTTTTATACAAATTTTCTAATGTGCCAAGCTGGGCAATAAGCTTTTCGGCAGTCTTTGGCCCGATCCCTGCTACCCCGGGATAGTTATCAGAAGCATCGCCCTTAAGGGCTTTAACATCCACCCATTGATGGGGGAGAACTCCGAATTCGGCGCGTACGGCCACTTCATCATAAATTTTAGTTTCTGATAATCCCTTAACCGGCACACAGACTTTAACATGAGAGTTCACCAACTGAAGCATATCCCGATCCCCGGTGACAATAACTACCTCGCAGTTTGCCTGCTGCGCTAAAGTGCCAATGATGTCGTCCGCTTCAAAACCGGCCACTTCGAAAAAAGAAATTTTTAGAGCCTCCAGGAGTTTATGAACCAGGGGGATTTGGCTGGTCAGATTGCCTTCCATCTCCGGTCGTTTACCCTGATATTGCGTATAAAGCTGCTGGCGAAACGTGGGGGCGGGAAGGTCAAAAGCCACCGCCAAATAGTCCGGCTTTAAATCCGCCAACACCCGCAGCAGCATGGTGACAAAGCCATAAACGGCATTAGTTTGCAGACCAGTCCGGCTCGTCAGCGGCGGCAGAGCATGATAGGCCCGGTGCAAAATCGCATGCCCGTCAATGAGAACTAACTTGACATTCTCCATAATTTATTGTACTATCTTTTACAAAGACCGTAGCTTGGGGAACCAACCCAATAAGTTGCTTTGACCCAAGTCGATTCGCAAGAATCCTCGGTCTTATTTTTTATCCGTTAACCCCATCTCTAAAATAAAAAGGAAAATCCTTAGGGCGACTTGCTGATCGCCGATGAGCTTGTAAAATAAGTCGCTTTGCCTTGCCGGGGATTAAGATGCTAAAATTATCACCATTGGAGAAAGCGAACACGGTATTTTTTGTGTCCGCCAGTAATCCACTAACATCGACCTCAACTTGTTGTGATCCCTTTTTTCTCATGGCCCATGAGTCTTTCAAACTCCTCCCCTTCCAGAGTTTCTTTGGCAATCAGTTCTGCTGACACCTTATCCAGAAGCTTGCGGTTTTTCTTTAAAATGGAAACTGCCAGTTTGTAGCCGTCATCAATTAATTTGCGCACTGCCTCGTCAATCTTCCCCGCCATTTCCTCCGACAATTTTTGCGGTTCCAGATAGGTTTTTCCCATATAACTTTGCTCCTCTGCTCCGAAATTAATCGGACCTAAAGCGCTCATTCCAAACTCCATCACCATCTCCCGGGCAATCCCGGTGGCTTGAGAAATGTCCGAGGCTGCCCCAGTGGTCATCTCGGAAAAAACCATTTCTTCGGCCGCCCGGCCACCCAACATGGCAGCAATTTGTTCGACTAAATGGGATTTGGTTTCGTGGAGCCGGTCGGCGGTGGGCGGAATTAAAGTGTGGCCCAGGCTCATCCCGCGGGACACAATGCTAATCCGGTGCACCGGGTCCATATGCGGCAGTTCATGGGTGACGATGGCGTGGCCGGCCTCGTGATAGGCGGTCATTTTTTTGTCCAAATCACTTTGGATTCGTTTCTTTTGGGGACCCAGTTTCACTTTAGTGGCGGCCTCTTCAATGTCCTCCATGGCAATTTTTGTCCGGTCATGGCGGGCCGCTTCAATGGCCGCCTCGTTAAGCATATTTTCCAAATCCGCTCCAGAAAAACCAACCGTTCGCTTGGCCACCTTGTCCCAGTCGATCTCCTCCTCAAACGGCTTATTCTTCATATGCACCTTTAAAATCGCCAGGCGGCCTTCTTTATCGGGCAAATCTAAAACCACCCGGCGGTCAAAACGCCCCGGGCGAAGCAGTGCCGGATCCAAAAGATCGCCGCGATTAGTTGCCGCAATCACCACCACTTGTTCGTTGGGTTCAAATCCGTCCATTTCGATTAAAATCTGGTTTAGGGTCTGCTCCCGTTCATCATGGCCGCCGATTGCCCCTAGGGACCGGGTCCGACCAATGGCATCAATCTCGTCGATAAAGATAATTGCCGGCTTGTTCTTTTTGGCCGTCTGAAAGAGATCGCGGGCTCTGGAGGCCCCAACTCCGACTAACATTTCCATAAACTCCGAGCCGGCCATGGAGAAAAACGGCACCCCCGCCTCCCCGGCCACGGCCTTGGCCAAAAGCGTTTTCCCAGTTCCGCTTGGCCCCACCAACAAAACCCCTTTGGGCGTCCTTGCTCCTAAGGCCGCGTATTTCTTGGGGTTTTTCAAAAAATCGACCACTTCTTCCAATTCCCGTTTGGCCTCATCAACCCCAGCCACGTCTTTAAAAGTCACTTTGGGCATGGCTTTGTTATATAGTTTGGCCGGGCTCTGACCGAAGGAAAAAAGGGAGTTGGTCCCGGCCATTTGCCGCCGATAAAGCCAAAAGATTAGCACGAAAAAAAGGACTATTGGCCCAAATTGGAGAAAAGTATTTACCCAGAAATTCTTAGTAATGTCGTTCTGGTTGACTAAAGTAATATTGCTAGGATCGAGCGCCAGCTGGTCCTTAGAAAAAAGCGTTTGATTCAAATCCTGATTGGGATCCTTGCGGGAATCGACAATAGTTCCGTCTTTATACTTCACCGTCAGGTCGCTGTCGGAAACCTCAATTCGGGAAACCTTGCCGGCCTTGGCGTCGGCCAGCACCTGGGAAATCGGTTCCACTTTATTTTGTGGTTGGTTATCAATGAAACTGCTGATTGTGAGGATCACCAACAAGATCACCAGGGCGTAGAGAATAAGGTTCTTTAGGTCAAACCGCATCTCCATTTTAAAAACGCGGGTGGCCTTTTTCCCGTTGCCATTGCCGTTTCGTTTACCTGATGATGGTGTTTGGGGAAACATCTTTGTCAAAGTTATATAAAATGGCTTCGTCGGTTCCGGCCGCAACTAACATCCCTTCACTGACCAGTTCCCGATCCCCTATCTTAAACCTTTTTGGCACCAAATTCACCACGAAAATTAATTTTTTCCCTTTTAACGATTCTGGGGTGTACCACTGTTTAATCCCGGCATAAATTACTCGTTGAAATTCTCCAAAATTAACCTTCAATTCCACTAATCTCTCGCTTCCTTCCACTTCCCGCGCCTCTATTATCTCCCCCACCCTGAGATCAAGCTTGGAAAAATCGCTAAAATCAATCTGTGGTTTCACAGGGGAATTTTACCACGTTTATTCTTCTGGTTTTTTAGAATTATCTAGTACACCTTTTGGACACCAAGCTTTTTCGTCTATTGAGTCAACATTAACTCGCCAGCCCAATTTAATCCCTGCCATTTGGGCCATGTTCGGGTTCGCCAATAGCAAGCAAACCCAACCATCGACATTCCTTGATAAGGCGAAACAGGCGTTTTCTGTCCCCATCCCACAACCTGGATGCCTCACTTCTTTTTCAGTCAAAAGTCCCTCTTCTTTTCCCATAACTCACCTCCTCCACCAACCAGCCGGTCGATCAATGTGGGCAATATGAGCCTTGCATCGGGGATTTTCTTCAATCACGACATCCCGCTCTAAATTATGAGCAACCAGCCGCACTGCCGTACAGATTTGATCACCGGTTATTGTTGGCCCAAAGCGCCAAACGCAATGATCTGAATCACCATAGGGGCAGGTTGTAACCCGAACTGCCTTCTCCACTTCTCCAGTCTTTTTCTTAGTATCAGCGTTGTACCACTCAATATCCACAAAGACTTCTCCTTTAAAATCTTTCGTCGGGTCAAAATCTCCCCTTAAAGGATCGTTAGCAATACGATCCTCGTAGGTCCTAACTGTCATTTCCTTGTTTTTTTCAAAACTCAACTCTTCCATAGCAATGTCAATTTTGTCATTCTCTTAATTACACCGCTTGATAATGAACTTACAATTGTCTACCAACATGAATTCGCATTCATTCGGTGATATAATTGTGAGGTATGAAACTACTTAGGAACTTTCGCCAAAAGGATTGCATTCAATTGGCTAAAATTCTTAATTCCGGCCAGTCGGTCCTTCTTCTGGCCGATCCGGGGATGGGCAAAACCACCCTTCTGGACCTAATTTTTGATGTCCCCGGCGTTCGCCAGCAATATTTTAGAGACGAAGTAAAGCTGCTGCGTTTCAATTTGGAAGAAGGCATCCTGCCCACCCTGTCCCCGTCCGAGCAAAAAACCATTATCTTTTTCGACCATACCGAGCGATTATCTGACCCGGATAAACAAAATTTTGTCTACCAAATTAAAGCACTTCGCGATAAGATGCGACCCAATATTAGTTTCCTTTTTGTTACAAATATCCCTCTAGATCTTCCTCCCATTAACCATTTTCTCTTAGAGAATATCTACCACCTGCCGCCACTATCGCCCACCGACGCAAAGGACTTCTTGGAAGAGATTCTTAAAATGCGTCAAGGGAAACTTTGCCCCATGCAAAAAAAGACGATTATTAACCAGGCCGGCGGTGTTCCCCGGTTAATTAAAAAACTGACTAATTTAACCCTGGATGGGCGCGAGTGGAATAGTGATCCTTATGTCGCCAAGTTTCTGGGAAGTTCAGAAGACGATGGGGAAATTGTTGGACCAATTAAGTTTTCCCAAAAACTTAGCAAACAGGAGTTTCTCTTGGCCAAGTTTTTAATTGAGAAAGGTGACTTTGCTAGCCGGGAAGACATGATCGAAGCGGTCTGGAAGAACAAGCAGTATGAAGTCAACGATCATGCCCTGGACCAAATGCTCCATCGCCTGCGGCAAAAACTGGCAACCGCCACTCCCAAATCAGTTCTTCTCACTTTTCGCGGCCGAGGCTGTAAGTTAACATTCTAAGCCAACAATTTCCTTAAATACACCCACTTCCCTCTCTGATCCCAAAAATTCCTTGAGACAACCATCGCCAAGACGAATAACACTGATCAGGTGGTCGCGTAATTCACCCTGCTCTAAGCCTCTAGCTGTAACAGACATTTCATTTAGTCTTGTTGCTACCTCCACGGCACCAATAATTGGTTCCCTGTTCCTAGCTTCATTCGGCTCCAACAACTCCTGTTCAGAAACAACTAAGCCCCTTTTCAAAGTGTTGGTGAAACTTAATCTCGCACTCATCTTATTATCTACTAAGAAGACTCCAAATGTTAAAAGTATCTGTCCTAGGATAGCCATCATCAACATCCCTTACCGGAAGGTTCCTTCTTTCTAGTTCGTACTCTATAGCAAGGTCAAACAGGGTCTTCTCTCCTACATCCACATTTAACGCTGAGGCTAAAACTAATAGTCCTGGTTTCTCCAATAGGGTTGCCTTCAAACAGATTTCGCAAGAAAAATCTGGAGAAATGGCTCGGAATGGTTCTATTGCAGGAGGACAATCAGCTACTCCAGTCTTTTCAGGAAAAGCGCACTTCATAGCCCCATTTTACTACGAACCTCTCTCAATGTCTCGTCGGCAATGGTTTTGGCGTAGGTTTTTCCCTCTTCCAGAATGGTCTCCACTTCGGCCGGGTGGGCCTCAAAATATTTGCGCCGCTCCTGAATGGGCGCCAGTTCTTTATAAATCGCTTCTGCCAATTCCGCTTTTAATTCTTGGTACTTGATTCCCGATTCTTTATATTCACTCCGGTATTGTTGTGCCCGATCATGGCCTTGGAAAAGCTCCACAAAGGTAACGAGATTTGCCGCCGGACCGGCTTCGGGAAACCTCTCCCCTTTTCCGTCATCCGTCACTGCTTTGGCCAAAATGGCTTTAATTTCCTCAAGTGTATCGGTCAAAATAATTGTGCCGCCGTTAGTTTTACTCATTTTGCCTTCACCAAACAAGGAAGGCACATATTGTCCCGGCGTTTTATAACTTTGCGGCTCCGGAAAAGTTTGGCCAAACATAGAATTGAATTTCCTTGCCATTTCTCTCGCCACCTCCATATGGGGTTCCTGATCCTGGCCAATAGGAACTAGCGGTGCTTTATAAATCAGGATGTCCGCCGCCATAAGAACAGGATAATAAAGGAGCCCCATATTAACGTAATCCGGATGCTGGGCTTTTTTCTCCTTATAGGTAGGCAAATCTTCCAGACGGGAAACCTGATAAATGGTCCCTAAATAGTAGGCCAATTCTAGGTGCTCTGCCCGCAAATCAGACTGAATGATAATGTGGCACTTTTTTGGGTCCAGCCCTGATCCCAAATAATCTAAAACAATATCTTTCACCATGGGCCGGAGAGTTTTAGTATCGTAGGGAGTGGTGATTGTATGCAAATCAACCACGGCAAAAATACAGTCAAACTTATCCTGCAATTCCAGCATTCCTTTAATGGCCCCCAAGTAGTTGCCAATATGCGGACGGGCATTAGCCCGAATTCCAGAAAACACCCGCTTTCTGCTGCTTGACATATTCATATTTTATGCTAATATTATCTCACTTACCCCGTGTGCTTGCATGCGGGGTCTTTTTTATTCCTCCAAGCTCTAGAATCTTTAACTTCTTTGGCATCTCCCGTTCGCTAAGTTTAAATTTTCCAAGATAATTTAGAACAGTAGCCTTGTCAGCCATATAAGAAATTCCCAAGGCAAATCTCGTGGGAAGAAAAATTCCATGAGTTCTAGCCCCGAATTTCTTAGCAATTTCTAGGGAATAGACGAGGTCGGCATCCCCCGTTACTATTACCACTTGGTTACATTTTTTAAGAAAAGCGTTATAAACAAGGTCTAACGCCAGATGAACATCCACCCCTTTCTCTTTACCTGATGTCGGCGAGCGATGGCCTTTATAAAAATATAACCCACTGATTTCTTTCACTCCTTTGTAGAATAAAGCCTCGGTTTCTAGTAGCTCCTTTTCCTTCGCACTATTATTTCGGGGCAACATATATGAGGCATAAAAGAAAATCTTATCAACTTTTTGCACTCTGTTTATGTCTTTTAAAAGATCTCTGAATCTAGGTATATCTCTCACCCCAAATAAATCATATAGACCCATGAATAAATTTGTCCCATCAACGAATAAAAATGTCTTCATTGTCCTTTCTATATTATCATCTTTCGTCAGAGCACCAAAAAATCCCCGCCATGGGAAACTAGTTTTTTTCTGGAAAACTCCGCCATCAAGGTCTGCGGCGTCCCAAAACCCCAAAAATGCTTGCCGGTAACTTGCTTCTCCGTTCCTGTTGTCTCCGTTGCTCCTCTTTCAATTCCTTCTCGGTCAAGATATGAATCTCTTTGCCGGCCCTGCGCGCCGCGTCAATCTGCTCTTGAGAAACCACTGACGAAATGTCAACCTCACCATTGGACTTTTTTGGGAGTCTCTTGATAGCTTCATCGCTGGCCTTCACAAGCGGCCGACCTGGTATTTTGCTAACTCTTTCGCCCATACTCTTATTTTCAATATATCTAACTCCAGTATTATACCATTTCAAGACTCCATAAGCCACCCACCTTGCCTCATTAAGCCGAATCTGTTAAAATATATCCACAACTTAACAACGCGGGGTAGTGTACAGTTGCATGTCAGGCTAGTAGAAGTGGGCCCGTCTCGCAGGAATGCGAGAATGAAAATCCGGCTAAATCGGTGGACACCCCTGATAATTAGGGACAATACCGAGGGTAATCCGTAGAGACTACAAACCGGAGATCCAGAACGGATCATGATATAGTCCAACCCCTATCGTAAGATGGGTAGGTGCATAATCTGACGGTCCGGATGCGACCTCCGGCCCCGCAACAAAGTGGGAACGGCGACCAAAAAGTCACCGCTTTTCGTTATATCTAGGCTCCAATCGTTGGATGCGACCATTTTTCCAATCATCGGAGCCGACTTTTTCATCTCCACAATTTTTTCAAAATAGAACGGGGCGTCAAAATTGACCGTTTTATCTAAAAGGGTCGGATGCGAACCACACAAGCCCACAAAAATGTCCCGCTTCACCTTCGGGTCGGTGGTATTATTGAACTTCTCCCTGGCTTCCGCAGCGAAAGTAATCGCCTCAACAGTTTTATTGTTAGCCCGGATCATCCGGTCGTCAATATTCGTCAGTTGACTCTCTATATTTCTTATCTCTTCTTCCAGGGGAACTTTCCGAGACTTAAACTCTTCATCGTTTAACAAACTGCCGTCACTATTGCCCGGAGATATCTTGAGGGCCACCAGATTATCCAACCGCTTTCTGGCGTCATCGTAAGCATTCTTAGTGGCTTCTATTGTGCTTTCCCGGAAGCCTTTCTCGTCTTCGTGCATCCGGCGGATCTGTTCAATCGCCCACTCCAGAAATTTAGGATTGAGTTCAACTTCGGCAAGTCTCCGGTCAATTTGTTTCTCCAGTTGCTTCTCACTAACGCTTAGTTCCTTGCAGGAAGTGTCAGTGTGCCGGTGGCAACGATGATAAATATAATGGGAAATTCTTGACTGGGGCATTTCGGCAATAAGTAGGCTGCACTGGGGACAGCGATCTGGGTTCTTGCGGGTGAGCTGGAATTTCTTCCGGCACCGGGAACAAATAACCTGCCATTTGCCATCAATAACTACTCCTGACCCACAATTCCCACATCGCAGGGTGTGGCCATAGGCATAGTTGTGGCTGGTTGTTTTCTGACTGACATTGCCAAGTTTGACCTGGACTTGATTAAAAACCTCCTCGCTGATGACCCTCTCCAGTCCGGGGTTGTTGTTGTGCCATTTGCCGCTGTCCACCGGATATTCAAACCGGCCGCAGTAGAACGGATTATTCAAAATCCGGTAAATCTCACTCTCTGAAAGCAAGTGCCCGCCGATTCGCTTATGCTGACGGGTCATCAAATGCCACTCCTTGCAAGCTGTCCGGTGGATTGCCCGGACGGAGTTGCCGGCCAGAAAAAGTTCAAAGATTTTTTTAACAAACGGCAGCCGTTCCTGGTCAACATAGATTTTGCGAAAGCCGCTCTCTGTCCTCTTATCATTCAGATAGCCAATTGGTGCCCAGCCCGGCCGCCAGCCATCCCGACATTTTTTCTCCAATCCCCGTGACACCACAATGCTTTTATCGTCACTGTCCTTTTTAGAGAGAGAAAATTCCAACCCCAGCATAAATTTATCCTCCGGCGTGTTGTGGTAGGTTCGTGACGGCGTGACGATTTCCAGCAGTTTGCCGCTGTCCATTAAAAAGATGATGTAGCCGCCGTCCACCGGGTTGCGGGCCAGCCGGTTAGCGTGCCAGGTGACAATGGCGTTAGCCTCACCGGACTTAATAGCTTCCACCATGCCCTTAAAAGCATCCCGCTGTTCTGGGGTGTGGGCAGACTTACTTTCCTGAAGAACATCTTTAATCTTTAGGCCCAGTTTATCTTTGAGACCATCAATAATATAAAGCTGGTCAGGCAATGACGCCGCCTGCCGCTCTTTATTATCTTCGGAGCTTTTCCGGGCGTAACCTATGTATTTGAGAGCAACTTGTGTGTTCATAAATAATGCCCCCACTGGTGTGCTCAAGTCGGTGAAGACTTGTCCAATGAGGGCATTAAAAATCTCCACCACTTCACTTGAGCACGATTCCATTTTTCTCTCTTTTGCCGTTCTTGTCAATATCCGGGAGGTTATCGCCATAAACTGCCTTAACAAGGGTCACCAGTTTATTCCCAAATTCTTCAGCTATTTGGTCGGTTAGATTCACGCCATACTCCTGCTTATAAAGCGTCTTAAACTGCTCCAGAGCTTCCTTGCTAAGCATGGGCCCCCTCTTTCTTGATTTTCGCCCGTCTTTGCCGTTTTTTCAGAAGAAAAGTGAAAAAGTCCGCTGGTGTTTGACCTGCCCATTTACCTAGTAGTAACGAGCGGTATATTTCCGCTATGGTACGAATTATCGGTCTAGGAGTATAATTTTGTGCACACCAAAGCCAGTGGCCTTCTTTCCTGGGATCACCAAAAGTCTTCTGTAAAATCTCGGCAATTTCATAGCGGGAAGATTTATAATCTAGCTTTACCAGTTGCTCAATAGCTGAATGGAGACTGTCAGCTAGCTTGTCGTTTACTTTAAGATAACAAGCACTACTAGAACTGCTTCTAAGACTAGCTTCTCCTTCTGTGGCTGGAGGATTCTTTGTTTCATTGTGTTCAATAACCGGCGCGCTTTCGGCAACAGCTTCACAAGCGAGGAGTTGGTCTTCCAATGAGAGTCCGGAATCTGAATTGTATCTTGCACCGTAACTCTCAATTTTTCGAACTATTTCTATTGATTCTGCCTGATTGTAGTATTTGTTTGTCATAAAAACTCCCGTCTTGGGTGTTGAATCCAACGGGAGTTTTTATCAACACCCAATTGTCCCAAAAAAAAAAGCCCCACTGTCTTCACAGCAGGGCTCGTCTGCACGAGTTGTCCTAATGTCAGAATAGCATTATAGAATTTAGCTTGTCAAGAGGCTCTTAACCTGTAATGGTTCATTACAGGTAATGCTGTGTAAATGAATTGAGTTTAGGCCGTCGTAATAATGTAACAAGGGTATTTTCTCAGATCCTCATTTTTGAAGAACCCCTCTTGCTTCCTCTAAAATTTGCCCGGCGTTGTCGTTCACGCTAGTCAGTTTAGTTTGCAATTGAATTTTGTCATTATTGAGACCTTGAAGCTGGCTAGCTGCATTTTTAACATCGCACGCCTGGAAGTTGGTAACACATTTTGAGGTGATGTCATAGGCTGCCGAACAATTCTGGACTAATTCATTTGATGCCTGGAGCCCGGCGAAACAATTATCTGCCATTTTGGCTGCCACCGATTTTATAGCCCGTATTTGGCCCTGTTGGATGGCATACATGACCACCACACCGAGAAGGAAGAAAATTATCGCAACAATGGCGGATTTACGCATATCGATTTAACCAGATCGTGCTAATAGCTGCTGGATAATAACGATAACAGAAATAATTCCTGCAGTTCCCCACATTACAATAGCGAGGTAAAGACCCTTTCTCTGTAGGCCCAGTCGTTTTCTCGAATTATCCATTTTTGCCGCCCAGGTTGAGCGAAACCACTTCGACTTTAACCAGTTCCATATAAGGAACAAGCCAATCATTAGCAGTATCCCCGATATTTGGATTCCATGTTGCGGCAGCAAGGCCGACCCGACGATAAATATGGCAATTAAAATCATTAGTGGCACAACTACGAGGGAAACGATAGTGAGAAGAAGTAGGCCTGGTAGTTTTAGTTGCTGACCTGTTTCTTCCAGTTTTTCAGGGTGAGTTCCAAAATAGACCCCAATCCCCACTGCTATTGCGATCGTGATAAATAAATTAAACATCACTTTTATCCCCTATTGAATTCCTCCTTACTAACATTTTCTATAAAGATATGCGTAACTCGTGCCTTATATTTGACTATAATCAATAATTTTTCCGGTTTCAAGTAGCCATAATTCGTTCATGGCCACTATTACTCAGAAATTTGGGAAGAGGATCAAACAATTAAGGAAAAAATTAGGCCTATCACAGGAAAAATTAGCGGAATTGGCCCGGTTGGATTACAGCTACCTCAATATGATAGAGGCGGGGAAGAAAAACCCATCTCTCAAAAGAATCCACAAACTCGCTCGAACATTAAAAGTTTCACTTCAAGAGCTTTTCTCCTTCGATAAATAAGCCCGGAATATACATGGGGTCATCCCCTTTAGGCACACAAAAGGGTGAAATTGTCCTGGAACACCCATAAAAACTATGATGGTTACAGGAGGCCAAGCATTTTTGATATCGACTTCAAGACAAATAGGTGATCTGCGTTGGTAGCGTTAGGCCCGCAACCATGCTCCAGGGCCTCGGCCCATTTATTGACAATTTTTTCCAGCGTGATACCAGAATCACTAAGTTGCTTCTGGATAGCCTTCTGCACTCGTGGATTGCTATTAAGAGCGTAAACGAATCCATCCGCTGCCTTCCTGGATTTAACATGGTAGCCAGCGTCGATGACTGCCTCCCTCTTATTCCCCAACCGCACTAGGGCAGCTACATATTTCTGCTGTTTCATTGTAAGTTGTCTCATAGACTCATTGTACACCGCCACAGCTACTCTATTTTACCTATGTTCGCCAGGAGGAAGATTTCCTGAAAATTTTTGCCGTATTTACGAAGGGTAATATCTTTACTTTTCTGGCATTAATAGGGTGGTATGGGGGTAAGTCTGCAAAATCCTACAGCTCGCTAGTTATCTGTCCTATGAAGATGTAAAATTTGACTATCATGGATGATAGTCACAACAAAGATCTACGGGTAGAAGTCAAAAAGGGCTACTCGGTTCCAACGATTCATGAAAAACCAAGCAACGATCAACAGTCAAAAGTTACTCGTCGAGTATTGCTTCAAGAGACTCCAGTCAATCAAAAAAAAGATGACAGAAAAAGACGAAATAACTAGACAACGCAATAAAGACTCTGCCCAGCGAGCTGCTCTGTTTTGGATAAAATTGACTAACGAGAGGGAGTCTGAAATTGTTCGACAGCTTCTTGCCCTTGCCGCAATAATTTTGCCACTTTCTGCTTCTATTCTTCTTGCCAATATTACACTGCTACAAATAGAAAAAGTCTTGCTGATGGCTTGCTGGATTCTTTTGTTTGTCTCAATTATTGCAGGGTTTATCCAAATTATTATCGACACGCGTTACTTCTTGAAGGTGTCTAGGGATTCAAGTATCAGGGAGAGACTTTGGTCGTCTACAAACAGGTCGATTAAAGACATTGACAACGATATTGTGAAGCTGGGGGAAATACCAGGAAGTTCTGGTGATTGGAGCCTAATTATACAAGGAGTGGCGTTTTTTCTGGCAATTCTACTCCTGTTAGCCGTAGGATTTTCAATTATCACCCAGCAACACCTATCCCCAAGCACTGTCTGCCTGGAGCCTGCCAAGGCTCCATTTTTTATCTTCTGCGACAGAAACTCCGAAGGGATATAATCTGGATATGGTGAAACCAGTCGTTCCCGCGGATTCAAGATACATCCCCCTAACGCAGCAGCCAGCCTGTTGTGTCCCAACATGTATACAGATGATCATGTACCGTCATAATATCCCCCTTATACCGGCGGAAGAGCTTGGATATCATTTGGGACTTATCGTTCACCCTGATCGTAAACGTCTCTTTCATAACGTCCGAACATCGACCAAAAAACCCGCCGGAGGATACGGTACGCGGATTTATAAATTGGCATTTGAACCAAATACAGCGTTTAAGAAACTCGGCATTCCCTTAACATTTGCTTTGAAACCAATTACTCAATTCCGTTCAAAGGATGAATTATATCGTTATCTACAAACCATGGAAGAACGGGATAAAGATGTGCTTCTTTGTTTCCATCATGGTGCATTGGTGGATGATCCATCGAAAGATTGGGGACATTTGTGCGTCTTTGATAGATTGGTGGAGAACAAAATACGTTTGATCGATCCCGGTTATGAAGCTCCAAAATGGAGATTGGTTTCAATGCAGAAGATGTTTGAAGCGATGAGAAAACACGGTGTAAAACAAGCGGCTGGTTGTTGGGAAATTGAACTATCCCATTAAATATTGTTCAGACATTTTCTACTGTCGGAAGTGGATAGGATCAGGAAATAATTTCTGATTTCTTTGATTCCCCGCAACCCAGGACATTAAAGAAAAAGAGAGTCCGCCTAAGGCGGACTTTTTCGTTCTCCTACGAAGCCTATCTGCTCAAATCCGATGCCGAAGCCCAAGAAAAATACCTTAAAACCAGTATGGGAAAACGAGTCATCAAAAAGCAATTAACTAATTTCCTAAAGTCATAACCTCGGAGCCTCCCAGGGCTACATTTTTGTTTTATCGAATAACCGTGTGGCGATGGTGACCCTTCTTTTTTGCTCCCTCTCTCTCACCGGAGACATGCGATTTGGCATTACCCTGACCAGCTGTTAATTGGTGAAATATCCTCGCCTTTTTCTTCTTTGAAGCCTGACGATCGGGTAATACATCTAGAGTGACATCATCGGCAATATTGCCGATCTTATTAATAAGACTATCTAGTTGTTCCATAATTTAATCCTTCTTTTTGTGCCGAGATGGTAATCTGACAGTGATTCTAATGTCCTCTTCCTTCCACATTGCCAGCCGAGCCATCGAGCTGAACCACCAAACAAGAGGACGGGCCAAACGGCTGCCGCTCTCCTGCATATCTCCGGCCATTTGCAAATAACCGTCAATCTTCACATTGGGGTTATTGGAGTTTGTCAGTCGATTATCGCCCCACACCGCCCGCTCTCTGGTTTCATAAAGCCGCTTTAAATCGTCACCTTCGTTTTGTTCTTGGTTCATAAAGTTAATAATTTTGCCGAGTTTATCATAATCCCGGCATTTTGGTCTACCATATATGACATTTTGATGTTCTACCTAATCCTGTAGTATAATCTATTAATGACCACCGCGGAAAACAAAGACCTTGTTAAACTAGCAATTAATCTTAATAAGGAGCTGGGAAAGAAAACACCGGCATATAAACTGCTGCCGGAGATTCGAGCCTTTCCCAAACCAATTTTAGTGGACTATAATGAAACCCTTGTTGGTAACAGCGAGGCTCCGTTAGTGGCCAATCCTGAAGCAAGCTCTTTCCTTGATCGGGTTAGGGAAACAGGAACAGTTTTCGTTTTGACCTCAAATATGCATCCCGATCGCGTCCACACTACTCTGGAGCGCCTGGATTTATGGCGAAAAGGAATGATTGTTATGACACCGCCTAATTACGATTTTTTGATAGCCCTAGAAGAAGCCTACTGGGGGCAGTATCAAGGCCCAGCAGCAGTGCTGCAAGCCGCCGAGAAAATAACTGATGAGTTTATTGCCTTACACAAACTGCCGTCAGACCGGTTAGTCTTCGCCAAGCCGCCAGCATATAAAACCATTGCCCCAATTTTCGGAAAACCATTTGATATTCCCCTCGTGGACGACAGTGCTGCCGCCACTGTCAATAATCTGGGAATATTTGGGCTGACTGCGAAGATGTTCACCCCTAACTCTGAAGAGCTTTGGGAAGGAGACTACGACCGACTATCTTTAACCCAGGCAGCCGACCGGATAATTGATTACTACCGTAAATTTTAGCTGTGATGAAGTATAGTTAATTTATATGGGAGAGTTGACCAAGAGCCAAGATGAACAGGTAAGCGACCCTTTAGTCGAGGAACTTATCAAAAGTATCCCCGCTAAAGATAGGCAATCAGCTATCCAGCAAGCCTCCGCCAGAAGACAGGAACTCATTCTCAAAGTCTGGATTGAAGAGAGGACTAAACTCAATTCAAAAGAAATAAACAAATTGGGATTAACTCAGGATTTAGCCGGGTGGGAAAAATATTTGCGATGGTGTTTCGAGCAAGAGGACAAATTCCGGAAGAAATACGGCTTTGATGACTGGAGCCGGAAATACCTCGCCCAGATGCTTTCCGATCGCCAAGAGGATGTTCACAAAATTGAGAGAGAATCAAAATATATTCGATTTTTTGGCAAAACCAGCTTTCGGGAGTATTACTTCAATGGATCCGGGGTTAATCCGGAAATTTGGATGGGTCCGGCCGCTGTCGAGATTGACTCCAATAGCCTTCTGGTTCATTCCATTAATTCGTTCGCGCTGTCCAAGGTGGCTCACTCCGGCTTTGTCGGCCGTGGCGGCAACTCAATGGCTGCCATGTGTCAAGACCGGGTGGTCTATGACCGAGGCTATATAATCATCTGGCAAACCAATGAACTGGAAGCGGCCGGCTATCCCCTAATGCGGATAAATGAAGACCCAAGAGATGCAAAAATCCTTAAAGAATGGCGGTCCCCGGTGCCGGTTGATGTCCACCTGGCCCGGCTGATTGTCCCCACCAGTGATATTCCCGATCGGGAAAACGCTTCGCGGGCCCAAATTGCCACTTCATATTTTGGCGAAGAATATCTGCGACAAATCCCCAGGCTATAGCCTTAATGCTAAGCCAAAAAGTAATTTCTTATTTCTTTTATTCCCCGCAGCTGAGGGCATTAAGAAAATGTTAGCCATTCACTACTTGACTTTGTCCAAATAAAAGAGTATTCTTTACATATCCAGACAATTCTATGGCAAGGAGCTTATTTAAAAACAGGGCAATTGAACTACGCAGACATGGCCGAAGTGTTAAAGACATTGCCCAAGAACTAGGGGTCGCTAAGAGCACTGCCTCATTATGGGTTCGCGATGTTATCCTTACTATTGAGCAGCTCGAACAATTAAAGAAAAGCCAAATAAAAGGCCGCGAACGAGGAAGAATTATTGGAGCACTAGTGCAAAAGCAGGCACGACTAAAGCGTATTGAAGAGGCCAAAGTGGAGGGGCGACGAACCATCTCTTCAATTTCCAAAAGGGAGATGTTGCTTGTTGGACTGGCCCTCTATGCCGGAGAAGGAAATAAAACCAGAGAGGTTAGATTTTGTAATTCTGATCCAAAAATTATTAATTTTATGATCAATTGGTTGATTATCTGTTTTGGGATTAACAGAAACCAAATCAGGCTCGCGGTGGGAATAAACGAAGCCCATCGGTCCAGAGAGCTATTAGTTAAAGACTACTGGTCAAAAACCACAAACCTACCATTATCGTGCTTTGTAAAAACGAGCTTCAAAAAGACCTCAAGCCATAAAATCTACGAAAACTTTAATGAACACTTTGGCACTTTAGATGTAAGAATTTTGCAGTCGAAGGGACTTTACTATAAAATAGGCGGGTTAATTGAGGCACTTTTAGGCCAGGGTAGCTCAGTGGTAGTAGCACGTATTTCATAAGTACGCTGTCGGGAGTTCGATTCTCCCCCCTGGCACTAGAAAATTAATTTGGCCCATTTTTGCCAATTCGGGGTGGCGTCGGGGGAAGCGGCCGGAGCAGCCACTCCCAAAAGACTTTGGTCAATCACCACCACCTGCTCCCCCGGTTTAGACAGGCCCAAATCATCCCGGGCGACTTTCTCCAAATAGTCCGGTGCCGCCACTTTATTTTTCTCCCGAAGCAGATCATCCCGTTCCTTATTAAGTTGCGCCAGCTCGGTTTGCCGGCTGGTGAGTTTGTCTTTAGCATGATAGAGGTCCACCATCGAACCCAGGGTGGTCACGATTAAATAGACACAAATAATCACCGCTGCCCAGCGAATAACTCGGTATTGAAATTTGCCCCCGTAATTGTTATTATGGGTCATATGGAGCTTTCTGACTATCTCGACAAGTTTGTGGCCTTCCTTCGCTCCTCGAAAAAAGCGTCGGCCACCACCATTGCCTACAAAAAAGACATCGATCAGTTGTTAGCATACCTCAAAAAGGCCGGGCGAACAAACATCAAGGCCGTGACCACCGACGATCTTAATGGCTTTTTGGCCCTGCTCTCCTCTCAAAACTACACCCCTAAGTCCGTTTCCCGTAAGATTAACTCGATTAAAACTTTCTACCGCTTTCTGGTGTTGAATAAAGACACGGACAATAACGTGGCCGCTGCTATCACCCACCCGAAGTTTGATAATAAAGCGCCGCGGATTTTAACCCGGATGGAATATCGGGCGGTGCGCGACGCCTGCCGGGAAGACGCCCGGATTGCCGCCGTGGTGGAGCTGCTGCTTCAAACCGGGATGCGCATCGGGGAATTGGCCGCTTTAACCCTGGGCAGTATTAGCGACAATTTTGTTAAAATCCCCGCCATTGAAGGCCACCCAGAGCGCGAAGTGCCGCTGAACAAAGCCGCCAAGACGGCCTTGGATCACTATCTAACCATCCGGCCAAAAGTGAAATCGGACGCCCTGTTCATCACCAAAACCGGCCGGCCGCTCTTGATTCGCAACATCAGAACCGCCATTGACCGCTATTTCAAGATTGCGGGCATTGCCGGCGCCAAAGTTAACGACCTGCGGCACACCTTTATTGCCCACCACCTGGCCGCCGGCGCTTCCCCAATTTTGGTGTCCAAACTGGTCGGTCACAAACGCATCTCCACCACAGAAAAATATCTGGAGTTTATCAAAGACCTCCCGGCCCAAAAAGTTAAATTGGAAGAACTCTAACGTCGTCCCACAATAAGATCAACCATTCCTCGGACCCAGATGCCATAAACTTCGGCCGCAGTGTCCAAATCGGTGTCCGCCGAAACCTCAACTGCCACACTGTCCTTCACTCCCAATAACCGAGTGAGATCGGTAACTGTTCCGTCATAACGATCAGTGACATTACCACGGCCATCAGTCCAAGCCGGTGTTGCCAAGCCAGAAAGTATTTTCTTGTTTGTCCACAACGGAACAACCCCCGCGACGTTATCAAGTATTGAATTAAAGCGATTTGGGTCACCAAAAATATATTGGTAGCTGGCCGGACAATCAACATCCGTGTCCTCCTGGGTTCGCCTATCCACATGGCAGTCAACTACAGCTTTTATCCGACCACGAAAGTCACCCTCCCACCAGTTCTTTGTTAAAATATTGCTTAAAAGCCTTGTTTCTTCCGGCAATTTTTGCTCTGAATCGGCTGCCCACCACCATGATGCCACTTTATTTTCATCTTCACCACCAAGATCATCAACTATTCGACCATCAGTCAAAAAATAGCGAACAAAATCGTTGTTAGCTACTGGGTCTTCGACCGGAGTGTCAGCATTATACCTGGTTCCCTGTCGGGCTCCGGATTCGTTCACTAATAAGTAGGCCCTCACACCCACCCTATTTTTGTGAGCATAATTAACAACTTCGTTAAGTTTCACCGCCGAACCCAGAAAAGCGTGGGGTTCATTCCCATGGAAACCAGCCGTCCAGACAAGGGCGGCCTTATAAAAGCCAAACTCTTTTGAGGTGATTTCTAACAACTGATGACGCCCGGAGTGATAATTTAGAGGATGAGAACATATGTCTAAGTCTTTCCTGTCTTCAACCTGTGTCAGGAGATACGCATGGTAATTTCTAAGATCAACCTTACCGTCACGCACAACGTCCTTGGCCAACTCCGATGCTTTCATAACTGTGTATCTTACTACGCTGTTTCCACACTGTCGCCCTCTTTGACCGGCTGGTCAACTTTGATGGCCACATCGTCGCCCTTTTTGGCCTCCTGGACTTGCTCGTGTTCGATCTGCATTGAGGCCACCGTTTGAGTTAATTCCTTGCCGTGTCCGGTGATTTTCACCGTGTCTCCGACCGCCAGCGGGCCGGAGAGCTTCAGCGCCGCCACCCCGATTTGGTCGAAATAATGGGCCACTTTGCCAATTACTTTTGCTTTTGCCATTCTCTTCACCCCCGATCCAGTCTTATTCTACCACTAGCATTAAAATTGGTATAATTAGAGATGGAACCGTAGCTCAACGGTAGAGCAAATGTCTTATACACATTACGTTGGAGGTTCGAATCCTCCCGGTTCCACTAAACTTCCACTTTTATATACCCTCCTTTTTGCAAATAGCCCTGGACGCCTTCACTGACAGCGTATATGTCTTTGCCTTCCAAGCTATATTTTAAAACCATAATCGGGTCGCCGTGGGAAACAGCAATGACATTGTGGTCTTTATGCTTTTGAGCAATTTCATCTAAAAATGATCTCATCCGCGCTGCCACCTCTTCTGGCTTCTCTCCTCTTTCCAACTGTTGGGGAAAACGATAAAGACTTTTCTCTCCGCGCATCTTTTCAAACTCGTCCTTATCCATTCCTTGAAATGGAGATTTTAGTTCAATTAAGCGGTCGTCAACGGTCACCGGCAAGTTTAGTTTCTCCCCGATAATCGCCGCCGACTCCCGACAGCGCTGAACAGGACTGGTGTAGATAGCCGCAATGTTTTTGGCAGAAAACTGGTCGGCCAGGGTCTCGATTTGCGCCCGACCCACGGCACTTAGGGCAAACCCGGGCAACCACAGGGGGACAATATTTTTGGGGTTCTCAATTTCTCCGTGGCGGACAAAATAAACAGTGGTCATTCTTAACCGGCTGCTAATTTGAGATCCTCGTTGGCCTTTTCCATCAGCCACATCCGCGCCAGGGTGGACACATCCAATCCTTTACGTCGGGCAATTTGCTTGAGTCTATTTTTAAAAGCCATTTGCAGGCGCAACACCAAACTGGCCTCCCGCGGTCCGTCCAGTTCAAAAACTAAATCCACATCCTTCCATTTATCCCAATAATCCGCCAGGCTGTGAGTGTCCCAAAACTCCGCCTCCTCTTTATAATTCTTAAATTTAGGAATCGGGTCATTTTTTTTCTTTTTCATAAACTTTCATCCTTTCTTCCCTGCTCGCATCCCGAGCCGTGACTACAAAATAGTGACCGGTTTTCTCGCGATTAACGATCACGGCGATTATCCTTGTCCCGCTTCGGCCCATCGCGATATACCTTCCGGCGTATCCCCGTTTATGAGCGATCAGGTTCTTCGCCGCTTCTTCCGCTTCCGCCA
The DNA here is from genome assembly GCA_023485845.1 of Patescibacteria group bacterium. Taxonomy (GTDB): domain Bacteria; phylum Patescibacteriota; class Microgenomatia; order JAMCZE01; family JAMCZE01; genus JAMCZE01. The sequence goes on from JAMCZE010000007.1 coordinate 45,403, forward strand.
CCGAAACACGGTGTTTCTTAATGTGCTCTTTGGTCCAGTTTCGCCAGGTTAATTTCTTAATCTTAATCCTCGTCATTATTGTATTACACTGTGATACAAAAGTCAAGAATCAATATAAATGGCTGCGGGAGGCGATTTCCGCCTCCACTTCCCGAACATCCCGGCCATATTTTAGCGAAGAAAGTTCCTTGACCATTTCTGCCACTTTAGGATTTCGGGCGGCGTTAATTTTTTTGAAGTCGTGGTCAATTTCCATGGAAAAGGCCGGGGTCGGCTCGTTGTTCACCAGGGTTTTAACATAGCAATTGAAAGCCTCCACTTTGAGAAGATCCGATTCGCCAAACGTCGGGGCAAATTCATGGGCCAAAAACTGGGCGTCGGCCACCCCGCCGCGAAAAGCAATCTTGGTCCCAACGTTACCAAATATCGCGTTTTTAATGTCCTCTTCGACCTGGGCGATAAATTGATTGGCCACCGTTAAATTAAGGGCATATTTTCTTGCCTCGGACAAAATGGTGGCAAAATCCGGGGTGGCAAAGTTTTGAAACTCGTCAACATAAAGATAGAAGTCACGGCGTTGCTCGGCAGGAATGTTTTGCCGGGAGGTGGCGGCAGAGAGAATCTTTGGCACCAAAAGGCTGCCCATAAAACTGCTGTTTTCTTCCCCGATCAAGCCTTTGGCCAAATTAACGATAATAATTTTGCCCTCATCCATGGCTTGGCGAAAATCAAAAGACGAGGAAGACTGGCCGACAATGTTGCGCATTAACTTATTGGTCACGAACCGGCCGAATTTAGAAACGATGTAGTCCAAGGTTTCCGATTTGTGAAATTCACTGGTGGCGGCAATTTGCTCCGTCCAGAATTTTTTGACAATTTGGTCGTTAACTTTGGGCAGCAGTTCCTGCAAATAGGGCCCACCGGGGTCCTGGAGAATGCGCATCACCTCAATGATTGTTCCCCGCGGCTCCGCCTCCATCACGGTTAACATCGCGTTGCGGACCGAGTGTTCGAGGCGCGGGCCAACAATGCCTGTCTGGTGCGGGTCAAAAAGTTTATAGAGCAGCCCGATAAATCCGGCAACAGTGAGATGGCGCTCATACTCATCGTGGGATTCCATAATGTTCCAGCCAAACGGCCGGGCGGTGTTAGAAACGTCAAAATAAATCACGTCCTCGGCCCGCTCCGGCGGCAGGGATTCCATAATCTGCTCATAAGTGTCGTGGGGGTCAATAAAGCAAACGCCCCGGCCGGCCCGGATGTCTTGAAGGACCATCTGGGCCAAGAGAGTCGACTTGCCGGTGCCGGTGGCCCCGACAATGTAGACATGGCGGCGACGGTCTGGGTTAAGAAGGTACACCGGCCGGTCTTGGCCACGAAAGATAGATTTTCCCAGATATAAATCGCCCTTATCCGGCACTTCCTGGGGAGCCGGCGCCCGTTTGGCATTAAGCCAGAAAATGTTGGGCGTTTCGATGCTTTTGTTGGGAAAATGAAAAACTGTCGCCAGTTCTTCGCACGTTAAGACCGACGGCTTTTTAAACAGCGGCTGGTAACGGTAGATGAAATCGGTCATGAAGTTTTGCTGGATGCGGATTTTGTCGCCAGTGAAAAAGTTCTGATCGGAGGAAAACTGGGCAAAAGCACTTTTAATGTTATCTAAAATTACTTTTGCTTGGTCGGCGGTTGGGGCGTTGGCCACGATCCGGATTGAGGTATTAAACCCGGGTTTGCCGGTTTTATTTTCAATGGCCTCCAAGGTTTTGGCGTCCACGTTAAACCGGGCCTTTTCTGGGTCGGCCTCGTTTTTCTTTGTCTTGCTGATGAATTTGCGGCCAAAACCACGCCATTTGGAATCGGCCGGGGCAACAATAAACTGAATGGCGGCCGCCTCGCCTTTGTCCAGTTTAGCCAGGGCGGAAGTCATCTGGGAAAGCGGGTCCACGGCCAAATCCCGGAAGGACTTAATGGGAAAGTAGTCGGAAAATTTTAGTTTTAAACTGGCATAGGCCACCTCACCCTGTTCGGTGAACAGGTTAAAGTCCTCCACTTGGGTGATCACCGCCCCGGGATAAGTGCCGTTAATCTGTTTTTCCAGCAATTCCCGTTGTCTAGCGGAGACGGAAACATAAAAGCGGATGTCACCAGGCAGGCCGACAATTTCAAAAGCCACGTGTTCCTGAATCTTAAGAAATTCAAAATCAAACCAGCCGCTTTTCCCTCGATAAAGGGTATATAACGAGGAGAAAAGTTGTTCCATTGCGTCAATTTTCACTTCATTGTCGCGCGGCACCGCCACCTGTAAGGTCACAAAATCTAGGGCGTGTTCTTCTCTTCCCCGCCATTTATAAAATTGAATAAAAAGCCAACCGGCCACTCCGCCGACCGCCGCCAACAGCCCCAGTGAACCGAGAATAAAAATTAGCCCGATAATTATGGCCGGAAAATTAGAAATCAAATCGATCATGGTTTTTGCCGAAAAATCTTGCCCTTAATTCTTTTGACATGATAGTGGGCTTTTAGCAATTGATAGATAAACCACTCGACCAACCAACGAAAACCGGACGAAGTGGGCCTGTGCTGCCCCAAAGTTAATTGATCGTCGGACAAACTGGTTCCGCGCACACTAAAACCAGTGGCACTGGAGACAGCCGTTTGCTCGGTCACCGTTGGCTTAACGCCCATTTCTTTAGCTAATTTCTCCGGCACCGGCACTTCCCCGCTTTCCACTTTCTCCACGCCGCCTAACTGCTCGATTTCTTTTTCCAGCTCGATTTCCCGGGAATAGTTTTCCCAATACTCATCCCCCTCCGCCTTCGCCACCGCATCGGCACTAAGTGGTGCTTGTTCTTTTAACTTTGGAGCCAACGGCGTCTGGTTATTCGTCTTGTTCCCCGTCTGGTTATCTTGCATATTTCCAGCATACCATTTTTAGACAAGTTCCACACTGTGGGCGCGACTTTCCAGAAGACCGGCGTGGGTGATTTGCAAAAACTGGGCCTTTTTCCATAACTGTCTAATATCGGCCGCCCCGCAATAGGAAAATCCGGAACGGATCCCGGCACACAGCTCATCTAAAACCGGCCCCACCGGACCCTTGTAGCGCACCAAAGCCTCCACCCCTTCAATGTGCAATTTAAAATGCGGTTTCTGACCATTATGTTTTTTCAGCTGCCGCTCTTTTTCCAACTTTGAAGTTGAACCATTATATTCTTTATAAACCACGCCGTCTTTTTTCACCACTGTGCCAGGAGCTTCATCGGTGCCCGCCAGTTGCGAGCCGACAATCACGGCGCTGGCCCCCAGAGCCAGGGCCTTAACAATGTCCCCGGAACTTTTGGTTCCTCCGTCGGCAATAACAAATTTGTTTTTAAATTTCCTGGCCGCCGCCACCGCAGCCTCAATCGCCGTCACTTGGGGCACGCCGCAGCCGGTCATCACCCGCGTGACGCAAATCGTGCCCGCTCCCACCCCCACCCGCACTCCGTCGGCGCCATGGGCAAAAAGGTCCGCCGCCCCCTCCTGGGTGGCAATCACACCGGAAAGCAGCGGCAGTTTGGGAAATTTATTCTTCAGTTGGGCCGTTATCTCCAAACAGTGAGTCATGTGCCCATGGGCCACGTCCACCGTCAACCCGTCAGCCCCGGCCGCCACGCAAAATCTTGCCCGGGTCATGACATCATCACGAAGACCCAGGGCCGCAAAGACCCGTTGGCCGGTTTTTTTAACCGCCGCTATGTTGGCCGCCTGACCTTGGGGCCCGTCAAACCGCGGCATTAAAGCCAGACCGCCTTTTTGAGACATCACCGTAGCCATTGCCACGCCCGTGACCGTGTCCATGTTCACGGAAATAATGGGAATATCCAGAAAAAATCCGGGGGCGATTTCTGTTTTTAAATTAACATCGGCTCGGGAGACAATTTCCGACCGTTGCGGAACCAAAAGAATATCGTCAAAAGACAAACCAAACGGAATCTTCATCAGCCGGGGGCGAACTCTTCCCTTTTTAATAATATGCGATAACCAGACCGGGCTGTCAATAACCAGTTTTATTTCCAAACCGTTTCTTTGGCCCCTTTTTTAAAATTCACCCACCGGGCCAGGCAGAAAAGATAATCGGAGAGTCGATTTAAATATTTAAGAATAGGTTCTAGTGACTGGTGACTAGTGGCTAGCTGCACAACGCTGCGTTCGGCCCGCCGGGCCACAGCTCTAGCCAAGAACAGTTCGTTATTGGGCAAAATGAAATTTGCCAGTTCCGGCATCTGGCCCCACATGTCATCAATTTCTTCCTCCATTACCAGCACTTTTTCTTCCAGTTTTAGATCTTTTCCGGTATAGCCGGCAATCACACTGCCGATCGCAAACAAGTCTTTTTGAATTTCCACCAACTTGCTTTCCTGCTTACTTGCTTTCCTGCTTTGGATAATTACTCCCAGGTGTGAATTTAATTCGTCAAGCGTGCCCACCGCTTCGATGCGCGGATCAGTTTTTGAAAGTCTCACCCCACCCAGCATCCCCGTCTCCCCGGCATCCCCTTTTCTGGTATAAATGCTTGCCTTTGTCATTTTTTAATCTTTTGACAATGCTTCTTAAACCATGAGGCGATTTCGGCAATTTCAGGTCTGGTTCGCTCCACGAACAACGGGAAATTGGCCGCTTCGTCATTGGTGGCAGAAAACTTATAGCCATTCAAAAATAATAATCGGTCGGCGCTAAATAGGGCTGCCCGTTTATTGCCGTCCACAAATGGATGATCAAAGATTATCCCATGAAGCAAAGCCGCCGCCTTCTCAAAAATGGTCACATAAAGGTCTTCCCCACCAAAACTCGCTTGGCAACGAAAAACAGCAGAATCTAGCAAATTATCGTCGCGAATTCCCAATGTGCCGCCGAACATCTCCACATATCGGTCATGCAATTCCACCACATCGCTCACCGAGAGGTGTTTCATCCTGTTGCTAGCTTCTTAAGGGCCGGAGCATACTTCTTCGCTGTTTGATTTAACCAATGATCGAACTCCGAAGAGATTTCCCTCTTACTGGCTTTTGTCGGACGATAGGCAAAACTATGGTCAACCAAATATGGCTCCACCTTATCGCCCGGTCGGAGAGTGACACTCCTCGCAGCAAGCTGCGAGGCATCTGCATTGCTAAAATAGCCTGAGTTGGTCTTTTGATATTTGGACATAGTCTTTTGGTCTTCCTTGGTTTCTGATGTACTTTTGGATGACTGTCTCAGAATTGCTTCGTCCTACTGAATTTACGAAATACCCGTCAGTCCAAAACTGGGCTCCCCAAAGGCTTTCCCTCAACCCGGCAACTCGTTTGAGAAGTTCCCGGGCCAGGATACTTTTGACCGTTCTGGCAATTTTGGTAGGAGAATATGTAGGCACTGACTGGATCAAAAAATGGACATGATCACCGTCGGCCCCAATCTCCACAAAATGCATCTCGTACCTTTGGGAAATTTCCTGACAGATCTGTTTTAGTTGGGCATCCACCTCTGTCGAGATCACGAGTTGCCTTCCCTTGGCCACACAAACCAGATGGTACAAAAGCACCGAGACATTGTGCGCTTTGTGTATGTAGATACTCACGCATACAATTTTACCCTCTCGCGGCAAAGCCGCGGGGAATGAACCCTAAAAGAGATTCAGTTTTGTTGCCACCTCTCGGGGCACCGAAACGGCCCAAGTGTTCCCTGCCTTGAAAATTGTTAAAGTCATGTTAGAACAGATGTTATAACATCCATTATTTTCTGTCAAGTGCTAAAATATATTCATGTTCAAAGTCCCGAAGAAAACATCAGTTTGGAAAACGCCGTTTAATTCGCCGGTGGGGCACATGACCTTTGCGCCGGAATTAATTAAATTCATTAAGCAAAAAAATAAGTATCGTACTTATCGTTTCGCTGATGAAAAATATTCCGCAATTAAAGTCGGTGACATTGTGGCCATCAAACAAAATTTTATTGAGGAGCCGATCAGTCAAGCAAGAATCACCCAAGTAGCAAAAGTCAAGTTCATTGGTCTGCCGTATAAAACAGAAGGTGCCCACGAAAGCTGCGACAGCAAGGAACACCAGCGGAAAGTTTTAAGTGGCTACTATGCCTACCTTGGCCGGCCAATTCAGGACGACGACCCCTTCGTCGTCATTGATTTTGAGTTAATTTAGCTGGTAGCTGAGTGAGATTTTCTAAAATTAGATTTGGGTCAAGCCCGGCGTGCAAAAATTCTTCCCGTGGGGTAAAGCCAGTTAAGGTGGCTACAAAGAGCAGTCCAACACTCTTAGCCGCCTCTAAATCATTTATCGCGTCACCAACATATATTGTCTCATCGCGGTTGATTCCTAGAACTGCCAGTTTCACCAAAGCCTCATCAAAAACCCGTGGGTCTGGTTTATGATAGGAACAATCTTCACCAGTTTGAAAATGAACATAACTAATTGCTGCCAGGCGGGGAAACTTTTTCATAGTTCTTTCCAGCCCTTTTTTGGCAGTAGAGCTGACCACTCCGATAACATAGTTTTTTGCTAATTGTTCCAGTGTTTGCTCAACGCCGGGAAACGGCTTGACCGCATGATCGGCCGGAACGGAAGCAATAAAACCCTGTTCCAAGAAATCAATATCTTTGTCCGGCCAAAGACCATTAAGCATGCCCCGCAACGGATGGCCCCAAAGTTTCTTAATATCCTCATGGAGAGGAACTCTTAAGCCTGCTCTTTTTGCAAACGACTGATATATTCCAAAAATCTCTAGGTGGGTTTCAACCGCGTTATCATCCCAATCAATAAGAATCGCCCGAGTCCTTTCTAGTAAGTTCATGTGACTGATTATAGCAAAATGAGGCCCTAATTATTCACAGCAGGGGTCTTTGAAACCACAGTTAGGGCAGATGGCCTCTTTTGATCCCGCCACCACCCCGATCGGCGTCCCGCACACCGGACACGGCCGGGTTGGCCTAGCACTTGGAGTATCCGCAGGCGAGGCATTTGGCGCAGCCTTCTTCATAAACAAACGCCGCCGCGCCGCAAGACGGACAAAGATCGCGCTTAACACTTTGGGTCAAGTATTTTGAATCATGAATTATGGTCTGTTGGTTCTCTGCTTTATCCTCTATTCTTGATACTTGATTCAAGTTAAAATGTAGGGAAATCGCCTTGGCCACCGCGTCCGGGAGGGAGCGGACCCGGTTTGGCCCGAAGCCCACCGCCGAGCCGCCACCAATGCCGGCAAGCTGATCGACAATTTCCCGGGCCCGTTCCCGCGCCGGCAGATGATTGCCAAAGCGCAGGGTGGTGGAAATCAATCTCCCCAAAGCTTCCGCCATAGCAGCCACTTCACTGCCCGCCTTGCCGACACTCATAAACACTTCGAATGGATTACCCTCTTCATCCTGGTTCACGGTGATAAACGCCGTTCCCAGTGGGGTTTCAATCCGATAGGTGGCCCCTTCCACTTTCACCGGCCGCGGTTTTAGCTTCATCTCGGCAACTGCCGCATGGCCGTTAGCGTGCCCGTTGACATGACCGTTGGGCTTATCATTGGTCCCCAAATTCAGAACCTGAATTTCTTTGCTGCCATCACGATAGACAGTGATTCCCCGGCAACCGGTTTCATAAGCCATCACATAAGCATTCCTAATGTCCTCTTGGGTCGCAGAGTTGGCCATGTTAATGGTTTTGGAAACCGCATTATCGGTGTATTTTTGAAACGCTGCTTGCATCTTCACATGCCAGGAATAGTCCAGGTCATGGGCAGTCACAAAAAGTTTCCTGATCTCCTGGGGAATTTCCTCAATGTGGGCAATTGTTCCCTGGTCGGCAATTTTATCCTTAACTCCTTGGGTGAACCAAGGCTGGTCTTTGGCAAGATCTTCGAATAATGTGTTGAAATAATAAAGCGAGCGCTCCAGGGCATTGGTTTTGACGTAATGTTTGAAAGCAATGGCAAAAATAGGCTCAATTCCCTGGGAAGTGCCGGCCAAATGGCCGATGGTTCCCGTCGGGGCAATCGTTGTCACCGTGCAGTTTCTGATTGGCTTGTCATTTTTATAGATACTCTCCGACCATAGCGGAAAAGCCCCTCGCACTGTTGCCAGCTCTTGGGAAGCCTCGTGACCTTTATCATTAATAAATTTCATCACTTTCTGTGCCAATTGAATTGCCTCATCACTATCATAGGCAATCCCCAGTTCCACCAACATATCCGCCCAGCCGCCCACCCCTAGCCCAATGCGCCGGATTAAAGAAACTGTCTCTTTAATCTGGGGAAGGGGGATGGGGTTTCGTTCAATCACGTCGTCGAGAAATTGGACGGACAATTTTGTCACCCGTTCCAGTTTGTCCCAATCAACGCTTTTGGCTCCGTCATCGGTCGTTTTAACAAAATATGTTAGGAAAATGCTGCCAAGGTTGCAGGCATCAAAAGGATAAAGCGGCTGCTCGCCACAAGGGTTGGTCGTCTCAATCGGACCCAAACTGGGCACCGGATTAGCCGGACCGTCATTGATCCGGTCAATAAAGATCATTCCCGGGTCGCCGGTTTTCCAGGCCGCCTCTGTGATTTCATCCATCACCACCCGTGCATCCAGCTGCCCGGTCACCTTTTTTGTCTTTGGATCGACCAGATCATACTTTGTTCCTTCATAATAGGCCTTCATAAAGGCATCGGTGGTGGCCAGGGAAATGTTAAAATTGGTTATTCCCCCGCTTTCCTTACAATGGATAAACTCCTGAACATTGGGGTGATCAATGCGCAACACGCCCATATTGGCTCCCCGGCGCGAGCCGCCTTGTTTAATCTGCTCTGTAGCTGCGTCATAAACTTTCAAAAAAGACACCGGCCCGGAGGCCACCCCTTTAGTGGAACCGACCCGGGAACCGTTCCCCCGCAGCCGGCTGAAAGCAAAACCGGTTCCGCCACCGCTTTTGTGAATTATCGCTGCCCATTTAATGCCGTTGAAAATTCCTTCAATGGAATCATCCACAGGAATAACAAAACAGCCATTATATTGCAGGCCGTTCCCCTTGCCGGCGTTCATCAGGGTTGGCGAGTTCGGAAGAAATTCATGCGAAGCCAGAATTCGATAATAATCTTTAGCAATACTTTGAATCTCGTCATATTTTTTGCCAAAATTGGCATTAGCGCTGGCGATGTCCCAAGCCACCCGCCAGCACATTTGGTCCGGGCTTTCAATCACCTCTCCATTGTCATTTTTTAAAAGATAGCGTTCATTGAGAACTTTAAGGGCTTGCTCTGTCCAGAAACTCTTCGGCAAATCGGCGGGCATCGGGGGGACAACACTGCCGATATTATTTACCAGACTGTCATGGCCATCCTTTGGGGGTCGTCCGGCCCGGACGATTCTGGGAATGGCTTCGATAATTCTGGTTGTCGGTTCAACTTGGGCCATAGTTTAAGTTAATTTTTCAATAATTTTTTCAAAATCCGCCAGGTCACCAAAATCTAAATAGACACTGGCAAAGCGGATGTAGGCCACCTTATCAATTTTTTTTAGCTTTTTTAAAACCAGGTTGCCAATTGTTTTGCTGCTCACTTCCGTTGTGTCCTTGCCTCGCAGCTCCTGCTCAATTTCATCAACTATCGACTCAATCAGTTCGGTGGCCACCGGCCGTTTTTCGGTGGCCCGGACAATGCCTTTGTGCAACTTGTCCCGGTCAAACTTTTCCCGTCGCCCGTCTTTTTTAATAACAATCAATTCCACATTTTCCACCCGTTCATAGGTGGTGAACCGCTTGCCACATTTCTGGCACTGTCGGCGCCGGCGGGTGGCAGCCTCCCCGTCTCGTGTCTCGACCACTTCTGTTTCGTTTGCACCGCAGTATGGACACTTCATATAGTGACTCTGATAAATTAGAGCACTATCGGTGGGGTGTCAATAGCAACTTCTATATCAAAGAGAGGCAAAATTTAGTTCCGTCCCTGGGGCAATTATTTTGCGGGAATTGCTAAACGAAGAAAAATTTCTTTTACTCGATTACTGCTGTTTCGGTTTTCCCGATCAGCTACGGCCAAGACATCGGAGTCTTTCCCGGAAACTTTCAGGGTTAAAGCGGCAATCACTTCTGAATGTTTTGATGTCGCGATTGTCAGTTTAGACCACAAGTCTTGGGCATCTTTTGTTTGAGGTGCTGCATCCACTGCCGCAGAAAAATAATCCTGCGCCTGGACCACTGTCTGTGCTCCCAGAGTCTTTTCTCCTTTGTCAATCAGCATCTCCCCCGCCGCCAGCCTTTTGTCCGACAGCATCAATTCATAAAAAGCCTTTTCTTTGGGGTCGTGGACAAGAAACAGCGTCACCTGGTCACGAAAAACTTTGAGGAAATAAACCGGGCTGTCCGGTAACATCCCGGGATATGGCAGCGCGTAGTCCACCGCCACCGCCGGCCGGGCGGCCAACAGTCCGCCAAGATAAAGAACCAAGATTGCAACTAGAAATTTCTTAACCACTTAGTTATTATATACCCATGATCACAATTCTTGATGCCATCCCGATCAATATCTTTATTATCGGGGTAACACTGTTGGTGGGAGTAGTCCTATTTCTTATTCTTGTTCAACTTCCTGATGAGCAGAATCGCAAGAAAGCAGGAAAGTAGGTAAGTAGGAAAGCTTAGGTTTTTACCTTCACAATCAAGCTTCCAAGCATTTTTAAAACTTCATTAAGGAGCGAGTTTATTCTTGAGAAATCCTCCAAATTTAAATAATTTAACTCCTTACTTAAAAGTAGTTGTGTTTCTAACTCCGCTGCTGACCCATAGGCAACATGAAGAAACTGAAGAAATTCGGCTTTTCGTCGACGACTATAACCTTCAGCAATATTGCTTGGGATGGAAACCGCGCTGCGGCGAATCTGGGAGGTCAAACCATACAGTTCGTCTTTCGGAAATGTGCTTGTGGCCCGATACACTTGGAGTGATAAATCAAAGCTCTTCTGCCAAACAATCAGTTCTTTATATGTGTTCATCTCTCGCTTTCTTACTTACTTTCTTACTCTCCTGCTCTCTCACTTCCTACAATTGCCACTTCTTCCACCAGCCGGTTGGCGTAGCCCCACTCGTTGTCATACCAGGCAATCACTTTCGCCAAATTGCCGCCGACCACCTGTGTGAGAGATAAATCGACAATGGCCGAATGCGGGTTGCCCTTAATGTCCGAGGACACGATTGGATCGCTGGTCACTTCCAAAATATTTTTATAGCGATCCGAAGCGGCCGCCTCTTCAAAAGCTTTATTTATTTCTTCCTTAGTCGTTGCCCTTTTTAATAGAAAGGTGAAGTCTGACAGACTCCCAACAATAGTGGGCACCCTAATTGCCAGTCCGGTGAAAAGATCTTTTAATTCCGGCACCGCCTCAGTGGCGGCAATAGTTGCCCCGGTGGAAGTGGGAATAATATTTTGCGCTGCCGCCCTGGCCCGGCGAAAGTCTTTGTGGCCCCCATCCTGAAGCTCCTGGTCGGACGTGTAGGAATGGACGGTGGTCAGCATCGCTTTTTCCACCCCGAATTTTTCTGCCATAATCTGGGCCACTGGGGCCACCGAGTTAGTCGTGCAGGAAGCGTTGGAAATGGTGGCATCGCCCGGCGCTTGATTAACGCCGAGAACGAAAGTTTTAATTGAATGATCTTTAGCTGGAGCCGATAAGATCACTTTCTTCGCCCCCGCTATCAGATGATCCTTAATTTTTTCTTCGGTAGTGAAGTGGCCAGTAGCTTCAATAACCACGTCCACTCCCAGCATTTTCCAGGGCAAGGCCGTGGGATCCTTCTCGGTGAAAAAAGGAATTTTTTTGCCGTCAACAATTAAATTCCCTTCCTCGCCACTGACCTGATGGCCCTTTAAAATTCCATAGGCCGTGTCATATTTCAGAAGATAGGCCCAGCCGGCAATATCCGTGGAGGTGCCGCCGTTAATGGCCACCAGTTCTAACTTATCGGTAAACCGCTCCAGCATCACTCGGTGGGCCACCCGCCCAATTCGACCATAACCATTAATTGCAACTTTAATCATAGACATTTTGCAGTAAGCAACGAGTAAATTTTAAGAGCGCAACCTAGGTGGCCGCAGGCCGGTGCCTGTGAGCACTTAAAATTTCGCGAGCTGATTACTGCATTAGCGCTTCAATACCGGGTAATTCTTCTCCGGCCAAAAATTTCAACATGCTTCCTCCCCCGCTGCTGACCCAATCAAACTTATCGGTCAATCCTAACTTATCCAAAAATGCCACCGTGTCTCCGCCGCCGGTGATTTTCACCGCCGGGCTGGCCACAATTAGTTCCGCCAGTTTCCTTGTTCCCACCTGGTAAGTAATGTCCTCCACCTTCCCGATCGGTCCATTCCAAACGATGGTGCCAGCATTGGAAATTGATAATTGTAAACTGTAAACTGCATCTAGTGTAACGTCATTGCCGCCGGCGGTCAACTCCAAATCCCGGCTGACCACCACTTCATCGGCAAAAGCTTTCATTTTTTCGGCCAGCGGGGCTTTGGTTTCCCACTTGACCCCGCCAATAATTATTAAAAGCGGCCGGTGGGGGTTCTTCTGAACTATTGAAAGCTGTTCCACTTCCTGGGCCAGCCAGAAACCGGCAAAATGGGGCAGGAGTTTGGGAACACCGACAATACTGGCGTGGGCCCGCTCGCTGTCGGCAAAGGCTTCGTTAACATAAATGTCGGCCATGGCTGCCAGTTGTCCTGCCAAACTCTCATCATTGGCTTCCTCTCTTGGGTCAAACCGCAGATTTTCTAAGACTCTCACTTGCTTTCCTACTTTCCTGCTCACCCATTCCTGGATCGGTTTTGTTGACAGCTCCGAAACGACTTTTCCCCCGGGCCGGCCAATGTGCCCGGCTAAGATTACTTGACAGTTTTGGTCCAGTAGAAAATCAATCGTCGGCTTAATATTTTTAAGCCGGCTGTCATCAAATGGCGACAGCGGGACGTCGATATCTCCTCTCACCAACACTCTTTTTCCCGCGACACTTTTATCAACGATCGGTAGATTCATAGATTTAGTGTAGCATGATATAATCGAGTTGAGGGGGTGATAATTATGCCAGTTCCCGAAAAAAAAGGAGCCTCTGGAACCGGGAAAGGTGTTGACATTCTTCAAAGATCAACAGAAGGGAAAATCAGAAATTATTTCAGAGAGCATATCCCTGGCTACGCCGAGGCGGAGAGAAAAGTGATGGAGGAACAAAAACGCCTTTTGGAAATCCTAGCATCAAGAGGTTAATCATTTTGCTAGATTTGGTGGGGGTTCTCCGGAGAGGGCGGCGATGATGTTTTGGGCGGCCAGACGGGACATTTCCGCCCGGGCTTCAGCCGTTGCCGAGCCGATATGCGGCGTTAACACCACATTAGGCAGACCAAAAAGCTTTTGATTAACCATTTTCTCCGATGAGGTCAGATCAATGTTGGCTTCTTCTTCAAAAACATCCAGGCCTGCTCCGGCAATCCATTTTTCCGAAAGGGCGGTGATCAAGGCCGCTTCATCAATGACTGCCCCCCGAGCGGTGTTAATGATAATGGCTGTTTTTTTCATCGCCGACAACTGCGGTTTGGAAATCAAGTGTTTTGTTTCCGCGGTCAAAGGCACGTGGAGCGTCACCACATCGGCCGTTTTTAATAGTTCATCCAGACTGTCGCAAAAAACCGCCCCCATTTCTGCCTCTGTTTGCATGTCCGGTTTATGGGAGTGATAAAGCACCTGCATGGAAAAGCCATAATGGGCAATCTTGGCCACATAGGAACCGATCCGCCCCATCCCCACAACCCCAATGGATTTTCCGTAAAGCTGCTCCCCAATAAACAACTCCGGCTGCCAGCATTTATATTGGCAATCCCGGACAAACCGGTCGGCGTCCACAATCCGGCGCGCCACTGCCAAGATTAACGCAAAGGTATGCTCCGCCACCGCCTCAGTGAAACCGCCGGGGGTGTTGGTGACATAAACGTGGCGCGCCTTGGCGGCCTCCAGATCAATGTTGTCAAAACCAACGGCATAGTTGGCAACAATTTTCAATTGCTTTCCAGCCGCGTCCATCATCGCCCCATCAACCTTGTCCGTCAACAACGATAAAATCGCGTCCGCCCCGGAAAAATCCGTCCCGACAACCACGTCATGACCAGCCTTTTTTAACATCTCCTCTGCCGGTCCGGGAATTTTTTGTGTTATAACGACTTTCATAGAAAAGCGTAAACAAATAAAATATCCAATAATAAAAACGAACCTAGTGCTATATACTCCGAAAATCGATAGGCATCTTCCCTATTCATTTTGAATATTCCTACCGTCCTTAGTTCTCGATCTTTAAGCATAAAATTATGACTCATGTGCCAGACTGCCATCAAGAAAACTGTAGTGACACTCCTCGCAGCAAGCTGCGAGGCATCTGCATTGCTAAAATAGCCTGAGTTGGTCTTTTGATATTTGGACATAGTCTTTTGGTCTTCCTTGGTTTCTGATGTACTTTTGGATGACTGTCTCAGAATTGCTTCGTCCTACTGAATTTACGAAATACCCGTCAGTCCAAAACTGGGCTCCCCAAAGGCTTTCCCTCAACCCGGCAACTCGTTTGAGAAGTTCCCGGGCCAGGATACTTTTGACCGTTCTGGCAATTTTGGTAGGAGAATATGTAGGCACTGACTGGATCAAAAAATGGACATGATCACCGTCGGCCCCAATCTCCACAAAATGCATCTCGTACCTTTGGGAAATTTCCTGACAGATCTGTTTTAGTTGGGCATCCACCTCTGTCGAGATCACGAGTTGCCTTCCCTTGGCCACACAAACCAGATGGTACAAAAGCACCGAGACATTGTGCGCTTTGTGTATGTAGATACTCACGCATACAATTTTACCCTCTCGCGGCAAAGCCGCGGGGAATGAACCCTAAAAGAGATTCAAACAGATTAAGAACACTAAAGCTATTTTCTTCTCAAAGATCATATTTTATTTGCTGAACCGAATAATTTGATTTTTTCTTCAACGACGGCCTGCATGGCGGCGATGGCCGCGGGCATGATTTTATAGATGGCGACTTCTCCGCCAGCTGGCGGACCCGGTGCATCTAATGTCTCTTTTAGCTTATCACGAAAAGCGAGGCGCAACTGCGTATTAACATTAATTTTTTGGACCCCAATGCCGATGGCCGCCGTGATTTCGTTGGCGGGAATCCCGGAACCGCCATGAAGAGAAAGGTACGTTTGGCCGAGCCTAGCTTTAATTTCCCGGAGCAAATCAAGGTTAATATTCTTAGTTTGTGCATACATTCCATGTACGTTTCCAATAAAAGAAGCGAGGGTATCAATCTGCGTTTTCTCGACAAAATCAGCGGCTTTGGCCGGGTCGGTGTAATATTTAGGGTCCCGGACAACATCAATGTTTTTTCCCCGGTGGTCGGCGCTGCCCGCCCCCAAAACGTTAATGTTGTCAATCTCGCCTTCGACTAAAACCCCCTTCTTATGTGCTTCGTCTGCCAATCGTCTGGTTTGTCTGATGTTCTCTTCGATGTCCAACTTCGAGCCGTCAAGATGAAGGTAATCAAACCCTGCTTCCAGGGCCACCCGGCAGTGGTCATAGTCCGGGGCGTGGTCTAAATTTAAAATGATCGGCACACCATTGCTTTGTTCCATCACCCGAGTGGCCCCGACCAGCTCCTTGATGCCAAAATATTCGGCCTCACCCGGCGAGGCTTCAATGATCACCGGGGATCGCAAATTTTTTGCCGCCCCAACGATGGCCTTGAGAGTTTCAATGGAAGCAGCGTTGAAAGCCCCGATCGCAAAATGCTCGTTTTTTGCCCGCTCAAACCAATATTTGGCCTTGCTCATAACAATTCAATTTTTAAATTAATTAACAACTTGTTCCCGTGTTAACAGCCCCGCGGTTGCCCCGGTTTTTTGAATTACCGATTGGGAGTTGCGCAGCCCCCACGTCAGCGCGGTTTCCAAATCTTTTCCCAAAAATGTTGCCGCTAAAAAACCGCTGGAAAAAGCGTCGCCGGCTCCGGTCGGTTCCACCACTTTTGCCGGCAGCGCCGGCTGTGCAATTGTTTTCTCACCCTGGTAAACGGCCGCGCCGGCTGGTCCATCGGTAATCACTGTAACTTGCGGCCCATGCTCCCCCAACACGGCGGCCTCCTCTTTATTCATAATTAACACCTCAGTGGCTTCCAGAATTGGCCGAAGAAAATCTCGACCTTTCTTTAGATCGGTCATCGCCGGATTAAAAGCCAATTTAAAGTTATTGTGGTTTTGGGCCACCAAATCAAACAGTGCCCCGGAATCCCGGCCCGGCGCACCGGTTAGATAGACCCACCGGCACGGGGGAAAATTCTCGATTTGTTTTGCCCCGGACGAGTGATAGGAAAAAATGGTCCGATTGCCAGCGAAAACCGTCACCGTTGACAAATTCGACTGCCGGCCCGGTTCGGTGGCGCTGTTGCCCAAGTCAACATTGTTCTTCAATAATTCTTTTTTAATCCAGGCCCCCCGGTCATCATCGCCAAAAATGGTCACCAGGGCAGTGTTTAGGCCCAGGCGGGTCAGACCAACGGAAACATTGGCCGCGTTGCCCCCCAGCGACCAGGCAATATCATCCACTGGATGCTTTTGACCATCAAACTTCGGCGCTTCTTTTAGAAAAAGAAAAAGGTCTCTGGTCGCGTCCCCAATGCAAACAAAATCAAACATATTAAACAAACCTGACTTCTAATTTCATTCCCACCGCGGAGGCCAGGCGGGAAAGAAAAGAAATTGTCGGAGAATAATCACCGTGCTCAAACCGGGCAATGCTTGACTGGTGGGTTCCCGCCCGCGTCGCGATTTCTTGCTGGCTAAGTTTTTTCTTCATCCGAAGCTCAATTAACCTGTGCTTTAAGGCATATTCCGGCTCTAAAGCATCATAAGCCTTTTTAAATTCGGGGTCTTTTAATGATTTTTTAACATAATTATCTAATGTCATTTTGCGCCCCCAAAATACTTTGCCCTATTTTTAATTAACTCAATAACTTCTAACGGTGTTTTGTTGCTTTTCTTAATTGTCATGTGCAAAATTTGTATTGTTTCACCGCCAGTGGCGACTAGAAAAATCCGGCACTGGCCAGTTTTCAGTTCCCAAATATTTGGCAACCCGACCATCTTCTTCAGACTATCGTTATGCTCCGAGAAACCTGTCAATTGCAGCTCCTGCAATTCCCGGATAACTTTTCCTTTGGTCAGCTTATCAAGTTTATCAAGAAACTTTTCGCTCTCTTTCGGATAAAGATTTACTGTCCAACTCATCGTATAACAAATTTGTTATATTGTCAATGCCCGGTTATTATCTCCACCGCGTGGGATGTTCCGATGCGGTCGGCGCCGGCATTGATAAAGGCCATTGCCTGCTCGGCCGTTTCCACCCCACCGGCCACTTTAATTTTAATCTTTTCCCCCACCGCTTCCCGGACTAATTTGACATCTTCCACCATGGCTCCACGCGGCCCCGTCCCCGAACAGGTTTTGAAAAAATCTGCCCCGGCTTCCACCATTAACTGCGCTGTTTTTTTAATCTGGTCAGATGACAGATAACCACATTCGGGAATAAACTTAACGATTATTTTTGAATTAACCTCCCGGGCGGCGGCAATAACCGCCTTCATTTCCACCAAACTCTGTGTCCATTTTCCACTGACCAAATAGCCAACGTTGAGAGACACATCCAGTTCGTCGGCCCCCAAGGCGGCATAAGCTTGGGCACTGCCGGTTTTCATCGCGAGTGTTTCTTGCCCCAAGGGAAAAGAAACCACTGTTCCCACCCGCACTCCTAAACTTTTGACCAGCTGAATATAGCAAGGATTAACAAAAGCGCTGTTAAAACCGTGCTCTTTAACCGCCGCGGCGATCTTTTCCACGTCCGCCGGAGTCGCGTTGGCGTGGTGGTTAGCAAGATCAAGATGGGCAGCCAAATTATTCATTGGATCCAAGTGATTCAATTTTAATTAACACCTCTTGTGGGCTGGTGACAATGTGATAAACCTTCAATTCTTCTGGGCGCAAATGCATGTTTCGGCCGAAAACCTCAATCACGTCATGCCACCAGGGACCATAAAGCAACAGGGGTTTGTGGTGGCCAAAGTGCAGCCGCGCCAGCCCCCAGGCCATCCCAAATTCGGAAATCGTTCCCGTCCCGCCGTTAAACACCACGTAAACGTCGGCCACCTCCATGATCTTTAGAGTCCGTTCGACATAGGTGTTGGTTTTAATTTCCTCGTCAAACTTATTGGCCGCATCCCGCCCTTCAAAAAAATCTGGCTTCTCTTTGGCGGTGGGGTAAAAAGTGATCCCAATGGCCCGGCCGCTGCCGGCATGAGCCCCCTCGGTGGCCGCTCGCATCACTCCTGGCCCGCCACCGTTAACCACCACGTAGCCGTTTCGCGCCAGCAGTTTTGCCGTCTCAAAAGAAGCCAAATAGTCCTTGTCCCCTTCCTTGGCATCAGCCCATCCTAAAAAGGCCACTTTTTTTATTTCCATGCCAATAGAGTAGCACACCGGCGGTAAACAGCACCAGACAGTTGCCGGCGGAAACCAGGCAATATTGGCATAAGGCATGGATCACAAATAACTGGAGATAAACCAAATAGGCGCTAAAGACGACCCCGACTACCATTAAGCCAAGCAATAATTTCGTTTGTTTTTTCAGGGCCAGCCAAAAAATTGTTAAATAATAAACTAGGCCGAAGGCTGCCAGCGGCACCGGGCCAACGGCTGCATATTTGCTGCGCAGCACCAACTCGCAACCGCCGCCCACCGGACAAGGTAAATTGAGAGTCACCAAATGCTGGGCCGTCAACACCCCGGCATCAAAAACCCCCACCAGCGCCAAAACTAAAATTAGTATTCTTAGTTTGTTCACTGGTTTATTATAACCTACCGGAGGTTAGTCACTCCCGGGATTGCGAAAGGCGGTGGCGTTAGTCACTACGTTGTTCTTCGTATTGATGCGACAGATCCAACTGAATTCATCCGACGGATTAAAGAACTTTCACACACCGGGTGTGTGATTATTAGGAGTATTATCTTTTCGGCCAGAAACCTGTGCGAAGAAATTCTCTTACGTCGGTCTCGGTGTGCCCTTGTTCGACAAAGGCCACTATGATCTTATTTTCTAGATTAGCCTCGCAGGGTCTCTCCCTGCGAGCGTGTGTCTAGGCCGTAGCCTGGAGCTTTTCCATAACCCACATTCGAATCAGTGTCGTCGGACCCACACCAGCACTATGACAGGTCTTTTGCTACTTCAACCTTCACCTTCTTCCACTTATTCCAGTATGGCACCACACTGTGTGTGTCCCAAAACTCCGCCTCTTCCTCCCGATTTTTGAAATCGGGAATAGGATCGACTTTCACTTTTTTGATCGTAGACTTTTTCTTCATATCTTTACTTATTCTAGTATAATTTACATCATGGCGAGAGGGGAGAAATGGAAAGAAGAATTGCAGCAACATTGGCGGGTATTTATGGCCCGGCCGGTGGTCTATCTGCCCGCGATCATCATTGTCGCCCTCATTCTTTGTTTGTTATCTTTGGTTTGGATCTTAAAAGACCTCCCCTCGCCGGCAGATCTGACTAACCGACCTTTGGCGCAAACCACCAAAATCCTCGACCGCAACGGCAAACTGCTTTATGACGTTTTTGTTTCCGAAAATCGGACCGTGGTTCCGCTCTCCGACATTCCTAAAAGCATGCAGCAGGCCACCATTGCCGTTGAGGACAAGAATTTTTACACTAACGTCGGCTTTGATTTTTTCGGCGGCTTTTTGCGGGCGGTCAAAGATATGATCGTCTATCATCAGTTGGAAGGCGGCTCGACCATCACCCAGCAGCTGATTAAAAACTCCCTGCTCACCCCGGAGCAAACCATCAGCCGAAAAATCCGAGAGTTAATTCTGGCTTTCTGGACGGACCGGATTTATTCCAAGGATCAGATTCTGGCCATGTATCTTAACCGCATTCCTTACGGCGGCACCGCCTATGGCGTCGAGGAGGCCGCCCAAATTTATTTTAATAAACACGCTAAGGATTTGGACCTAGCGCAGGCCGCCCTTTTGGCGGGGCTTCCCCAGGCGCCCACCTACTATTCTCCCTTTGGCACCGATCCCAGCCGAGCCGTTGACCGCCAGCACGAAGTCCTCCAACGCATGGCGGACGACGGCTTTATCACCCAAAGCCAGCTGCAAGCCGCCGAAAGCGAAACCCTAACGTTTGCTTCTCCGTCCGCCGGCATTAAGGCGCCGCATTTTGTGGCCTATATCCAGGAACAACTGGTCAATAAATATGGCGAGGCCACCGTGGAACAAGGGGGGCTGAAAGTGACAACCACCCTGGATTTGGATTTGCAGGAAGCCGTCCAAGCCACTCTTTCTGCTGCCGTGGCCAAACAGGCTGCCCTCAAAGTGGGCAACGGGGCAGCGTTGGTGACCAATCCTTCCACCGGCGAAATTCTGGCGATGGTCGGCTCGAAAGATTATTTTGCCACCGATGGGGGCAAGGTGAACGTCACTCTGGCCAATCGTTCGCCCGGTTCCTCCATTAAGCCCCTAAACTACGCCTTGGGTTTTCTCAAAGGTACGACCACCCCGGCCACCCCCTGGATTGACGGGCCGTTTTGTTTCCCACCATCCGGCGGCAAGCCCTATTGTCCGACGGATTATGATAATAAATGGCACGGGGTGGCCCAAACCCGTTTTGCCCTGGGCAACTCGTTTAACGTCCCGGCTGTTAAGGAGCTAGCCGTCAACACCGTGTCCGATTTTATTGCCACCGCCAGTGCCATGGGAATCACCACTTTCACCGACCCCTCCCGTTATGGCTATTCTCTCACCCTGGGCGGGGGCGAAGTGAAAATGGTCGACATGGCCACCGCCTACAGTGTTTTTGCCAACGCCGGCCGAAAAGCGGACTTAGTTTCCATTCTTAAGGTTGAAGACGCCAACGGCAAAGTGTTGGAAGACAACACCGCTAAACTAGCCGCCTTAACCAAAGAACAGAATATTCCCTGGGACGGCTCCCGGCCTTGGATCCCCCATGGTAACTGGATCCTACCTTCAGAGGTGACCTATTTAATCTCCCATATTCTGCTGGATGACAGCGCCCGGTCGGAAACCTTTGGCGCCGGGTCGATTTTAAATGTTCATGGGCTGCCCGTGTCCGTGAAAACCGGCACCACCGAGGACAAGCGGGACAACTGGACCATTGGCTACACCAGCGGGCAAAATAATCGGCTGGTGGCGGTTTGGGTAGGCAATAACGACAACTCGCCGATGTCCCCCTATTTGGAATCCGGCAACACCGGGGCGGCGCCCATCTGGCATGACATTATGGACTACACTTTGCGGGCCTTAACAGTCCAGTGGCCCGCCATGCCCAGTGGTGTTGTTTTCACCCAGGTCTGCTCGCTTTCTGGACTGCTGCCCGACCACGACTGCCCCCAACGGGGGGAATATTTCATTAAGGCCTTTGCCCCGACACAAAAAGATGATGTTTGGAACCAGAAAAAAAGCATTACTGTCTTTAAGGACACCCACAAACAGCCGGGACCAAATGACCATCCCGACCCGTCCCAGCTGACCCAAGAAGACCACATCGTTATCTCCGATCTCCTCCAAAAAGACTTCTGCGTCGACTGCCCACTATAGTTTGGTCATTGACAAATAATATCCTTTGTCATAAAATAACTTGTGAAATATTACGACTGGAACGAAGAGAAAAATCAAAAACTAAAAACAGAGCGTGATATTTCATTAGAGGAAATTATAAACGCGATAGAAAGCAACGGATTGCTTGATGAAATCGAGAATCCGCACAAAGAAAAGTACAAAAGTCAAAAAATGTACGTGGTAGAAATCGATAATTATATTTATCTTGTTCCGTTTGTCGAGTATGAAGAAAAGATTTTTCTAAAAACAATTTTCCCAAGCAGAAAGGCAACGAAAAAATATTTAATAGAAAAATGAAATATTACGATTTAGATGAAGAGGAAAAAGAGCTCCTTGAAGCCTATGACAAGGGAGAATTCCAGTCTGTCAAGAACCTTGCGGTTGAGAAGAAACGCCTGCAGAAAATTGCCCGAGACACATTGGCCAAAATTAAAAATGTTAATTTGAGATTGTCCCAAAAGACTCTCATTAAACTTAGGGCAAGAGCGGCTGAGGAAGGCCTGCCCTATCAAACCCTTGCCGCCTCCGTTCTCCACCGCTACGCGATGGGAAGTCTTTAAAAGATTTTTGCGTCGACTGCCGTTGCAACATACATCACTTGACAAAATAGATGACATATGCTAGCATTGGTTAATGTTAAAGATTCCGAAACAAATTTATTTTGACGAGCCGACACTAATGCTCTACAGCCAATACGCCAGGCAGCAGAATATTTCCTTTGCCGCAGCCGTCAGAAACACTCTCGCCGCCCATCCACCGAAATTAAGCCAAGTTAAGAAAACATCAATTCTGAATTTTTATGGGGCGGGAAAAAGTCCTTATAAAAGAAAGTTTTCCGCCAGGGAAGAACGGGAAATAGCTGCGAAAATCATAGGCGAAAATGCGGCTAGAGAAGGGCTGTATGACTAAATATTTCGCGGACACTAATATTTTTGTCCGATACTACCTTAAAGATGACGAAAAATTAAGCCCGTTGGCACAGAAAATTATCCAAAACTGCCTTAACGGAAAATATTCCTTAGTAATTTGTGCCGTCACCCTTCTGGAAACTGTTTGGATTTTGGGGTCCTTTTATAAACAACCTAAAGATAAGCTCGTCAATTTTCTGGAAAATATTCTCGAGATCAAAAATTTAACCGTTGCTGACCAAGACCTTACGAAAACTATGTTTCTAACTTATAGGTCAACAAACGTTGATATTACCGACTCCTATTTTAGTGCCCTCATGGACCAAGAGAAAATCAAAGAAATTTTTTCTTTTGACCGAGATTTTGACAAAATCCCCTCCATAAAGCGCCTCGAAAAACTCTAATCTTATCCTCTCATTTTGACCTCTTGCTTCCGGGAAAGTTAATTTGTAATATCCGGTTAAGCCTTGGGAAGCATTTCCTCAATTATTTTGATTTGAGAAATGCCAAAGAAAAAGTATGCCAAAACATCGCGGCTAAATCCCTTGCTGTTTGCCGGCAAAATCCTCATTGCCATCGGCACACCCCCTCTGTTTGCCATTAAAATCTTAATTTGGACTGTCATTTGGCTGGCAAAAACCGGCACCGGGCTGGTCCGGGAATCATTTGATCTTTTCATTTCCGTCGGAAACTTTTTTTTCTGGCTAGCCAAAACCGTCATCACTGCGGGCAAAGATTTTTCCAAAATCACTTTTAAAAAATCTCGGAAAATTAAAGCTCCCAAAATTAAGCTTCCGGTTCTTCCCGCCCTTCCCCATATTCCAATTCCAAATATCCGCCGCGATTATCTGTTAATTTTTCTTGGCTTCTTGTTAGCCATCCCCCTATTAGTCGTTCCTGTCTGGGCCAAAACCGAGCTGGACCAACTGCCCGACCCGACGCTTTTGTCTAACCGGGACATTCCCGTGTCCACAAAAATCTACGACCGCAATGGGATTTTGCTTTACCAAATTTATTCCGGGGAAAACCGGACGTTAGTTGATTTAAATCAACTGCCAAAATATGTCGCCGAGGCGACGATTGCGATTGAGGACAAAAATTTTTATCACCATCTTGGTTTTGACCCGCAGGGAATTGTCCGGGCTGCGTTTGCCAATGCCGCCGGCGCCCCCACTCAGGGTGGTTCCACTCTCACCCAACAATTAGTCAAAGATGTGCTGCTAACGCCCACAAAAACCATCTCCCGGAAAATTAAGGAAGTGATTTTGGCTTTTTGGGCAGAACGGATTTATTCCAAAGACCAAATTCTCACGATGTATTTAAATCAAGTCCCTTACGGTGGAGCGGCCTATGGCATTGATGCCGCCGCCCAAACCTACTTTGGGAAATCGGCGAAAGATTTGGATTTGGCGCAGACCGCCCTTTTGGCTGGACTGCCGTCGGCTCCCTCGGTTTATTCCCCGTTTGGCACCCATCCGGAATTGGCCAAAGAGCGCCAACAGCAAGTTCTGGAGGCAATGGTCAACCAAAACTACATCACCCCGGCCCAAGCCGACGCGGCCGCCAACGAAGAGTTGAAATTTAACAGCCAGGAAATCAGCATTAAAGCGCCGCACTTTGTCATGTTTGTTAAGGACTATCTCGCCCAAAAATATGGTCTGTCGGCCGTGGAACGGGGCGGGCTGGAAGTGACCACTTCGTTGGACTATCCCACTTATGAAGCGGTGGCCAAAATGGTGGCCGACGGAGTGGCCGCCCAGGCTGGTCTTAATGTCCACAATGGAGCGGCCTTAGTGACTGACCCCGCCACCGGAGAAATTTTGGCCATGGTTGGTTCCACCGATTTTTTTAATCTAAAAAACGACGGCAACGTTAATGTCACTTTGGCCAACCGCAGCCCTGGTTCCTCAATTAAGCCGTTAAATTATGCTTTGGCTTTTGAGCGGGGACTAATCACCCCGGCCACGGTGATTGATGACACCCGGACGACTTTTGCCGCTCCCGGCACCACCCCCTACACGCCGCAAAACTACGATAACCGTTTCCATGGCCCGGTGTCCGCCCGAGTGGCCCTGGCCTCTTCCTATAATGTCCCTGCGGTGAAAGTGCTCCAAAAAAACGGCGTAGATAATTTCATTGACTTCGCCCAAAAACTGGGGATCACCACCTGGACGGACCGCAGCCGCTTTGGCCTTTCTTTGACTTTGGGCGGCGGAGAGGTGAAAATGACGGATATGGCCACCGCCTACAGTGCTTTTGCTAACGGCGGCAATCGGGTGGATTTAAAACCAGTGCTGGAAGTTAAAGACTTTCGGAGCAATGTTTTGGAAGATAACCGCGGCAATTCTAATCGAACCGCGGTTTTGTCACCGCAGACCGCCTTTTTAATTAGCAGCATTCTTTCCGACAACAGCGCTCGGACGCCAACCTTTGGACCAGCCAGCCCCTTGATTATTCCCGGCCACAGTGTCGCGGTCAAAACCGGCACCACCGAGGACAAACGGGACAACTGGACCATTGGCTACACGCCAGATTTGTTAGCCGCCGTCTGGGTAGGCAATAACGATAATTCGCCGATGTCCCCTTATTTGGAATCCGGTAACACCGGGGCAGCAGCGATTTGGAATCCGATTATGAGTTATCTTTTAGCCAACAAGCCGGATGTTGGTTTTGCCGTCCCTGAGGGAATTGTCAGCCAACAAATCTGTGTGGCTTCGGAAAGCGCCCGGGTGGAGTACTTTCGCTCCGGCACCCAACCTGCGCCATGCAATCACTAAGCTCCCGCGGACTGAAAATTGTTATTCTCCGGCATTTTTTCCATAATCCACATTCTGATCAGTTGTGTCGGTCCTAAGCCTTTTTTTGAGGCTTGCGACCTAACGTTGTGAAGAGTCTGCGGATCCAAACGAATATTAAGGGTCGCTGATAAGTTTTTAGCAAACTTCACTTTAATCGGCTTAGCAGTAGCTCTTACTTGCTTAATATTTTTCTCCCAAAAAGCCGCTTCTTTTTCTCTATCTCTAAAAATAGACTCGTCTGGTTCTAATATCTTAAAATTGGACATCTTGCACCTCGCTTTCAAATGCGGTAATTACGTAATAAATTCCTTCTTCATACGGCTGTGAATCTCTATCTTCAGATGACAATATTACAGTAACCATTTTCCCTGATTTTGTTTTGCCATCAAGAACGATCCTTTTTCGGAAACTTTCCCCGGTTTTATATTTACCATGGCAAACTTCTTCAACTTCCTCGATGGTAATTCTATGTTTATCTAGATGCTCTCGATTCCAATCATCCCAAATGAGACCATTCACAACTACCATCTTCCGATAAGTGTAGCACATTGTGACACAATGTCAAGGGGGAAATTTTAAGCGTGACGGTCGGCCACGTTAGAAGCGGCGAAGGAATCAGGCTTATTGCTTATTTACCATGTCTTATCTCCACTCCCAATGGCCCTTTCTTTCCCGTCTTGTCCTCCCAAATAATCCCATACTTTAATCCCATATTTATTAACACTTTTTCTTTCCAGGAAGGTTCAGCGGTCCAACCATATGCCTCTTCATCAAATATCTTTAGTATGCCATCGGGCTTGAGGACTCTGAGCGCCTCTTCAAGATAATCTCTGAAGATTGGTTCTTCCTCTTCTCCGGCGTGAGACTCGTGCCTGCCGGTATATCTGCTTACGGCCGTTATATCTAGAACCAAATCGAAAGAGCCATTCGCAAATGGCAGTGCGTGGGCAAAAGCCGCTAACGCCCTTTGGTCATGATAGTCACCTGCTTCTTCCAATGGATATTCTTGGGGAATACCTTTAAGACGATCAACCAAACTGGCCAACACTGATTTTTTAGGAGGCTGGTATTCCTTAAGAAATTCTTTTGATAAGCCGGAAATATTTTCTTTGTAGCCAGTCAAGGATAACTTCGGTTCCAAAGAAATAATCGAGCAATCAATGTGACGAAGATAGGCTTCCCTGGCTAAAATGCCCCTTCCTGAACCAAGATCAAGAATTTTTTTCCCTTTTAATTCATTGATTAAATCCTCCGTATTGGAATAACCTAAACAATCGGCATAGTGATCAATACCCCCAGAGGCATCCGAAAGCCAATAAACCTGTAACTCTTTATAAATTCTTTGGAAGTCAATATCAAAGGACTTGGCATCAGAATAACCAAAAAGCAATGGCAATTGGTCTTCGGGAACCTCCTTCCTGTCCACAAAATACTGAACTAGAGGTGGTCCCCCATGAGAATCATATGCCACCGCCTGAGAAAATCCGTGCCTGCTTAGAACTGATCTTAAATCTAAAATTTCCGTTTCGGAATGAGTTTGCTCCATAATTTAATTATAGAACTGGGCAAGCTAAAAATCCTGATTTTAGGTGTGCCGGTCGGCCACGTTGGAGGCGGCGAAGGAATCAGGTTTGGTTTTACAGATAAAGCCACTACCCTTAATCATCCCGACGATCTCGTTAATCATCATCCTGGTCTCTCCACCCATGCCCACATCGACATGAATTTCCAAAAATTTTTCCAGCGGCAAGTCACGCTTTTTAAACTCCTCCAACAAACGCTGGGCTAAGGATAAGGAATAGGTAGCTTCTTCATACATCCGCTGACGCAAATCCTTAATGCCATCCTTGGTCTGCTGGCCCCAAAAATAGACGCCGCCGTGGCCGACATGATGAACAACAACGGCCGACACGAAATGAGCGGAATTTTTACCCACCAGTTCCGAATCCGTGCCAACAACAACCCGGAAGTGTGAGTTATTCTCATTTTTGATAAATTCCAGCGTCCTTTCCGCCACGCCCGCCGAATCCATGTTGCCATGGGTCGGAGACCGAAAGCTATCAATATGGTGATCCGTCATAGACTTGCTTGGAGTATTGTTAGCCTATCACCCGCGAAGCAACAATAGTATACAATAAGCCATTAATGGTGAGCAAGTTTTTGCAGAGCGCAGCCTATGCATAAATTTACGACTGATGAGTTGGTGGCGCAAAAACCGAAGGATATTCTGACCCAACCCAGAAATCCGATTATTTTTATTCTTCACAATCTGCGTTCTTTGGAAAATGTCGGTCTATTTTTTCGTCTGGCCGACGCCATCCGGGCCGAAAAAATCTATTTAACTGGCTACACCGGCTATCCAAGATTGCCCAATGACTCGCGAGAAGAAAGAATCATTGCCCACGCCGAGAGGGAAATCAATAAAACGGCAATTAAGCTAGTCCCCGCCGTTGCCTGGGAAAGCCGGGAGGATATTAGCGGATTAATAACAGATTTACGCGGATTGAAAACTCAAGTTGTTGCCGTGGAACAAACGGATTCCAGTGTTGAGTTCACTAAGGCAACCTACCATTTTCCGGTCGCTTTAATCTTCGGCCACGAACGCACCGGTATAGAAGAGGATATTCTGGAAAAATCAGACTTGATTGTGAACATTCCCATGCTGGGCCTAGGTAATTCTCACAACGTGGCCATGTCCGCCGCCATCATCAGCTACCATTTGCTTCAAAAACTCCCTGTTTGACAAAGTGTATATTTAAATGTACACTTCAACCATGCAATATATCACCACCACCCAACTTCGCACGATGACGACGGATTTGATTGCCAGCCTGGCGGCCGGAGAAAGTGTGGAGCTGGTCCACCGCTCGAAAATCGTCGGGGAAATAAAACCCAAAAAATTGGATCCCCGACCATTTGACCCGAATGAATTTTTTCGGATAATGAAGGGGTCAAAACTTAAAAAGTACACCACGGCCCAGATGGAGAGGAACTATCGTGAGCATATTATGAAAAAGTATGGCCAGGGTTTTTCTTGACACTAACTGGTATTTTGACATTGCCAAACGGGACAAAGAGAAAGTTGGGCTTTTAAAAGGACACCTGGTTTTTATTTCGACCCTTTCCACCTATATTCTCTTTTACGCGTTTAAACTTAAGGTCCCCAACGTAGAGGCCAATCAAACCCAGGAACTGCTTTTCCCCGTCGCTCTATCAAAGGAAATTCTTGATCGGGCTTTGGACGGACCGACGACTGACTTGGAAGATAATATCCAACTCCAGTCTACGACGGAATCCAGCTGTGATTATTTTTTAACTAACGACAAGAATCTTTTGAAAATGAAATTCTTCGGCAAGGCACAAATTCTCCCCGCCCTTCCCGCGGCCGGCAATTAGGCTAGGATCACCGCCAAAAAGAAGAGAAAGGCAGCAGCAAGGATTTGAGACAGGGCAATTAGTTTCACAATCGGGGAAATCTTGCTATCCAGCACCTGGGTCATTAAGGAGATTTGCCGATAGACCACCAGGGCAAACACCAGGTAGAAAAGCCCGACCACACTAAAGAACAATTTGGTTAACAGCCCAAATTGCAGGACGCCCAAAATGTCGCCGACTTCACTGGGTCCCATGGCCCTCCCATTCTAATTCCTCCTTTTGCATCAACTCCTGAATCTGCTTGGCCACCAATTGCGGGTGGGGCACATTTTCAAATTCAAAGTTTTCTTCCTCCCCGGCCGTCTGAATTTCCACGTTGCCAAAATCAAACAATCCCGCCAGCGCTCCCACTTGGGTGGAGCTGACATCCTGGATCTTGGAAATTTGGCAGGAGCTGACTTTGCGCACCACCACCGAATACCAATCGGTGTCAATCACCCGCTCGTCGGTGACCATATAAACATTGAAATACCAATAAAGGAAATTCAAAAAGGCATAGGTGAAAGTGACGGCGTACCAAAAAAGAATAAACACAAAACCGGTGCCCGCCCCCAGTCCAAGGCCGCCAAGGGCAGAAAACAGCGGCAGTAAAATTATCGGCAGAATTAAGGAAAATAGAGAAATAATAATCCAGGGGACATTGGTCACAATGTGAGCTCGCAGCAGGAGAAGAATCTGTTCGCCCTCTTCCGCCTCGTTAAAACTGACTGCCGGCTGAACACTGAAAGCAGAAAATATCCCTGAGTTTGATTTTTGCATCAGCTCTGGATCAAGTTGTGATTTGGCTGGTGGTGGTGTCACCGACACCGGAGTGGGAGCCGGTGGTGGGGCAGTGGGCTGTTGATCGTCAACTTTAATCCTGGGCATAAGAGGATTATATCCTATCTTTTTTCCACATTAAACAGCGGGCCGACGATAGCGATGTTGGCCGGGGCACGGATATCGAAATAATTTTTAAACTCCGTCCCATCAAAAGAAATTCCGTTAATTTTAATCTCGGTCGTCCGCCCTGACCCAAAATCGACGCCACTTATCTCCACCGAGGTAGCCGCTGAAAGTGCTGCCGATCCAAGTTCCTGTCGGACTCTATCCGGGCTCCAATTATCAGTCTGCGGACAGTCCTTGTCCGGCGACGGGGCTGACTTGTCCGGCTGAAACACAAAACAGGCATCCGCCGGATTCTTTCTCACCAAGAGAATAACATTGGCGATGTCCGCTACTTCCGCCGGTGTTAACCAGGCAGACTTGTTATATTGAGTTCGCCAACCCTGGGCATTGTAGAAACAAGATGAATCACGATCATAGGCTTTGCTGAATAAATCGGAGAAACTACCAATATCGCCGCTGGTGTCTCTTGTGTGCTTCGTCCATGGCGTGTCCGACCAGCCATACTCTGCGGAGGCTAGAGTGTAACCTCCATCGGTGGACGAGAACCAAGCTTTAATAACCTGACCACCAAGAATCATCACTTTATTTCCGGTGTCATTTACAGCCTGGTCCCAATTGCCTCCCTTCGGATCTGTCTTGAATACCTGGCAATTTTGGTTAGCACAAATAGAACCGGAACCATTGTTGGTTGCCGCTAGAACATAAGATCTGGCAGCGATCGCCTGAGCCTCCAGAGCTGCTGGTGGCCAACTATCTGGAACCTCATAAATTCGCTTAACATAATCCCCAAGGCTACCACTCCAGACAATGTTTCCCGAGTTAACATTGTTTCCATCATTAACGTTTATCCTTATGTTGGAATCGGCATCTTTATAGCCATCAAAGTTATAGTAAGCGTGGAGGATCTGATCGTATCCCTCGTTGTCATATTTCGCCCGGCCGTAAGCCCCATACTGGTTCATACCCACCCGATGAGGAATGCCAAAAGTGTAGAAAGCAAATGCAGGGGAAAAGCCGGGGTCGATCTTTCGGTCATCGCTACACACCATTGACCCCCCCGCCGAACGGGATAAATTCAGGCTTCCGATTCTGGCCGCGATCAACTGCTGCTGGCGGGAAGAGAGAGCGCCGGCAGTTTGAGAAAGTTGGGCCTGGTAGGCTTTAGCCCGGTCGACCAAATCTTTCACCGGCGCCAGGGTCACCTCTAGACTTTGTTTTTGAGCTGCTAATTGGACCTGCTCTTTTTCCAGAGTCTTACGGGAGTTATTCAAATCCACCAGTTGAGCGGCAGTGTTAATAATCGTCTGCTTGTCCCGATTAATGAAACTTTGCCAATAAGACAGTCCCCGCAACACATCACCGGCGTTGGAGCCGGAAAAAACCAAGGTTAATAAATAGTTAACATTAAATTGATAGCTGCGCTCGTAATAGTTGCGGACTTTATCATTCAAACTTTCCTGCTCGCCGGCCAATTTTTTACTTTGCTCGTCAACCTGGGCCTTGCGCCGGTCAATCAGAGTGGTTAAGGTTTGTATGTTTGTTTGAATCGAGGAAATTTCCGCCTCCAGCTGGTTCATCTGCTGCTCACTGGGTTTGGTGGCGTTAATGGAAATATCTAGAAGTTTATTACACTCGGCAATGCAGGCATCGAGATTGTTGTCCGAACAACTGGTGCTGCAGCTTTCCGCCAGCACAAAACGGGAGAATAGAAAAAGGGGGACAAAAATAGCGGCTAAGGTAACGAGCAGTTTTTTTCTCACTCCTCTATTATACCCAGTTTCTTCAACCGCCGGCGCAAACTTTTCAAGACTCTCTCTGAGAGGTCACTGGGATGGAAAAAGGCTTGGTGTAAACCAATCTGTTCATTTGTCATTTTTGATCTCATATAAAAAAATTGCATTACAAATGCTAATGACTCCAGGGGTAATAATAAGCGGTTCGAGCGAGCAAAAAGCGCAGGCCGGGAACCGCGAGCGAAGCGAAGTGGTCGTAAACCGAGCATTTTTGATTGCGAGAACCGCGTTGCGTTGGGCAAATATTCTTTTGTCCAGGAATTTTTTCCCAGCCACTTTCGGTAAATTCCGCCTCGGTCAAATAAACATTTAGCCTGGAGTATTTCATGTGCGGTGTATAAATTCCTATTTTGGATTTCCAGATGATTGGTGTCCAGAAAAATATTGGGGCAAATATTATTTCCGCCACGGCCATAGATTTTTTTCATTTTCAAAAAAATCACCATTAATAATCTCGTGAGCCATAGGGAGTTTGGTTGGGTGATGATCATCAAATCGATGTCGGCATCGTCTCTGGCGTTGCCAGCCGCCACCGACCCGGTCAAGAAAACTGCCATGATTGTTGGTATCTTTGCTAACTTGCTTACCTGCTCTCTTGCTATCCTCTCTTTGTGTTGTGCCATGTCTTCCCGAATCTTGCGCACTTCCCAGAGGCGGGCTTCTTTAACTGTCAAGGGATAATTGAAAACCCGACCGTATTCCCGGGCCAAAAGCTCATTGATCTTTAATTTCATTGCCGCTATTATATTACCGTGAACCTAAATAAACTTCCCGAACTGCGGATTCTTATTATTTTGGGAATTATTGCCCTTTCTTGGCACTTGTTAACCGTCTTTGGGTCCTTCCTCACCCTTTTTGGCGACTTGCTTTTAATGGTCATTCTCTCCTGGATTTTAGCCTTCGTTTTGGAACCGCTGATTGACCAATTGACCAAGCGTGGTTTATCACGATTAGCTTCAGCGGCGGTTGTCTATCTTGTGCTGGCGGCGGCGGCCACCATCGCCATTGCCGTTATCATCCCCAACCTCGTTTCCCAACTGACCCAACTGGCGGGAGCTTTGCCGGCCTATCTGCCGCAAAACCCGGTGGTCAGCGGGAAAATCACGGACTTTCTCACCAACACCTTGTCCAATTCCGTCTCGTTGGCCTCGGGCCTGGCCGCGGGCGTGGCGGGCCTGCTGTTTATTTTCTTTCTGTCTTTCTACATTCTTCTTTCCAAAAAAGAAATTTCCCGGTTTATTCTCGACGTGATCCCAGACGAGTATGAAGAGGATTATTTGTTTTTGGAACATGTTTTTAACACCACTTTTGCCTCGTTTTTGCGGGTGCAAGTTTTTTTGGGACTGGCCACCGGGGCCATCACCCTGGTAACACTTTTAATTTTGCAGGTCCGTTTTGCCCTGTCCACTTCCATCTTTTCCGCCGTGTTGGCAATGATTCCCGTTGTCGGCGCGTTTCTGTTTTTGGTTCCCATTATTTTGGCCGCCCTCACCGCTTCGGTGCAAAAAATGTTAATTGCCGTCGCCGTCACCGTACTGGCGGCCCAAATTGTCTATAACTTTCTCTCGCCCAAACTGTTAGGTTCCGCCTTAAAAATCCACCCCATCGTGGTGCTGCTCTCCTTTATCGTCGGCTATAAACTCACCGGGGTGTGGGGGGCCATCTTTGCCGTCCCCGTCGTCTCCGCTCTCACCATCATCGGCAAAGACCTTCTGCGCTATTGGAAAGAAGAGGCAGACAAATGAAGAACATTAATCAATCCCAAATTAAACTGCTAGCTAATTTTTGTTCTGACGTGGCTAAAGGTGCTCTCCTGTCAGGCCTGGGTTTCACTTACGCATTGACCAGTCCGTTGCCCGAGAGGCTGTTTTCCCTTATGGTCTCATTGGTAATCGCCGGAATGGCCTTGCTTTTGGCACTAAGTATCAGTAATAATATACTTACAAATGACCAGTAGCTCTGATCTTTACACCATTGCCCACTTTTGGTATCTCTCGCTAGCTTTGATTATATTATTCATTGCTATCATCTATTACTTTGGCACAAGACCCGGGAAACATAACCTGAAAAAATAACCGCATGGACTCACTAATAATAAACATCATTAATAATTGGCTGACGCTTTTTATCATTTTGGGCCTCGCCCTACTTCTTGTTTCCCTCGCCAACCGGAAGAAATAAAATTATTTAGCTCCGTAAGACTGCAGCACTTGGGTGACGCCTTGCTGGACGGTGGCCAGGGCGGTTTTGGGGTCGGTGCCTTTGAGAACACCGTTGATGGCGTCGACGTAATATTTGCCGATTCGGGAATTGATGCCGGTGTCCCCGTCGTTGGTCGCCGAAACCAGGTAGGAACTTTTCGCTGTTGGACCGGCCAGGACAAACGGGCCGGCGTTGGGATCGGCCGACAACATGGTGGCCATGGCCACTAACGGATATGGTTCCCCAAATTCCCGCAGTTTGGACTCCGCCGCGTAGAGTTTGGTTAGCTCATCTTGGGAGGCAGCAAACTTGACAAAATCCCAAGCCGTTTTCGCCTGGGGACTTTTGGCGGACACGGCCGCCGCCCAATAGCTGGCAAGGTTCACTTTTGCTCCCCCGGTTAACTGGGGCACCGGAATAACCTTGAAATTTAAATTAGGATTAATTTGCTTAAAATCAAAAAACCGCCAAGAGGGGCCAAAATACATGGCCAATTTCCCTTGGGCAAAGGCCAGTGTTGAAGCGTCCTGGGTCTCATCCCAAACTTTGTCAACCGTGACAAAAGTGGTGTAATAGGACAGCGCCCCGGCCGCCGCATCGCTAGACAGTCCGGTATTCATGTTCACCCCCGCCTGAAGCATCATTAAAGAAAGAATGTCTTGCCAGTGGTCCACGTTGGACACGGCCCCGAGGGCTGCCCCGGCGGTTTTAATCCGCCCGCCGCTGTCGCGCACCGTTAGTTTGTCCGCCGCCGTTCGAAACTCATCCCAAGTGGTGGGCAAACTCACCCCGGCGGCGTTAAAAATGTCCTGGTTAACATAAAGCCCAAGGTCGTCGATTTCCGTCGGAAGAGCGTAGGGTTTGCCCCCGGCCATCAAGTCGGCAGTGGCCGTCGGATAAAAAGCGCTGCGAAAGTCGCTGGGGGACATGACATCGGCCGGCACCGGAGCAACGGAGTTAACAAACATCGGCAGCCAGCTGTTATGAATCAGCACAATATCCGGGCCGTCGGAGAGGGCTAGGGCGGAAATGGCCCGGTCCCGGTAGTTTAGCGGCGACTGCTTAATATATTTCACCGTCACATTAGGGTGGGCCCGGTGATAGTCATCAGCCACCACGGAATAGACTGACTCCGGCTCCCACATGCCCCACATGGTGATCGTCACCGGCCCGATCCCCCGGGACAAAAGGGAGATGGCCAAAATCACAATAATCAGGACAAAGACAAACACCCCACCGGCAATAAAAAGGATTTTCTTGTTGTCCATCATGATACAATTCTACCATGAGATGGCGACGATTTTTTGCCTTTTTTTTCTTGGGCGCCGCCAGCACGGCTTTGGTTCTAGCCAGCGCTGCCTATTTGGCTTTTAGCTTCACCTTTCGCGACAAAGTTTATCCCGGAGTAATCACGCCGGCTCCCCACGACTATTCCCAAGTGGTCCTAACCTTTTCATCCCCGGCCGGGACCGTGAGCGCCACCGGTAAAGATCTGGAATTGGCGGCCGACACACAACTGATGCAATCCCGGGCCCTGTCTATCGGCCGGCAAACCACTAATCCCTACTATAATCTCCAGCAAATCATTGCTGCTTGGCAGGGACACATTGTTTTGCCGCTGGAAGTGAAATTGGATGAGGCGGCGCTTAACAAACTAGCCGATAAACTGGCACCGAAACTAGAAAAAGCGCCCGTTGATGCCGTATTCAGTTTTAAGGCTGGCGCCGGGCCGGACAAAAAAGGCCGGGTGGAGACTTTTTCCCCCTCCCAAAACGGCTTATCAATTAACCGCGATAAATTAAAAGAAGAAATAATCAGTCATGCTAAAGTGGGTGGGGGTTGGTTTTTTTCAATCCCAATCGACACCGTTGCCCCAGCACTTAAGTCTTCCACGGCGGACACTTTGGGGATTAAAAATTTGTTGGGCGAAGGCATTTCCTATTTTTATGATTCTATTCCCGGCCGGGTTTATAACATTGATCTTGGCGCCGGTAAGATTACCGGCAGCTTAATTAAACCGGGCTACATTTTTTCTTTTGACAGCGCCATTGGAACAGTGTCGGCCGTGTTCGGTTTTGCCAAAGCCTATTCTATTGTTCAGGGAAAAACCGTGCTGGATGACGGCGGCGGCGTTTGTCAGGTGTCCACCACTCTTTACCGGGCCGTTCTTAACTCCGGTCTGCCGGTTATCGAGCGGGTCGCTCACACCTACCGGGTCAGCTACTATGAGCAAGGCGGCTTCCGCCCGGGTCTGGATGCCACCGTTTATCCGCCCAACCCCGATTTCCGGTTTAAGAATGACACAGGCGGCTGGTTGCTTTTGCAGGCCACTTTTGACCCGGTGGCAGAAAAACTAACCTTCGATATTTTTGGCACTGATGATGGGCGCAAAACGGTGATCGGCGGCCCCTACATCACGGCCACTTCGCCCCCGCCGCCACCGGTTTATGAGGACGATCCCACCAAACCACTGGGGACCATCACTCAGGTGGACACTGCCCATCCCGGCGCCGAAGTCTATTTCACCCGCCAAGTCACCCGCGGATCGGAAACCTTGATTAATGAAACCGTGAAATCATCCTACATCCCCTGGCCCGCCCGATATCTACGGGGAACAAAAACCCCATGACTAATTATCAGGTAAAATTTTATCGCAAAATTGCGATAAAATGATCGTATGACTTACGAGGGCCACAAAAAAATGCTTTTAAGGAATCCAGAATTCCGCAAGGCTCTCAAGGAGGCCGAGCCGGAGTATCAAATTGCCCGACAGCTTATTTTGGCCCGAATCAAAAAAGGCATGACCCAACAGGCAATCGCCAGAAAGATGAAAACCAAGCAGTCGGTCATCTCCCGTGTGGAAAATGCCCAGACCACCCCCACCGTCTCTTTTTTATCTCGCCTTGCCCAGGCGTTGGGAACACATTTAACTATTTCCTTCGGAAGTTAAATTCCCCCAAGAAGAATTATTTCTTCTCTCCACTAATCCACCCGCTTAGTTGTGTCATCTCTATTCTCTCCCTTTTTTTCTCAATCGCTTGTTGATATTTATAAGAATTTTCCCAGCCTACGGCTTGATAATAAGTTTTAATCAATGGGTGTTCCCTAGCGCTTGCAAATATTGCCCCAAAAGTATTAATCAGGGCAGCAAAAGATAAATATTTTCCTACGTCGTTGTCACCATGTGTCACCATGGTTGTGACAGCCAATAACAGACTGACAAGTATTATGTCTCTGTCACATTCGATAGTTTTATTCGTCCGTTTCTCTTTTACAGTCACGTCTCTTGTCAGCCAGGGAAAATTTGTTTTAAGACCCACTCTGTTAAAAAATCTGATTTTGGAGAATCAACAGCTTCCACTGCTTGTCTTTGAAGCTCATCAAGTTGCCGTGTTGTCAACAATTCTATAGCCAAGAAGTATAATAGACCCACTATAACTATGAGTCAACAAAAAGTCAAGTATATTCTCGGCATTGAAACATCGTGTGATGAAACTGCATGTGCTATTGTTAAAGATGGAACAAAGATTATTTCCAATGTCGTGGCCAGCAGCCAGGACATTCACGCCAAATATGGCGGGATTATTCCCGACCAAGCCGCCCGGGAACAGCTAAAAAGCATTTTGCCGGTGATCCATGAAGCGCATGTCGCCGATATTGACGCCATCGGTGTCACTGTCGGCCCTGGTCTAATTGGCAGTTTATTGGTCGGAGTGGAAACGGCCAAAGCGCTAGCCATGGCCTGGAACAAGCCAATTATTCCCGTTAATCATCTTGTCGGCCACATCTATGCTAATTGGCTAGAACCTAGAACCCAGAACCTAGAGCCCCCGACGTTTCCCGCTCTGGTTCTCATCGTTTCCGGCGGCCATTCCGAGTTAGTTTTAATGAAAGACCACGGCAAGTTTAAATACTTGGGCGGCACCAGAGACGATGCCGCCGGAGAATGTTTTGATAAGTGCGCACGACTATTAAATCTCGGCTATCCGGGTGGTCCGGCAATTGAAAAAGCGGCGGTTGCCGGCAATGCTAAACTACCCAGGCCAATGATAAGTGATGATAATTTAGATTTTTCTTTCTCCGGTTTAAAAACCGCTGTGGCTAGCAAACTAACTTCCTATCCGGCTAACTTCCTCGCCTATGAGCTTCAGGAAGCCGTCACCGATGTTTTGGTCAGCAAAACTCGCCGGGCCGCAAAAAAATATGACGTTAAAAATATTCTTCTGGCCGGGGGCGTGGCGGCTAACAAAAGACTACGTGAGAAAATTCCCGAAGCGATCTGTCCGCCAATTAAACTCTGCACCGATAACGCTGCTTATATCGCCAGCGCCGCGTTCTTTAACCAGAAGATCGTCCCTTGGGAGAAAATTAATGCCGATCCCTCTTTGGGAATAGGGGTTTAGTTTCCACAATCACTGGTTGCTTGTAAGCCAGGACCATACCACCAAGGGAAAACAAAATCAGAATTAATTTAACCAGACCGCCAAGAACCGGAATTAATCCCAGAAGATAAATTAAAAACAGTCCCAGCACCAATGCCCAACCGCGCCGTTCGCCATAGCGGGAAAGAAGAATTTTGCGGCCGACAAAAAACGCCATTAAATATTGGGCGGCCAGCCAAATTAGATAGCCCAGCAGCAACATCACCAGAGCCACCGGAATGCCGATAATGGTGATGGCAAAAAGCACCGTTAAAACCGGCAGACCAATCGCCACCAAAATCCCCCAACCAAAACTAGCCGTCGGTCGGTTTTCAATCGCCCGGGCCACTTTTTCAAATCCCCGAGGGAAAAGTCCCAGAAGAACAAACCCCACCAGCGCCATCACCACAAAGCCAAGAAACTCCGTTATGGGTTTAAGTTTGTCAACGGCGGCAACCAAAGTGCGGGCGCCAAAAAAACGCGGCGAATCGTTGCTTTGAGTGGTTTTTTGGTAAGAAATTGTCCCGCCAATCGTTGCCCCCGGTTCCAGCACCGCCTGGCTGTTGCCGGTGTATTTTAAATTGCCGGAGATGGAAGCATTGGGGCCAAGCAAAAACCGCTTGCCGGCCACCACATAAGCCTCATTGGAAACGGCGGAATTAAGAAAGAGTTGGTTGCCCAAGAAACGCAATCCCCGGCCAATTTGCGGCGCCGACAATTCCATATTACCCGCCGCAGCAATCAGGCTGCCGCCGATGGTCGCTTGTTTAGTGACCACACAGTTGCCGCAAACCAAAGCCACGTTGCGACCGACCGGCCCGTTGATATTCACATCGCCGCCAACAATCCGAACACTGTTATCCACTTCCCCATTAACATTCACTTTGCCCCCGAGAATAAATAGGTCGCCGTCA
Organism: Patescibacteria group bacterium; assembly: GCA_023485845.1. GTDB lineage: Bacteria > Patescibacteriota > Microgenomatia > JAMCZE01 > JAMCZE01 > JAMCZE01. The sequence goes on from JAMCZE010000007.1 coordinate 84,482, forward strand.
ATTTTACCGTTCACCGTCACCAGCCCGCCGGCTAAATAGGCATCGCCTTTAATTTCGCCGTCAATCTGAATGGTGTTGGCCGCCCGGACAAAATCGGAGTCAATCACCTGGCCGCTAGGTAACAACTCGTTCTCGCTTTGCGCCACCACCGGCCTGGCGGCCAGAATGAACAATGGGCAATATGCAATAAGCAATAAAACGAATTTTTTTAACATCCAAACCGATCTTATGCATCTACTTTGACTTTGTCAAGACGAAGAGGGAAAATTGATATGCACTAAATAGAACATGAGAGCCGTGATTGCTAAGTCTATCATTTTCTCTATCTTCTCAATCTTGTTAATGTTCTCCACGCGTATTTATTGTGACACTCCTCGCAGCAAGCTGCGAGGCATCTGCATTGCTAAAATAGCCTGAGTTGGTCTTTTGATATTTGGACATAGTCTTTTGGTCTTCCTTGGTTTCTGATGTACTTTTGGATGACTGTCTC
>JAMCZE010000006.1 GCA_023485845.1 Patescibacteria group bacterium
TGCAAAATAAAGGATGTTGTTTATGGTGGGCATTATGCCTTCGGCTATCTGACTAAGCGATATGGTTTAAATTATGTAGCTGCTCAAGGCATTGCTCCTGATTCAGAACCAACTGCAAACGATATGGTCAATTTAGTTAAACAGATTAAAAAGAACGGGATTAAGTATATATTTTATGAAGAGCTAACCTCCCCAAAAATATCTGAGACTCTCGCCAAGGAGACAGGGACACAAATGCTACTTCTTAATGCCGCTCACAATGTCACTAAACAAGACCTGAATAACGGAGTTTCCTACCTCTCGATTATGAGAGAAAATCTTGCTAACCTTAAGGTAGGTCTTGAGTGCCAGTAATATGTTATGGAAAAAATCATATCTGTTGAAGATCTATCTTTTCGCTATGGTGGCAATGAAGCAGTCAGCGATGTTTCTTTCTCTGTCGAACAGGGCGATTATATTGCCCTTGTTGGACACAACGGTTCTGGAAAAACAACGCTCATCAAATTACTTCTTGGCATTTTAAAGCCTTCTACTGGAAGTGTTTTTTTGTTTGGAAAGGATTTACACGACTTTACTCACTGGGATAAAGTTGGCTATCTCCCTCAAAATATCGGACTTTTTAATCCTTTATTCCCTGCAACTGTTGCCGAGGTGGTAGCGTTAGGGCTAGTCTCACAAAAGAAGTTTCCAAAAAGACTCACTGCCGAAGACGCAAAAAGTGTTAATCAAGCTCTCACGCAAATGGATATTGCTGCACTTAGTAATAAGCTCATTGGTGAGCTTTCGGGTGGACAGATTCAACGCACGCTTTTGGCAAGAGCTATTGTTAACCAGCCAGAACTTCTTATTCTTGACGAACCAGTGAGTGCCGTTGATACTGAGACACGAAAGGATTTTTACTCTTATACTGCCCGTTTGAGCAAGGAAAAGAAAACCACAATTATCCTTATCACTCATGATATTGGTCATAGTGGCGGATATGCAAATAAACTCCTATTTTTAGATAAACGGATTATCTTTTATGGTAAGTTTGGGGAATTTTGTATCTCCAAAGAAATGAAAGAGCAGTTTGGCGCAGAGATACAGCATATTATGTGTCACCAACATTAAAACTTATGGATTTTTGGCAAATTTTACAATACGGATTCATTCAAAGGGCATTTATTACTGGTGCGTTTGTGGCGATTCTATGTTCATCACTGGGTCTTTTTTTAGTGCTTCGGCGTTTATCTCTCATTGGTGACGGACTTTCGCATGTTAGTTTTGGAGCAATAGCTGTAGGATTATTTTTAGGTTTTTATCCATTATATGCAGCAATTCCACTAGTGGTATTAAGCTCGCTTTTAATCTTGAAGCTGACGCAAAAGGCAAGGGTCTATGGGGATGCTGCCATCGGAATTGTATCTTCAGTAGCCTTGGCTGGAGGAGTAATTTTAGCTAGCCTCTCAGGAGGTTTTAATGTTGATTTGTTCAGTTACCTTTTTGGCAACATCTTGGCAATAAGTGAGTTTGAGATGTTTGTTTCTATTGCTCTATCATCAGTGGTTCTCCTTGTGATTTATCTTTTTTACTACGAACTTTTCTCCATTTCTTTTAATGAGGAACTGGCTCAGGTGACAGGGGTAAAAACAGAAAAGATTAATACGATGTTGGTAGTTCTTACTGCAATTACTGTCGTTTTATCAATAAGAGTTGTAGGAATAATGTTAGTGTCCTCTTTCCTAATTCTACCTGCCGTAACTGCTTTGCAAGTTGCTAGGAGCTTCAAGAAAGCCCTAGTGTTGTCTTCGGTGAGTTCTGTTGTCTCTTTGATCGCAGGGGTTGTCGTTTCTTTTATTTTTAACCTGCCTACAGGTGCAACGGTGGTAATGGCTAACTTCATATTGTTTGCCCTGGCATTAGGGTATGCAAAATACGCCACAACAAAGTAAATAAGTTCAATTTCTAGTAAAATAGAAAAGGTAAATTAATAAATTATGATAAATGATATCGGATTACCATTACTCCTTTCTTTTCTAGCAGGCATTTGCACAATTCTTGGTTGTTTTATTCTTTTTTTCGTGAAGGATTTCAAAAAAAGCTATTTAAGTTTTTTCCTTGGAATATCTGCTGGTGCGATGATTTATCTTTCATTTATAGAATTAATGCCCCAAGCAATCAAAGCGCTTGGTTTCCTGTCTTCAAACATTGCTTTTTTCCTAGGTATTTTATTTATTGGAATTATTGATTTTGTCGCCCCTCACCACTTTATTAATTACTGTTCAAAGAATGGGGTTAAATACGACAAACTCATGCTTTCTGGATTTATGGTAGCCATAGGCATCGCTATTCATAATTTTCCAGAGGGAATTGCTGTGTTTATGAGTTCTTTGGGAAATGCCAGATTTGGCGTTTTGATTGCTTTTGCTACAGCTTTACATAACATTCCTGAAGGGGTAGCTGTTGCCACACCAATCTATTTTGCTACCAGAAGTAAGCTCAAAGCTTTTAGCTATTCACTTCTTGCTGGTATTGCGGAACCATTGGGAGCAATCGTTGCGTATGTTATTCTTCGACCTTATCTTTCTCCAAACTTTTTATCTTATGTTTTTGCTTTTGTTGCTGGGATTATGGTTTATATCAGTCTTGATGAATTGTTACCTTCGTGTTTTGAAAATTCCAGGGGACATACAGCAATTGCTGGCATAGTGATCGGCATGCTAATTATGGCATTGAGTTTGAACTTTATGTAACTTTTTGTTGGTTTTCTCTTCATTCCATTCGCCTTGACAACCCGTAAACCTCAGTGATATACTGAATAGGTATTCAATATAAGTTAGCTATTAATTGAAAGGGGGTGAATAAAAAATGCCAAGATTTGATAAAACAGGACCACAAGGACAAGGACCAATGACTGGAAGAGGTATGGGACCATGCGGTGGAGGTCACGGAATGAGGATGGGCTTTGGCAGGTGTCGTGGATACGGTCGAGGGTTAGGTAGATATTTTGGTTGGAATGCTCCTCAAACCAAAGAAGAGAAAATTGAGGACATCCAAGCGTATAAAAAATCTCTGCAAGAAGAGATGGAAGATGTAGAAAAGGAACTTGTTGACTTGCAAAAGTCCGAGTAAAGAAAATCCCTACTTTGTCCAATTTGCGTTCTGTGACAAGGTAGGGATTTACTAGCATTATACTAAAACTATGCCAAGACATAAAATACCCCGCTGTGTGCGGTTTAATCCAGATGTTATTTATTTTAAGCCTCAAGGTATTCCTTTACGGATGCTTGAGGAGGTTGTGCTAAGAGCTGATGAACTTGAAGCGCTGAAATTATATGATGTGGATGGCTTAGAACAGACTAAGGCAGCTGAAAAAATGAAGATTTCTCAGCCTACTTTTGCTAGAATTTTAGATAGTGCTAATAAAAAAATTGCCGAGGCACTAGTCAAAGGTAAAGCAATTCGTATAGAAACAAAATAAACATGATAATGAAAAAATATCTTTTTGCTATTTTATTTGTCGGTCTTTCTGTTTTCTCCTTTTTGTTTTTTACTCCTCCAGTGTTTGCTCAAAGTGAAGTTGAGCAAAGCGATATTGAGCTTAATCAGCAATTCCCAGCAGTCGAACACAAAGAAGAAACTTTGGAAGGACAAGTTACCCAGATTTTAGAAGAAAAACAGGTTACTCCTATGGGAGTAAAAGAGTCACAGCTTTATCAGAAGTTGGAGATCTTGGTTACAAAAGGATCGTTGAAAGACAAGAAAATTACTATCGAGAATGGCGATTTACCAATAAGCAATTTACAGAAATATAAAGTTGGTGACGAGTTGGTAATAACTTTCAGCAAAGACTTTGAAGGCAATGATAGTTTCTTTATTACCGATTATGTCAGGCGAGGAGCTTTGGCTTGGCTGTTTGTAATTTTTGTGGTGATGGCTGTGGCAATTGGACGCTGGCAAGGGATGGCTTCCTTAATCGGTATGGGAATCTCATTCTTGGTCATTTTTAAGTTTATCCTGCCTAAAATCTATGCTGGTGGTGATCCTGTTCAGGTTGCCATCCTAGGGTCACTGGTGATTATCCCCGCCACTTTTCTTTTATCTCACGGAGTAAACAAGAAAACTGGAATAGCTATCGTGGGAACGCTTATTTCTCTTGTCGTTACTGGCATTTTAGCCCATGTTTTTGTCGATGCTGCCAAGTTAACAGGTTTTGCTTCAGAAGAGGCTGGCTTTCTACAGGCATTCAAGCCTGGGCTAATCAACATTAAAGGTCTTCTCCTTGCGGGCATTATCATTGGAGTTTTGGGTGTTTTGGATGATATAACCATTTCTCAATCAGCGATAGTCCAACAGTTGAAAGCTGCTAATCCAAGGCTGAAAGCAGGAGAGCTTTATAAAAAGGCAATGGCAGTAGGAAAAGATCACATTGCTTCAATGGTGAACACTTTGGTTTTAGTCTATACAGGTGCAGCTTTACCTTTACTCCTTATTTTCATTGATAATCCTCACCCCTTTTCAGAGATTGTTAACTATGAAATCATTGCCGATGAAGTAGTCAGAACATTGGTCGGCAGTATTGGATTGATACTAGCCGTGCCAATTACAACATTTATTGCCTCGCTTATGGCTGAGAGCAGTTCTAGGCTTAAGGAGGTGAAGTCATGAAAGTCTTAAAGTTTGGAGCGGTTTGGTGTAATGGGTGCTTGGTGATGCGCCCTCGCTGGCAAGAGATAGAAAAGGAAACCCCCTGGTTAAAGACTGAGTATTTTGATTTCGATAAAGACAAAGAGACAGTCAATAAATATGGCATTGTGAGCGGAGTTTTGCCTGTTTTTGTGTTTCTTGATAAGGAGTCAAAGGAAATCTTGCGTTTAAGTGGCGAGGTGGAAAAGGACGAGCTTCTTAAAGTTATTGCCGAGAACAAGGACAAATAAAAATTATGATAAACAAGGTTATTAAATCTCTACTGGTTATAGGGATGTTTTTACTTCTGGTTAAACCCGCTATTGCCGTAGACAATCCCACACTTCACTTCTTTTGGGCTTCAGGATGTCCTCACTGTGCCAAAGAAAAAGTGTTTCTGGATACATTGAGGGGAAAATATCCTCAATTAACCATTAAAGACTATGAAATAACTTATGATCGCAAAAACTTAGAACTGCTGCAAAAGGTGGGAGGTGAACTGAGAGTCGATGTGTCTGGTGTTCCCTTCGCAGTAATCGGTAAAAAACAATTTATCGGTTATCTCAACGATGAAACTACTGGCAAGGAAATTGAGGAAGCTGTTAAGTGTGCTATTGAGAATGGCTGTGAAGATTTAGTTAGCGGCTTGTCGCTAGGAGATAATACCCAACAAGTTAGAGAACAACCTCAGGGCGTTCCTGAAACCCTGAAAGTGCCAGTATTTGGAGAACTTCAGGTAAAAAGTCTTTCTCTGCCCATTCTTACTTTTGTGGTAGCTCTGCTAGATGGATTTAACCCTTGTGCTATGTGGACATTGCTTTTTCTGATAAGTCTGCTTTTAGGTATGAAGGATAGAAAAAGAATGTGGCTTTTAGGCACCGCTTTTATCGCTTCAAGCGCTTTGGTTTATTTTCTTTTTCTCTCAGCATGGCTTAACCTGTTTCTTTTCCTAGGTCTTGTGGTGTGGATAAGGATTCTCATTGGTTTGGTTGCTCTGGGTGCTGGCGGGTATAACTTACGAGATTACTGGGTTAATAAAAAGGGTGGCTGCAATGTCATGGGGGATGAAAAACGCCAGAGGATATTTGAAAAGATACGGAGTATTACGCAAAAGCGCCAGTTTATTCTCGCTCTTGGTGGCATCGTTCTTTTGGCAGTTGCCGTCAACATGGTTGAGCTAATTTGCTCGGCAGGGCTGCCCGCTATTTACACGAAGATCCTTAGTCTCTCCAACCTACCAACTTGGCAATACTACCTTTATCTTTTGTTTTATATTTTCATTTTTATGCTTGACGACTTGTTTATTTTCTTTACTGCCATGATTACCCTGCAAGCAGTGGGGATTCAAAGTAAATACTCTCGTTTTTCTCATCTAATTGGAGGTATTTTAATGTTTGTCATTGGTTTACTGCTTCTGTTTAAGCCTGAATGGCTTATGTTTGGATAGACTATAATGATAAAAATGACTATGAAGAAAATTATTTATTGGTTGCCTCGTATTCTCTCCATTTTGTTTATTGCCTTTATCAGTATGTTTGCCTTGGATGTTTTTGGTGAACCACAATGGCTTTTGGCATTGTTTATGCACTTGATTCCCAGCTACTTTTTAATTGCTATAACCATTGTTGCCTGGAAACATGAAGTGCTTGGAGGCTTTCTTTTTCTTGTTGCTGGAGTTGCCTTGCTTATTTTTACCCATTTTGAAGCTCTCATTATCGGTATTCCAGCTTTTGTGATTGGTGCGCTTTTCTTGGGTAATAAGAAGTATCTTTCAAAGACTTAACATTCTATTTACTTCTTTAGTCTCATACTCTGGGTATTCAAGGTATTTAACCCAGTCAATTATTCTAAACTGTGATCATTTATCGAAGTTATTGTGGAAATTGCGAATGAGATGATTGTCGAATATTTTGCTATACTGGTTATAATGTAAGGAGGTGAAAATATGACTATGAAAAAACTATCTATTCTTATAGTAACTATTGCGGTTTTATCGCTTACCTCAGTTGCTTATGCATCTAAAAACGAGACAGGTGCGCAGGGTACTGGTAGTCAAACGGGTAACCAAGGAACAACAACTCAAGGACAGCAGCAAGTAGTTGCTTCTCCAACTGGTAATCAGGTTCAGAACCAAAACCAGGTTCAGACTCAGAACCAAGGCGAAGATACTCAATTAAAGGTAAATACCCAAGAACAGGAAAATCTTGGAGAAGGAACAGGCACAGGCTCTCAAAACCGCAGTCAAAATGCTGTAGAAAATATGAGCAATGTTGCCGAACAAGTTCAAGAACTGCAGCAGATAAGAACAACTGGCGGTATCGGTGAACAGGTGAGGCAGGTTGCCCAAGAGCAGAATCAAGCCCAAAATCAAATACAGACAGAGCTTGGAAAAGTAGATAATCGAACTGGGTTGTTGAAGTCGCTTATCGGACCTGACTATAAAGCCTTAAAGAGTATGCAGAAAGTGATGGAACAAAACCAACTGCGTATCCAACAACTTGAGCAATTACAAAATCAACTAACTAACCAGAGCGATATTACAATGGTTCAGGAGACAATCCAGGCATTAACAGAGCAAAATACTGCCTTACAAGATAAGATTACCCTTGAAGAACAATCTGGCAGTTTACTGGGATGGTTATTTAAGTTGTTTGCAAGATAAGTTTAATGGTCAAGTAATCGGCTGACTTCCTTTGCCGTATATTCTGGGTATTCAAGGTAGTTTACCCAGTCAGTTGTCCGAAACTGTGACCATTTCTCGAGCGAGAATTATAACTGGCATCATCAGCACCAATGATTAAATCGGTTTTACCATTGTTGTCTATGTCCCCAGCATAATCACCTACCCCAAACTCGTCATAGGCAGTTGCCCCGTCGATCCTGAGGGTATAATGGGTTGAATTCGCCAGGTCATCAATATTACCCGTGCCCGTGTAATTGCTCAGAAGACGACTATCAATAATAAAAACAACCCCCGAATCAGTGCGACCATTTTCATTCGAACTTAAAGACGGAATCAATAAATCTTTCGTACCATCATTATTAATATCAGCTATACACATTGCCCCATAACCAATCCCGACGCTTTTAGTAACGATGTCACCATCAATGCGTATGTTAAAATTGGCAGTATTGAAAAGATCTACATTGTTGCCAGTTCCAGCAAATTGCTTCAGTAGGGAATTGTATATAACATATACCGAACCGGATTTTGCCCGACCATTATTACCTGCAATCGGAGCTGCCATAACTAGGTCTGGTTGGCCGTCGTTGTCTATGTCCGCAACTATCTCGTTTGCGCCCAAATTATCTCCAATAACTGCTCCGTCAAACCTGATATTGTAGTTTGTGGGTTCCGACAGATTAAGAATCTGGCCAGTTTTGGGGAACCTAGAAAGAATGCTGTCGTAGATCACATATACTGAGCCAGAATTTGCTCGCCCATTGAAACCAGCAGTATCCGAACTAACAATTAGATCAGGTTTACCGTTACCGTTAAGATCAGCTACACGATAGTTAGTGGAAAAGTCACTGGATGAGTGACACTCCTCGCAGCAAGCTGCGAGGCATCTGCATTGCTAAAATAGCCTGAGTTGGTCTTTTGATATTTGGACATAGTCTTTTGGTCTTCCTTGGTTTCTGATGTACTTTTGGATGACTGTCTCAGAATTGCTTCGTCCTACTGAATTTACGAAATACCCGTCAGTCCAAAACTGGGCTCCCCAAAGGCTTTCCCTCAACCCGGCAACTCGTTTGAGAAGTTCCCGGGCCAGGATACTTTTGACCGTTCTGGCAATTTTGGTAGGAGAATATGTAGGCACTGACTGGATCAAAAAATGGACATGATCACCGTCGGCCCCAATCTCCACAAAATGCATCTCGTACCTTTGGGAAATTTCCTGACAGATCTGTTTTAGTTGGGCATCCACCTCTGTCGAGATCACGAGTTGCCTTCCCTTGGCCACACAAACCAGATGGTACAAAAGCACCGAGACATTGTGCGCTTTGTGTATGTAGATACTCACGCATACAATTTTACCCTCTCGCGGCAAAGCCGCGGGGAATGAACCCTAAAAGAGATTCATCAATCCTAATATTCCAGTTAGTTGAATTAGCCATATCGAAGATTTGAGCAGCAAACACGGGCCTTGGGATTAAAAGAGCAAATAAGAAAAGAAGAAATAAAGATAATAGGTTGCGCATAAAAATATAATAGCATAGACTGAAAGTGATGAAAATTATTAACCTCTCCGCCTATAAGATTCTTGCCTCGATGGGGAATGAAACAGTGGAGGCAAAGTTGATTTTTGATAACGGTCAGGCAAGCATGGCGTCTGTTCCCGCCGGCATCTCCGCCGGAAAATATGAGGTTAAAAAATCCCTCCCCGACCAGGCGATCAGGGAGATTGGGGAGATACGGGAGAGAATTATTGGCCGAGAATGGACACAGGAGACACTTGATCGGGAAATTTCCAATCATAATTTCGGCGGCAACGCGACCCTGGCCGTTTCCGCCGCCTTTTTCAAGGCTAGTCACCAGAACCTAGCCACTAGCCACTTTCCAAAATTGATGCTATTGCTTTTCGAAGGAGCCAAGCACGGCAACCCCAACATCAAATTTCAGGAATTTATGATCATTGAGGATTCGGTGGAACAAGCTCGGGCCGATTTTGAACAGATGAGATCCCATGTGCTGGAACAAACGGTTGGGGCTGAAGGGGGATTTTCCCCGGAGAGTTTTAATAACGAAAAGATTTTAGAATTAATCGTACAAGTCTTTCCCGACAAACGGATTGCCATTGACATGGCCGGCAGTTTTGGACATGACTTTAAAGTTCCGGAAGGCATCTTTTCCGTTGAGGACCCGTTTGATGACGAATCTTGGGACAAATGGACGCAGTTTTTGGCGCAAAACCCCAAACTCCAGGTGGTCGGGGACGATCTCACTGTTACAAACCCACAGCGGATTAAAAAGGCGATCGATTTAAAAGCGATTAACGCCGTGATTATTAAACCCAACCAGAACGGGACCATTTCCGGGGCTATGGAAGCCGTCAAGGCTGCCCGTGATGGGGGACTCAAAATTGTTGTTTCCCACCGTGGTGAAGAAACCGATGATGACTGGATTGTGGACTTTGCCCTGGCCGCTCGGGCCGACTATGTCAAATTTGGGGGGATGGATCGGGGGGAAAGGGTAGCAAAATACAATCGCCTGTTGGCACTTCAAAATTCTCAATCTCCCGGTCCGACAAATTCTTAAGATATTTATACAAGGCCCGTAGGGAATTACCGTGGGCGGAAATAATCACGTCTTTCCCGTCTTCCAGTTTTGGCAAAATCTCGGCCTGAAAATAGGGAACAACCCGGTCATAGACCTGTTTTAGGGTTTCTCCCTGCGGGACGGGCACATCCCAGCCGCGCCGGATGTCATGCGAAACCTCCGATTTATCATGGTTGGCATAAATTCCGTAGTTTCGCTCCTTGATTGCTGGTGAAGCAACGCGAATGGGAGAGTAGCCTAAAACCTTAATAATTTCATCGGTGGTTTCGTGAGAGCGAATTAAATCCGACTCAAAAATATAGTCCCATTTTTTGTCCTTAATCTTTTGAGCGGCATCACGCGCCTCTTGGCGGCCAAGCTGAGTGAGCGGAGAATCAATCCAGCCGCATTCCTTATTCTGGGCGTTTAAAACCGATTGACCGTGGCGGATGAGGGCTAAATATGCCATAGAACAACAAATTCCCCTTTTGGGTTGGCAAATTTAATCATAGCATCGCTAACACTGCCGCGCCAAGTTTCTTCAAAGACCTTGGTGAGCTCACGAGAAATAACGATTTCCTGGTTTCCTTTAAGTAACTTAAGAAACTTAAGTAGCTTATGGGGCGACACGTAATAAATATTGGTTCCTTCGGCTTCAGAAATCTTGTTCTTTTTGGGAAAGCCCCAAAAAGTGAATTTGTCTGGGGGCAGACCGGAAACAGTGAGAGCGGTGATGGCCGCCGTTGGGCCAGGAACCGTTTCCACTTTAATTCCCTGATTAATTACCTCCCGGACTAATTTGTAGCCCGGGTCGGAAATGAGCGGTGTCCCCGCATCGGAAACAAGGGCAACTTTTTGGTCGCTCCTAATTAAGCTTACCAGCTCTCCTACTTTCCTACTCTCTATCTCATCATAGAGCGCGATCATCAGCTTGTGGGGGATCTCATAGTGCTTTAAGAGGAGTCCGATATGCCGGGTGTCCTCGGCCACAATCACATCCGCTTCCCGCAGCGTTTGAAGGGCCCGCAAACTGATGTCTTCCAAATTACCAATCGGTGTTGCTACAATTGACAGCATAATGATTGAGCTTTTTAGTAATTTCATTATACATTTAATCCAAACAGCCGGCTACATCGGTGTTTTTGTTTTAATGACCCTCGAGTCGGCCTTAATTCCCATCCCCTCCGAAGTGACCATGCCTTTTGCCGGGTCACTAATTTCTTCCGGGCAATTTAATTTTTGGATTTTAGTGTTAATCGGCGCCTTGGGCAACCTGGCCGGATCAGTTTTGGCCTATCTGTTGGGTTATATGGGCGAGGAAACCGTTTTGAGGTTTATTCGCACCAAAGGGAAATATTTTTTCATTCGCGAAAGGGAGTTTGTCCATGCCACGACGCTTTTCGCAAAATATGGTGAAGTTATTGTCTTTGTCAGCCGACTGCTGCCGGCGATCCGCACCTACATCAGCCTGCCCGCCGGAGTAGCCCGAATGGATAAAAAGAAATTTATTGGCTACACTTTCGTTGGCTCACTGCTTTGGAGCATTGTGTTAACTTATCTTGGTGTTCTTCTTGGCGCCAATTGGCACCAAATCACCCCCTATTTCCACTATTTTGACTTAATTGTCATTGCAGCGGCTTTCCTATTATTCCTTTATTTCTCCCATAAGAAGATCCGCTTACTGTCGTAAAAGTTCATCAACTTTTTTATCTTCTCCGGTAAGCCATTCTAATTCATGTAACCTGGCAAGTAAAAGTATTTGGTTAAAACCTTGTCCATGTAAACCATCACGATCGGAAATTTCTTTCTCAATCGCTTTCATTCTTGTCCGTATTTCGTCGGGTGTTCTAGAAACAATGTCTGCTGCTTCTGTCATAGATTTTAACTAAGCGTATTTTCTGATCAGGGCGACCATTTTCCCCTGAACCTGGACATCGGTGGCAAAAATGGGCTGCATCTTGGCGTTAGCGGGCATTAATTTTACTTTCCCGTCTTCCCGGAAAAACTTTTTCAGCGTCGCCATGCCGTTTTCCAGCAGGGCCACCACGACATCGCCATTTTTAACTTCATTTTCCTTAACCAAGACCACATAGTCGCCCGGCAAAATCCCGTCTTCAATCATCGATTCGCCTTTGACCTGTAGAACAAAAGAGATTTTGTTTTGAGGGACAAGGTTAGCAGAGACTTTAAACGTTGCCGTGGGGTCATCATAGGGTTCCAGAGGGTGGCCGGCGTGAATGTAACCCAACAGGGGGATCTCAATGCCTAAGGCCGGCTCGGGACTGAGGAAATCGGAGTTATACTCGTCCATGACGGTGATTCCCCGGACCTCGTTTTCTAGCCGCTTAATAACGCCTTTTTTCTCCAGCGCCTTAAGATGTTCGTGAATTGTCGCCGGAGAGGAGAGGCCCATCGCCTTGCCGATTTCCAACAGCGTCGGACTGTAACCGTATTTTTTAATAAACAGCTGAATGAACTCTAGAATCTCCCGCTGTCTCTTGTATAATATAACCGCCATATATCCTAAAGATAGACAAAGAAAACACGAATGTCAACTGGAACATTTCATATCAAATCGGATTATAAACCGACCGGGGACCAGCCGGCGGCCATTGCCAAGCTGGTGGCCGGGGTTAAGGCCGGCAAGACAGATCAGGTTCTGCTGGGCGTGACCGGCTCGGGCAAAACGTTCACCGTGGCCAATGTGATTGCTGCCGTCCAAAAACCCACTCTAATCATTGCCCACAACAAAACCCTGGCGGCTCAACTTTATCAGGAGTTTAAGGAGTTCTTCCCGGATAATGCCGTGTCCTATTTTGTCTCTTATTATGACTTTTATCAACCGGAGGCCTATATTCCTCAAACAGACACCTACATCGAGAAGGAAACGGAAATTAATGAGGAAATCGACAAGCTGCGGCTGCAAGCCACCACTAATTTGCTCACCCGAAAGGACACGATTGTGGTGGCCTCGGTTTCCTGCATCTATAACCTGGGCAGTCCACAGGAATATAGCAAATTTATTTTGCGGCTTTCTGCCAACCCAAAAGGGGGTTCAACCCCTGCAAGAAAGGAAATTATTGACCGGCTGCTTGATTTGCAATATGAACGCTCGGAGTTTGATTTTAAGCGGGGGACGTTTCGTGTCCGGGGAGAGCACATTGATATTTATCCCTCTTATGGGGACTTTGGAATCCGTGTTGGTAATAAGCTACAAAAAATTGACCCCTTGACCGGCAAAATCCTGGCCAACCTGGAGAGTTTTGACGTTTATCCGGCCAAACACTATATGACCGACCCGGCTAAATATCGTTATGTCTTTGAACAAATCAGAAAGGACACCCAAGAGCGCTGTAGCCAACTACCCCCGCTTGAGGCCCAACGGCTTAAACAACGTGTTAACTATGATTTGGAAATGATCCAAGAAGTGGGCTACGTTAACGGCATCGAGAACTACTCACGCTATTTTGACGGCCGAGCCCCGGGAGACCCACCCTTCTCATTACTTACCTACTTTCCTGCTGATTATCTGCTTGTGGTCGACGAATCCCACATGACCATTCCCCAGATTCGGGGAATGTATAACGGCGACCGGTCCCGCAAGCAAACACTCATTGATTTCGGTTTCCGGCTGCCGGCAGCCCTGGACAACCGGCCATTGCGCTTTGATGAATTTCTCCGGCGCAAAGGACAAACCATTTACACCTCAGCCACCCCCGACGATTGGGAACAACAACAGGCTGGGGGGGAAGTGGTGGAACAGTTAATTCGGCCCACGGGCATTGCCGATCCCGAGGTGGAGGTTCGCAAAACAGTCGGGCAGATTCAAGATTTAATTGCCGAAATTGAAAGCCGGGTGACTAAAAAACAACGCGTTTTGGTCACCACCCTAACTAAGCGGATGGCGGAGGAACTGACTGATTATCTCAAGGAAAATGCGCCTGGCATTAAGGTGGCCTATCTGCACTCCGACATTCAAACGCTGGACCGAACCCAGATTCTACGTAAGTTGCGTCTAGGAGAATATGACGTGTTGGTGGGCATTAATTTGCTGCGGGAAGGTCTGGATTTGCCGGAGGTAACCCTGGTGGCCATTTTAGATGCTGACAAGGAAGGCTTTTTGCGTTCAGAAGTGTCTCTTATTCAAACCATGGGTCGGGGAGCGCGAAACATTGAGTCCCGGGTGATCATGTATGCCGATAATGTCACCGGTTCAATGAAGCGGGCCATCGCCGAAGTGCGCCGCCGCCGCCAGATTCAGCTGGATTGGAACAAAGCCCATCACATCACTCCGAAAACCATCATTAAGGCTATCCGGGAAAACATCATCGAAACCCCCCAAGGGCCAGTGGACACTGATATCGACATCGATCAATTGCTCCCACAGGAAAAAACGAAATTAAAGAAGAAGTTGGAGAAGCAAATGAAACAAGCCGCCACCATTCTTGATTTTGAATCTGCCACTTATTACCGTGATCAAATTAAGAAGCTGACTCAGTGGTAAGGGGATTATTGTTAATTCGCCCCGGACAGGCAACAACATCTTGCCAGTTCGATTTAAACCAGTTGGGATTACCCTCTTGGCCTTTCTCAAAGACGGTACTATGCATTACCGCCAATGCCCCACGCTGTATAGGTAGTCGCCCACGCTCTAGTCCCTCTTTTTCCTTCATTTCAAAACAAGTGATTCTTGTTTGTGCAGTAGACTCTTGACCTTGATACTCCTCAAGCTTGGCTTTTAACTGCCGCAGGGCTACGCAATTTTCACAAATCCCGGGAAAATCCTTTGGTTCCTGAATTATTTCCATAATGAGCAAATTATAGGACCTGGATTTTAGAAGTCAAGAGGGATAGAATGCAAGTGGTCCACCCAAGGCGGATCGGGGCGAAGCCCCATATTTGGCGTGCCTTATGGAGGAAAAACTTATTATCAAGGGAGCACGGGAGCACAATTTGAAGGATATTGACGTGGAGATCCCCAAGAACAAACTGGTGGTTTTCACCGGCGTCTCCGGTTCGGGCAAGTCCAGTTTGGCGTTTGACACGATTTATGCCGAGGGCCAGCGCCGTTATGTCGAGAGTCTTTCTTCCTATGCCCGCCAATTTTTAGGCATTATGGACAAGCCGGACGTGGACAATATCGAAGGTCTTTCTCCGGCCATTTCCATTGATCAAAAATCCACCTCGCACAATCCTCGGTCCACGGTGGGCACAATCACGGAAATTTATGATTATCTACGCTTGCTTTTTGCCCGCATCGGTCATCCTCATTGCCCCAACTGCGGTCGGGAAATCTCCCATCTCTCCGTTGACCAGATTGTTGAGCAGATTAGCGAGTTGGCAAGCAAGCGAAAACGATTTTTAATTTTAGCACCGTTAGTTAAAGAACGAAAAGGGGAGTACAGCAAACTTTTTGACTCCCTTCGTGCCAAAGGCATCACCAAAGTTCGGGTCGATGGCAAAATCTATGGCCTTGACGACGACTTAGTCCTCATTAAAACCAATAAACACTCCATTGAGGCGGTGGTTGATCGGTTCACCACTGATCTTTCCCGACTGCGGGAGGGAGTTGAGCAGGCCTTAAAGCTGTCCGAGGGAGAAGTGATTGCTGCCCAAGTGCTCGATGCCAGCCTGGAGTTCCCTGAATTTCCCCAGAAAATGACCGATCATCTTTTTTCGGAAAAATTTGCCTGTCCCTATTGCAACATTAGTCTTTCCGAAGTGGAGCCGCGACTCTTTTCCTTTAATGCGCCCCAGGGGGCCTGTTCTCGCTGCACTGGTTTGGGTTATTTATTAAAAATCGATCCTGATTTGGTTTTGAGTCCCGAACTTTCCATTCTCGAAGGGGGAATCTTGCCCTTGGGCAGTGAGGTGGACCATGACACCTGGTTCATGCGAGAAATTAAGGTGGTGGCCCAAACCTATCAGATAAACCTAACCAGCCCAATAAGCCAAATTTCCCGCGAAAAACTTCAACCGATTCTCTATGGCAGTGGCGATAGGGAAATTTATGTCCAAGGCACTAACCGAGAGGGTCGGATGACCGGGTTTAACGAAAAGTTTGAGGGAGTGATTCCCCGCCTGGAAAGGCTCTACCGGGAGACTGCCTCCGAATGGCGCCGGTTTGAAATTGAAAAATATATGCGCAACGAAGTTTGTCCACAGTGCCATGGCACCAGATTAAAGCCAGAGGCACTAAGCATCACTATTAATGGCCAGAACATTGATTACGTTGTCAATCTGGGAATTAAAGCCGCCAGAGAGTGGGTCAAAACCGTTAGTGAGAATGCTGTTTCCCGGCCAATTTTAAAGGAACTGTTGGCACGGTTAACATTCCTGGTGGACGTGGGTTTGGACTATTTAACGCTGGCGCGGATGGCTAATTCCCTGGCGGGGGGGGAGGCGCAACGAATCCGGCTGGCCAGCCAAATCGGTTCCGGGCTTTCCGGAGTGCTCTACGTTCTTGATGAACCCTCTATTGGTTTACACCAACGGGATAATAAACAACTCATCAGCACTCTGACTCATCTGCGCGATTTGGGCAACAGCGTGATTGTCGTGGAGCATGACCGGGAAATGATGGAGTCAGCCGATTATATTTTCGACATCGGCCCAGGGGCCGGAGAACATGGCGGCCAAATCATGGCCGAGGGATCGCCGGAAGAAATTAAGAAGAATAAAAACTCCCTGACGGGGCAATATTTATCCGGGAAACGAACTTTAAAAGACGTGGTCTTGCCGTGGCAAGACCACGTCTTGGGAAATATGAACAAAACGCTGACGTTAGTTGGTGCCCGAGAGCATAATCTAAAGAATATTACCGTTGAATTTCCGCTAGGCAAGTTCATTTGCGTCACCGGCGTTTCCGGCAGCGGCAAATCCACTCTTGTTCACGACATTCTCTATCAAGCCCTGGCAACTGAATTTTATCCCCAACACAAAGATAAGCCCGGGGCCCACGATGGCCTTGTCGGGGTGGAAAATCTTGATAAAGTTATTCTAATCGATCAGTCACCCATTGGCCGGACGCCGCGGTCCAACCCCGCCACTTATACCGGCGCGTTCACTTTTATCCGGGAGCTCTTCGCCGCCACCAAGGAAGCCCGGATGCGCGGCTATAAAGCCGGCCGGTTCAGTTTTAATGTCAAGGGCGGCCGCTGTGAGGCCTGCGAGGGCGAAGGGCAAACCAAAATTGAGATGAATTTTTTGCCTGACGTTTATATTCCCTGCGAAGTCTGCCAGGGAAAACGGTATAACGCCGACGCTTTGGAAGTGCTCTATAAAGACAAAAATATTGCCCAGGTGTTGGACATGACGGTGGAAGAAGCCAACGAGTTTTTTGAGCATATTCCCCACCTGAAAGCCAAGTTGGAAACACTGCTGGATGTGGGTTTGGGCTACGTTAAGCTGGGCCAACCGGCCCCGACCTTGTCCGGAGGTGAGGCCCAGCGGGTGAAATTGGCCTCGGAACTGTCCAAAAAAGCCACCGGCAAAACTTTCTATATTCTTGACGAACCAACCACTGGTTTGCACTTCGCAGATTTAGAACGGTTGTTGCACGTTCTTAAAATGCTGGTGGCTCACGGCAATACGGTGGTGGTTATCGAACACAACCTTGATGTGGTTAAAAATGCCGACCATATCATCGACCTAGGGCCGGAAGGGGGAGACGGCGGCGGGGAAATTGTGGCCGTCGGCACCCCCGCCCAAATCGCCGCCAACAATGCCAGTTGGACAGGAAAATACTTGAGGCAAGCGCTTTTTAAAAGTTAGAGAAACTAAATCTTAATAAATGGGGGCTTCTGAGTTCGTCTGTCAAAATATCCTAACCAATCATCTTCCTTGACCATTGTAACCAAGGGTTCCCAATATATTATCAATTACATCTTTTTCTCTTGCCTCGAAAATATCATACTGAAACCCACTCAAATAATTAGCGACTGCGTGGGCACCCGGTTCCGTTTTACAAGCTTCTCTCTGTTTTTCCACAATTAGATTTCTCAGTGATTCTTCTGACATAAGGGAATTATACTACAAGGCATCTAAAATTCTGTGTTATGATGAAGAAATGCGGTGGGGGATTGGAGTTATTTTCTTCTTAATACTTAATACATTATACATAATACAACCTGCGTCTGTGCGGGCGGATGCAAAATTTGGCGAAAGCTACGAGATTAATTACCGAGTGGCATCAAACGGGGAGACTGCCGTCACCCAAAATTTTCATTTTTTCAACAAAACCAGCGAGTTTTTCCCACAACAATACGTCATTGTCATCGGCAACCATGATGTCACCGGGCTTCGGGCTGTCAGCGAACAAGGAACCAATTTACCGGTTAATGTTAAAGGCGAGGGTGCCCAACGTGAGCTATTAATCTCTCTGCCTGATAACGCGATTGGGGTGGGCAAACAGTTCAACTGGACACTCACCTATAACACCACTGACGTGGCCAAAAAAGAGGGTCAAGTTTGGAAAATCATTATTCCCAAACCTGGTGATGCCCAGACGGCCGACAATTTTTTCATCACTCTTGACGTTCCCGCTGGTTTTGGCAAACCATTTCTAGTTAGGCCAACGCCGATGCTCCCCAACACCTGGTCGAAAGCCCAGTTAACAACCAGTGGTATTTTAGCGAACTATTATCTTGGCTCCGACTCTATTCCGAACCAAACTTATGGTTTCGTCTTACACTACCATCTCTATAACGACCGGCTCTATCCAGCTAATTTAGAGATTGCTCTTCCTCCGGACACTAACTACCAAAAAGTTCTCTTGCAGACTCTCTTGCCGGCACCAGTGAACGTTCGTCAGGATGCTGATGGCAACTGGCTAGCCAAATATTCCCTCGGGCCAGCCGGAAAGCTGGATGTGTTAGCCACGGGGTCCGCTAGTGTTTATCTCTCTCCAAAATTTGCGCAAATAACGATTCCAAAATTTGATGACTACATGTCCGCCCAAGGATTTTGGGAAACTGACAACCCCAAAATTAAAAGTCTGGCGGCAAAACTGCGCACCCCGGAGCAAATTTATAATTATGTTGTCAGCACTTTGCACTATAACCCTAACCCAGCCGATAAGAATAAACGGTTGGGGTCAGTGGGAGCGCTGGGTTCGCCTGACAATGCCGGCTGTCTGGAATTTACTGATCTTTTCATTGCCGTTTCCCGAGCAGCCGGTGTTCCCACACGCGAATTGGATGGCGTTAGCAGCTGTTGGCCGGAGTATTACGACAAAGAACAAGACACCTGGGTTATGGTTGACCCCACCCGGGGATATTGGGACACTAGCCATCTTGTTCTGGCGATCAAAGGTTTAGACAGCGTTTACCCAGCCATTGCCCCGGAGGCAAATATTTCTTATTCCGACAGACCAATTGATCCCAACACCGCTCCCAACATTAGCTTACGGGCGAACCTTCCCGATCAGCTTACGGCCGGTTTCCCGTTTAATGGCACCGTTTACGTTGATAATAATGGACCAACCTTGTTCTCGGGCGGGAAACTGCACTTAAGCGCTCAAGTTTTAGACATCCAGGGTCAAGAACAAAACATTCCCCCGATTCCCCCTTTTGGTCATGCCGAGTTACCGTTTACCATCCTGCCGGCGGGTTGGAACAAGCAGGGAAGTGATATAATTACCATGTCGTTTGCCCAGATAACCAAAAACTATCCGGTTAACATCACACCACTCTTTGAAAACAAACTGGTTGACGTTATTGGAATTTTAACCGTCCTTGGAAGCATATCAATCATTGCCCAAATTGCCTGGCGTTTACTTTTTCAAAAACCGGGCGGGCCAAATCATCTACATCGGAAAAGCTAAATCCCTGCGCGACCGGGTGAGTTCCTATTTCACCAGTCCTGACCTGTTGCCTCGGACTAAGCTGCTGGTTTCGGAAATTGCTGAAATTGATCACGTTGTTACCCAATCGGAAATTGACGCGCTCATTTTGGAAGCCAATTTGATTCGCAAATTTGCTCCCCGGTATAACGTGAATTGGAAAGACGGCAAAGCTTATCCTCTGATTGAAATCACCATCAAAGACAAAGTCCCTCTGGTTCGGCTGGTGCGTCACGAAACCAATCCCAAAGCCCGCTATTTTGGCCCTTATCCGGCGGGGACGGATGTGGTGCAAATGCTACGTTTCTTGCGGCGGATTTTTCCCTTCGTTTCGCAAAAACACTTAGCCGGGCAGGTGTGCTTGCGAGCCCATTTAGGATTGTGTCCTTGTCAGGATCTCTCTAAATATCCTAAATCAATTAAGTTGCTTATCTCGGTTTTGCGAGGTCAGCGGGCCTCGATGCAAAAAAATTTGCAAAAACAAATGGCAGCAGCGGCCAAGGTGAATAATTTTGAAGAAGCAGCAAAAATTAAAGCGCAACTGGAAAAATTGGCCTGGCTAACGGCGCCGCGTACCCCATCGTGGGAATATGAAACTAACCCCAATTTAACTTTCGACCGCCAGCAAGCTGCCCTTTCTGATTTACAACATCTGCTCGGGCTGCCGGTGCTGCGCAAAGTGGAATGTTATGACATCTCCAACACTTCGGGCCAATCGGCCACCGGCGGGCAAGTGACTTTCACTTTCGGCCAGCCGGAAAAGTCCCTCTATCGTCGCTATAAAATCCGCCGGGCGGCCGCTCCAAACGACGTGGCCATGATGAAAGAAATGTTGTCGCGGCGGCTAAAATCAAAAGTAGCCTTGCCGGACCTAATTGTCATTGATGGGGGAAAGGAGCACCTTTTCCCCTTGCCGGTGCCTGTTATTGGCCTGGCCAAGCGATTGGAAATGATTTATCTTGTCAACGGCAAAACAATCCAACTGCCAAGTAATTCACCAGCCTTGCAGCTTCTTGAGCAAATGCGCGATGAAGCCCACCGTTTTTCCCGCCGCTATCACTTTTACTTACGAAGCAAAAAAATGCTAGAATAAAATTGTGCCAGAAAATAAAATTGCCATTTTTCAAAATAAAACGATTAGGAGAGTGATCTATAAAAATGAATGGTGGTTTTCAGTGGTCGATGTTGTCGAAGTACTAAGTGGTAGCACGAATCCTCGAGATTACTGGTTTAAGATGAAAATCCGAGTCAAAGAAGAGGATGGACTAGAACCGTCGACAATTTGTCGACAGTTGAAGCTATTATCTCTCGATGGAAAAATGCGGGGAACCGACTGCGCTAACACTGAAGGAATTCTGCGAATCGTGCAATCAATCCCTTCTTCAAAAGCTGAACCTTTTAAACGTTGGTTGGCTAAGGTCGGATATGATAGGAGCATGTTAAACCTAGATAAAATATTAATTTTTCTGGGAATATTTAATTCAGCATTTGTAATTATTGTGTGGACAATTCTGGCAAAGAAAACTCCAGATTTTAATTTTCGTAAAAATGAGTTTAGTGAATTAGGGGGCAGAGGCGACCTTAGAAAAGTATTCAACCTAATTCTCTTGATTTTTTCTTCTGTTGAAATATTGTTTTTAATTGTCTTTAGTCTGCAATATAAGTTGATCCCAGAAAGGCTAGATATTGTTTTCTTTTTCCTGCTTACTCCCATACTTGGAATATTAACCGCCACACTGTTTGACACAATAAATCATAACAAGGTTCATTGCCTGCAATATATGAATACCTGTTCTTTGGGGTGTCATATTCTGGACGATAGTTAACTGTCTACCATTAATCTATGATTAAGGGTCTAATTCGGTCTTATTTGATTAATCTCTTTGCTTTGTGGGTGGTGTCGGTTTATATTGGCGCCTTTCGGCTGGCTAATGGTTGGGAATCGTTACTTCTGGTTAGTGCCGGTTTTACCCTTTTACATCTTTTCTTCAGACCCATCATCAGCATCATCACCGGGCCGCTAAATTTCCTCAGTTTGGGATTGGTTGGACTGGTGATTGATGCCATTATCCTCTATGGCCTAACCCTCTATTTTCCCCAGGTGAGCATTGTCCCTTGGAATTTTGCCGGGGCAACCGTTAACGGCTTTGTCATCCCAGCCTACAGTTTTAGTGTTCTCACCGGGGCAATTTTATCCGCGGCGGTGATTAACTTAATTCGTGGTATACTAGCGTCCATAGCCTCATGAAGAACGTACTTATCATCTTAGAAACGATTATTTCTATCCTCTTGATCGGCAGTGTTCTCATCCAAGCTAAAGGCACTGGCTTAGGTTCATCTTTCGGCGGCTCCGGTGAGTTCTACCAAAGCCGGCGGGGAGTGGAGAAAATAATTTTCTATGCTACCATCGGTTTGTCGGCTACTTTTGCTCTGGTTTCTGTGGTTCTAATTGTTCTGCCATGAAGCAACTTCGCCTCTATGTTAGGCTGGTCACATCCTATATCGGCGCCCACAAGGCTTTTTTCTTCCTCGGCATTATCACCAGCATCGGACTGATTTTTCTTGGTCCAAAAATTTTCCCCTTGCTGTCTCCCAAGAAAACCCGGGTTATCGGGCTGGCCGGTAACTATACTCTAAGTTCCTTGCCCTTGGAAGTTCAGGATTTGATCAGCACTGGCCTAACAAAAATTGGTCCGGATGGCCAAGCCACATCATCTGCCGCCCTTTCCTGGTTTGCTACCGATTCTGGAAAACTAGTCACCTTCACTCTAGATCCAAACCTCACCTGGCAGGACGGGACAAAATTTAGCTCCGCCACTGTTAACTATAATCTGAAAAGTGTCACCCTTTCTCACCCGGACGCGGACCACGTGGCGTTCTTTTTCAAAGAAGCCTTTGCCCCGCTGGCCGTCACCCTTTCCCAGCCGCTTTTCAAAAACGGTCTAGTCGGGCTAGGAAACTATCAAGTTCAATCAATTAAATTTAACGGTCGCTTTGTCACAGAAATTAATCTACAAAGTGTCTCCTCACACCAGCCGTTAACCTACAAATTTTATCCCTTAGAATCGCAGTTGGTCACCGCTTTTAATCTCGGGGCGATTAATGAGATTCACGGACTACGAGAAAGTTTTGGTTTAGAGCAGGACAGTCATAACCAAGTCAGCGCTGCCACGGCCGGCAACATTATTGTCACGATGTTTTTTAACACCCAGAAGGCGCCTTTTGACGACAAACAGTTTCGCCAAAGCCTGGCTTACACTCTGCCAAACCAATATCCGGGTTTTGAGAAAGCCTACGCGCCGTTTCCACTAAACAGCTGGTTTGCTGGCACTAGCTTTAAAAAATATCCCCAAGATCTGGCGCCATTTAAGAAAAGTGAAAATATCACCATCAGCACTCAGAAAGGACTGGAGCCGTTAGGCGAGCAAATTGCCAGCGTTTGGAATAAATTAGGATTAAAAGCAAAGGTTGCGGTCACCGATATAATTCCTGATGGTTATGATGTTTATTTAACATATCTAGAATTGCCGGTTGACCCGGACCAATACCTGCTCTGGCATTCCACGCAGGCAACCAATATTTCTCACTACAAAAGTCCGAAGATCGACAAACTCCTCGAGGATGGCCGCCAAACTCTGGACACACAAGCGCGAAAAAGCATTTACGCTGATTTTCAAAAGGCCATCACCGAAGAGGTGCCAGCCGTTTTCCTCTATTACCCCAAAATCTATACGGTTGTGAGAAAATGATTGGGTGAGACAAGGTCGCAAAAAATTACTTGTTGCTGTCACTGGGCTAATTATTTTTCTCGCCCTTATCATTCATCGCTACCCCGAGGGAAAAATGATCATCACTGCCCCGACAAAGACTAAATCGCCACTGGAAAATGTGGTTCAAAACACCCTAACCGGAGCAATTGGAACATATGGTGTAGCCGTTAAAAACTTAAAAACGAATGAGGCAGACTATTATAATGAGCATCAAGTCTTTGAATCAGCCAGCCTCTATAAACTTTGGGTCATGGCAGTTGTTTACGAACAAATCGATGATGGCCAATTGCACCCGGATGACATCATGGCCGCTGACGCGCAGGATCTAAACAATGAATTTGGCATCAGCGAGGATGAAGCAGAGGAAACCAGCGGGACCATTTCCTACAGTGTCAGTGATGCTCTGGACCAGATGATCACCATTTCCGACAACTACGCGGCACTGCTTTTAACCGACAAAGTCGGGCTGCCCGCCCTTAGTAATTTTCTTAATCAACAGGGGTTAGTGGAATCGGGGATTGGCACGAGTGACAATTTACCCAGTACTACCGCTTGGGACATGACTATCTTTTTTGACAAACTCTACCATGGCCAGCTGGCCGGTGCCGCATCCACCCAAGCCATGCTCGATTTGCTTAAGGCCCAGAAACTTAATGAAAGTCTGCCGAAATACTTGCCGGACAACACTCCAATTGCCCACAAAACGGGGGAGTTAGACGAGTTTAACCATGACGCCGGGATTGTTTTTTCGCCGGCAGGGGACTATATCATCGTTGTCTTGACTAAAACCGATTCTTTGTCCCAAACCCAAGCCCGTGAGTACATTGCCGAGGTCTCAAAAGCCGTCTACCACTACTTCAACCCCGCAGTCTAAAGCCTTCTCTTACCAGAGCTTCTTGTTGCCCTTGAGAAATCATTGCCTCTTCTAGGCCATCAAAAGCTTTATCATCTTCAATAAGAGGTGT
>JAMCZE010000004.1 GCA_023485845.1 Patescibacteria group bacterium
CTTTCTGACCAGTTTTAACCTTCTCCAACACCTCCAGCTTTATTTCCTTAGGTACCGCTTTAAACATATGCACAAATTCTACATCTCAAGACGCAGAAAGTGTGTCCAGTTTATCGGGTACCTATCAACGTGAATATTTTAATTTTTTTCCTGTTTCTTTTTGTAGCAGTTGTTGAATTGATGTTCTTTGGCTTCCACCCTGGTGATGATGGCGTCAGGTGGTTAGCTTTGACGAAGCTGTTTTCGGGCCAATCTGACCCCAGCCAGGTGTGGTTTCATGTCGCTTTCAACCCACTGTTCAGTTTTGTTGGCGTGCCATTAATCAAGCTTGGAATGGCAGCTGACATCACCTACTGTTTAGTTAATTTGTCTGTGATGCTTCTAACGGCACTGGCATTATATTCATTAACAGCTAAGTTAACGAAGAATTTATTTTTATCGCTTCTTACCAGCTGCCTTTTTTTAGTCGACTATCAAACGATAAGACAGTCATTCCTAATTTATCCGGATATCCTAACGTGGTTATTTATTCTCCTTATTCTTAATTTTTCGGCGAAGATATGGTTAGGTAAATTAAATTCTCTTAAAAGCGCGTTTTGGTGGGGGGCGTTATTGGCTCTGGCGACGCTACTCAAACAAAATCTGCTTTTCTTTTTTCCAATTTATCCGCTAACTTTATTGGCCTGCCGTGAGAGAAAGTTGTTGGTTTTGGTGACCGTATCGGTTGTAACATTAGTTGCAATTGTCGGGGCATATTATGGTTGGGTGTGGTCGGTTTTTCATCATTTGCCGTGGGATGCCCTGGCAGAGGGAGAAAAGAATCTCGGTTTTGCTCCTTGGCGACAACTATTTGAGTTTGCCCCCACGTACTTGTATCTGTGGCCATTTATCATTTTAGGACTTAGGCGAATCCCACTTACATTTCCTCTGATAGTGTGGGGTAGCTATTTAATTCTCACGATAATTCCAATATTCCTTTGGCCATATCCCGCTTCCCGGTTTAATTTTACTACCTTCTGGTTCTTTCTTCCCTTGGCCGCCACCGGTCTTAATTATATTTTTAGAGATAAGAAAATATTAATTCTGTTATTTTTGATTGGCTTATTTATTATGAATAACCTGAGATTGGTTATGACTATACGAGGAGAAACCCACGGTGAATTTATTTTGAGTTTACTTTCACAGATACGTTAAGTTGAGATTTGTAGTAGTCTACCGTTGCTTCCAGCCCCTCTTTTAATCCGATTTTTGGCTTCCACCCAACCACGTCTGTGATCTTGGTGATGTTTGCTACTAGCCGATTTGGATCTCCCGGTCTAATTCCGCCATCAATTATCTTGGTTTTCTTTCCGATAATTCTTGAAATTGTGGTTAATATGTCTTTCATCAATATCCCCTTACCGGTTCCGATGTTGAATTGGTTGCAACCGGCTAGATCGACGACTGCAAGGTGGGCCAGGGCAATGTCTTCAACAAAGACATAGTCTCTTAGTTGATTACCGCCCCAGTATAAACGGATGGGGTCGTTGTTAATGATTGATTTAATCCAAAGGGGAACCGCTCTGGTTACCGGCTGTTGCTCGTCATTTGGACCATATGCATTGAAGTATCTTAGGGAAGTGCTATTAATACAGAAACTATGAAAGTAAGCGCTGAGAGCAGCCTCGGCAGCTAGCTTAGAAGCTCCATATGGTTGCAGGGGGTTTTTCGGGGCTTCTTCCGAAATCGGGACCAATGCCGGCTCGCCGTAGACTGCTGCCGATGATGAATTGACAATGTGCTTTACGCCGAGTTTTTTCATCGTTTCCAGAACGTTGATCAGGCCCATGACGTTTGTTTCAAAAAATCGCTTAGGTTGTTGTAGTGAATATTTGATGATACTTTCGGCTGCAAAGTGAAAGACGGCGTCGGCCCCTTTCATGGCTCGACTAACATCACGTGGATTTCTGATGTCCCCCAAAACAAACCTTGCTCTCGCATCGACGAAGCCCTTATGGCCATATGAAAGATTATCAAGCACCGTCACCGAAAAGTTATGATCACAAAGGAGCCTGACTGTGTTCGACCCGATAAACCCGGCTCCGCCGGTAACTAAAATTTTTTGTTTCATTGGCCATTATTCTATTATAATTAGTCCGACGAATGAATATCCTAATTGTCACTCCGATTTTTTTGCCGGAAGCCAGAGGGCCTGCGCTTTATTGTTATAAGTTGTGCCAAAGGATAGATTCTAAAGTAATTACTTTTACGCAAGCCCCCACCAACATAAAAAATGTTCCTATTTATTCAGTGCCGACCAATGGGGGACCGGTGGCCAGGCAGTGGCGGCTGGCAAGAGCGGTTTGGCATGAAGCTAGGGATTGCGATGTGATTTATGCCCAAGGGGCGGATGTGGTGGGGCTGGTGTCGGTGCTAGTTGGCAAAATTCTTAAGAAACCGACTGTGGTTAAATTCGTCGGCGATTTGCCGGCTGAAATAAGACGAGACTTTGGGCGAATGGCCCCATTGGAAACAGTGGCAACCTGGCTTTGTTTGCACTTAACCGACAAAATTATTTTCCCGGCCAAACATTTGCAGGAGGCGATTGTTAGAAAGTATCTGATTCCAAAATCTAAAACTGTTGTTATTTATAATGCTGTTGATGATTAAAGTTTGCGCCGGATTTTCCGAGCTGCTGCCGGTGAAAAATGTCGCCGGGGTTATTAATGCCTGCCGGAAGCTAGATGTGAAGTTGTGGATTGTTGGCGCCGGTGGAGAAGAGAGTCGGCTAAAGAGAATTGCCGGGAAAAATGTCAAGTTTTATGGCCGGGTTCCCAATGCCGCAGTCAGAAAGATAATGGGGAATTCTGATATTTTTGTTTTGAATTCCCTGCACGAAGGCATGCCGCACGCTCTTTTGGAGGCTTTGGCGGAGAAGGTGCCGGTTGTTGCCACTAAAATTCCGGCGGTGACGGAAATTTTGACGGATGGAGAGACAGGGCTGCTGGTGGGACTGGGCAGCGACCAACAATTAACGGCGGCGATCAAACGCCTGGCCGGCGACCAGGCCCTGCGAAAGAAGTTAGCGGAAAATGGCCGAAAACTTTTTGAACAGAAGTTCACCTGGGCAAGCCATCTTCAGCAGCTATATAATGTTTTCGATGAAGCGGTTAATCGTTCTGTTGGCGGCAGTTCTTCTTAAAAGCCTGGTTTGGATGGCAGTAGTGCCTATCTGGCAGGCTCCGGACGAACAAGCACACTTTGCTCAATTGGAATACATGACAGAGAACAAAACTTTAAGTGTTCCCTCGCTTGACAATCTCTCCAAGGAAATTGCTGTTTCTGAACAGATTTTGGGGACTTTCCGGGATCAATTTGGCAATAATCAATACACTTATCATCCGGACTACAAAAATCATTCTTTAATTCCAGTGATGCCCATCTCCTGGCGGACAACCTATGTTGGTCGGGAAGCCGCCGGTTACCCGCCGTTGTATTACCAATTAGCCGAACCCTTTTATAACGCAGTCTACAGCCACAATCTGGTGGATCGGGTGATGGCGGCCAGGATCGTGTCAGTGATTTGCGTCGTGATTCTAGCAGCGGTGGCCTATCAGATTGGGGGTCTGGTTTTGGCAGTTTTGGTCAGTTTCCAGCCGATGATTTCCTTTGTGGCGGCCGGTGTTCATCCTGATAATCTGCTTAATTTGCTTTGCTCGTTGGCGATCTGGATGTGCCTTCTAATTTTAAAAAATGGCTTAAGGTGGAAGTATTTGGCTTTTCTGGCTCTCTCGGTTTTTCTGGCTTGGGAGACAAAGATCTTAATTGTGTTTATGCTACCTGTAATGGGAGCGGTGATTGCCTATAAACTTTTTCGGGAAACAAAACTGGCCATTTTCTTGGCGACTTTATGTTTGATTGTCCCGGTGGGTGCTTTTGTTTGGCAGTGGACGATTCCCTATATGCCGGTGGTCACCGTTGCCAGCCCTTTGGCAGGCATGAATTTTGTGGACTACATGAAATTTCGCGGTCCGAAATTGCTGTTTGAAATGTGGCCCTGGTATTGGGGCGTTTTCAAATGGCTAGGAGTGACTTTGCCACCATTAGTAATGAAAGTGATCACACGGATTGCTATTCTAGGAGTAATCGGCTTGGGAGTTAGGTTAGTGATAGATAAAAATAAAAAAATTCTTATCTTCTTTATTCTTGCTTCTAGTTCCTATCTCCTTTATCTCGTTTTGTGGGATTGGCGCCTCATGCAGGCGATCGGCTTTTCCCAAGGACTCCAGGGCCGTTATCTTTTCCCCAATATCATCCCGCAGATGGCCTTGCTTCTGGCCGGATTAACCGTGTTTAAGCGCTTTGAGAAGCAAATTAGCACTCTGTTAGTTGTGGGGATGGTCGCCTTGAACATGGTTGCTCTTTACACAGTGTTCCAGAGTTATCATTAATATGAAATCGCACCTTTTTCAACTTCTGCTGGTTCTTCTGGCACTTACCCTGCCGACAATCGGAACCTATTATTTTGGATCCAATGGCATGTATGAATGCCACGATTCTATTATGAGTCCGGTGCGGCTCTATCATCTTGGAGAGGCTTTGAAACTGGGAATAGTGATGCCTAATTGGCTGCCGACCCTGGCCTCGGGGTTTGGCTCGCCGATTTTTCTTTTCTCCTGGTTTCTGCCCTATTATTTGGGTGTCCCTCTCCACATGTTGGGCCTAAGTTTGCTGGATGCCACGAAGGTTCTTTTTCTTTTGTCCTGGCTAGCTTCCGGCGTGGCCATCTATCTGCTGGCAAGAAGATTAACCAGTCATTGGTCGGCGCTGGCGGCCGTTGGCTTTTATCTGCTGGCTCCGTTTCACCTTAATGCCACCTTTACCCGCTGCAGTTTGGGCGAATCTTGGGCGCTGGTCCTGGTGCCATTGATATTTTTCTTCTTACTTTCCAAAACCCGACGGGCCTTCTTTCTGGCAGTTTTATCATTGTCTGCCCTGGCCTTGACTCATAACCTTGATTTTATTTTTACTTTGGGCCTGTTGGGTTTGTGGGCAATCTTCTCCCCGGACAGGAAAAGAGTTATTGTGGTGGCTTTGTTTTCTCTAGGCCTGTCCTGTTTTTTCTGGTTGCCAGCTCTGGCAGAACAGTCCTATCTGCACTATCCCTATTTAGTTAAAGGAACCTTCCTGCACCAATTTCCGACTTTGTCGGCGCTTTTTAATTCTCCCTGGCAATATGGACCGCCCCTTCCCGAAGACCAAATTCACTCATTATCCTTTCAATTGGGAAAAATTCACTGGCTAATTATTGCGACGATTCCCCTGATACTTTGGCGCGTCAGAAAGAAAGTGGTCGTTTTTTTGGCTGGTGCTCTTGGTCTGTCAATTTTTCTCCAATTAAAAATCAGTCTGCCGGTTTGGGATGCCATCCAGGCAATGCAAATTATTGTTTTTCCCTGGCGGCTGCAGTTGGTGACGATCTTTGCCGTGGCTCTGTTGGCAGCGTTCCTAGTGAATATTTTGCCCCGACAAAAAATTTTCCTGTTAATTTTTTTGGCTCTTTTGTTGATTGCCAACCGAAATCATTTTTATCTGCCATTAGGGGATTATGGAGCGGATTCGTATATTGCCCATCTGGATCATGATGGCAGTTCTTGGGGAGAGTATCTGCCGCTTTGGGTGCCATTGGGCCAGCCTCGAGAGAAAGCTGCTTTGGTGCCGGAATTTTTTCAAGCCGATAAGGCGATGGCGGTGACCGTTGACCGTTATTATTTCCCCGGCTGGAGAGGTTATCTTGATGGCAAGGAAATTGTCCTTTGGCCAAGCGAGGGAAAAATAACTTTCTGGCTGCCCCCAGGTCAACACCGGCTGACACTGGTGTTTGGGCAGACGCCGATCCGACAATTGACCACTTTAATTTCCGCTGTTTTCGCTTTATGTTTAATAGGGCTATGGGCAAAAAAATCTCGGCCGTTGGCACGGTAATTATCATTTCCATTTTCTTCCGGTTTTTCCGTTTTCCACAGCTGTTTCATTGGACGATGGATGAGGATTTTTGGAGTTATCTGCCGCAAAACATCGCCACCGGCTATCATTTCCCGGCGATCGGTGGCCACATCGGCGGCACCGGCCTCTATTCCGGCCCGACGTTTATCTATTTGATGGCCATCCCCGCTAAAATTTTTTCTGGTAACCCCTTGGGGTTTGGAATTTTGGTGGCGGCGATCGGAGTGTTGACGGCCTATCTAATGTATCTGGTGGGGCGCAGAATGTTTGGTCTGGCGGTGGGCCTGCTGGCCTCGTTTTTATACTCTTCCTCTTTTCTGATGGCCATTTTTGACCGGCACTATTGGAATGCCTCCCTGACTCCTATCCTGTCTCTGTTAACTATCTGGTTCGTTTGGGAAGTCCACCAGAAACGTCTCAAATTCGTTATCCCTTTGGCCCTGGAATTGGTGCTGGCCTTTCATGCCCACGGAACGGGGATGGCACTGCTTATTTTCACTGCCTTGGCCTGGATTTTTTTCCGATTGCCGGTTCGGAGTCGTTGGGTGGCGGCGGGAGTGGGAATCTTTCTCTTGTTTCAATTGCCGCTGGTTTTCTTTGACGTCCGGCATGACTGGCAAAACACTCGGGCCCTGGCTTCCTATCTGACCACCAGCAAAGGAGGAACGGTGCCGCTGACTGCCCGAGTGGGGAATGTGGCCCAGGGTTTTGTCTCTGCCGGTTCCCGGCTGGTCTATTTTCCCGCCAAAGACCTGGCCATTGAACAAACGCTGGGATTGGCTCCCCAATATGCCGCCCTTAAGGGCCAGGCGCCCCTTTGGGCCAGCGCCTTTTTTGCTGTGGCTTTGCTGGCCGCTTTCTTTCTCCCACAAGCCAGAATGATGCTTCTTTTGGTTGGCTCAACTTTGGTCGGGCTGTTGATTTATAAAGAAAAGATTCCGGAGTATTTTTTTAGTCCCACGTTTGTCCCGTTATTTTTTATCTTTGCCCTCTTTTTAAAACGGATCGCCCGGCCGTTAACTGTTTTATTTCTTATAATATTTTTCTGCCTTAATCTAAATAATTTGCTGACAGTCAAACACACTTTTGGCTATCCCACCCGGCTGGCGGCGGTGCAGGAAGCAATCGCGCAAGTGGGGAATAAACCCTTTGTCCTGGAGGCTAAGTGCGCCGGCTTTTGCCAGCTGTATGGCTTTCGCTATCTGTTCACCTATTTGCACCACGAACCGGTGGCTTCTTATGTTGACTCCACTTTTCTTTGGCTCTATCAGGACCGGTTGCCAAAAGTTGCCCCGCAAAAAAAAGTTCTGTTGAATATGGCTGATGGCAAGGTCAATGTTTATGTTTCTGATTATCGCTAGCGTTATCTATTTCATTTCCCGCGGCTGGAATCTGCTGTCCCTGCCGGTGTTTATCGATGAGGCCATATATCTGCGCTGGGCCCAGGACATTATTCATCATGGTTTAATTTGGGTGTCTTTTTCCGATGGCAAAGAGCCGCTGTTTATCTGGGTGTTGGCGCTTTTTTCCAAATTTATTGCCGACCCGCTTTTGGCCGGGCGGCTGGTGAATGTGGTCTCCGGCTGGGGGTTGATGATGGGTGTTTATCTGCTGGCAAAACGATTGCTTAACCAAAAGGCGGCCATTCTGGCGGTGATTCTATATCTCACCAGCCCGTTTATTCTGTTCTATAACCGGATTGCCTTGCTGGATAATTTTCTGGTTTTTCTGGGGTGCTTTTATTTGCTTTTCCTGGTCAAAAAAAAGCATTTTTTGGCCGGGGTGTTTCTCGGTCTGGCTCTGATCACCAAGACTAATGCCTTCATTTTTCTGATCGCCCTGCCGTTTTTTTGGCCGGCGCCATCGTTCTTTCTCGGGCTGGGGCTGGTCTATCTGCCGGTGTTTTTTGCCCCGGGCTACCACAATGTTTTTTCTAAGGACCAAAGTGTTTTCCTGGCATTTTCTCCGGGACTCTTCTGGCCGAATTTTAAGATGAGTTTGCGCGACTGGTGGCTTATCTATTTCGGAGCGATTCCTCTTTTGGCGGCCCTTTTGGGCAGTGTCCAGTCGGTTTTTTTGGCGGCCCTGCTTTTTGGGCCCTGGCTGGTGGAGGCGGCCGTCGGCAAGATTTTCTTTCCTCGCTACCTATTGTTTATGGCCATCCCCGTTTTTCTTCTGGCGGCCAATTTCCTCCAGCGGCTGCCGCGAAAATTATTAATTGTGTTTTTTCTAATCGCCGTTGCCCAACCGCTGGTTTTATCCAGCTGGATTTTAAAAGATGTTGCCAGTGCGCCGATTCCGGTGGTGGAGCGGTGGCAATATCTGGAAGGCTGGCCGGCCGGCTATGGCAGTGACCAGCTGGTTAGCTTCCTGCAGATAAAAGCGAAACAAAAGTCCATCATTGTTGTCACGGAAGAGTTTGGCTTGAATGAAATTCTAAAACTTAAATTTTATGATGATAAAAACGTCACCGTTAAAACTTTTTCCGGCCTTAACGACCCGATTGCCGGGGACTATCTGGCGCTGACCTACTATTCTCAACCGTCGCCGATCTGGCCGGTGCGGGAAATCGGCAGCGTCTGTAAGGTACAATGTAAGAATACCATTCGCCTTTATGAAATTACGCGCTAGTTGGTGGCAAAGCGGCCTTATGGGAACGGGGACTGTGGTCAATTCCCTGCTGGGGTTGGGGTTTTATGTCCTGGTGGCCCGGGGACTGGGAGTGGCCGCCTTTGGTTATTTCTCTTTCCTGCTTGGCCTGGGGATGTTGGCCTCGGAACTGGGGGACTTAGGCGTTTCCAGTGCCCTGGTGCGTTTTGGCGCCAGGGCAAAGTTTCCGGCGGCATTTTCCCTGGCCACGGCCCAGCGGCTGACGGTGAGTTTAGCTATTATTTTGATTTTTCTTGTCGCCTCGATGGTTTTTGACCATCGGTTAATTTACAGCGCCGCGGTGGCGGTCACCCTGTTGTTAGTCAACCTGATCACCCAGTCCTTTATCGCCCAGGAAAAATATCCCTGGTTTGTGGCGGTGAACATCGGCGGCAACACTGCCCGGTTAGCCTTAACGGCCTGGTTGATGTTTGCCGCACTGTTGACTCCCACCTCGGCCTTGGTGGTTTTCTGCCTGGGAGGAGCCTTTTCATTTTTGCCGGGTTTAGCTTGGCTGGTGGTTTGCTACCGCCGGAAACTTTTCGATCTATCCGGGGCCAAAGCCCAACTGTTGGACTTTTTCCACTTTTCCAAGTGGCTGGCGGCTTCTTTCGGGGTGGTGTCCCTGTCTTCCCGGCTGGACATCCCCATTGTTTTTGCCTTGGCCGGGCCGGCGGCGGCGGGAATCTATTCTTCCGCCCAAAAATTAACGTCCTTTTTGCCGCAAATCAGCGCTAACCTGGAGGGCGTTTTTGCTCCCAAGTTCGCCAATGCCACCGCCTTCAAGCGCGATTTTCGCGATTTTTTGGTGGTCTCCGTTCTAATTTCCCTGGGCCTTTTGGCAGCGATTTTTCTGGCCCCGTTACTGATCACCCTGGTTTTTGGGGCATCCTATCAAGCGTCAATTCCCATTTTCCAACTGCTGCTGGTGGGATTGGCCGTTTTTTTCCTGTTTGGCCCGGCCAACAGCGCCGTAGTCTACCGGTTTTCCCGGCCGAATTTTCATCTTATTGGTTCCGTTATCCAGCTGATCGTCTCCCTAGCACTCTATTTTGCCTTGGTGCCGTCGTTAGGAGCCGCCGGAGCGGCTCTGGCAGCAATCGCTTCTAACATCGCCGCGTTGATTTTCTTCTGGACGCTGTTTTTGCGCCTTTCCCAGTCCTATGAACCATAAACCCACCGTTACCGGCCACTGTCTGGTTAAAAATGAGGACCGGTTTGTCTGGTTTGCGATTAACTCCGTTTTGCCCTATTTGGACAAGCTTTTAATTTATGACACCGGCTCGGTGGACCGGACGGTGGAAATTATTAAATCCATAAACAGCCCTAAGATTATTTTTGAAGAGAAGGGGGCGGTGACAGCCGAAGGAATCGTCAAATTGCGCAATGAAATGATTGCCAGAACCAAAACGGACTGGTTCTTTCTGCTTGACGGTGACGAGGTTTGGAACTTCGGGCAGATAAAAGACTACCTGGATTTCACCCTGGGGCAGCCAAAAAACATATTGGCCACTTTTTTGCACACGCGAAATTGTGCTGGGGATGTTTATCATTATCGTGACGAGTCGTCCGGCCGGTATGAAATTGCCGGCCGACGGGGACACTTAAACATCCGCGCCTATCGCCAAAGCGTCCGCTGGCAGGGTGTTTATCCGCTGGAGTGGGCGGTGGATTCTGCTGACCAAAAAGCCCTGGCGTTTTTTGCCGGCTATTATTGGCACCTGACCCATCTGCGCCGTTCCTCGGTTCCGGCCCCGACGATGGGTTTTCGCAAGCATATCTATGACTTCGGGATTGCCGCCGATCCGAAGAATTTGCCGGAAGTTTTTGCCAATCATCCTCAACCCCGGCGAGGTTTTTCTTATCTGGCAATTGCCCTTTTGGAAACGCCGCTGAAAAAAATCAAGAGAAAGTTATGAAATTAGTCGTCCTCATTTTTCTGTTTTGGACACTGGCGGTTTTTGCCATTTTCCAGGGAAAGCATTTTCGGGAATACCAAACCTTCGGGTTAGACACCGGTTTTTTTGACCAGTTAATTTATGAAGCTTCCAAGGGAAACTTCACCGTTAGCACGATTAGCCAATGGTCGCTGTGGACCGACCATTTTGAACCGATTCTGCTGGCTTTTGTGCCGTTATATTGGCTTACCCCAAATATTAATTGGTTATTCTTGGGAGAAGCAGCGGTGTTTGCGGCCTCAATCTTTCCGCTTTATCTTCTGGCCAAAAAAGTTACCAGCTCGCAGCTTTTTTCTTACAGCCTCATTATTGCTTATTTATTTTTGGTGCCCACCCAACATGGCTTGTTTGACGGGTTTGCCTCCCAAGTGTTCGTGGCCCCATTTCTGGCCCTGGCCTATTGGGCCCTGGAGTCAAAGAAGAATAAACTGTTGATTTTTAGCCTCGTCGGGCTATTTCTTGTTAAGGAGGAATTTAGCTTATTGATTGCCGGGTTGGGGATGATTGCCTTTCTTTTCTATAAGCGAAGGCGGCTTGGGGTGTTAATGATGCTAGCGGGGATGGCTGGCTTTGTGTTCCTCACCCGGGTTTTTGATCCTTGGATTTCGCCCGGCAACCTCAATTATGCCCATCAGAATGTCGGTTATGGCCAGGCGCTAAATATTCTGGCCCGTCCCTATCTTATTCCTTTGGCCTACGTTGACTCACCAATTAAACTGCAAACAATGCTGACCCATTTTGCCGGTTTTGCTTTCCTGCCGCTGCTGTCGCCAATTAATCTGCTGCTGCTTTTTGAGCAATATGGCCAGCGGTTTATTAACACCAGCGAGCCGCTTAAATGGCTGGCCCACGACTTTGCGTTTGGGCCAATTCTTCTGATCAGCGCCGCCTATGGGGTGGGCAAGGTGGCCGGACGAAAAGCGGTGGCGCTGTCACTTTTAGTCGTAGTCGTTGCCCTGGCAGGGGACCTGCTTCTCCACGGGCCGGTTAATTCGCTGTTAAAGCCCGATTTCTATCAGACACCGTCTTGGGCCAAAGATAACAACCAAATTCTCGCGCTGGTGCCGGCGGGCACCTCGGTGGCTGCCAACAATTCCTTAGTGGCGCACCTGTCCGAGCGGCCACAAATTTATCTTTTGCCCAACGTTAACCGCGCCGATTATGTGGTGGCGGACTTGCACGGCGGCCCCAACGCCTATGCCCCGATCGATCAGGAAACGACGAGAAGTTTAGTTAGTTGGTTGGTTAGTAGCCGGCAATATCAACAAGTTGCTAAAATAGGGCAAGCGGTGCTTTTGAAACGAACATGAAGATTGCTTTTCTAAGTTTCTACAGCGGCCACGTTGCCCGGGGGGTGGAGACCTACGTCCATGAACTGGCTAACCGCCTGGCGGCTAACCACCAGGTGACAGTTTGTCAAGGTGGTCCCCGACTTTCAGATGCTAGATATAACGTTAAAACAATTCCAGTTCATGTTAATTGGGAAAAAATAAACGGACTTCGCCATCTATCAACTTTAATTATTTTTGACCTTAGTTTTTCTAATATGGCTCGGCGATTCTATTTGGATTTTTGGAGCCGGGCTCAGGCCGAGTTTGCTAAAAATAGCTTGGCTGTCATAGATGCAGACACCGATATTATTGTGAGTGCTGGATCGGGCTGGGTTAGTCTGTTTGCCCGACTTTGGTGTTGGCGTCATAAAGCCAAATTAGTGATTGCCGGGCAATCAGGTCCTGGTTGGGACGATCGGATTAACCTTTTTTGTCGACCGGATGTTTTCATCGGTCTAACTGACTACCAAGTAACCTGGGCTCGACAAAATGGTTTTGGGGCCAAGGTTGTTAAAATTGCTAACGGGGTTGATTTGAAAAAATTTAATGCGAAAACCAAAAGAGCAGCACTTAACCTTCCACGGCCAATTATTCTTTGTGTTGCAGCCCTGGATCCTGGTAAAAGAGTGGGCTTAACGATTAGGGCGGTTGCAAATTTGGCCAAGGGGAGTTTGGTCGTGTTAGGGAAGGGAAACCTTAAAGAGGAACTCGATCGCTTGGCTGCTAGACTTCTTCCCGGGCGTTACCTTAATCTATTCGTCAGTCATGACCAAACCCCTTCATATTACGCTGCCTGTGACTTAGTCACTATGGTGCCTCCAAAGACTGAGTCTTTTGGTATCGTTTTTTTAGAAGCAATGGCTTCCGGTAAAGCTGTCGTTACCTCGGATGATCCTCCGCGGCGAGAAATAGTCGGGCTGGCTGGCCTCTTTGTTAATCCGGAAAGCTTGTCAAATTACACAGAGGCTTTGGAGAAAGCCTTGACCATTGATTGGGATAACATGCCTCGACACCAGGCAGAAAAATTTTCTTGGGACGAGATTGCCAAGCAGTATGAGAGTCTAATTAGAAATTTGTGATTATATGAAAATCGCTTTCTTGAATTTGTATAGTGGGGTGAACAATCGGGGAGCGGAAACTTTTGCTCACGAACTTGCCAGGAGACTTGGAAAAAACCATGAAGTCAAATTCTACCGTGGCGCTGATTATAACCTAAAAGTTGTCCAATCTGAGCATAATTCCCGAAACTTACTAAAACGCTTCTTTCTTGACGGAGCCAACTTGTCAGTTCTACAGTTTTCTTGGAAAATCTTTCCAATATTACGGCGAGAGAAATATGACTGGGTAATTCCTATAAACGGTTTTTGGCAGGTGTTGCTGTGTAAGTTGTTGCCAAGCAAGATCCTAATTACCGGGCACTCCGGTCCCGGTTGGGATGAGCGCTGGAATCTTTATTTAAAACCGGATGTTTTTGTTGCCACCACAGAGCCGACGGAGAAATGGGCGAAAAGAACTTGTCCTTGGACAAAGATTGTGACCATTCCGTATGGCATTGATATGGGCTTGTTTGCAAAAGCAAAGCCGGTGAAAATTAATTTGCCCCGTCCGGTTATCTTGTGTGATGCCGCTGCGGTTGAATATAAGCGAATTGATCTGGCGATTAAGGCGGTGGCCAAGTTGAAAAAAGCCAGCCTGCTGCATCTTGGCGCTGGTCCATTATTACCAAGCATTCAAGCTTTAGGGCGAGGACTTCTCGGCAATCGCTTCTTTAGCACGGCCGTCGCCTATAAAGAGATTCCAAACTATTTTGCCGCTTGTGATGTGGTGACACTTCCCTCCATGTCCCAAGAGAATTCACCAATAGTCTTTCTTGAGGCAATGGCAGCGGGAAAACCGGTGGTGACGACGGATGCTCCCCGGTCACGTTGGACCTTGGGACCAGCCGCTCTCTACGTTGACCCGCGAAATCTTGACGAATATGCCCAGGCATTGGTGAAGAGCGAGAAACTTGATAGGGAACTTATTGCTAGTCAGGCACAGAAGTTTTCCTGGGACAAAATCGCAGCCCAATATGAAAATCTCATTGAGTCAAATTAAAATATCAGTTGTGATCCCGACTTATAACGAAGAGAAGGTCATCGGTAATTGTTTGGCCAGTTTGGCAAAACAAACGGTGGTTAAGGACATGGAGATTATCGTCGTTGATGACGGATCATCGGACACCTCGGTGTCCGTAATTTCGAATTTCGAATTTCGAATTTCGAATTTGGTTTTGCTAAAGCAAAACCATATGGGTCCCGGGGCAGCAAGAAATCTGGGGGCCGGCAAAGCAAAAGGGGACATCCTGGTTTTTGTCGACGCGGACATGGAGTTTGCATCGGATTTTGTTGAAAAACTTGTTGCCCCAATTACTGCTGGGAAAACAATTGGAACTTATAGCGAAGATGAGTTTCTTCTAAACAAGAGCCAACCATTAGCGCGTTGTTGGAATTGGAATTTTGGCCGGAGCGCAAACAAAATGGAGCCACGCGGCTATGCTGCAAAACCATCGGGGATATACAAATTTGGAAAAGATGTCCTGGAGAAAATTGAGGGAGTTAAAGCCAGAGAAGAAAAAAATCAAGTTTTCCGGGCGATACTAAAAAGTTCATTTCAAGAAGCGGGAGGGTTCGATTCTAAATTGGGTTATATTGATGATTGGAGTGTTTCACAAAAATTGGGAAAGTTTCCAGAATTGGCGAAGGGGGCGATTTATTATCATCGAAGTCCGGATAATCTTCCGGAAATTTGGAGGCAAGCGAGATGGTTCGGGAAAAATTATTTCTTGACAAAAAATCTGGTTCGCAAGCTTTACAATTTATTTCGTTATTGCCCTATTCTGGCTCCCATTAAGGGAATATATGGAGCAGTCAAGTTTAAGGAGATAAGTTTTATTTATTTTAAAGTAGTTTTTGACTCGGCGGTCTTCACAAGCGTGCTCTTGTCGTTTTTGAGTGAGCAAAAATATAAGTAGGATGCCTACAAAAAAGTATTATTGTTTTGTTGATGAGACCGGCCAAGACACGGGAGGCAAGATATATATTGTTTCAGTTGTTGTGCCAGAAGATAGAAATGGTTTAGAAAGATTTACCATCGAAGCGGAAAAACAAAGCGGTAAGGGTGTGTTCAAATGGGGCAGATCCGATCCAGTTAAAAGATTGAGATATTTGGAGACGGTTTTTAGTCAGAAAAAGCATCCGTTTGTCGCTTACTATTCATCGTATTTCGACACAAGGGACTATCGTAATTCCACCATTTTAACTATTGCTAAAGCTCTGACAAGTTTTGGAGTAAATAATAAACGTGAGTTCACTGTTTTGGTTGATGCTTTAAGCAGAAAAGACCAACGATATTTTGGTCACCAGTTGCATGAGCTTGCATTCCACATCCACA
Source organism: Patescibacteria group bacterium (assembly GCA_023485845.1). GTDB lineage: Bacteria > Patescibacteriota > Microgenomatia > JAMCZE01 > JAMCZE01 > JAMCZE01. The sequence goes on from JAMCZE010000004.1 coordinate 15,356, forward strand.
AGGTTAGGGGCGTACGTAAGGATGAGAATGATTCTCTGATTCGTTTTGCCGATAACATCTGCGGATTTGTCCGGGATGCTACAGAAGACAAGGGTGGGGATATGGCCAAATTAATGAAAAAGTTTGCTGTAGAAGGTATGTTAGTTGAGGTTTGACAAAATAAAACCCCCGTGGTTAGGGGGAATAGCCTAGATGAAATTTGCATTTCACCAACTTGCCTATACGACCAGCTTTCGGCTAATGTTTGATGTGATTGTATCATGTCAATAATAATTTGTCAATCATGATTGTTGTTATTTTAGTTATCGGCTTTCTTTTTCGGTTAATTAATCTCAACCAGTCGCTTTGGTTGGATGAGGCTATCAGCGTCTTGGCCGTTAAGAATAATTCTTTCTGGCAACTGGTTACCCAATTTGCTCCGGGGGATTTTCACCCGCCGCTTTATTATTTAATTCTTAAATTTTGGGATAGCTTTTTTGGCTACGGAGAAATTTCCAGCCGATTTCTCTCGGTGGTTTTTGGCACCATGGCCGTTGCCTTCGTTTATTTGATTGGCAAGAGACTTTTTAGCAAGAAAGTTGGTCTAGTTGCCGCGCTCTTTCTGTCCGTGAACCCGCTGGCGGTTTACTATTCCCAGGAAGCCCGGATGTATGCTTTGGTCATGCTGGCAGTCACGGCGGCAGTGTATTTTTTTGTCAGCAAACGTCGCTGGTGGTTTACTTTGGCTTTTCTGGTTGCTCTCTACGCCGATTATCTTCCCTGGCTGTTAATCCCGGTTTTTCTTCCGGACAGTCTCTTGGTTTTAGCCTTTACCCTGCCCTGGCTGCCGTTTCTTTGGGGACAGCTGCGAATCGGGACGGCCGTTAACCCCGCCTGGGCGCAAATTCTGGGACAATTCAGCCTTAAAGCGGTTCTGTTGGTGCCGGTTAAATTCATTTTTGGCCGCATCCCCACCCAGATTATTTTTTCTATTCCCGTCTTGGTATATTTTTGGCTCATGCACCGCGTTAGGAATAAATTGCTTTGGGCTTGGCTGTTGGCGCCATTGATTCTTGGGTTAATTATCTCCCTGAAGATTCCCGTCTTTAGCTATTTTCGGTTTCTGTTTGTTTTGCCGGCTTTTATTTTGTTGTTGGCAGCCGGAACCCAGAAGCATCGTTGGGCCGTGCCGTTGGTGGTGACGGTGAGCGTGGTTTGCCTAGTGGTTTTTAATTTTGACTCGCGGTTTTGGCGGGAAGACTGGAGGGGGGCGGTGGCTTATATGAAAGGGGAGTTGGGGATTGTTTTGATGCCCAGCCTGGCCCAAGATGCCCCGATTAGATATTACAACCCGGCCCAACCGGTTTTTGACCGAAGCGATCTGGTTCTGAGCGGCCAGTCACCGGTGTATTTGTTGCGTTATGTTCAGGAAATTTTTGACCCCCAGGACCAGGAAAGGACGGCCCTGGAATCTGCCGGCTATAAAAAAACCAGTGAAAAAGATTTCAACGGCGTGGTAATCTGGAAGTATCAACAATGAAGATCGGTATTGACATTAGCCAAGTTGCTTATCCCGGAACCGGGGTGGCCACCTACACCAAAAATTTGGTGGAAAATCTGCTGCAAATTGATAAAAAAAATAACTATGTCCTTTTTGCCGGAACACTGCGCCAGCGAAAAATCTTCAACCTGTCAGGGTGGAACCCTGACATCTGGCCGCTACCGCCGACCGTTCTAGATTTTTTGTGGAACCGGCTTCATGTGCTGCCGGTGGAGAATTTGATCGGCAACGTTGACGTGTTTCACTCCAGTGACTGGACCATGCCGCCGACGAAAGCAAAGAAAGTGACGACCATCTTCGACATGGTTGTCTATAAATATCCCCAAACGTCACATCCCAAAATTATTGCTACTCAAAAACGGCGGTTGGCCTGGGTCAAGAAAGAAGCGGACGCGATCATCACCATTTCCGAAGCTTCCAAAAAAGACATTGTGGAAATTTTAGGAGTGGCTCCGGAGAAAGTTAAAGTCATTTATCTGGCGGCGGGAGAGGAATTTAAGCCGGCTGGACCGAAGTTTTCCCATCCCAAACCTTATCTCTTGGCAGTGGGGACTCAGGAGCCGCGAAAAAATCTTGTTAATCTGATTGCGGCTTACAAAAAGTTGTCAACAAAAGATTTGGATTTAATCATTGTGGGGAAACATGGTTGGGGGCAAGACGCTCCTGTTGCTGGGGTCATTAATCTTGGCTACGTTGCCCCGGGAAAGCTGCCTGATCTTTATCGCGGGGCAAAATGTTTTGTTTACCCCAGTCTTTATGAGGGTTTTGGGGTGCCGGTTCTGGAAGCCATGGCTTGCGGTTGTCCGGTGGTCACCTCCAATGTCGGCAGTTTGCCGGAAGTGGGCGGGGACGGTGCCACTTATGTTGACCCGCTTAATGTTACCGATATAGCGGATAAACTTGCTCATGTTAAAAGAACCGGCAGAGAGATGGCTCAGGCTAAAAAGTTTTCTTGGGAAAAGACCGCCCGGGAAACCCTGAAAGTTTATGAAGCACTGGCTTAGTGTTTTGCCGATTATTCTGCTGACGGCATTTGTTTACCGCGCCTCTTTTACTGCCCCGTTTTTTCAGGATGACAAAATTCTTCTTAATTTGGCAACCGGCGGTAATCTCTTTGCCCCGATTCCTAATTTTCCCTACCGTCCGATTTCTCAGGCCCTGTTCTATAAAATTTGTTTTTTCTTTTTTGGCTTAAACCCACTTGGCTATCATTTGGCGCTATTTGCTTTCTTTGTCGGCACCGTGATTTTAGTTTTTTTGCTGGCGCAGCGATTTTTGGATTCTTGGACGCGGGCTTGGTTGGTTGCTTTTTTTTATGCCCTTAATGTTTCTCTGTTTGCTAACTTTTTCTGGATTGCCACTTCTTATTTCTCAATCGGGGGCTTCTTCTTTTTCCTGACGATTTGGCTCTATTTCCAGAAAAATGCTTGGCCGGCTTTGGTCTCTTTTATTCTGGCATTGGGAAGTAATGAAATTGCTTTTGTTCTGCCGTTAATTCTGATTATTGCCAGCTGGTTTCAGAACTACTGGCCAAAAAAGTTAGGTTTGTTTGTGGGCTTGCTCCCAATTTTTTTGGGGTTACGTCTTCTAGTTGGTTTGCCAACGGCCGGTGACTATTCTGTCGGCCTTAATTTTTTGTCCCCGCTGCGCTGGTATAGTTTGCGGGCCTTTAATCTTCCTGAAGGGGTAGATCGGGCCGGGCCGGTTTTTTATTTATTGTTTGTCGCTTTGCTAGCGATGTTATTGGTTTCTCTTAAGAATCGTCGATTGCTAATTTTTGGAGCCGGCTTCTTTTTGGTTGGGGCCCTGCCCTTTTTCTTCCTTCCGGCTCACATGTCGTCATACTATTTAACGATTGCTCTTTTTGGACCGGCATTGATCTTCGGTGGCCTGGTGCGGGCAAAGTTAGTGTCACTTTTTGTCGGTGTTTATTTGCTACTGACTATTTTTGGATTGGATTTTCTCTCTCGCACCCACTGGATTATTCTCAAAAACACTGGTCCCATCGGCCAATTCTAGAATTTGGCGGTAGTTGGCCGCAATATACGCTTCTAAATATTTTGGCTGATAACAAATGCCTTTTGATTGCTGGCAGGGATTATAAACAATAAAGCGGGGCAGTCGGTCCTTCAACCCGGTAAGAATTCTCTCCTGATTGCTGGGGTAATCCATCGTCCAAGGAGTGGAGGGAACGAAAAAATCACTGGCCGGCAAAGTGTTTGTTAAGAAATAAAGGTGGTCCCAGGTGTTTATGATCAGGATCTTTTCTCCGGCAGGAACTACTTTTTGGATTTGCGAAGCGATATCCAGGGTGGCCGGGTCCATAAAGCGAACCGGGAGATTATGGCTAGTAATCACCAGCCGCAGGAAGATGATTAGCATAGGAAGATAGAAAATAAAGGCGAGGGGTAAAGAAGTAAATAACATGGCGACCAAAGGCAAGGCCGGTTGGAGATGAAAATATTCAAACCGGGTGAAAATTCCCAGGGCAGCACCAATGGCCAGAAGTCCTAATTGACGTTGTTTCTTAAGCAAAAGGGCAAAAAATGCCGGAGCCATGACCGATAGAGTAATTAGCGACTGGCTAATGGTCGGCCATTGGATTTGTAGGGGATAACGGGCGTGGAAAGTCAGAGTGTATTTAACGGCGCTGTCAAAAAGGGGTGGCCAGGCAAGAACTAGCAAGGCTGGCAGGATGCCAAGGACCATGGTGGGGCGGCGGTGAAAAAGAAGAAAAATGACAATAAAATAGATAGCCGTCTGCTTAGTTAAAAACGCCAGTCCCAAAATTACTCCGGCTATAAGGAATTTTTTGTTTTGGGTGGCAAGTATGGCGGCTAGAAATAGCGGGGCTAGCAGTTGGTCCACCCAAGCCCCGTTGCCGCCGAAAAGAATTTGTAAAGGGACATAAATTAAGACCGGCAGGAGCTTTTTTCCAGCCGTCAGCCATAATAATAAATCAGTGATAATTACGATTGCATAGGAAAAAATTCGCAGTGATAGAACAGAGATGCCGGTAAAGGAGTAGAAAGTGCTTAACAGTTTCCAATAAAGCGGGGTGTAGATTAAGAAGATGTTTTGGTAATATTCAAAACCGTGGAGATTAAGATAAGGCCAGACCAAATTCTCCGGCCAGGCTGTAAACTGAAGTTGGGAAAGGAGTACAATGTGAATGACAATGAGAAAGAAGATCTTCTTCATTTTTTTGATTCTTCTATTATCTTTAGCACTTCGGCTCTACCGCTTCAATGATTTGTCGTCTTTTGGTTTTGACCAGGCACGGGATGCGGGAATTGAACGGCAGATGATTCTTACCGGCAAGCCGACATTGTTGGGTCCGCAGACGCTAATCGGCGATAAAACCATCTATTTTGGGCCGTGGCACTATTATTTAATGGCCCCGGCGTTATGGCTGGCACATTTTGATCCTGTCGGTCCGGATTTATGGACTGTAGTTCTCGGGGTGGCCACCACGGCCGTTATTTTTGCCATCTCTGGCAGTGCTCTGGCAGCGCTTTTTTACGCAGTTTTTCCCCTAGCAGTGATTTATAACCGTTTTGCCTGGAATCCGAACACGGTTCCCCTTTTTTGTGCCTTAGCATTGCTTTTTTTTAGCCGGAAGCGCGATTTTTTGGCCGGTTTGTTCTTCGGACTAGCGGTCCAGCTGCATCCGACGGCCCTGCTCTTGGTTTTGTTTTTTTTGCGCCGATTCCGATGGCCGATTATTCTTGGTGCTTTGGTGGGCTTAAGTCCAATTATTGTTTTTGATTTTCGCCACCAGTTCCTTTATCTCCATGGTTATCTCAGCCTCTTCTCGGCTAATTGGGCCTATCGGGGATTCAACTGGCACTATTTCCTGTGGCTTTTGCCGGGATTATCTCTTTGGGTTGGTTCACTCAAGCCAAAACTGGCAGCCATAATAATTTTTTTGGCTTTTGCCGGGACGGTATTTTATTTAGCATCCCAGCCGGCAGTTTTTGCCACTAGTCCGGCAACAATCAAGAAAGTAAGCAGCCTGATTGTCTCCGATCAAGATAATTCGGCGCTGCCATTTGATGTGGCCTCATTTTCTGACGCTGACACTCGGGCCACTGCCTATCGTTATTTTTTGGATCTGGCCGGCCTGACACCGTTGGGCGTTGGCGAATATTCGGTGGCTGACCACATTTATGTCACCAGTTTTGCCGGACCAGAAAATGTTCTCTATAATAAGACTTACGAAGTGGCGTCGTTTTCACCGAAAAAAATTATCCGGATCGGGCAGGAGGGTAATTTATTTTTGTACCGGTTAGAAAAATAATATGCAAATCGGCATTAATGGATTTGAAGCGAACGTAGCCCATCGGGTGGGGGCGGGTCAGTATGCTTACGAACTCCTCCGGCATCTGCCCCGATCTCGGGTTTATTTGCCCTCTGCTCCTTTGGCCGACATGCCGGCGATGGACTACAAGATTGTTCCCGGAAACAAACTATGGACGTTAACCAGTTTGCAAAAGCAACTGCTTCTGGACCGTGATCTGGACGTTTTTTTCACTCCTGGCCACTACGCGCCCTTGTTTGTACCAGTGCCCTCGGTGATTGCTATCATGGATTTGGCTTTTGAGAAATTCCCCCAATTTTTTAAGAAGAGCGACCTTTACCAGCTGAAATATTGGACGCGTTATTGTGCCGGCCAGGCAAAAAAAATCCTGACGATTTCCGAGTCGACAAAAAAGGATATTTGCGAAATCTACGGTCAGCCGTCGGACAAAGTTGTGGTCGCCTATCCCGGCTATGATAAAAAGCGTTTTAATTCAAAGGTTAAGCCAAGCAAAAAATATGGTGATTATCTCTTATTTTTAGGCACTCTTCAGCCGCGCAAAAACATCGAGCGATTAATCGAGGCCTTCTATCAGCTACCAGGTTCAAGCTTAAAGCTTGTCATCGTGGGAATGCGCGACGAAGGCCGCGGCGGGTGGCTAAACGACAAAATCCGGGCATCAGATCGGGTTATCCTGACCGGTTATCTGCCGGATGACCAACTGCCGGGTTTGTATGCCGGAGCGAAGGCTTATGTTTTGCCCAGCCTTTATGAGGGTTTTGGCATCCCGGTGCTGGAAGCGATGGCTTGTGGCACGCCGGTGCTTGTCTCCCGGGTTTCCTCTTTGCCGGAGGCTTGCGAAGAAGCGGCGATTTATATAGAGGATCCTTATCGTGTGGATTCAATTAGGGCCGGGTTGGAAGAAGTTTTGGCCGTCGGCGATAAAAAAGTTAAACTAGGTTTAGAACAAGTAAAACGGTATAATTGGGAAGATACCGCTAAAAAGACGCTGGAGGTGCTTTATGAAGTGGCTAAAAAATAAATACGGGAAAGAACTGAGCCTAAAACAGGCCTGGCCGAAAATTGTCAGGCGACTTTATAATTATTGGCTTGACTGGTGTTTGATGTGGCTATACTGGATCGGTGAAGTGCCAAGCCACAATTTTCGGCGTTTCTTTTACACTTCGGCCGGAATGAGAATTGGCCGTGGCAGCGTTATTCACACCTACGCCAGGTTTTATCAACCAAAGGGAATTTCAGTTGGCGAGGACACGATTATCGGGGATCACGTTTTCCTCGATGGCCGGTCCCCGCTTAAAATTGGTAGCCATGTTGATATTGCCTCGTCTGTGATGATCTACAACAGTGAACACAATTCTGAAGCAGTGGATTTTTCTGATCCGGAAAACGTTGTGGAGGAACCGGTTTCAATCGGGGATTATGTTTTTATTGGGCCGCGGGCGATTATTTTGCCCGGGGTGAAAATCGGTCGGGGAGCGATTGTCGCCGCCGGCGCGGTGGTCACCAAGGACGTTCCCGATTTTGCCATTGTCGGTGGCGTCCCGGCCAATGTGATCGGACAGCGCAAAGTTAAAGATTTGCATTATCGTTTAGGAAGAGCGCGTCTGTTTCAATGATCACATATACCTTTATTGATGCCTCAAATATTATCTATGGGACAAGGGATGAGGGTTGGAGAGTTGACCTTAAGAAGTTATTTAAATATCTCAAAGAAAGATATAAAAGCCGTATAGTTTATTATTTTGCAGGAGTTGAGGAGGGGAATAGTAAACAGAAAAGATTTTATGAACTTCTAGAGAAAATTGGTTATAGGCTGATTTTGAAACCGGTAAAAATTTATTCTCAAACTGGAGGGAAGAAGGTTAAAAAGGCAAATTGCGATGTCGACCTCACGTTTTATGCTATGCGAGATAAGGGTTCATTTAGCAGGGGCATATTTTTAACGGGGGATGGTGATTTCAAGGTTTTATTAAAGTATCTAGCCTCACAGAAGAAAAAAGTCATAGTAATTGCAAATGGAAGGAGAACTGCAAAGGAAATACGTGTTTTGATGGGGTCAAATTTTACTCCAATGAAGTCCCTACGGGGTATTATTGAGTATAGAAATAAAAACGGGTAGACTCTACGAACGACTCTACCCTACGTTTTATGAGAGAATTATATAGCATAATATTAGTTGTGTCAAGACCAAGATGACAAGATGAGAAGAATTTTGGGTTGGCTGGACGAGAATTTGCTCGCGGTGGCGGCGGGATTTTTGCTGATTTTCATTCCGCTCTACCCCAAATGGCCGTTGTTTGACATTCTATACGGCTACAACGTCAGGGTTCGGCTGGAAGATTTATTTGTTGCCGCCACTTTTGGCCTTTTTCTTTTTCAGCTGCTTCGCCGCAAGGTCTTGGTCATTAGGGAAACCCCGATAACAAAAGGGCTGCTAATTTATCTTCTGATGGGCTTTTTATCGATGCTGACGGCCTTTTTTGTGATTAAAACTGTGCCGCTCTTGCCGATGCACATGGAGAAAACTTTCCTGCACTGGTTGCGCCGGCTGGAATACTTCTCACTTTTCTTTGTTTTCTTTGCCTCCATCCGCAGTTGGAAGCGGGTGAAAGTCTATCTGTGGATCTTCTTTATGACCCTTTTAGCCGTGATTATCTACGGTTACGGCCAAAAATATCTCTACTGGCCAGCTTTCTCCACCATGAACCGGGAATTTGCCAAGGGTTGGTGGCTCTATCTGACGGCCCATGCCCGGCTGCTTTCCACATTTGGCGGCCATTATGATCTGGCTGCCTATTTGGTGATTGCCCTTTCTCTAACCTGGAGCTTCTTTTTTGGCACTACCAAACGGTTGGCAAAGATCGTTTTTGGTCTGCTGATTGCCGGGGGATTTTGGTCACTGGTATTGACCGCCTCCCGTTCCTCTTTTGTCGGCTACCTTATTGGTCTGTCCGTGGTGGTTTTTGTGTGGACTTTTAAAAAGGGTTTGGGGTGGGGGATCAGCCGCTGGGTGGTGGCGGTGTTTCTTAGTGTGTTAATAATGTTGTCTTTTGGTGATCTTTCTGACCGTTTTTTGCATGTGCTGCGCATTGCCGACCGCATTTCGGTTTTGCAGTCGATTCTTTTGCGCCCGACCGGTGCCCCACCGCAGAATAACGCGGTTTTTCTGGAGAATAATCTGGCCGCGGTGACGTCGTCGTCTGACCAGCCGCCCACACCACTCAAGCCGGAAGATGTGGGGACGCAAGTGCCGCTTTATGTGCCGGAAAAAACTGCCAGCGGAGCTACTGTCCTGGTGCAAACACCCCGAACCTATTCGCAAAACGCGCTGGAATTTGATCTCTCCACTGGCATCCGTCTTGATGCCACTTGGCCGGACGCAATTAAGGGCTTCTTACGGGATCCGATTTTGGGCAGTGGCTATGCCACTTTGAACAAAACCAGTCTTTATGACTTCACCGATGCGGAATCAACGGATAATGACTATCTGCGTTCCCTTGGGGAAACGGGCTTATTGGGCTTTGTCACCTTCTTTGGCACTGTCGTGCTGATGGCAGTGATTACCTTTCGGGCCTTAGGCGGGATTAAAGACCCGGTTCTCTATTCCCTTTGTGCCGGGTTTATCGGCCTTGTCGTTGGACTGCTGGCAAACGCAACTCTGGTGGATTTATTTGAAGCTAGCAAAGTGGCCTACGTGTTTTGGGGCGTGGCCGGACTGACAATGGGAAGCCTTTATTTGACCCGGGATAAGATCAGGGGAAATATGGCTCCGCTAAAAATTGATTTTCCGATCCGGCAGTGGCTGGGGGAAATTAAGCGATTTTTCCTTTCGGATAAACCCTGGGTGCTGCTCATTTTAGCTCTGACTTTTGCCCTGCGGCTTTATCGTTTTGACGGCCCGGTGGCTGATTGGCATTCCTGGCGCCAGGCGGACACCTCGGCAGTGACCCGGGACTTTGTTAAAAATCAGGAAATTAACTGGCTCTATCCCACCTATGAAGATCTTTCTAAGGCTTCCAATGGCCTGGACAACCCGGCCGGGCTGCGGTTGGTGGAATTTCCAATTTACAATGCCGTATCCGCCACAGTGAAGGCCGTCGTTCCGGAACTGTCGGTGGAAGAGGCGGGGAGAGTGACGACCATCTTTGCCATGATGATGGCGGCGTTGTTCCTTTTCTTAATTTGCCGGCAAATCTTCTCCCGGCGAGTGGCCTATCTGGCCGCGCTTGCCTTCTCTGTCATTCCATATAGCATATACTATGGACGAACAATTCTTCCTGACCCCTCAATGGTGGCGACTTCCCTTGGGGCCATTTGGTTTAGCGTGGTTTACGCCCAAAACAGCAAAAAACGTTATTTTATTCTTAGTCTAATTTTTGCGGCAGCGGCTCTACTGATCAAACCCTTTGCCGCTTTTTTGCTGACCCCGGTTGCTTATATTTGGCTGGTGGCTTTTTGGAACGACAAGCGCCGACTTTTGACTATGCTGCTTATCTTCTCTCTCGCGGCCATGCCTCTTTTCCTTTGGCGCTTTTGGATTGCCCACTACCCGGCCGGGGTGCCCTACAGTGATTGGCTTTATAACATCAATCACATTCGCTTCAAAGGGGCATTTTGGTATTGGCTGTTTGCCGATCGGATTGGTCGGTTGATTTTGGGCTATTGGGGGTTAATTCCTCTTGGTTTTGGAGTGGTTCGCAAGTTGGCAGGAAAATATCGTTTCTTCGCCCTTTGGCTATGGCTTTCCTCTTTTGCCTATTTGTCGATTTTTGCCACCGGCAACGTCCAGCATGACTATTACCAAATTCTTCTTTTGCCGTCCCTGGCAATCTTTGTCGGTTTAGGTTTGGATTGGATGCTTAGTTATAATCTCACCGCTAAGCTATTAGCGATAATTTGCAGCCTGTTTATGGTGGGTTTTGGCTGGTATTTTGTCCGCGACTATTTCAATATTAACCGGCCGGAGATTGTGGCCGCCGGGCACGCGCTGGCCGATTTGGCAGGGGAACACGGCAAAGCTCTGGTGATTGCCCCTTATGACGAGGACTCGGCTTTCTTATATCAAACCACCCTTAAGGGCTGGCCTTATGTGGAAAAACCCATTCCCGAGATGATTAAGATGGGGGCTGACTATTATGTCAGCGTTAATTTTGACAGTCTGACCAACCAACTGCTTTCTCAATCGGAGACAAAAGAATTTCGTCTGGCCCATCCCAAGCTGCCGCCCAAACCCTACCTTCTTTTAGCAAACACGGATAAATACGTGATCATTCAACTTGTTCCCGATAAGGATCTCCCGGGGAATTAGTTTGCCTATGAAGATCCTGATGCTCACCCCATATGTTCCGTATCCGCCAAACTCCGGCGGCCAGACAAGAACGTTTAACCTCATCAAAAACCTTTCCAAAAAGCACGAAATCAGCTCATTTTCTTTCCTTCGCACTGATCATCCCGAACCGGATCTGACCCAATTGCGCAAATATTGTCGCCAAGTCCGGGTTTTTCGCCGGAAAAAATCCTTCGCGTCCATAGCTAAAATATTTAAAACCGGCTTCTCCCTTTATCCCTATTTGGTGAACATGTATCTGGAGGACAAGATCAAGCAGGCTTTGGCCCAAGAGTTAGCCGGTGGCCAATATGATCTGATTCACGTTGAGACCTACTATATTATGGCCAATCTCCCACCGACAATTGTTCCTGTTCTCTTAGCAGAACAGACAATTGAATACCAAGTCTACCAGCATTTTGCCCAAACCACCCGATTCTGGCCGGCCAAGCCGTTTCTGGCTGTTGATGTGGCAAAACATAAATATTGGGAGAAACATTTCTGGCAGGAGGCCCGTAAAGTGGTGGCCATGTCACAGGATGACAAAGAGAAGATGCTGGAGTTGGTGCCAGACCTGGATGTGAGCGTTGTCCCTAACGGGGTGGACAGCGGTTTTTTTGCCAAAAAAATTGCTTTGCAAAAAAGAGAATTTCCTCGGCTGCTGTTTGTTGGTAATTTCAACTGGTTGCAGAACCGGGAAGCGGCGGAGGTGCTTGTGCACCAAATTTGGCCGTTGGTTAAGGTTAAACTGCCCAGGGCACGGCTGTGGATTGTCGGCCGGGAACCAACGCCGGATATCAAAGCTTTGGCGGGCGATGATGTGACGGTGTCCGGTGATGTGGAAGATATAAGAACTGCTTATCAGGGATCGGATCTGTTAATTGCTCCAATTTATGGCGGTGGCGGGACCAGGTATAAAATTCTGGAGGCAATGGCCTCAGGCTTGCCGGTGGTCAGCACTCAGATCGGCATCAAGGGCATTGGGGCGCAAAATCGCAAGCATGCCTTGATCACTAATAATCAGCAACAGTTGGCCGATGACGCGGTGGAGCTCCTCACTAACCGTCAGACAGCCAAAAAAATTGCCCAACAAGCTAAAGAATTAGTGGTTAAAAACTTTGACTGGACAGGGATCTCTGCCGGTTTGGATAAAATATATGAAGAAACGGCTTTCCGTCATCATTCTTAACTTTAACACTCGGGAGCTGTTGCGGGGCTGCTTGGCATCGCTGCCGACCAATTCGGACTATGAAATCGTTGTGGTGGACAACGCCAGCACTGACGGTTCAATGGCGATGGTGAAAGCGGGATTCCCAATGGTGACCTTAATCGCCAATAAAATCAATCTGGGCTTTGGCCCGGCTAACAACGCGGCGGCAAAAAAAGCTAAGGGGGACTACGTGGTTTTTCTAAATGCCGATATGAAACTGGAGAAGGAAACGCTGTCATTCCCCTTGGATTACATTTCATCCCACCCCGATGTGGGAGCGGTGACAGCCAAAACGGTTTTGGGTGACGGTTCGTTGGATGCCACCTGCCACCGCGGTTTTCCCACTCCCTGGAGCGCCTTCTGCTATTTTTCCGGCCTTGCTAAAATTTTCCCCCACAGTCGGCTGTTTGCCGGCTACACCATGGGCTATCTTGATCCTGACACTGCCCACGAAGTGGAAGCGATCAACGGCGCCTATTTTATGATGCCCCGGATTCTTGGCAACAGACTTGATTGGTTTGACAAAGACTTTTTCTGGAAAGGGGAAGATTTGGATTTGTGCTATCGGATAAGGCAGGCCGGTTATAAGATTATGTATCTGCCCCAGGTGAAGATCTGGCACTTTAAAGGTTCATCCGGCGGCCACCGGCCCGGCAGCAAAACCCTCAAAGCCCGGTTTGAAGTGATGCGGATTTTTTATCGGAAGCACTACACTAATAAATATCCCCACTGGGTGAAAACACTAGTTTTTTTGGGCATTGACCTGCGGGAGTTTCTAGCCAATCTCAGCCTATGAGAATCGGTATCGACGGGCGACTATGGAACGAAACCGGTGTTGGGCGCTATATTCGGGCGCTCTTTAAATATTTGCCAAAAGACCAGGAATTCGTCTGGTTTTTTGGCAAGAAAGAATTTAAATCGGTTGAGATGCCCCCGAAATGGAAAAAAGTTCTGGTTGACATCCACTGGCACACTCTGCGGGAGCAATTAGTTTTGCCCTGGATTTTTGCCCGGGAAAACTTAGACCTGCTCCATTTCCCCTATTTTTCTTTTCCCATACTCTATCCCGGACGGTTTGTTATCACCATTCACGATCTAATATTTGATCACTATAAAACCGGCAAATGGTCCACTCTTCCCGGCTGGTTGTATGACATCAAAAAACTGGGTTATCACCTGGTTAATTGGATTTCAGTTTTCCGGGCCGAAAAAATCTTCACCCTTTCCAATGATGCCAAAAATGAGCTGATTTCCCACTATCAGGCCAGCCCGAATAAAGTGGCGGTGATTTATGAATCGGGAAAACTAGAGGCGGTGGGTTCAGTGGGGAAATCACCAATGCCCGGCCCCTATCTTTTATACGTGGGCAATGCCCATCCCCATAAAAACATTGGCGCTTTAATTAAAGCCGCGGAAATTTTAAAGATGAAACTGGCGATCGTCGGCTATGACCAGTTTTTCCAGTCACGGTTGCCGAAATCGCCATATGTAACGGTGGTGGGGGAGGTGCCCAACAACAAGATTGCTGACTGGTACCGCCATGCGGCGGCGTTAGTCACAGCATCGAAGATGGAGGGCTTTGGCATTCCCCCGCTGGAGGCCATGTCTGTCGGTTGTCCGGCTATCGTTTCCGACATCCCGGTGTTCCACGAAGTCTATGGTGACGCGGCCATTTATTTTAATCAAAATGATCCCCATGACATCGCCCGGGTGATTAAAGAAACGTTGGTGGACAAGAAATTAATTTCTACCCAAACTAAAAAGGGCTACGCCCAAGCGGCAAAATATAGTTGGGAGAGATGTGTCAAACAGACATTTGGGGTTTATGAAGCAGCAGCATAAGCATTACGAGGTTGACCAGTCAAATAAAGTTGAACAAACCTGGAAAGACACGGTTCTTGCTTTGTCTAACGACAGCGAATTTACGCTTCTACTTAGGGCCAGAGACAAGAGGGTTATCCAGGAGCAGTTTCGACTACGGGGTGAACCGCGGAATTTCATTCTCTTTACGTTTTCCGCGCTGTTAGTGTTCTTGTTGAAAAATACCAAACCAACCACATTAGTCACGGTCGATCTCGAGTATAAAGACAGTGAGAACATTATTCACGATAGGTTGATTAATTACTCTCGTTTATTAAAGTTTGACCTAAACAAAGTTCCAGTAGTATTCAAATCAATTGGGAAAAAATCTCCTGCGCACAAGCTGGCCGGTAAGGTTTCGTCCGGAAAACAAAACCCGGATTTAAGAATTAGTCTAGAGGAATTCCTGCAAGTGCTGTTTCCAAAAGAAAAAGATCGGGCATCCCGAGGGACCTAGGAGTGTTTAACGCCGGACTGGTTACCGGACGGTCGACACCCATCCCGATCAATGTGTAGAATTTAGCATAATATGCCTAAATTGTCAAGTCCAAAAGTCGCTTTAGTTTATGATCGGGTTAATAAGTTTGGTGGGGCGGAGCGGGTGCTGTTGGCGCTGCATGAGATTTGGCCGGAAGCACCGCTTTACACTTCTGTTTATGACAAAAAGCGGACCCCATGGGCCGATGCCTTCGAAGTGAGGACATCATTTCTTCAAAAATTACCCCTGCCAAAAAGTAAACATGAATATTACCCATTTTTAATGGGTCCGGCTTTTGAGACGTTCAATTTTGATGAATTTGACATTGTCATCTCCGTTACCCATGAATTTTCCAAGGCAATTATCACTAAATCGGGAACCCGGCACATTTGCTATTGTTTAAACCCGGTTAGTTATCTTTGGTCCGGACATGATGATTATTTTTCCGGCAAACCCGATTGGTTTAAGGACCTCACCCAACCAATGATTAACTACTTGCGTCTTTACGACAAAGTGATTTGTCGTCGGCCGGATAAATATATTGCCATTTCCAAAGTCGTTAAGGAAAGAATAAAGAAATATTATGGCCTCAATAGTGACGTGATTTATCCGCCAGTGGTTTTAAAAGACGTGGTCTTGAGTCGCCAAGACCACGTCTTGCGAAGTGATTTTTTCCTTGTTGTTTCCCGGCTTGTTCCCAATAAACGGGTGGATTTAGCTGTCAAGGCATTCAATGAGTTAGGTTGGCCAATAAAAATTGTGGGTGTCGGTTCACAGGAAGAAAAACTTAAAGGAATGGCTAAGAAAAACATTGAGTTTTTAGGCCAGTTGACAGATGCCGAGCTGGCACGGTACTATGAATCTTGCCGCGCTCTGATTGAGCCGGGCGAGGTGGACTTTGGATTGGTGGCGCTGGAGGCGCAAAGTTATGGGAAACCGGTGGTGGCCTATGGCGCTGGCGGGTCGCGGGAAACGGTGATTCCCAGCAAAACCGGATTCTTTTTTTCAGCGCCGACAGCCAAAAGTTTAGTGGAGACAATTTCCGAAGTTAATCTTGATAAAATTGATCCGAATGATTGTGCTACCAACGCGGCTAAATTTTCGAAAGAGCGGTTTAAGAAAGAGTTTTTAGACTATGTACGACATTCTTAAAAGGATAATTGACATTGTCGGCGCGGGGGTCCTGCTGATTATTTTTTCCCCCATCATGATTTTGACAGCAATTGCTATTAGACTGGATTCGTCAGGACCGATTTTTGCCGATACCCCGCCGCGTGTTGGCCGGGGAGGGAAACTAATTCATGTTTACAAATTTCGCTCGATGATTCCCAATGCCCAGAAGTTATTGATGACTGATCCCAGGCTAAAAAGGCTTTTCAGACAGTACAAAGAAAATAACTATAAACTCAAAGATGACCCGCGAATTACCAGGGTGGGGGCTTTCATTCGCCGGCACTCAATTGATGAATTCCCGCAATTTATCAACGTTCTCATTGGTAATATGAGCTTAGTCGGCCCCCGGCCATACTACGAATTTGAACTTAAAGAACAGGTGGCAAAATTTCCGGAGGTTAAGCCGTTGTTAAATGATGTCCATTCGGCACTGCCGGGAATTACCGGAGAGTGGCAAGTCTCTGGGCGCAGCGAAGTGGATTTTGATAAGAGAATTCAGTTGGATGCGCAGTATGCCCGCAAGAGGGATATTTTATATGATATATTAATAATGTTGAAAACTCCCTGGGCGATTATCCACGGCACGGGAGCTTATTAATTTATGGACGAAGAAATAAAAGAGATTAAGTTGGACAGTCAGCCGACGTTAACGCCGGTTAAGCCGAAGCGGTCGTTTAAAAAAATTCTTCTCGCGGCCGCGGCGGTGCTAGTTTTTCTTGGCGTAATTGTCGGCATTCCCTTGGCCAAGGCTTATGTTGACGGCAAAGCGGCCTATCAGCAAACGCTGGCTGTCAAGGATGCCATTAAATCCTCGGATTTACCACAGGCACAGGTTGCGATCAAGGCCACCCGGACAAAATTGCAGGCAGTTCGGGGCGACCTGAAATTAATTGGTTGGACCAGTTTTATCCCTTTTCTGGGTGGCTACACTTCCGATGCTAACCACATGATTAACGCGGCGGATTATGGCTTGCAGGCGGCCGATGTGGTGGTGGCCGGAGTGGAACCATACGCCGACCTTTTGGGTCTTAAGGGCAAGGGCACGTTTACCGGTGGCACGGCCGAGGATCGAATTGCGGAGATGGTCCAGACTTTGGGCAAAGTGACACCGCAGATTGACGATGTGGCGGCAAAAGTTAAGCTAGTTCGTCAGGAAGTGGATAAAGTCGACCCTGGTCGCTACCCGGGTAATATTAATTCGCAATTAACCGACGCGAAGAATTTAATTGATTTGGCGGACAACTTCTTGACGCAGGCCCGGCCGATGGTTAAGCAGTTGCCGGATATGCTTGGGGCTAACGGTGAGCGCAAGTATATGGTGCTTTTCCAAAACGACAAAGAACTGCGCCCCACCGGCGGATTTATCACCGCCTACGCGATTTTTCGCGTTGACCAGGGCCGGATTCACCTGGACTCCTCGGATGATATTTATAAGCTTGATGACACCATCACTAAGCATGTGGCGCCGCCGGATCCGATCTCTCGGTATCTTAATGTTTATGGCTGGCGGCTGCGTGACTCAAACTTTTCTCCGGATTTTCCCTCGTCAATGCAGGTGTTCACCGATTTATATAACTCTTCCTCAGCCAAACAGAATTTAAACGGAATCATCGCCATGGACACCGATGTCCTCACCAAAATGATGGGCGTGTTGGGGCCGATTGATGCCTATGGCACGACGTTCACCACCAAAACCGTTCCCACCTGCGATTGCCCGATGGTGATTTATGAATTGGAACAATATGCTGACCAGCCAACCAACTATGTGCGCGGCAGCCGTAAAGACATTATCGGCGTTCTTCTTCAAACAATGATGCAAAAAGCGATGGGATCGGCTCGGGAGGTCTACGCCCCCCTAATTCAGACAGCGATGGCCGAAGCGACACAAAAACACATTTTGTTTTACCTCTATAATGCCGACGCCCAGGCGGGGGTTAATGCTCTGGGTTTTGGCGGGGCGATTAAAACTAACCCTGGCGGTGACTACTTGCATGTTAACGACGCCAATCTGGCCGGAGCAAAGTCTAATCTTTATGTAACGCAAGCCGTTAAACAGGAAGTTTCGGTGACAGACACAGGGGCAGATGTGACCCTGACATTGAATTACCGCTATCCCCATCAGGCGGACAATTGCTCCCTAGAGAGAAAAACTGGCCTATGTCTGGCGGGAATCTACCGCGATTATTTACGGGTATATCTGCCATTAGGAGCCACCATTGGTGAAGTTCGCGGTTTTGAAAACACCAGCAAAACTTTCCAGGATCTAAATCACACGGTGGTGGACGGTTTCTTCACGGTTGTCCCCGAAGGGCTGGCCAAAATTCAGATTTCGTATAAAGTCTCGGGAAACTTCAAAAAAGACGGTGTTTATAAAAGTCTGATCCAAAAGCAGCCGGGGACAGCGGGCAATCAATACACGCTAATTGTTAATGGGAAACAGCAGGTCTTCAACCTGACCCAGGATCAGGAAATCAGTGTTAAACTCTAGTAAAATCGAGGGGGTCATCCTTAAACGGTCCAATCTGGGAGAAGCGGACAAAATTATCATTTTTTTCTCCCGACAGCTGGGAAAAACCAAAGTGCTGGCTAAGGGTGTTCGGCGGATCAGAAGCCGGCGCGCCCCCGACCTGGAACTATTTAACCATGTTAGTCTGGTTGTCCACCATAGCAAGACGTTTAATCTCGTCACCGAGGCAAAGACAATCAATAATTACTCTTTGCTTAAGTCCGATTTAAAATCATCCGGTTATCTGTTCTATCTTTGCGAGGTCTTGGATAAGATCTTACCGGAGGACCAGCCTCATCCGGACTTGTTTGGCAATTTTTTGGCATTTCTCAATTCGCCGCTTAACCAAGATGGTGTTAAAAGATTTGTCGTGGAACTGTTATGGTCGTTGGGCTATTTGCCCCGCGGCCAATATCCTCGGGCTGGCGTCACCGACCTTGTCGAATCCATCGTCGAGCGTCCCATCCGCAGCAAGAAGTTTTTGGAAGAGATTTAACCTTGTTGACTTCTTGGAAGGTGAATAGTATTGTAAAGACAAATGGAAACGAATGATGTTGCAGCAAAAGATCAGTGGAAATCGACTAAACCGGAGGAAGTGGTAAAACTTGGAAAAATGGGGACCACCTGGAAACACGGTCTTCTAGGCGCATTTTATTATATGAGCTCAACCGGGCTTCAGGAATCGCCAAGATATCCCCAAGAGGAGCCATTCACAGCGACGCTAAAAGAATACACTGATGGTTGGCACACCATCAAGTATCAAGAACCTGATGGGGAGGGGATTTATTGGCAACTTGACTATAAGAAAAATCCAAACAACGAAGTTGAGTGGAAATTCGATACTGTCATTCATGGCCAACACCTCCCGGTGGGTTTTAGTATCAGACCGAGTTCTATCGACTATGGGAAATATGCGCCCAGACTAATTTGTGATGAGCGTCAGTATTGGGATGCCCATAGTATTCAAGCGCAAGCTAAACAAATGGCCGAGTTCTTGTCAGATCCAGGTTTCAATGGGGTTCTTCCCAAAGACCTGTTGCCGGACGCTGCCCTAGCAGCAAGAGAATTAGCGGATCGTTGGGGTAAAGAAATAGACGCCGTTAGTGATCCAAATTCTGAGCTTAGGGCCTTGAATTATCAGAAACTCGAGGCTCAAGCTAATAAAGTAAAATCGGCAATGGGCTCCTAAAGTCACTTCTGTAAAAATTCAGCGAAAGATTTTGGAGGATTCTTCAGGAGATTTTCTAAGACTTTTCCGGGCATTATGATCTCTCTTAATAGTTTCTGAATTCTTCTTGCAACATACGAATAGCCTAATGGGTAGCACAATTCTTGCAATTTTTGACAAGTTCTTCCGATATTGTAGTTGTTGTTCATTCGTAAAGCCCGGAAAAGCTCCCCTAGTGTAGTTTGAAAATCATTCACTATTTTCTCTAATTGATATGGACGATAATAATGCTCTTCTGCTTTAGTAAAAGCAGGCTTTGAAAATTGATCATTCTTTAAACCCGTATATATTCCAGCCCAACTTGCTACTCCCTCATCAACAATATGCATAATGTAGGCATTTTGTAGTTCTCCCTGAAGACGAGCATAGGCATTATTGTAAGTGTCTTCCATCACGATTTTCCTAACACGTTTAAGGCTAAGGGTGTATGCGGGTTCTCGTCTATTCACCCACGCATGCATATCTTCGTGCAAGGTTGCATGCTGCTGTCCACTTACATCCCCACGTATAAACAACAACGAAGAAAGGTATAACCGTGTCGGTACGATCATCGTAAAAACTTTCCTCCTTTGTTACGTCGTCTTCCTGGAAATTACGAAAATTTACATGGCCCTCTTTTAAATTATTGATAAACAAGACTAAATGACGAAGCCCCATTTGGCGTTGATTATAAATTACCACCCTCGGTTTCCTCTCGCCAAACGATATACCTAACGTCTGTTCCAAGGTTTCAGCCCAAGAATTAGAAATTTCTTCCAATCCAAGCCAGCGTCTTATTTCTGCCCTGGGTTTCTCCAATTTAGACTTAACACCAGAAGAATGTGCAAGATCAGACGACAATTCATTCACTGGTGTAAATAATACTACATTTGTAAATTGGGGTCTATTCTATTGACAGGAAAATTTTTATGGGATACAATTATCACAGTATTAGCATATATTACAAAGCTTATGACCGAAAGACCACGTTTCAATAACGAAAGAAGAAAGGTTTCGTTAGCTCAACTTTACAGTGTGTTGGCGATTACGGCTGGAGTAACAATGGATGTAATGGTGGGAATTCTTAATATAGACTTCCTCAGGGGTATGTATTTTGAAGCTACTTACCCAGATCTTTTAATAGTTGGAGCAGTAATGGTTGTTGCTGGGGCAATTGGTTATGCCGTTGCCTCTAAGCCCGAAAATAGGTAAACATTTTCTAACGACGCGACGCTTCATCACTTTTTAACTGCCATGATGTTGCTTATTGTTGAATAGGATATAATTAGTTGAATGGTAGATGCAATAAAAGATAAAGGACAGGGTGAAGTTGGGAAACCAGATATTAAAGTTGCCTTTGATAAGTTGCCAAGACAGTCGCAAGGGCTTCTTATTTCCATGACGCATTTTCCCTCTGCGTCTGGGGGAACAAGGGAGGCAGTTTTGGCAATTTCGGGTCTGGATGAGGCCGAGTTGGATAAAGCATTGGCAGATCTCTCCAAATTTGGGTTGGTACAAAAAGGAAAGTTAGTGGGCGAAGGGAGAGATAAACGGCTAGTCGAAGATGGAAACGGTGATCGGTTTAGTCTCGAGGCCGAGACAAAAGCCGGTGTTTTTGAGAAAATTCTGGAAATGCCATTTAATAAAGAAGATCCCCTGTTTTGATTAATTAAGACGGGTTTTGACCATTTTCCGGGATTTCAATAATCCCAATTACTATTTTTCCTTTCTTCACGAATTCTGGTAGGTTGTTTGTGACGATTGCGTGAGCGCTGTTATCCCTGGTGTGATAGAGAACAATAACATCCTTGTCTTTAGGTAGCTCTACTTGTTGAGGGCCGGTGTGTAGAACTAAACCTAGTTCAGCACAGATCTTCGGTATATCTGCGCCGTCAACGACGTCAGGCAGGTTTTCCACATCAATACCTTGTGCCTCTCTGAGAGCTCGACGCAGACACCGTCCAGTCTCATCTTCTGATCCAGTTGGTGATTTATAGTTACCTTGCAATTTAATTTTCTTGAGAGGTAAGTTGACTTTACCTTCCCTATCAAGTTTATCAGCTTGGTGGAACTGAGCGAGGTCTTCTGCTTCAAGTTCACCCCTTGCAGCTGCTTTCTGGTAATGCTTAAAGAATCTTTCAGTTGCTGAATCTTGGCTAGGCATATTAGTCTATAATATAGCATAAACAGAAGATTTAAGGTTGGTAAATTTCTTTATGGCGAAATTTGATATGCTAAGAATATGGACTTGTTGAAAAAATTTGTCAGTCTTGACAGAGAATTACGACCGCGGTATACTAAAAACATAACCGCCTCAGCCATGTCGCAAGACCCGCTGAGGTTATTTTTTTGATGAAAACAGTCATTTTTATTGATGGTGAAAATTTTATTCACAAAATTGAGGATGTTTTAGAGGAGAGTGGTGTTGAACAAAAGAAGATCAACCAGTCAAAGATTAAACTGAAGCAGCTTCTGGAAAAAGTTTTGGCGCCACAAAAAATCGACCAAGTCGTTTTTTATGCAGCCAAACTTCATTTTTATCCCGAGACGGCGCAGAGATCTCAACTGCTCATCAACCGCCAGCGGTCACTAAAGGCCGAGCTTGAGAAACAAAAGATTACTTTCATTATTGCCGGGAACGTTCGCGCCCAAGTTGTCACCGGTGGGAAAACAGTCTTTAAAGAGAAAGGTGTCGATGTTAAAATGGCAATAGATATGGTAACGCAGGCCTGCGACCATAAATTAAAAACGGCTGTTATCTGTTCAAGTGATTCTGACCTTCAACCGGCAGTTTATGAACTCAAGAAACGAAAGGTTGAGACAATTTATTTAGGTTTTGAAACAAGCCCAAATAAAGGGCTAACCGCAACGACTGATAAATCAATTCTCTTTCGAAATGCAGAAATTTTGGAAGCATTTAGAGAAAGTTAAACTATGGACTTGATGGAAAAAATTGTCAGCCTTTGCAAGCGGCGGGGATTTGTTTATCCCGGCAGTGAGATCTATGGAGGATTGTCCAACACTTGGGATTTCGGGCCATTTGGATTGGCACTGCGCAAAAACATCAAGGCGCTCTGGTGGCGGGAATTTGTGGAGAAGGAAGAGAACATTTTAGGCCTTGATGGGGGAATTATTCTTTCGCCACGGGTTTGGGAGGCCTCTGGTCATGTGGAAAACTTCACTGATCCCCTGGTGGAATGTAAAAGTTGCCACACCCGTTTTCGGGCCGATCAGTTAGGGGACACTAAGAAATGCCCGGATTGCGGTGGTCAATTGTCCGAGCCGCGGCGGTTTAATGGAATGTTTCGCACCACAGTCGGGGCGACGGAAGACTCAAACGCCGTGGTTTATCTCCGGCCGGAAACAGCCCAGGCAATTTTTATTAACTTTAAAAATATCGTTGATTCGTTTCATCCAAAACTGCCGTTTGGCATTGCCCAAATCGGTAAAGCATTTCGTAACGAAATCACGGCGGGAAACTTTATTTTCCGCGATATTGAGTTTGAACAACATGAACTGGAGTATTTTCTGCCGGAGGCAATCTGGGAAGAAAAATATGACTATTGGCTGGCAAAGATGCACGACTTTGCCAAGTTAATCGGCCTGGCGCCGGAGATGGTTCACGAGCGGGAACATTCTCCCCAGGAACGCTCCCACTATTCAAAAAAAACCGTTGATCTGGAATTTGACTTCCCGTTTGGCCGCAAAGAACTTTGGGGGCTGGCCTACCGGACAGATTATGACCTGCGCAACCACAGTGAGAAGTCAGGGGTGGATTTGAAATATGAAGGCAGCTTTCCCCATGTGATTGAACCATCAATGGGGGTGGATCGGACCATGCTGGCTGTTTTGTGTTCTGCCTACTTCGAAGATGAAAAGCGGGTAGTTTTGAAACTTCAGCCCAGTTTGGCGCCTTATAAAGTTGCCGTTTTTCCTTTGGTGGCCAACAAAGAAGAGCTGGTGGGCAAGGCAAGGGGGATTTATGAGAAGTTAAAAAAGAGTTTCATGACCGCCTGGGATGACCGGGGAAATATCGGAAAAAGATACCTCTCTCAGGATGAAATCGGGACGCCGTGGTGCGTGACGGTGGACTACCAAACCTTGGAGGACGACACGGTGACGATTCGAGATCGAAATACCACTAGACAAGAGCGAATAAAAGTTGCTAATCTAGAAACATGGATAAAAGAAAGATTGGTGTAATCGCCGCGGTTATTATTGTTTTGGTGGGTGCTGTTGGGCTAATGGTCTATCAAAAGTCCCAGGTTAAACCAGCGGCCACACCGTCGGCCGTGTCCACTTCACCAACCGTGGCTAAGGTGGATCTTTCCACCCAACCGGCGTGGGTGCAAAATTTGGAGGTGACTGCAAAAAAGGGCCGTAGTGCTAATGGGCTGGACAATGTGACGGTGACGGTGACAGGCATCCCAGCCAACACCGTTTCCGGGGTAACCTATGTGATGCAGTATCAAACGACCAATAAGGGCACCCAGGGAGCCCTATCGATGACTCCAATTGATCTCACTGGTAGAACGACATTCTCCAAGGCCATTGATCTGGGAACGTGTTCCACCAGTTCTTGTGTGCGCCACGAAGGTGTCACCTCCGTTGACTTAGAGCTGGATTTTGTTGCCCTCGACGGCTCCAAGCCGGTCTGGGAAAAAACTCTTGACCTATAATAAACAAGGAGTTATAATACCCTCGTTATGGGACAGAAGCTGAAAAGTTGTGAACAACTCTTAAAGTCGTGTGGAGATAGCATCACGCCAATATCTCGGTATCTCCTGTTTAAAGACGGTGACATCCATGTGATATCGAGACGTGGCGAAGACCATGGTGATGTTCTTGATACCTCTGGATATAGCCAAGATGAGGTTCATCTTGCCGGGATGATTATGGCAATGAAATTAAGAAGCCAAACATATTTTTCCGTCGATGCGAATGGCTCACACACTCTTGCCCTACGTTTTCATCGACCAATAAATGTGGGCCAAGGTAATCCAGAAGTCGTTATTGCTAAACTTAAAGAATTGCCGGACGCTGCCAACTTCAATTTTCAAGCAAGCGAATAGCTTCATTTTTCACCCTCGAATTGACCCTAAATTTCCCTCTTGACAACCCGTGAAAAGAGAGTCAAACTAGATATGTTTAGTGATATACAGATGTTTTTAGGGACATTTACACCATCGCTAGCGACCACCGGCCAGATGGCGTTGCCAACTAAGCTTCGCTCTGCTTTGGGCAGTGATCGGGCAGTAATTACCACCGGTTTTGACAAATGTGTTTTTGGATTTTCTTTAGTGGAATGGCAGAAATTGGGGGAAATGGAGTTGGTGAAACCTCTTTCAACAAGCGAAGGCCGGGAAGTGCGCCGGAGAATGTATGCCGAAGCAGTGGAGGTTGACCTTGATGACCAGGGCCGATTCGTTATTCCTGAAGTTTTGCGCCGTTACGCTGGGATTAAAGAAAGAATTGCCGTGATTGGGGCGGGGGACCATTTTGAAATTTGGGACAAAGATGAATGGACAAATTTATCACATTCCGGTGCTTCTTAACGAAGCTCTGGAACAGTTGCACATTAAACCAGGGAAAAAATACATTGATTGCACGTATGGCGGCGGGGGACACACCCGGGCGATTGAGGCAGTCGGTGGAATTGTTTTAGGGATTGACCGGGACCCGGAGTCACCGGCGCGCGTGCACGCAAACTTTGCACATTTAAAAGAAATTGCCAATCGGGCCGGGTTTAACCCTGTGGCCGGAATTTTAATGGACCTGGGGGTGTCCAGTCATCAACTAGAGACGGCTGAGCGGGGGTTCAGTTTCAATCGGGACGCCAAACTGGATATGCGGATGGATCCGGCAACCCAAACGGTCACCGCGGCCGATTTGGTTAATGCCGGTTCACAAAAGGAGCTAGCAGTGCTTTTTACAAAATTTGGGGAAGAGCGGGCCAGCCGGCCGATTGCTAAAGCAATTGTTGAGGCGCGATCCACCGGGCCGATTGTCATGACGGATCAGTTAGCACAGATCATTTTGCGGGTTCGTCGCCGGGGGCAGGCCGACCGGACCCATCCGGCCACCCGGGTTTTCCAGGCCCTACGCATTGCCGTCAACGATGAACTGTCCGCCCTGGAGGCCGCCCTGCCGCAGGCAGTGGAACTTTTAGAGACTGGCGGGCGACTGGTGGTTATTAGTTTTCACTCATTAGAGGATCGAATTATTAAAAACTTTATGAAAAACAAAACGTTAATCACACCGACAAAAGAGGAAGTTAAAGCTAATCCGCGCGCCCGCAGCGCGAAAATGCGGTTTTTTGAAAAATGAAAAAATTAATTGCCGAGGAAAATATGGTTCACGACCGCAATTCAAACCGCTTTCTGGTGGTGTTAGTGGTGCTGGTTTTCTTGTTGTCGGCTGGTCGGGTTTTTTTGGCTAACTGGCTGGTAGAGTCCTCCGACACTTTGCGTCGGCTGGACAGTGAAATTGCCCAACAAACGACCCAAAATCAAAATTTAGCTGCCCAGATTCGCCAGAGTGAATCCTTGAGTCTTCTGGAAAACCAAGCTCAGGCCGCCGGTTTTGTTCAGACGTCTAAAATTTCCTTTATCCTTCCGGAGCCAAATGTTGCCTTCCGGTTATGAGATTTGAACACAAAGTTAGGATCGTCACGTCTTTAATTTTTCTCGGCCTGGCGCTGGTTTTTCTGCGGTTGGCTCTTATCCAAACGGTTCAGTCAGGCCCTTTGTCATCCGAAGGGGACGCGGAGCATTTTAATATCCTTTCCATCCCTGCTCGGCGGGGAGAGATTCGGGCTGCTGACGACACGGCGTTGGCCGCCGACAAAAACGCTTTTCTTCTTTATGCCCAGCTGCCGAAACTGCCAACGAACCGGAAAAGTGTGGCCGACAAACTAACCGATCTTTTGGCCCCGCAAATTCCCATTGTCGCCACCGACAGCTCACCACTGACTCCGGAGGCTCAAACACAGATGGAGAAAACGGTCCACGATAACTTGGATCACGATTTATTGGCCCGGCTGGACACTCAAAATGCTGTTTGGGTAAATTTGGCCCATTTTGTCAGCCAGAACATCCATGATCAAATTAATTCTTTAAATATTGCCGGGTTGGGTTTTGAGGATGAGCAGGCCCGGGACTATCCGGAAGCCTCAATGGCCGCCCAAGTGCTGGGCTTTGTTGGCTCGGATCAAAATGGCAACCCTCAGGGCTATTTTGGCTTGGAAGGCTTCTACCAGCGGGAATTAGCCGGCCGTCCGGGCCAACTGCGCCAAGAGAAAGACGCTTTCGGCAATCCCATTGCCATTGGCAGCGAAACCAGGATTGAGAAACGTGATGGCAGCGATTTAATAACCACCATTGATCGCTCCGTCCAGCTCTTTGTGGAAGCGGAACTCTCTAAAGGCATCAGCGACTGGCAAGCCTCCGGGGGAACGGCGATTGTTATGGACCCAAACACCGGTGCCATTGTTGCCATGGCCAATTTCCCTGCCTATGACCCGGCGAACTTTTCCTATTACCCTGGCACTCTTTATAAAAATCCGGCGGTGGCCAATCTTTTTGAGCCGGGATCGATTTTCAAGCCGATTATTATGTCCGCCGCCCTGAATGAGAATGTCCTAACTCCAGACACCCACTGTGATCAGTGTTCTGGCCCGCGTCAAATTTATAATTACTATATCCACACGTTTGATAATCAGTATCATCCCAACGAAACGATGACGGAGGTGCTGGTTAACTCCGATAACACCGGAATGGTGTTTGTGGGGGAAAAACTGGGCTTTGACAAGCTCTATTCTTATTTACAAAAATTTGGTTTTGGCCAAAAAACCGGCGTGGATTTGCAGGAGGAAGAAGGAGGAGCACTGCGGGCCAAGGGTGATTTCTATCCGATTGATAAAGCCACTGTCACTTTCGGCCAGGGAATTAATGTCAACGCCCTGCAAATGGTTCGAGCTTTTGGAGCCTTAGCCAACGGCGGCCGGCTGCCCATCCCTTATCTGGTGTCACGAATTATCGATAACGACAAGGTCGTTAATGTTCCCCACCCACTTGGCCCGCAGATAATTTCTCCAACGGTCAGTAAAACAATCTCGGAAATGCTGATTCAGGTAGCTGATAATAGTCCGGAACATTTTCCCAAAGATCGCCTTCCCGAATTGGCAAATTTTCAGATTGCTGGCAAAAGCGGCACTGCCCAGATTGCTGTTGGTGGGTCCTACCAATCAGCTGCTGGCACGATTGCCTCTATGATCGGTTATTTTCCGGCCCTAAGTCCAAGATTTGTGATTCTGGTAAAATTGAATGAACCGGTTGTCCGGCCCTGGGGCAGCGACACCGCCGGCCCGGTTTTCTTTGCCATCGTCAAAGATCTAATTAACTATTATGGGATCACGCCATAATCTGCTAAAATTACGCTATGCTGCAAAAATTAAAGAATATTTTCCATCTTTTTGAGGCAGTGGCGGCGACAGTGTATTATCGGTCGCCCGCCAAAAAACTGACAGTCGTTGGCGTCACCGGCACTGATGGCAAAACCACCACCACAACCCTAATTCATCACATTTTAACCGCTGCCGGCTTCAAAACGGCAATCTTATCCACGTTGTCTTCAACCCACACCACCACTCCCGGCCGTTTTGCCGTTCAGCGTTTTTTGCGCCGCAGTCTTGAAAACGGCTGCACCCACGCCGTTTTGGAAGTGACCTCAATTGCCATTGACCAACATCGGGTTTGGGGTGTGGATTTTGCCGTCGGGGTGCTAACCAACATCGCCGATCACGAACACCTAGATTATCACAGGACCTTTGAAAAATATAGAAAAACAAAGCTGAAGTGGCTAGCCAGCTGCCGGCAAAAAGTTTTTGGGTCGGACTTAGAGAAGAAGAATTTCACAAAAATACTGGCAGCCAGCAAGCTGCCAGGTGAATTTAACCAGCGAAACGTTATGGCCGCGGCGGCCGCAGCTCGACTGTTGGGGCTGGAGGACAAAACCATTACTGAGGCAGTCAAATCTTTCACCTTACCTGCCGGCCGGTTGGAAGTGGCCGTGGGAAAACCGTTTAAGGTGATTGTCGATTTTGCCCACACACCACAGGCTTTTGAAAAGCTTCTCCCGGTGGTTAAGAAAATGGGCAAACATTTAATTCATGTTTTTGGAGCCACTGGCAACCGGGATAAATCAAAACGGCCGATTATGGCCCAAATCGCGACTAAATATGATGACTACATTTTTCTAACCTGTGAGGACACCTACCGCGAGAACCCGACGCAGATTTTGGCCCAGCTTCAGTCTGGTTTAGGTGAATTCATAAACTATCAAGTGGTTCCCGACCGACGGGAGGCGATTAGAAGAGCCTTGTCCATGGCTAGACAGGGAGATGTGGTTCTGCTCACCGGCGTTGGCCATCAAAACTCCATCAACCTCTCCGGCCGCGAAGTGCCGTGGAACGAAGTGAAAATAGTTAAAGAGTTAATGGCTAATGCTTCTTGATACGCGGTCTATGTATTGAGACAACGCTTGAAGACTTTCATCGGAGGTCAGTTTCCATCTTTCTCCTTCTTCGATTGCGTTTCTGACACAGTGCTCTCTATATATTTTTTCTAGCTCTTCCTCATTAAGTCCATGGCTAACCAGTTGTGAGAAAACAATAATTTGGGCAATAGGGATTATCTCTTGAATGCCATTGCCCTTAAGTATTGCAACAAAATCTGGATGCATAGTTATCCTCCGAAGCTTTGCCAAGTCCACATAGGTTTTGTCTTTAAAACCTTCTTGGGCCCACTTTCGGGCAACTTCAATCGAGAAAGTGTTCATGATGGCCGCATTCTAGCATAAATGATAAAATAGGGGTATGAAGACGGCCATTTTAGGCTGGGGGGTGGACACACAGGACGTGGAGCCGTATTTGCGAAAGCGGGGAGACGAGGTTACGGTCTTGGATGAGAAAAACGGTGATAAATTTGCTAATCTTCAAAGATTTGATTTGATTATAAGAAGTCCGGGAGTCTACCGTTTCCGGCCGGAGATTCTCCAAGCACAAAAAGCCGGGGTGGAAATTTCTTCCAAAACAAAACTCTTTTTTGATCTTTGTCCTTGTCCGATTATCGGCATCACCGGGACCAAGGGCAAAGGCACCACCGCTACTTTAATTTATGAAATTCTCAAAGCGGCTGGTAAAAAAGTTTATTTAGGCGGCAACATTGGCACGGGAGTGTTCAATCTATTAGAAAATTTAACCAAGGACAGTTGGGTAATTTTAGAGCTATCCAGTTTTCAATTAATCGACCTAACAAAATCGCCGCATATCGCTGTGGTGTTGATAGTCACCAGTGAGCACCTTAACTGGCACAAAAACACCAAAGAATATATTGATGCCAAGAGAAACATAGTTTCTCACCAAAAACCGGATGATTTTGCCGTGGTAAACCGGGATTATCCCAACTCGGTGGTCATCGGCAAAGCCGCCACCGGCCAGGTCACTTGGGTCAGTGGAAAAGACATCAATCTGTCCACCCGTCTTCGCGGGCAGCATAATAAAGAAAATATTGCTGCCGCCGTGGCAGTGGCCAAAATCGTTGGCGTTGCCTATGAAGAAGTGGTCAAAGACTTTAGGGGTTTGGAGCACCGGCTGGAAGAGGTGGCCACGATTAACGGGGTTGCATTCTTTAATGATTCTTTTTCCACTGTTCCGGAAACCACGATTGCTGCCATCAAGTCGTTTGTCGAGCCGGAAATTTTGATCGTTGGCGGCAGCAGCAAAAATTCCGATTTCACCCAGTTAGGGACAGTCATCTCCCGAACACCCAACATTAAAGCGGTGATGCCAATTGGTGTTGAGGGTGAGCGGATTAAAAAACTTCTTTCTGGAGTAAAAATTTTGCCAGCAGGGAAAACAATGGCGGAAATAGTGAAAATAGCGTATAATAACGCTGTGTCTGGTGATGTTGTTTTGCTTTCTCCTGCCTGCGCCAGTTTTGATATGTTTAAAAACTACAAGCATAGGGGAAAACAGTTCAAACACGAAATTCAAAATTTAAAGGTCAAAAGTCAAAAATCCAAGTAAAAAGTCAAAATTTTGCCTTTTGATTTTTGCATTTTAATTTATGACTAAAGTTCACTTCATGGGGATTGGCGGATCGGGGATTTCTGCCGCCGCGCGCATTGCCCAGGCCCACGGATTTGCCATTTCCGGCTGTGATTTGGAAGAGAGCCGAATCACCAGGGTTCTTCAAAAAGAAGGCGTCAATGTTAAAATCGGTCACGACGCGGCTCATTTAAAAGGAATTGATCTGCTAATTCACACTCCGGCGGTTTTTTATCAAAGCGTCACCCATCCGGAATACACGCTGGCGGCCGAGAAAAACATCGCGTTAACCTGGGAAGAGTTTATGGCTAAATATTTACAAAAGAATAAATTCTTAGTGGCGTTGGCGGGAACCCACGGCAAAGGAACAACCGCGGCCATGTTAAGTGTCGTTTTGGAACAGGCAGGCCTGGACCCAACCTGTGAAATTGGCGCTAATTTGTTGAACTGGAATAAGGAAAACTACCGGTTGGGAAAATCAAAATATTTTGTCTGCGAGGCGGATGAATTTCGGGATAAATTCCTTTTGTATAAACCGGAGATTGCCGTGATCACCTCATTGGAAATGGATCACCCGGAATATTTTGCCGATTTTGCCGCTGTTCTGGCTTCATTTCGCCGGTTTGCGGGGCTGGCCAAAGTGGTAATTGCCCACGAGAGCTTGCGAAAATATAAGCTGGCGAAAAAAGTAATTTACTACAAACCGGTGCCAAAAAGTGTGAAGCTGAAACTGCCCGGGGAACACGAACGGGCCGATGCCGGGGGAGCTTGGGCGGCCGCCAGAGTGTTGGGAGTTAAAGACAAAGTGATTAAGCAGGCCCTGGAAAGCTTTTCCGGCTGCGAACGGCGCTTTGAATTTCGGGGAGAGGTGGAAGGAGTCAAAATTTATGATGACTATGCCCATCATCCCACCGCGGTGGCGGCCAACATTAAAGCGGCCAAAGAACTTTATCCCCGAAAAAAAATCTGGGTGGTTTTTCAGCCGCATATGTATGCGCGCCTGCAGGCTCTTTTTGATGATTTTGCCAAAAGCCTGCGGCTGGCTGACCGGGTGGTGGTCAGTGATGTGTTCACCCGGCGGGAAAGCGGGGTGACCAAACCTTCCGGCAAGGATCTGGCTAACGCCGTTGGGTCTCCCAAAGCCACCTATGTTGGCGGCGACCTACTCAATGTGGCCAACTTCGTCTCCCGCAACAGCGCCAAAGGTGACATTGTCCTGGTCCTTGGCGCCGGCGATGTCTATAAAGTGAGTGATTTATTGATGCAGAAAGGGGGTGAGGTGTAATGAGTTATGTTGATACAATTAATTGGCCAAAAATACCAGTAGAAATAAGAGAGAAATTCAGCGGCTCAATTCCCGGTGGGGCAGACGAAACCTGCAGAATACATTGTACCCACTACTCTCCCGCTAGCTGGCGAGAGGCTTGGTGCTCAGCTGCTGGCCGACCGGGCGATGCCTTTTGTCTGATTCCAAGAAAATGTAAACAGATCCCCGAGGGAGCCTTGAAGCAATAAGTCATTAATTGTTTAAGCGGGACTTGGTGTGGTAAGATATTGCTATGGCAAAAAAGAGAATCTGTCAGGAGGTTTTGAAATATACGGCGGTTTTTGAACCGGCGAAAGAGGGTGGTTTTGTGGCCTCCGTTCCGGCGCTCCCCGGTTGTGCCACCCAAGGAGAAACCTTTGAAGACGCCGTTAAGATGGTTCAGGACGCCATCATGGGATACTTGGAAGTTCTGAATGAGGACAAACAAGAAATCCCAACCGAGAGAGGCGAAGCGGTGGTGACAAAAATTGAAGTCCCCTTCCCATATAGATTTGCAGTTTAATGGCGTCTTTTAAACCAAAAGAAGTGGTGCGAATTCTGGAGAAACTTGGTTTTGTTGCCAAGCGCCAAACCGGCAGTCATCTTATTATGTCTCACCCCAGCAAACATAAAATTATTCCCGTTCCCGTTCATAGCAAAGACATTAAATCCGGTTTGATGAAGGGGATTATCAAGCAGGCGGATTCCACAGAGCAAGAATTCTTGAAGCTTAAATAATCTTCACTTCCGGCTCGAGGGGGATGGCGTAGTGAGATTGGATGTCGGCGGACATTTTTTGGGTGAACTCCAAAATTTCCTGACCGGTGGCGCCGCCAAGATTAATGACAATTAGGGCATGTTTGTCATGGGTGGCAACCCGGCCGATTCTTTTGCCTTTCCACCCCAGCTCGTCTAATAGCCGCCCGGCGGGGACTTTAACCAAGCCATCTTTTGTCGGAAACGTTTGCAGTTCGGCAATTTTTTTTTGCAGTTCGGCAGCTTTTTGCGCCGTGACGGTGGGATTTTTAAAGAAACTGCCGGCGGTGGCCACCTCTTTCCAGTCCGGAAGTTTATCCTGGCGAATCTTAATAATCGCTTCAGCCACGATTTTTGGCGTTAGTCTGCCCTCCGGCAGATAGTTTTTTAATGATTCATAACGGGATTGATAGTCGGTGGAGAAATGCGCCGTCTTAAATAATTTGAAGGTGACACAGGTGATTATCTGTTTATTTTTTTTAAACACACTTTCCCGGTAGGCAAACTGGCATTGCTGATTGGAAAATGTTTTCCCTGGGGTTTTAACTTCGGTGATGACATCGGCCACTGATTGTCCGTAGGCGCCGATGTTGCCCACGGCGGCGGCCCCGACCGTCCCGGGGATATAGGCAAGGTCCTCAATTCCCGACCAGCCGTTTTCAACGCTCCACATCACAAACTCGTGCCAATTTTCGCCCGAGCCCAGCTCCAGTATGACCGAATCCGAATCTTGCGCAATGATATCTCGTCCTTTAATTTCGTTTTTGACTACCAAACCGTGGATGTCGCGGGTTAACAAAACGTTAGCCCCTTCGCCCAGAACCAACTGCGGAGGTTCGCTGATGTCCTTTTCAAGATGGGCCACCAGAAATCTGTCGGCGTTGACAGAGACCTTAAAGGTGTTATAAGGAGCAAGATCCACGAAAGTATTATATACTATGCGAGTGACTAAATACGTGGTAACCGGGGGAACGCCGCTTCGGGGTGAGGTTCACCTTCATGGAGCTAAAAATGCGGGCTTTAAGGCCATGATTGCCTCGCTTTTGGCCGATTCGCCCTCAACCATTTGCGATCTTGGTCTCATTTCGGAAATAGACTTTGCTAAGCAGGTGATCACCCAGCTTGGCGGCAAAATAACACCCCAATCCAACCCCCATTGTCTAGAAATTGATCCAACAAATCTAAATTCTTTTTCGGTTGCTAAGGAAATAGGGGAAAAGTCAAGAGCGTCTAATTTATATGCACCTTCACTATTACATAGGTTCGGAAAGGTTTCATTGCCAGTCCCCGGTGGCGATCAAATTGGAAGGCGGCCTCTGGAGCGCCACTTTGCAGGACTAGAAGCAATGGGTGCGAAAATAACAATTGCACAGAATGAAATTAGAATAGAGACACCAAATGGCTTGACGGGCACGAATTTCCATTTTGCTAAGAATACCCACACCGGTACAGAATTTCTTGTTATGGCAGCTGCTTGGGCTAAGGGAGAAACCATTCTTAGTAATGCTGCTGCCGAGCCAGAGGTTGATGACCTGATTAAATTTTTAAACTCTATGGGTGGCAATATTAAAAGAGTGGCGGAGAGGACAATCAGAATCTTTGGCGTTGAGCACTTTCATGGTGCAAAGCATACAGTAATGCGAGATAGGAATGAGGCCGTTACTTTTGCTTGCGCTTCCCTGGTGACCAATGGGGACATTAAAATCATTGGTGCCGACCCGACGGTTTTGCAAATCTTGTTGCAAAAGGTTGAAGAAGCCGGTGGAAGGTATGAGATAGGTGAGAACTTTATTCAATTTAGCTTGAAAGGGGCCCTGAAGCCGACAAAAATCGTTGCCACGCCTTATCCAGGGTTCATGACCGATTGGCAGCCTCTTTGGTCAACAATAATGACACAGGCAGATGGCGAATCAATTGTTCATGAAACGATTTACGAAAAAAGATTCGATTATGTTCCGAACCTGATCAAAATGGGCGCGAAGATAGATTTTTTTGAACCGGACATTAAAAACCCAGATGAAATCTATAATTTCAATTTATCTGATGACACCCACGGAAATAAACACGCAATCAAGATTTATGGGAAGACGTCACTCAAAGGAGTTGAAGTGGAAATAAGCGATATTCGCAGCGGGGCCACGGCGCTATTGGCGGGAGTGACCGCAGACGGCCAAACAACAGTCATTGATCCCAAGGATCAGATCAAGCGCGGGTATGAATGTCTCCCCGAGCAACTTGTTTCTCTTGGCGCAAAGATAATATAATTGCATATGGCGCAAATTTTAGGGTTATTATTGTTGTCCTTTTTCATCACCGCCGTTTTATTGGTTCCCCTCATTGATTTCCTTTATAAACTTCGCCTTAAAAGTACTGACGAAAACAAACGAGTGGACACGATGAATAAACTCACCCCGATCACGGCTAAACTGCTGGCCCACAAAAACAAGCGGCCGATTGGCGCCGGGGCGTTGGTGGTGGCGGTCACGGCCGTTTTGTCGCTTTGGTCCTATGGCCTCTTGGGCATTCAGGCCAGTGTGGCGGAGCTATTCATTCTTCTTTTCACCATGCTTTCTTTTGCCCTCTTGGGTCTTTATGATGACGTCCGCAAAAATTTTAATAAGGAGAAAACCGGGTTTTTTGGTCTGCGCTGGCGGCACAAACTGTTGATTCAATGCCTTTTGGGCCTATTTATCGGCGCCTTTTTCTGGTTTATCCTGCGGTATGATTTTGTGAATATCCATTGGTTTGGGATGTTGGATGTTGGTATTTTATTTATTCCTCTAACCGCCTTTGTGGTGGTGGCGTTTGCCAATGCCTATAATATCACCGACGGTCTAGATGGCTTGTCAACGGGAACGCTGCTGATTTGTTTGATTGCCTTTGTTGTTCTCTCATCGCAGCTTCTTCATCCTTCGCTGGCGCTTTTTATCGCCATCTGGATTGGCTCAATCCTGGCTTTTCTCTACTTTAATATTTATCCCGCCCGAGTGGAGTTGGGGGACACCGGGGCGCTGGCGTTTGGGGCCACCTTGGCCGTGGTGGGGCTGCTGACGGGCAAGATTTTAGCCTTGGCCGTGATTGGCGGGGTGTTTATCCTGGAGGCCGGCAGTTCCCTGGTTCAGATGTTGTCAAAGCACTACACCGGCAAAAAATTCTTCGCGGTGGCGCCGTTGCATTTGTGGTTTCGCAATCGCGGCTGGGAAGAACCAAAAGTGGTCATGCGGGCCTGGCTTGTTGCCGCGCTTTTTGCTATCTTTGGATTGTGGCTAGGGGTAATAAAATAATTCTCTTTGTCGGGGGGTTTCTCTTGTTTGGCCTGATGATGGTTTATGAGTCCTCTTCGGCTCAGGCGCTGGCCAGCTTCAATGATAAATATTATTTTCTTAAGGAACAGGTTAAATGGGTGATTTTGGGACTGTCGGCCGGCACGGTGGCGTTTTTCTTTGACTACCGGCAGCTGCGCCAACTTGCCCTGCCGGCGCTTTTAGCCACCATTTTTTTGCTGATTGCCGTTTTCTTGCCGGGGATTGGGGTGGCGGCCTATGGGGCCCACCGCTGGATTAACTTGGGGATCACGGTCCTTCAGCCATCGGAGCTGGCTAAGTTAACGCTGGTCATTTATTTGGCGGCTTGGCTGACCACCAAAGAAAAGAGCCGGCTGGTGTCCTTTTTGCTTTTAATCGGCCTTTTGGTAGGACTAATTATGCTGGAGCCGGACATGGGAACGGCCATTGTTTTGTTTGGCAGCGCGATGTCGATCTATTTTATCTCCGACAGCGAAATTCTCGGCTTAATCTATCTTTTGCCTTTGATGGTTTTAGGAGCCGTTGGGCTGGCGATTAAATCCCCTTATCGGCTCAAGCGGATCACCACTTTTTTTGACCCGGAATCCGATCCGCTTGGCGCCTCCTATCACATTCGCCAGGCCTTAATTGCCCTGGGCAGCGGGGGATTGTTTGGTCTGGGGCTGGGCAACTCCCGGCAAAAATATTCCTATCTGCCGGAAGCGACCAGCGACTCCATATTTGCTATTATTGGTGAAGAACTTGGCCTCATTGGCGCGGCGGTGTTGATTTTTGCCTACGGCTATTTTCTCTACCAGTGTTTGAAATTGACCCTGGAAGTCAAAGACGTTTTCGGGCGGTTTTTGGGGATGGGGATTATCTTTTGGTTGGGAATTCAAGTGGTGGTTAATTTGGCCTCGATGGTCGCCCTAATTCCTTTAACCGGCGTGCCGCTGCCGTTTATCTCTTACGGCGGCTCCGCGTTAGTTGTAGAATTAGTTGGCATCGGCATCCTGGGCAACATCTGGAAACAAAACTTATGAAAAAGATTTTTATCACCGGGGGACATTTTGCGCCGGCGAAAGCAGTGATTCAAGAGTTGAGCAAAAGGGCAAGTTGGGAGATCTTTTATCTTGGCCGCAAGCACAGCATGGAAGATGACAAAGCGGTGGCCTTGGAATATTCGGAAATTCAGGCCATGCAAAATGTCACCTATTTAACTATCACTACTGGCCGGCTCCAGCGGCAATTTTTTGTCAACGTTTTTCAATCGGTGAAAGCAGTTTTAAAGGTCGTGATCGGCCTGACTCAATCCCCGTTTTGGCTGATTAAATATCGGCCCAATGTGATTCTTTCTTTTGGCGGCTATGTGGCCGTGCCGGTGGTTTTCTGGGCTTGGGTGTTTCGCCTTAAAATTTTTACCCACGAACAAACCACGGTTTATGGCCGGTCCAATAAATTCATTTCCCTTCTGGCCGATAAAATTCTGGTCTCCTGGCCGGAAAGCCTCCAGCATTTTCCCGCCAATCGCGTTATCTTAACCGGCAATCCTCTCCGCGAAGAAATTCTTCGCCAACGACCAACGGCCAACGACCAACGGCCAACGATTTATGTCACCGGGGGAAGTCAAGGAGCGCATGTAATTAATATTGCCATTGAAAAAATTCTGCCGGAACTGGTGAAAAAATATCAGGTTATTTACCAAACCGGCGATGCCGGCCGCTATCATGATTATGAACGGCTGGTAAAGTTAGAATCAAAACGTTATATCGTTCGGCGGCAGTTTAGTGGATTGGAGAGTGCTGACGCTCTTGCCAAAGCCACCTTAATCATCAGCCGGGCGGGAGCCAACACCGTTTGTGAAATTCTGGCGCTGGGGAAGATGGCAATTTTAATTCCCCTGCCCTATTCTTTTGAACATGAACAGGAGAAGAATGGGCAGATGGTGGCCGGCGCCGGCCTGGGTGAAGTTTTGCCCCAGGAGGATTTAACCCCCAAAAAACTACTTTCGTTAATTGAGGATATGCTGACAAATAAAGACCGTTATCTTTCCCACGTCTCTTCCGCCAAAAAACTCGTCTCTCTCTCCGCCGCCCAAAAAATCGTCGAAGAGTTGGGAAAAACCTGATCACACACCTAGTGTGTGAGAACAATGATAAAAAAGAAAATAGTCATTATTGCTATTATTTTGCTTGCTGTTGCCGGAATAATTTTTTGGCAGCGGGAGAGGATTTGGCCGCAGCACACAATGAAAGCGGCGGTGAGCCAGGGAGATGTGACTGGTGCCCTGGTGGGGCAACTGGAAGCAGTCGGTTTTGTCCCCCAACAAGCGCCATTGGTTTTGGGCGACGCTGTTATTGCCACCGTTTCCGGCATTAAAGTCTACTTTTCCCGCGACAAGGACTTCGCCACCCAAGTGCGCTCTTTAC
Source organism: Patescibacteria group bacterium (assembly GCA_023485845.1). Classification (GTDB taxonomy): domain Bacteria; phylum Patescibacteriota; class Microgenomatia; order JAMCZE01; family JAMCZE01; genus JAMCZE01. Next base: position 53,859 of record JAMCZE010000004.1, read on the forward strand.
AACTGCTTCTGTCGCGCCGTACAATAGAAGCAATGCCGGCGGAGATTGACCTGAGATTTACAAAGGCGGTTTTAAGATTTTAAGATGGCCCGAGACAAAATTATCACGGCGATTGACGTTGGTTCCTCAAAGGTGACCACGGTTATCGCCAGCAATTTGAAAGAAGACAAGCTGTCCGTGATTGGCGTTTCCACTATTCCCTCAAAGGGCCTTCGCAAGGGCCAAATCGTGGACATCGAAGAGTCGGTGGCCGCCATTTCCCAAAGCGTCGAAGCGGCGGAGCGGATGGCCGGGCTGTCAGTGGGGTCCGCCTATGTTTCCATCGGCGGGGCCCATATTACCAGCCAAAATAGCAAAGGAGTGGTGGCGGTGGCTAACCCCGAGGGGGAAATCACTTCGGAAGATGTCCATCGGGTGGTGGAGGCGGCCCGGGCGGTTTCCCTGCCATCATCGCGGGAAATCCTTCATGTTTTGCCGCGGGATTTTGTGGTTGACGGCCAGGCGGGCATTAAAGACCCCCTGGGAATGACCGGCGTGCGCCTCGAAGTGGACACGCAAATTGTCACCGGCTCAACCACGGCGATTCGCAACTTGGCCAAATGTGTCGGGGAAGTGGGGGTGGACATCGAGTCCTTGGTTTTCTCCGGTTTGGCGGCCTCCACGGCTGTTTTATCGGACACAGAAAAAGAACTGGGTGTCATCTTAGTGGACATCGGGGCGGGCACCACCGATGTGGCCATTTGGGTGGACGGCGCCCTGTCCTATTCGGCGGTTTTGCCGGTGGGGGCTAGAAACGTGACTAATGACATTGCCGTCGGCCTACGAGTGAGCCTGGAAAGCGCCGAGAAAATAAAGTTATTACTGTCAGAGAAACCCAGACCAATGGAAGCGGTGAAAGCGGCCGATGAGGTGGATTTGTCCGGTCTGGGGTTGACGGAGGATGTTAAAAAAATCTCCCGCAAAACCCTGACTGAAGGCATTATTAAGCCGCGCCTTTTGGAAATTTTCACCTTTGTGGGGATGGAAATTCAAAAAAGCGGCTTTGGAGGTATGACCCCCTCTGGCGTGGTGGTCACGGGCGGGGGAGCGGAAACGGTGGGCATTTTGGAAGCTTGCCGGACCCGGTTGGTGATGCCCTGCCGGGTGGGCAGTCCCTTTGCAGTGGGAACCAACGAAGAAATTCGCCTGACCGGGCTAACCGATGAACTTAATTCTCCAATGTTTTCCAGCGCGGTGGGACTGATCCTTTATAACACTCTGGGGCTGGAAGAAACCAAATTGGATTCCGGACCGAAGATTTCGTTGCCGAAGGTCTCCTTGCCAAAGTTGCCGGCCTTTGGTAAGATGACCCAAATTACTAAACTTCTCAAATCGTTTCTGCCCTAGAGAAAGTTACTAAATGCTGATTAAACCAGACCTAACCAGGTTTGCCAAAATTAAGGTGGTGGGAGTGGGCGGCGGCGGCGGAAACGCGGTGGCCTCCATGGTGAACGCCGGAACCATTAAAGGTGTGGATTTTGTGGCCGTCAACACCGACGCCCAGGTGCTTTTAACTAATCCAGCAACCACAAAGATTCAGATTGGGGAAAACCTCACCCGGGGGTTGGGGTCCGGCGGCAGTCCGGAGATCGGCCAAAAGGCGGCGGAAGAATCGGCCAAAAAAATTGAAGAAAAAATTGCCGACGCGGATATGATTTTTGTGGCCGCCGGGATGGGCGGCGGCACAGGCACTGGCGCTTCCTCGGTGATTGCCGACATTGCCAAAAAAGCCGGAGTGCTCACGGTGGGGGTGGTCACCAAACCGTTTGCTTTTGAAGGGACGGCCCGCAGTGTTATTGCCGAAGAGGGGATCGCGACGTTAAAAGACAAGGTTGATGCTTTAATTGTGATCCCTAACCAGCGGATTTTGGAAACGGTGGACAAGAAAGTGACTCTTTTGGAAGCTTTCCGGATGGCCGACTCGGTGTTAACCGCTTCCGTTCAGGGTATTTCCGATTTAATTGTCATGCCGGGACTGATTAACCGGGATTTTGCCGACGTTAAATCAATTATGGCCAATGCCGGCTCGGCCCTAATGGGCATTGGCATCGGGACCGGGGAAAATCGGGCGGGATCGGCAGCCCGGCAGGCGATTTCTTCCCCGCTTTTGGAACTGACGATTGACGGGGCCAAAGGGGTGCTGTTTAACATCATCGGCGGACCGGATCTGACGATGGCGGAAGTGGACGAAGCGGCCAAGATTATTGCCAATGCCGCCGACCCCGATGCCAAGGTGATTTTCGGAGCCACCATTGATGATTCGCTGGTTGATCAACTAAAAATCACGGTGATTGCTACCGGTTTTGATGAAAACCGCCAGCGGCTGCGGGAACTGCGCTATGAACGGCCGGTGGCGGCTACTCCTACGGCTCCTGCCGTTGGCCAACGGCAACAAACACCGCCGGAACCGCCGGAAAAACCGGAACCCGAAGAACAACCGACCCCCGGTGTCCCGTTCGATGAATTCGGCGACGAGTTCGACATCCCCGCCTTCTTGCGAAAAGGAAAGTGATACAATTAACTAATGATCGAGAAAATAACAGGGTATAGTTTATTAGCCGTGGGCATTGCGGCGATTGTGTTTGCCGCGTTTAATGTCTACTTCGTTTTTACCAAGCAAGCTCTACCGATTCAGGTTTTTAATTTCCCGGCGGTTTCCATGGAACTGGTGCCGGGAACAAAGCCGGTGGAGCTGGTCTCCGCCGACATGCTCAACCAATCATCCAATCTTCTTGCCCACCTGCTCTTAATGGGTTTTATCGCCAGCATTGGCCAAAAACTCGCTTCCTTGGGTGTCCAACTTCTCCGCCCGATTGTGGTGAAGGTTAAAGAGGGGTAAAATTGCTTCATGTTTAAGCCGGTTGATCCAAAAGTGAACTTTGCCGAAATGGAGAAGGGGATTTTGGCGTGGTGGGACCAAGCGGGGGTCGTTAATAAATACCTCCATAAAAACGATCAGGCAAAAAAAAAGTTTTCTTTTCTGGACGGCCCGATCACGGCTAATAATCCGATGGGTGTCCACCATGCCTGGGGCCGGACTTATAAGGACCTTTGGCAGCGCTACCACAATATGCTCGGAGAGAAAGGCCGCTTCCAAAACGGCTTTGACTGCCAGGGCCTTTGGGTGGAAGTGGAAGTGGAAAAGGAACTTGGCTTTAAATCAAAGAAAGACATCGAAACCTACGGAATTGCCAACTTCGTGAACAAATGCAAGGAGCGGGTGATTAAATACTCCGGCATCCAAACAGAACAGAGCAAACGGCTGGGCTATTTTATGGACTGGGACCATTCCTATTTCACCATGTCCGAAGAAAATAACTACGCGATTTGGAATTTTCTGAAAGTTTGCGCCGACCGCGGTTGGATCTACAAAGGACATGAATCCATTCCCTGGTGCCCCCGCTGCGAAACGGCCATTTCTCAGCATGAAATCCTCACCGAGGACTATAAAGAAATTACCCACGAGTCAATCATTTTGGAATTTCCGATTGTTGGCCATGACCGGGAGTTTCTTTTGGTCTGGACAACCACTCCTTGGACCATTCCCGCGAATATCGCCGTTGCCGTTGATGAAAAGCAAGATTATAGCCTGGTTAAAGGCGGGGACGGCAATAAATTCTGGTTGGCAAAAAACCTGGTTGATAGCGTTTTCAAAAACAGTCAGAAAGAGGTTTTAAAGACAGTTAAAGGCAGGGAGCTGGCGGGATTGAAATACACCGGGCCGTTCGACGATTTGGAAGCAGTGGCTAAGGCGGCCAAGGAAAATGAGACAAAATTCCACATTGTCGTGCCCACTGACGATCAAATAATGCCTATTTCCATGGAGGAAGGAACCGGTTTGGTGCACACAGCAGTCAGTGCCGGTGAAGAGGATTTTAAATTGGGGAAAAAGCTAGGTTTGCCGATGATTCCGGTGATTGCCGATAATGCCGATTATCTTCCCGGTTTAGGACGGTTTTCCGGACAAAATGCCAAAAAGAACCCGCGATTGATCCTCGATTATCTTGAAGAACGAGAAAAATCAGGTAAAGATACAGTTTTTTCAATTTTCTCTTACACCCATCGTTATCCCGCTTGTTGGCGGTGCAAAACGGAGTTGGTTTGGAAGGTGGCCGATGAATGGTATATTGCCATGGACCGGCCTGACAAAAGCGGGAAAACACTGCGGGAGCAGCTTAAAACGGTGACAAAAAAAATAAACTGGCGGCCTGCCTTTGGTCTTGATCGGGAATTGGACTGGTTGGAGAATATGCATGATTGGCTGATTTCCAAGAAGAATCGTTATTGGGGCCTAGCGCTGCCAATTTATGAATGCCTCAAGTGCGGCCATTTTGAAGTGATCAGAAGTAAAGAAGAGCTAAAAAAGCGGGCCGTCAGCGGTTGGGAAAAATTTGAGGGCAACACTCCCCACCGTCCCTGGATTGATGAAGTGAAAATTAAATGCACCGGATGTGGAGAAGTTGTTTCCCGGATTTTGGATGTGGGCAATCCCTGGCTGGATGCTGGCATTGTGTCCGTTTCCACCATGCCGCAGGACTGGTTTCCGGCCGATTTTATCACCGAGTCTTTCCCGGGCCAGTTTAAAAACTGGTTCTATTCTTTGATTGTGATGGGAATGGTGCTGCGAAAAACTAACCCGTTTAAAACAGTTCTTGGTTTTGGCACGCTTTTGGGGGAAGATGGCCGGCCGATGCATAAGTCCTGGGGCAACTCCATTGAATTTAACGAAGGGGCGGATAAAATTGGTGTTGATGTGATGCGCTGGATGTATGCCACCCACCAGCCGGAAGAGAACCTTTTGTTTGGCTACCGGGTGGCCGATGAAACCCGGCGCAAGTTTCATCTGATGCTTTGGAATGTTTACAACTTTTTCGTTACATATGCTAATTTATCGGGTTGGGATAATAGCTTCAAGAGACCACCTCTCTTGAAGCTGGATGAATGGATTCTGGTCCGATTGGAGGAAACGATCAATAAAGTGACTAAGTCCCTGGATCAATATGATGCCTATCGCGCCAGCACGGCCATTGCCGCTTTTGTTGAAGATCTATCATTGTGGTATGTTCGCCGGAGCCGGGACCGGCTGGGACCGGAATTTTTCAATACCTGCTATCGGGTTTTGGTGACCTTATGCCAACTTCTGGCTCCGTTCACGCCGTTTATTGCCGAAGAAATGTATAAAAACTTGACCGGGGAGGAGAGTGTGCATCTCACAAAATGGCCACGAGCAGGAAAGCAGGAAAGCAGGAAAGCAGGAAAGCTAATTGAAGAAATGACACTAGTCAGGAAAGTTTGCGAGATTGGGCACGCCAAGCGCAAAGAAGCGGGGATTAAAGTGAGACAGCCGCTGGCGAAATTTACAATTTTCAGCCCGCCTGCCGGACGGGCAGGTTCTCAATTTTCAATGAATGACCAATTGATCCAATTAATCAAGGACGAACTAAATGTTAAAGAAGTTGTTTGGAAAAAGGGGGAAGAATTAGCGGTGGAGTTGGATACAAAGTTGACGCCGGAGTTGGAGGCGGAAGGAAGAGCCCGGGAAATTGTCCGGCAGATTCAGGACGCGCGCAAAGAAGCGGGAACGGCGTTGGATCAAAAAATTAGCGTCACTTTGCCTGACTGGCCGGCGGCGTTTACAGACTACATTAAAAAAGAGACATTAGCTATCAAACTCACAAAGGGGGACAAGTTTGAAATCGCTTGACTGGCCGATTTTAGTTCTTACTCTCATCCTTTGCGGTTTTGGCGCGGCGATTATCGGCAGTGTTGCCCCGGAAGTCCTCTTGCCCCAGATCTTGTTTTATTTGGTCGGCCTGGGCTTGTTTTTTGTCATTTCTAACCTTGATTTTCGCATCTACGCCAGTTTTGGAAAATTAATCTATATCGCCGCGATCGTTTTGCTTTCAATAACACTCTTTATCGGCCTGGAAACTCGGGGAGCGGTTCGTTGGATCCCTCTGGGACCGTTTCGGTTGCAGTTTTCCGAGATTCTTAAGCCGTTTCTTATTGTTTCCTTTGCCTCATTTTTGTCATCGGGCAAATCATATTTTAAATCATTAATCTGGATTGCGATTCCGCTGGGCCTAATATTTAAGCAACCGGATTTGGGCAGCGCTTTGGTTTACGCCATCGCCTTTGGGGCGATGATTTTGTCCTCGGGAATAAATCTTATTTATCCCTTGCTTTGCGCCGTGGGCGCGGCCCTGGCGGCCCCGTTGGGCTGGAATTTTCTGGCACAATATCAACGCCAGCGAATCTTAACCTTTCTTAACCCCGGGGCTGATCCCTTGGGAGCCAGCTATAACTCCATTCAATCCTTAATTACCGTTGGTTCAGGAATGTTTTTTGGCAAAGGGCTGGGGCAGGGGACCCAGTCACATTTAAGTTTTTTACCCGAGCGGCACACCGATTTTGTTTTTGCCAGCTTGGCTGAGGAAATGGGTTTTGTCGGAGCCACAATTTTGCTTGGGGCCTTTTTTCTTCTCCTTTGGCGAATTTTTAAAATTGCCGGCAGTTGCAAAGACAAAACTGCCCGGTTGGCGGTCCTGGGCATTGGGGCGATGCTTCTGGCACAAATTTTTGTCAATGTGGGCATGAATTTGGCCATTTTGCCGGTCACCGGCATCACTTTGCCGCTGGTTTCCTATGGCGGCAGCTCGGTTCTGGCCACGATGATTTCCTTGGGAATGGTTGCTGGCCTTGCTAAAGACCGTGGTTATGCGGTAGAATCATGACATATGGATTTTGCCGTTATTAAAATTGCCGGAAAACAGCAGTTGGTCAAAGTCGGGGACGTCATTGCCGTTAATGCCAATCCTGGCGAGGTGGGCAAGTCGGTTGCCATTAAAGACGTGCTTCTAATGGCCGGCGATAAGGATATCAAAGTGGGCACTCCCCTGGTGGACGGGGCAAAAGTGACCGGGGAAGTGACATTTGTGGGCAAAGGTGACAAACTCTATATTCGCAAGTTCAAAGCTAAGTCCCGCTACCGGCGAACCACCGGATTTCGTCCGCAACTGTCCAAACTAAAAATCGTTTCAATTAGGTGAAATATAAATTTATCTTCGGGAATGCGCCGGAGCTGGCCCAAGCGGAACTGGAAGCTGTCAATCCAAAAGACAGTGACGATCCTCAAAAATCAATTAATCTGCTTGGCGGAACGGTTAAGATTGTCCAGATTCTCCCACCGGATATTAAACTCTCGGAAGTGATTACGGGCGACTTTGGGGTTTCTGATTTAACCGGCAAGATCAACATCACCAAACTTTGTAAGGATCTTAAAAACGAGACTAAACAGCGCTTTGTCCTGCCAAAACGGGGTGAAAGGCAGCTTTCCAGCGTGGTGGTGGCCAAACAGAAGCTGACAGAGCTAATAATCGGTGACGGCTGGACCGGCAAAACGGTGGCGGTTCAGGATTTTGAACAATGGAACCGGCGGGATTATGGCCGGCCGGCGGTGGAAGCTCACATTGGCATGCTGCCGCCAAAAGTGGCCCGGATGATGGTCAACCTCACAAATTCAAAAATCAAAAATCAAAGTGCAAAAGTCACAATTTTGGATCCGTTTTGCGGAGTGGGGACAATTTTGTCAGAGGCGATGATGGTTGGTGCTGGAGTGATTGGTTCAGATAAAGACATCAAACAGGTTGAACGGTCAAAAAATAATCTTGAGTGGTTATCTATAACCTATCAACTAGAACCCAGCCGCTTTCAATTGCATGTGGCTGATGCCCGGAAAGTCAGCAAAGTTCTGCTGGCCGACAGCGTTGACGCGATTGTGACGGAGCCGTTTTTGGGACCCGCGAATAACCAGATTTTAGAAAGCCTCTATTATGACAGTTTGCAAGATTGGCTAAAAGTCCTTCAGCCCGGCGGCCAGGTGGTGATTGCCCTGCCATTTTTCATGGTTGACAAAGAAAAACTTATGGGCTATAGTTTCCTTGGTGGACCATATCCATATTTTCGTCCACAAGCAAAGATAAGAAGGTATATATGGCACATACAAAAGCTTCCGGCGTAACCAAGGGTAACCGAGATTCCATTGCCAAACGGCTTGGGGTTAAGGTATACGCGGGGCAAAGGGTTTCCCCAGGGGGCATTATTGTGCGCCAGCGGGGAACAAAGTTTAATGCCGGGGTCGGCACCAAGCTGGGAGCGGACGACACGCTTTATGCAATGACTGATGGGGTGGTTAATTTTTCCCAAAAGTTGGGCAAGAAATTCATTCATGTCCGATAGCGACCAGATCACCTATCTTGATATTAATAATCTTCAGTCTAATCCGCTGCAGCCGCGGGGACTGATCACGCCCGAATCATTGGTTGATTTGGTTGACTCCATTCGGGAACATGGCATTTTGGAGCCGCTGGTGGTGGCGGAAACGCCGGCCGGCTATCAACTGATTGCCGGAGAACGGCGCTGGCGGGCCTCAAAAATTGTCGGGCTGACCCAAGTGCCATGCATTATTAAGAAAACCTCACATCGGGGCATGCTGGAGATGGCCCTGGTGGAAAACGTGCAACGAGTGGACCTTAATCCGCTAGAGCGGGCGCAAGGCTTCAAGCGGATGATGGACGAGTTCGGACTGGGGACGGCGGAAATTGCCCAGCGAATTGGCAAATCCCAGGCTTATGTGAGTAATTCATTGCGGCTCTTAACTTTACCCGATGCCCTTAAAGACGCGCTGTTGTCGGGGATCGTCACCGAGGGTCACATCCGAGCGCTGGCGGGGATTGAGGATCCCAACGAAATGGTGGAAGCCCTGCGCCAGATTCTGCGCGAGGGGGGCAGTGTTCGCCGGGCGGAAGAGTTGTCTCGGGAGTATAAAGCCAAAGCGCCGGATAACGGCAAAGACAAACCAATGGTGGCCCGGGTGCACAGCGAGGAAATGGTGGAAATTGAAAAAGAACTTTCCGGCCGGTTGGCGGCCAAAGTGAAGATTACTCAGTCAATGCGGGAAGCCAGCATTAGACTGGTGGTCAAGGGCGGGCTGGAGAAAACCACCGATTTCATCCGCCGTGTCGACGACATCTTCAAAACCTCCTTCCCCGAATCAGCGACTGTTTAAATCTTCCCGAACCTATCCAGGGGCCAGTAGCGAAAGAAGACTTTGCCGATGAAGGCATCGGGCGTGACGGGTCCAAAATCCCGGGAATCACTGGAATGGGGGCGGTTGTCGCCCATCACGAACACGTGTCCCGGTGGGACGGTGATTTCCTGATTTTCTTGCAAATAGGATTCTGGTCCGGTGTAGACAGACGGATCCAGATAGGCACTCTCGTCTAAGAGTTTGCCGTTAAGATAGACTTTTCCGCCGGAAATTTTGATGGTGTCGCCGGCCAAACCAATAATTCTCTTAATAAAATCCACATCCTGGTTCTGGGGAGATTTGAAAACAACGATATCGTCGCGCGCCGGCACGCCAAAGCGGTAGGAAATTTTGTCGGTTAGAATATATTCCCCATCATGAAAAGTGGGCTCCATCGAATGGCCTTTAACCTGGTTTGGCTGGAAAAGGAAGAGGTAGACAACAACAAAAATCGCCAGCGCGAAAACGATGGCTTCAATAAATTCCCAGAAAACCCCAAAAACGTTCTTAAGTGTCTCCAACACAACAATTAGTTTAAGAGTAAATTAGATTGTCCGCAATAGGGAGTTATGCTGTTTTCTCCTTTTCCCACACAAAGATAGTGGCCCCAGTATTGCTAAGAGATTTTGAGACTTGTAATAAAAATTCTTCTAAGCCTTCGGCACTTAATGGATCCATTTTCTCATAAGCCTCCTTAAGGCCTGCAGTTTTATTAATGTCCACGGTATGTATTTCTGGATGTTCGATATATCCTTGGGTCATATTTTTATCTTCTATAGTTTCTTGGTGGACTCGGAAGGTGCCGCCCCTTCTGCCTCTCGAATGTGAATCGAGCGTTCTGCTGGTGAACTACGAGTCCGACTGCCATATTATATCAAGTTACTGACTCAATGACTCCTAGAACCTCTTTAGCGAATTTTTCCCAGGAGAAAAGTTTGGCGCGGGAGAGAGAGCGAGAACGCAGGCGAATGGTAAGTTTGGGATCAAGCATCTTTTCCATGGCGACAGCGATTTCGTTAACGTTCAAGGGATTAACGAGAAGACCGGCGTCACCGACCACTTCCGGTTCTGCCCCGTTTTTCCCCGCCACTGCGGGGCAACCGCAGGTCATCGCCTCAACTAAGGTTAATCCGAAGCCTTCAAATAATGAGGGCGAAACAAAGGCAGCGGCGTGGCTATAAAGGGCCGGCAGGTCTGTGTCGGAAACAAACCCCAGATTGATAACATCGGGGGTTTTTTTGATAGCCCGATCCGGCCAAAAGTCACTGCCGGCCAGGACTAATTTATAGCTAGGATGGCGTCGGTGAAACTTTTTGAAGGCGGCGATTATCCGGGGGACATTTTTGGTTTTTTTGAGGGAACCAATAAAAAGAAAATACTGGCCGGCAGTAATGCGTCGGCGGACTGGCTTAAAGATTGGATCCACTCCCTCATAGGCCACGGTGATTTTCTCCGGCGGTACCTGATAGATTTTAGTTAGCTGATTCTTAGTAAAAGTCGAAACCGCGATAATTTTTGTAGCCTTTGCGGCCGCTTGGCGGCTGATGCTTTGAATTCGTTGGGGATTAACATAGTGCTGCGGGTATGTTTCAAACCCAAGATCATGAAAGATAACCACCGATGGACAAGGACAAAACACCGGCAAAGCTTGGCTAATACCTAAAAAAACATCCGGTCGGCGCCAAAGAAGGCTTAGGGGTAGTTCAAGATAGCGCCAAGCAAAAGACGGCCGGTCGTAAAGTCGGTACGTGTTTTTGCGGTCTAGCTGCTGCAACTGTCCCAGCAAATTTTTAGCCACACGATAGACGCCGACTTTTAATCGGTCGTCGGAAACGTTCAGGGGAGCAGCGTCAACGGCGATAGTCTTTGATTGCGTCATAAATACCAATAAATGGCATGGTCATCGATCGGCGGCTGACTTCCCGGCCGAAGCCAAACATGCACCGGGCAAACCACTGCCAGTGGACCAGCCAAAACACCGGCAGCCAAAACCAATTTAAATGCTTAAGGGCGAAATACATTTCATTATGGAAAAAATCATGCTGCCACTGCATCCGGTTGTCTTTTCTGGCTCCGCCGGTGGCGGCCCGGACATGGATGATTTTTGCTTTAGGGTCAAAGATAATCTTGCCGCCGGCGGTAACCAACCGGCGCGCCATATCCGTTTCTTCCCGAAGGCCATTGCCGATGTAGTGCTCATCAAAACCACCGATTGCCAACAAAGCCTGCTTTCGCACCGACATGTTGCAGCCGATCAGGTTTTTAATTTCCTGACGAATTTTTGAATCATAGCCTCCGGCCACGGTTCCCCAAGGAGTGATTTTGCCCACCGTTCGGCAATTTAACGCCGGCTTTTGCCCGGGAGTGATCACCCGGCCATTAACGGCGGTAATTTTTTGATCAGCATAATTATTAACGTGGGCCGCGACAAAATTTTTGTCTGCCAAAATGTCATCATCGCAAAAAATTAGAATCTCGCCACGGGCGACGGCCGCGCCGATGTTTCTGGCCCGGGGCGTGTTGGGGGGAGAAGTTTTGATGATCTTAACCCTTTTATCAATAAACGTTTTATCTGATTGGTCCACCACAATAATTTCATAATGCGGGTAGGCTTGAGATAGCAGTGTTTCCAGCGCTTTGGTTAGCGGTTCACGGCGGTTATAAGTCGGGATGATGATGGAAACTAAAGGCGACATAATATCTGCTGCCAGCCGTTGGCCCAGCGCTGCCAGGAATAATCAGCGGCAATTTTCTCTCTGGCGGCCGCGGAAAGTTTTTTTAGCTGTTTTCTGTTTTGGTTTAGCCGCAAAACGGCAGTGGTGGGATCGGCCGTCACTAAGCCATTAACATTATTTGTCACCAACTGGCTGTTGCCGCCAACATCGGACACAATCGGAACAGCGCCGGTGGCCATCGCTTGGGCCACCGAAAGTGATAGGCCGCCGGGATGACTGATTGGGGACAGGATAATGTCCATTTCGGCAAGAAACGGCCGGGTGTCAGCTTGATAACCGACAAATTGGACACTACCCGGGTTTTTATTTTTTGCCCAGGCCAGCTGTGGACCGTCACCCACCACAAGAAATTTTATTTTTCGGCTTTTAAGGGCTGCCGCCGTTTGCATAAATTGTTTAATGCCTTTTTCCCAGCAAACGGTGGCCACAAATCCGACAGTCAGTGTTTTTGCTGCTCTTTGATAAAAAGAGAAGTGGTCAGTGTCCACACCGGTGCCGATCGGTTGAATTTTCTTCTTGGTGATCTTGCCCTCGGCCAGATCCCGGGCCGTGTCCCGGGATTCGGCCGCGATAGCGTTGGCAAAACGGCTTGCTAAATAGTAGAAAGCGGTTATCTCCCTGGCCCGGCTGGTGGCAAAAACTCGCCCATGTTCCAGCCAAACGATCTTTTTCCCCATCAGCCTGAGGGGAATGGTCAAGGCCAGTTTTTCTGTCATGCCCGAGAAAATAATAACGTCGGGGTTAATTTTCTTAATCGCGGTTGCATAAACAATTAAATAGCGAGACAGGCGCGGTAAAAAACGCAGGATTCCCTTCTTGGTCCCGATTTCCTCATTAAAAACGTCAACCGTTTCCCTGGCAACTTTGTGATTATTTGATAACAGTGTCAACCTTATGTTGGGGTAATACTTCTTAAGAGCCCGGGCCAAATTCATGAGATAAAGTTCGGCGCCGCCAATTTTAATGGCGTTGCGAACGGCTAAAACCGAAAGCATAGATTGTTAAAACAATAACCTCGGTGAGCACCGTGCTGACGGCGGCGGCCAGATAACCCCAGTGGGGAATGGTCAGAATATTAATGGTGACGTTAAAAACTAGCGCGGCACACAGGGCTAATAGGGGTGTTTTTGACCATCGGTTGGCAATGAAATTATTATAGAACAGGTTGTCAATCACTAAGAGCGGCAGCGCCAGGATCAAAATGCGCAGCGCCAGAATGCTGGGACCGAACTGTTGGCCGCCGAGAAGATTAACGATCACCGGGGCGAAAAGTTCCCCGCCGCCAACCAAGACTAAACAGGCCACTAGCGCCAAATAAAAGGATTGTCGGAAAATATTTTTGACTTTGCCTTGGGCAAGCAGTGGATAGACGGTGGCCATATAAAATCCCCAAAGGACCAGGGCGTTTTCAATCACCTTGTAGGCCAGACTATAAATGCCCACCTCGCCGGCGCCGCGAAAGAAGGACAAAATAATGGTGTCAACCTTGAAGTAAAGGGAGGATAAAAGAAGAATTAATCCCACCGGCAGTGACTGGAGCAGAAGATTCTTTGCCGCCGGCCAATTGATTCTGTTAAAATGCAGGTCGTTTTTAAGAAGGTAGACGGTCACCAAACTGGCCGCCAGATTACCCAGAAGAATGGTGTTGACAATGCCATAAAGGCCAAAGTTTTGGGCGGCAAAAAGAACGATAAAAGCGGTGGTCACGATCTTGCCCAAAACGTCAATATAGGTGACCAAGTCGAGCCGCAGCCGGGACTGAAAAATGGCCGTGCCAAAAGAGTTAATGTTACCCAGTCCCACTCCCAAACAGGCAATCACGATGGCGATTTTTAAGAAGGCACTGTAGGGAAAAAACGGCAGCAGCAAAAGGGCAACACCAACGGATAGGGCGACCAAAATAAGTTTGAGGATAAAATAACTGCCTAGCAATTTTTCTTGATGGACCGAGTCCCGCGCCAGCTCTCGAGTTAGAGTTAACTGAAAACCCAAATCGGAAAAGACCGAAAAAATTCCCAGATAAGCAATAATAAGAGCAAACTGGCCATAGCCCGATTGGCCTAGGTAGTGGGTCAACAGTCCTAAGTTAAATAGTCCCAGCCCGGCGGAAAGAAACTTGCCGCCGATCTGGACAACAGTGTTAAACCCGATTGTTTTGTAGAACTTGTTCATAGATCACCGCTAGTTTTTCGGTGCCGATGGCCGTGTCGAATTTTAAAGCCCGTTGGCGGGCTAAGGTGCCGTAGTGATGGCGCAATCTCGGATCCTGGATAAATTTCTCCAAAGCCTGGGCCAAGGAGTAGAAGTCACCGGGATTAGCAAAAAGGGCGGCGGTGCCGACGGTTTCCGGGATTGCCCCGCTGAAACTGGTGACAATTGGCAGCCCGCTGGCCATCGCTTCTAACAGGGTCATGCCGAATTGTTCCTGCCAGTGGTGACCGGCGCGGCTGGGGGCAACAAAAATATCCGCCTGCCGGTAGATTTCCGGCATTTGGTCATAGCTTGCGGTAACAAACCGGGCTTTAACTAATTTTTCCAGTTGCTTTTTCTCATTGCCGGAGCCGACGAAAAGTAGATTGAGATTATATTTTTGCGAGAGCCATTTAAACGCGTAAGCGATCTCGTAGACTCCCTTAAAAAATTCCAACCGGCCGGCAAAAAGAATCGTCAGTGGGCCACCGCGGCGGCCAACAGTCGGCTTGAACCGCTTAGTGTCGATAAAAAATGGCAAGATGGTGATCTTCTTTTCATCCACACCTTCCAACGTCAAAGTTTCCTTAGCGCGTTCGTTTAGTGCCAAAAATAAATCCACATTTTCCCGCGCAAATTGCTTATAGCAACGCCGGCCCCAGATGCCTTCGTTATTAAACGGAATGTTTTCCGCGCACGTAGCCACAACCCTTTTTACTTTCCCCTGTTTTTTAGCAAGGAGACATTGGTGGGTGAAGTGGTAATATGTTTCGTTGCAGTGGGCGATGTCAAAACCGGCCAATTTTTCCTCCAACCCGATTAACCAATGGGCATCAACAAACAGCCGGTTAAGAACCGGCATTTTCCAGCGGGCAAGAGGGCCAAAGTTAATATCCATCGGTGAGGGAAGTTTAACCAGCGGAAACAGCATCCGGTCATGAATCGGATGTCGGGAGGAAAAAGCAGTGAGACTGTGTTTTTTAGCCAATGGCGCGAACATTTGCGCCTCATATTGGTTAAGAAAGGCTCCTCTGACCAGTGCAATTTTCATTTCGTAACCATATAATACAATAAAATGGCGCCAAACTTTATAGTTGTTATTGATTATCAGACCCGCAGCAAAATTGCCTATCCCCAGACTGTTGTTATTGATAACAGCCAAAATAATATTGGTTTCACCCGGGCAGCAAATGCCGGAATTAAAAAAGCTCTGGAGCGGGGGGCAAAGAAAATTATTCTTCTTAACCCTGACATAAAATTTACCCCAAAAGTCCTTAAACTTTTTAACAGCAAATTTGATCTTGCCGGACCGGTCCTGCGTTTTCAACGCCAAGGCAAAACTATTTACGACTATGGTGGGAGAGTCAATCTGCGGCTTGGCCGCGCAACACACCTCGAAATCCAGAGGCCTGACTATGTCTCCGGAGCTTGTCTGTTAATTACCAAACCCGTCATCGACCAAATTGGCCTGCTAGACGAGCGCTTTTTTCTCTATTATTCCGACACGGACTACGGATTGCGGGTAAAACAAGCCGGTTTTTCTGTGGGAGTGGAAAAGAACATCATTGTCGACCACCCGATTAAAGAACATCGCTTTCATCGGTCCTGGCTCAAAACACAGGCGATTCTTAGTGATAACCTCCGGTTTATTTGGAAATGGACGCCGGCCGTTTGGAAACCAGTCGCGGTTATATACTGGCTTGGCCTTTGTTTAAAATATTTCCTATGATTTCCGCCGTTATTCTAACTAATAAAAAAATTAATGTCGGCTGGTGTGATGAGACCGTGATCATCACCAATAATCACATTACCGATTTTGCCCGGGAACGAAATCTTGGCTTGAAAAAAGCCAAAGGGGACTGGGTGCTCTTTATTGATGACGATGAGGAAGTCACCCCGGTGCTGCGCGATGAAATTTTGCACACGGTTAAAGACACCCACTGTAATGGATTTTACCTCAAGCGCCGGGATTACCTCCTGGGAAAATGGTTGAGGTTCGGCGAGACAGCTAATGTCCGGCTCTTGCGGCTTGGGAAAAAAGGCGCCGGGCAGTGGCGCCGGGCGGTTCATGAAGTTTGGGACATTAACGACCCGGTGGGAGTTTTGAAAAACCCCCTGCTGCACCGGCCCCATCCCACCGTCCATGAATTCATTGACACGATTAACTGCTACACTGACCTGGAAAGCGGAAAATTTAGTTACTTTCGCTTGTTTGCCAATCCCATCGGCAAATTTATTCAAAACTATTTTCTGCGGCTTGGATTTCTTGACGGCTTTTCCGGCTTTGTTATGGCCTATATGATGAGTTTCTATTCCTTGGTGGTCCGAATTAAGCAAGCCGAACGATGCCATTCTTAATCATTCTGCTTTTAGCGATATTTCCCTTCGGCAAGGTTTTGCCGGTTAATGATTTTGTCGTTGCCGGGGTAGTCGGGGTCTTTTTTTTAACACACCGCCGATGGCCGAAAACACCCCTGATTAGACCGATTTTGTTTTTTTTGGGAGCGGCACTTTTTTCGCTGCTTTTTAACATCAGGAATTTCTCACTGGCACAGTTGGGCACGGCGGCCCTTTATCCGCTGCGCTGGGCTGTCTATGCCGGGCTCTATTTTGTTTTCCGAGAAGCGGATAAGAACATCGTTCGCCGTTGGTTGCTGATTACCATCAGTATTATTGCCGTTTTTGGCTTGGCGCAGTTTATTTTTGTTCCCGACTTACGATTTTTGCACTTTTTTGGCTGGGACGACCACTACTTTCGTCTGGTGTCCACTTTTCTTGACCCGGGGTTCACCGGCGCAATTCTGGTTTTGGGTTTGGTGCTGGCATATTTTTACCAGCCGGCATTCGTTTTTTTGTTCTTTCCTGCTCTCCTGCTCACTTACTCCCGCGCTTCATATTTAATGTTCCTTATCTCTTTTGCCGCCGTTGCTTGGTATAAAAGATCATTTAAAATAATTATGATGGCCGTTCTGGCCCTATTGATAGCGTTGCCGCTGCTACCCAAATCTGCCGGGGAAGGGACTAATTTGGAACGGACAACCAGTGCTGACGCGCGGCTGGTCAATTGGCAACAGGCAATCTCCGTCTGGAAAACTAGCCCAGTGTTTGGGGTTGGTTTTGACACCTATCGCTACACCACTGGGGCAAGCGCCCAAAGCCATGCCGGTGCCGGGGTGGACAGCTCACTGCTTCTGGTTTTGGCCACCACCGGGATTGTTGGTGAAGCCGCCTATTTATTTTTGCTTTGGTCAATGTGGCAGGCAGGCAGCAACAGTCTTCTTTTTCGGGTGGCCTTGCTCGGAGTGGTTATCCATAGTTTCTTTGACAACACCCTGTTCTACCCGGCGGTTATGGAGATTGTTTGGATACTGTTAGCTCTTGGGTCGTCTGGTTTCCGGCCGGATCGGAGGCAATAACCTTCACTTTGTTGTCACCGTCGTTGAGCGTTAGATTATAAGAGAAACTGCCGTCATCCTTAACCAAGGCAACAAAACCGTTAACAGTGACACTGTCACCGGGATCGGTTGATCCGGAGAGGGTGATCGGGGAGTCGGTCACCTTGTCCCCATCCTTAGGGGAAGTCACGGTTAAATTTGGTTTGGCTGTTAGATAACTGACTTTGTAGCTGTCGGAAGCCAGGCTTTTTATTCCGCTGTCGGTCACGGCGATGGCGGTAAAAACGTTATCACCGTGATTAAGAGTGACGTCATAAGAAAATTGGCCGGAGTCGTCAGTGACGGTTGATCCCAGAATATTGCCGTTTTGGGAAACCTCCACCGTGGCCTTTGGGTCAGCCACACCGGAAATGGTGATTTGGGCGGAACTGGTAGCAGTCAGGCTTTGGGCAAAAGTTGGTGTGGTGGGAACAATCGTGTTAACTGCTGCCGAGGAGCTGGCGTTGTGACGCAGACCGCCGATGGCACCTGCCAAATTAATCACCGCCGGGAAACCATAAATGATAAATAAAATTAGCAACGCCGCTGCGCCGGCCAAAAGAAGATATGACTGCCTGGTCGTTAACTGTTGTGTCCGCCTCGCCAATCGTGAGTATTGCATGTGCCTATATTACCACTTTGAGCCGCCTGTTGGAATCGGACCAACGGCCTAGTGTTTACGAAACACTCGCTCCACCACTGAGCTAAGGCGGCCAATTTATTCTTCTATTTTATCATTTTGGCCTTCGGAGAGAGATTTAATTTCCGGCAGCGTCTGGCCGGTGATGCCCTGGAGATCACCATACATCCCATGGGTTTGGTCAATCACGTTGCGGATATATTTCTCCTGCCGGGCCCATTTGGTGGAAAAATGGCGCTTTTCGTCTTCAATTTCTTTTTGCATGGCGCTAAACGCGTCCACAATTCCCTCAATGCGCTGTTTAAATTCAATACCGGTTAAATAGCCATAAAGATATTCCATCTTTTCGTTTTTGCCCACAGCCGCCAACTTGCTAGTGTAAACTTGGTGCAGTCCGATGCGCAGCGCTTGGGCCAGGCCAACCAACGATTCCCGGTTGGTAACCCAAATGCCGCTTTGATAGGAAAACGGCGCCAGGTTTTTGGGCAAATCAATGGACAGGAGAATAGCAATGTCCGCCTTAACTGCCCGCTGGTCGTCTTTTAATTTGGTAATCCAACCAAGACTCCACTTGGCGTTTTTCGATTCCCAAAGAATTGTCCCGCACTGTTTGCCGCTCTTGTCACGAACTTCCTGAACAACATCAGCCCCACGGATTCCCTTGGGAATCTGTGCAATCGTGTCATTGGGGAACTCCTTTTTGAGCAGCTCTTCCAGGGCCAGTTCCAAAACTTCGCCCTGGGCCTGCTGTGAGCCCTGCTGGGCGGTGCGTTTCAGCTCTTCGATCATCTTCTCCATGTCGGCGATTTTTTTCTCTTTTTCCGCCATCTTAAGGCTCGTTTCCTCGGCCGCTTTTTTGGCGGCTTCGTCGCGGATTTTGTCTTCCTCGGCGGCAATTTTCTTGGCGGCTTCCAGCTCCCGCTCCATGTCCCGGCGTTTTAACTCACGCATTTGTCTAAGCAGCTCGGTGCTATATTGTTTTTCCTGTGCCACGGCCGCCTCGATCTGCTCCTGGGCGATGGCTTCGGAAATGGGAATCTCCTGCCCACACTTGGGACATTTAATCGTTGAGATCATGTAGCCAAGATTATACTATATTATGCTGCCAAAACGTGTTAAAATGTGATATGTTAACTGATGAAGCGGTGATCACGGTTTGCGCGGGACACGGGGGAGCGGGCCGGGCCTCGTTTTTTAAAAAAGGCACCGGACCGGATGGGGGAGACGGCGGCAAAGGTGGCGATGTTTATCTGCAAACCACTTCCAACCTTGATGCCCTCAATCGATTTGCCAGCCAGAAAAAATATTATGCCACTGATGGGCACGAAGGAGCCGCCAACAAAAAAACCGGCGCCGACGGGCGTGATCTGACGCTTAGCGTTCCCATTGGCACGGAAGTGGTGGATGTGGACACAAAGGAAGTTTTTAATTTGGACACGACTGAACAGACTGTTTTGGTGGCCAAGGGGGGAATCGGCGGCAAAGGCAATAACGCTCTTAAAAGTTCACGGATGACCACCCCAATTCATGCCCAACATGGTATGCCTGGCCAGACCCGCCAGCTGCGCTTGACGTTGAAACTTCTAGCGGATTTTGGTTTTGTTGGCCTTCCCAATTCCGGCAAAAGTTCGCTTTTAAATGCCATCACGGCCGCCAATGCCAAGGTGGGCAACTACCAATTCACCACTTTGGAACCTAACCTGGGCGTTTACGAGGACAAGGTGATTGCCGACATTCCCGGACTGATTGAGGGGGCGTCAGCGGGCAGGGGATTGGGAACGAAATTTCTTAAACACATCGAAAAAGTCCCCGTGCTGCTGCACTGCATTGCCGCTGACTCCCCTAACTTGCTGGGGGACTACAAAACCGTCCGGTCGGAACTCAAATCATATAATCCGAGACTGCTGAAGAAAAAAGAGGTGATTATCCTTACCAAGTCCGATTTGGCATATGAAGCCGATATTCAAAAAATGGTTAAAACTCTCTCCAAGGTCTCTAAACTAGTTCTCCCCGTCTCCATCTTCTATGATGAGAGTCTGGAGAAGCTCAAGGAACTAATTAATCCTGCGTAATCCTATTGCTTGGTGGACCAAGGCCAGTTCATCCGGCAAATGCGCCGCGTTGGCTCCTTGGGCTTCTTTGGCCTCCTCAACCAATTTTTTCAGCAGTTCCCGTTCAAACTCCTCGTCCTCCATCACCCTCGTCTCAAGCCTTCCACCGCTAGCCTCAATAATTTCCGGAATCCTGTCGCGAATTAGTTTATTGTGGTAAACCCTTTCTGACATATTTTAGAGCATATCTACGAAACTGCTCGAACATATTTTAGCAAAAATTTCTAATTCGTGCCAGCTCCCGCCTTCGTTAAAACTGCGGCGGGTAAACCGGCGGCGGCAAGGAAAAGGGGTTAAAGGGGAAAAG
>JAMCZE010000003.1 GCA_023485845.1 Patescibacteria group bacterium
AAATTTACAGTTACATTTGGTACTACAATAATCTGCGAATTCACACCAGCTTAAAGATGTCCCCAGCTCAATTTAGAAGAAAATTCCTAGACGCAGAAACCGTGTCCCAAAAATCGGGTACTTGACACTTTTTTGTCTTCCTCTTCTTTAGTCATTATTTCTCACCCCCCATCTTTTTCTCACTCTCAATTGTTTTAATTAATCGGAGTGTCAAACCCACGCTTTTGTCAGTTTGTTTCAGTTGACTGGTCAACCGTTTTATTAAAGTTTCTGAAGCATCTAGCCCTTTACCATCATTATTTTCCTCATCAACGGTTTCCAGGGACTTTAAAACCTCGTTAATGTTATCCAGAACCGCATGAAGCAGTCCTTCATGTTTAGCAGAAATTGTCCGGCCGGATTTGGTCATTAGGCTTTTACCTTCATCCTGATCTTCGGTTGACTCGTCACTGCCGTTATCCAGCGCGTCTTCAAGAATATCTTTTAGCTGACCGACAGTTAGCTCTGTTACTTTAGTCTCGTCGGTGTATTCTTCCGTTTCGTCTTCGTCACCAGCGGAATCTTTATTCTGAAGCAGAATATCAACATTAATAC
Source organism: Patescibacteria group bacterium (assembly GCA_023485845.1). Taxonomy (GTDB): domain Bacteria; phylum Patescibacteriota; class Microgenomatia; order JAMCZE01; family JAMCZE01; genus JAMCZE01. Next base: position 595 of record JAMCZE010000003.1, read on the forward strand.
CTTTGCTACGCATTACAGTGAGAGCGTCGGGGTTGTCGGGAATGGGGACAGCGCTAAACTCATAAAGTTCCCACTTGTTATATTTGAGGCCGCCGTCGGGAATTGGCTCAACATCAAGGCCTAGATAGCCGATGCTCCAGGCGTTCATAAACCCTTCTTTATAAAGTTGGTAAACCACGTCGGCTTTTTCGTAGATGCCTTCGTCGGGAAATTGGACCGTGGCGAGAATCCCGCCGTCAGCCACTTTAATATCAGCGCATTTAGCAATCGGCAGATCACGGTAGTCGTGGGCGTACATCACCACCGGGTTTTTCAGGTAGTTATCCAACATAACGCCATCCTGAACCATGACGTCTTTGGATCGGTCCGGGTCTTGGGTAGAGATTTTGGCCACCAACGTCCGGGGACTGCCGTCGACCGCCTTCGTCTCGGTGGAGAAGAAAGTTTTCAGGATAAGATTTTTATGTTTAGTCATAGGCCTAATTAATTGTATTGACGGATAGCGCGTTACTTATACATTTTGGTTAACTTGATTCATCTCCGGTGACCGGCTGCAAAGCGCATTCACAGTTGGGATGGCCCGGCGGAGCGTCGTCACCGCTCGGAAAATTCTCATCGATGCCGATTTCTCCGGCATCAACATTCGGTTGGCAAATCTCCTCACAAGCGCTGTCATCTGCCAGCCACGATTTAGCTACGACCACTCCGGATTGGCGGTAGCCTTCTAAGTTACCTTGAGAATAGGCGCCGGCAGTTTCTGTTCTGGCCAACCGGTCGGCTCGCCAGTCGCCTTGCTCACCAAAAAAGTCGTCAATACTACCCGCAATGTCATCAATACTTGAGCCCTGTTCTACGCCTTCCTGAATCCGCAGGGCGATGTCCTCTTTAAGCGAATCGGAATAGCTGGTCGAGTCTTCCATAGCGTGGCTGTTAAGCCAATCTATTGCCCGGGGATTTTGCAAATCAAAGTCGGTGTTAAGGTTTACTTCCGCCAAAGCGTGTTTTCCGGCTTGAGCCAGAATTGTCGTCATCCCTTCTTTAGTGGCGTTATAAAGAATCCCGACCCAGTCGTCATAATTTTGGAAGACCAGTTTAACCAAATCGTTGGTTTGCTCTTTTTGTCCCAGTTTCTTTGACCGCAAAATTCACAGAGTTTTTTTCTTTTTAAGATTGGCTAAAAGCATTTCTTTTAGTTTCGCGTTAAGTTCCACGAACGTTTTATAGAGTTTTACTTTTTGCTCGGCCAGATAGACGTCTTGTTTGACAAAGCGTTTTTGGACATTAATTTTGTATTTCTTTTTTAGTTTTACTTCTCTAGTTTTTAGTCCTTTAGGTTCGGTATAGTGTCCGGATTGGATAGCCGTGCCCAGTGGGATCACACTGTTACTGATGAAAATCTCGTCTCCCCCCTCGTCCAGCGGGGGATAGCCCATCTGTTCGCGCGCCTCGTTAATAGTTAAATAACTGGCACCGTTGAGACCCTTGGAAATCTGCGTCATCAGCAGGTCTTGGTTTTGGGGGACCGGATCATCGAAATCAAAGCGATATTGGCTATTTTTTAAGCCAAACATTGGTAGATAGAATTCGTTTAGCTTGTCCACCAAAAACTGCATCTTCGGCTTAATTACCCGTTTGCCAAAGACATAATCGCTGGCTTCGGCGTTAGCGCGATTGACGTCTTCGACAATGCCGAGAATTGACTTGGGAACGCGGAAGATGGCCAGAATCTCGTCTCTGATGGCCCTCCGGCCGTCAAGGAACTGCATCTCTCTTTGGGTGAAGTTTACCGGCGTAAAGTGTAAGCCGCCTTCCAGAAGGGCCATTTTACTGGAGTTGGCCACGCCTTTATACTTGCTGTCCCAATTAGCTTTAATCCGGTCGTATTGCTCCTGATTTAATGTTCCGTCAGTGGATAGAATACCTGAGGGCATGGCGGCGTTAGAAAAGAAGTTCCTTTGCCACTGAGCGCTGTAATCATCAATATCGATCGGTAAAGCGGCCGCCTGGACCGTTCCCACGCCGCGATACTGATCTTTAGGGTTAAATCTCTTGAAGTGAATTATTTCCCCCAGTTCCATTGGCACCTTGTCACCTTTCTCGTTTTGGTAGACATAGTTGCTGATAATTGTGGTTGAGTTTTTGACAATCGACATCCGGGTTGGGTCCAGAAGCCAAATTTCGACTAAATCTCCCCCGCCGCTATTGCCATTTCGAACCATGTACCAGAAAGCGTTGCCGTCTAATTCCAGAAATGCCTGCGTACCGATGAGTAGATCAGAGGAAGTGGTGAAGTTGTTGACGCTACTAAGAAGCGTCAGGGCCGGGTGATCGGGGATTTCTTCCCAGCTGTCTTTTGTTTTCCTTTGAAGCCTTAAGTGGATATTGCCGACTTCTTCGGCAATGGCGTTTACACAGGCAAACACCATGCCTTTATAGGCATCAAGGAGCTGCTTCTCACCCAGTTTTGGTGAGGCTTGGTTATAGAAAAAGCTGAAAACATTGGGGTTAAAAGCCTTTTGGCCAATCCCCAACCTCTTAAGAAAATCAAACATTCTAATTAATTGTATGGATGGGACTGGAGTTTCTTATACAATTAACCATTTCCTTCTGCTAAACTAAGTTGATGGTTGTTTTTATCGACGAGTCAGGCACTAACAAACAAGAGGGACACGCAACAATGGCGGTGGTGTATGTCGAAGTGGTCAATAGAGAAAAGTTTGAAAGGGGCTTTTCTGACGCTCTCCAAGAGGTAGACATCGAGGAGTTTCACTGGGCTGATCAAGGCTGGAAAGTGCGCCGCAAGTTCTTCGAAAAAGTCTTCTCATTAGACTTCTTTTTTAAGGTGGCAGTATTTAAGAATCCGGCGCATCCGGAAAAGATGATGGAGATTGTTTTCCAGCACTTAATTACCGAGAAAAACATTCGCTGGATATTTATCGACGGCAAGAAGTCCCGGCGCTATGAGAATGAGTTAAAAAACGTTCTACGTTCCAAAGATATAACCGTCAAGAAGCTGAAAACAGTACGGAGTGAATCTTCTTACTTCGGTGTGCAGCTGGCCGATGCTTTGGCTGGGTTGATGCGCTATTTTGAGGATAATCCGGGCGCTGAAGATGCTAAGCAAATGGTTGCGAAACTGCAACGGTCTAAAAAGTTGTTTGCAAAGTACATCTTCTCTGGTAAATAAAACCTTCCAGAAATATAAAAGCCCCGCGGAATGCGAGGCCAGTTGGTCCAGCTAGATTGCCTTGCGGCAAACTTTCTCACACGGAGATTTGTCGCTGGTAACTTGTTGACTGTATATTACCACAGAAGTCAAGGAAAAACAACCGCAACTTTAAGCAAAGAAAGTCGGCCTTGGCTATCCGCACACATACCGACTCCTTATGCTGGCATATTACCACATAGCACAAGCAATGATATAGTTCGAGTAATGCAGCAACAGAATTTTAAACTGGATAAATGGAAAAAGGAATTTAAGCAAGTCGAAGTCAGCGTGGCCTATCTCAGATTTAACAATACAGATTTTTTAAATCTCTCAAAAAGGTTTAATGACGGAAGGCTCGAACCCTACCTTTGGGAGTTTGCAAGAAGAAATTACGTTACTTATATGTCCATGGCCATTCGAAGGCTCCTAGACGATCATCGGGATGTAGTTAGCCTTTGGAAGTTGTTGAGCGATATCGAAGCTAATGCGGAGACGGTTACAAGAAAATGGTTTTTAAAAGAATGGCCGGGAGGGGCACACGAATCAACCTTTTTGGAATTCTTTGGTTCAGGGGATTTCGTTCAACAATCGGTCGTAGCCGGTCATAAAAAGCAACTAGACGATGCTACCCGGTCAATAAGAGATAGGGCAGATAAATTTGAGGCCCACATGGATAAAAAACCTAAGTTAAAAAATACGCCAACATTTAATGACATTGATAATTCAGTTGTTGTTATTGCCCAAATTTATAAAAAATACTATTACTTATTTAACCAGAAAAGTCTAACAATTTAATTTACAAACAGCGCTCCAAGTAATAGAATTCGGCTATATGGCTCACAATTCTCAATCGTTATCCATTGACGTT